>DJXH01000014.1 GCA_002449665.1 Bacteroidales bacterium UBA7009
CACGCTTTCCAGGCGTGCCTCTTCAACCACTCGAGCATCTTTCCAAGTCTGCTATTCGCCCAAAAGACTTGCAAAAGTACGGAAAATTTTTGACCGTGCAAAAGATTTTGATAATTTTCTTTTGTTTTTTGTGAAAAAATCCCGCTTTTTGTGCAAAATCAGTGCCACACCCTATATATTAAATAGTCTTTTTGCGTTTTCTGTGGTCTGTCGGTCTATCTCTTCCTCGCTGCAACCATACACGTCTGCTAATTTCTGTACTACATAACTCATCCAGCGGCTTTCGTTCCTTTTGCCCCTATTGGGCACGGGAGCCATATACGGCGCATCTGTTTCGAGTACTATCCGCTCAAGGCTGATAGAGCCTAAGTGTTCGGCAAGTTTGCAGTTCTTGAATGTTATCACGCCGCCTATACCGAGATAAAGCCCCATTTTTACAATCCTTTCTGCTATCTCGCGGCTGCCTGAAAAACAGTGCATTACGCCTCTTATTCCGCTTGTTTTGGAGAGTATGTTCAGGCAGTCTTCCGTTGCATCTCGGCTGTGTATCATAAGGGGCAGGTCTTTGTCTATAGCCCAACTTATCTGTCTGCGCAGTGCCGCTTGTTGTTGCTGCTTGAAGGTGGTATCAAAGTGATAGTCAAGACCTATTTCGCCTATGGCGATATAGTCCGCTCCTGCTTTTGAGTAAAGTTCGTCCTCCATCCTGTCAAGCACTTCTTTATAGTCTTCCTTTACCTCCTCGGGGTGCAAGCCGATAGCGGGGTAGAGGTAGCCGCGAAAGCGGTTGCATACTTCCCTTACAGGCTCTATTGATGCTTCGTTTACTCCCGGAACTAAAATTTTCTCCACGCCGCCTGCTTTCTGCTCCGCTATAAAAGCATCCAAGCCGTCGGCGTATTGCGGGTCGTCTATATGGCAATGGGTATCAATCATATATCTATTGTTTGTCGTCCTTCGAGCAGCGACGAGTCGCCGTAGGAAAGGAATCTGAAATCATTGTTAAGTGCGTAGTTGTATATTTTTTTCCAGTCTTCGCCGACGAATGCGCTGACGAGCAGCAGCAGTGTTGATTTAGGCTGGTGGAAATTGGTAATCAGGCGGTTTACTATGCGAAACTTGTAGCCCGGTTTTATCATTATCTGTGTGTCGGCGTGAAGGGTGTCTTGTCCTGTACGGTCAAGCCATTCAGTTATTCCTTTCAGTGCTTCGCTCATACCAAGTGTGTATTCTTTTTCGTAAGGTTCAAACTGCCCGACGTGTATATCGCCTTCTATGTCTTTCTCTTCGCGCAGTCTGCACCCTATATAATATAGTGACTCCAAGGTGCGCATACTTGTTGTCCCCACCGCCGTTATTCTGCCTGCGTGCCGGATAAGACTTTCTATTGTCTCGCGGCTGACGGAAATTATCTCTTTGTGCATAGTGTGCAGGTTAGCATCGGCCGTCTTCACAGGTTGGAAAGTGCCGGCTCCCACGTGCAGTGTCAGTTCGGCTGTGTCTATACCTTTTTCGCGCAGTGTGTCAAGTACTTGGCTGGTAAAGTGCAACCCTGCTGTAGGAGCGGCAACGCTGCCTTTGATTCGGGAATAGACGGTCTGGTAGGTGGTCTTGTCGCTTTGTTCGGTCTTGCGGTTGAGGTATGGTGGTATAGGCAGTTCGCCGAGCAGGTCGAGTATGTCGGCAAAACTTATGGAACTGTCTGTCCAACTGAATCTTACCGTGTGAGTGTTACCCTGTGTGGACAGTTTTTCGGCGTATAGGGTGAGGTCCGTGCTGCCGTCATCGCTTGACACGTGCAGCGATAGTCTGCCTTGTTTCCATTTTTTGAGGTTGCCTATCATGCATTTCCATTCGCAACTCTCTGTGCTGCCGAGGCTCAGTGCATAGTCTTTCGGTTGCAGCGGTTCGAGACAAAAAACCTCTATGCGCGCACCCTCTTTTGCGTTCCCGTCCTCGGTGGTGATGTGCTTGTGAAAGACCAAGCGTGCAGGAATGACCCTTGTGTTGTTATACACAAGCAGACTGCCCGCATTGAGGTATTCGCCTATGCGGTAGAACTTGTCTTCGCTTATCTTTCCGTTCTTGTACAGCAGCAGTTTGCTGTGGTCTCTTTCTTTGAGGGGGTACTTGGCTATTCTTTCGTCCGTCAGCGGATAATCATACTCGTCTATCCACAAGGGACTCTTATATCTAACATCTGACATCTTACTTTCAATTTTCCTGCAAAGGTACGGCCTTTTCGGCGATTGCGCAATTTTTTGCTTATCTTTGCTGTTTTTACCGTTTTTTTGACTTACCTTTGCACCCGAAATGAACACCGTGCAAAAATACATAGTCTCTCGTCTGCTCGCTCGTTTTCCTCAAGATGAGGCGCAGGCACTCTCTTGGTGGGTGCTTGAAGAACTGACCGGCAAGAGCAAGACACAACTGCTGTGTGATACGGCGATGTCGGCTCCCGACGGGTTAGATGATGTCATCGCTCGTCTGCTTCAAGGCGAGCCGGTGCAGTATATATTCTCTCATACCCTTTGGAGCGGCTTGGATTTGAGTCTGTCGCCTGCCACACTCATTCCCCGCCCCGAGACGGCCGAACTGATAGATTTTGTCTTACGCGATACCGAACAACTTAAGCAGCACGAACTGCGGGTAACTGATGTCGGTACAGGCTCCGGCTGCATTGCCCTTGCCCTCAAGCAAGTACGCCCCCGATGGCAAGTTACAGGCATTGACGTTTCGGCAGAGGCGGTGAAAATTGCCCGCCATAATGCCGGGAAGAACAGCCTTGATGTGGTTTTTGTCGTGTCCGATGTTCTGTCTTGTCCCTTGCCGCCAACGGATATTATAGTCAGCAATCCGCCCTATATAAAAGAGGTGCAAAAAGCAGGAATGTCCGCTTCAGTTGTTGACTATGAACCGCATACCGCACTTTTTGTGCCGGACTGCGACCCGCTGCTTTTCTACCGTACCATAGCCCGACAAAAAGCCGCATCGCTACTGTATTTTGAGATAAATGAAGACCTCGGCAGCGAGACTGTGGATATGCTTGTGTCAGAAAATTATACAACAATCAATCTTATCAAAGACTCGTATGGAAAAGACAGATTTGTCGTTGCAAGACTGCCTTAATAAAGCACAACGCTATTGCGCGCAGGCGGAGCATTGCGAAAAAGAGGTGAGGGACAAAATGCGCTCTTGGCAAGTTCCGAGCGAGTTTGCCGATGATATAATTGACTCTCTTCTGCAGCAGAAGTTCATTGACCACCGCCGTTTTGCCTGTGCCTACGTACACGACAAATGTGCGTACAACGGCTGGGGCAGGCAGAAACTTCGTTATTCGCTCCGTATGCTCGGTATAGACGAGGACGATATGGAATATGCGCTGCAACAGATTGACTCCGCTCTATATGAGCAACTTATCGTTAAACTGCTGAAACAAAAAAACGGACAACCCCGAGAGAAAATTATCCGTTTTATGCTTTCGCGCGGCTTTTCTTACGAAGAGACAGCCCCGTATCTGTAATCCTTATTTGTTTTCTTCCACAATCTGCATCATTGTCGGCATCACCTCGCTGTTGTCGTGCCAGCCTGTAAAACGCTCTGCGCCGACACCAATGCTGAATACAGGTACTGCCGAAGCGGAGTGGGATAGGGTGGTCCAGCCTATAAGGGCTTTCTTATTAAGCAGTTGTACCGCCGTTTCGCTCAGTTCGTTCAGACTGCTGTACAGTGTCTTGACATCTTTATCTTTGTGTTTCATCATCTTCTTGTAGGCATTGTGCAGTTTCTCGTTCTCTTTGTCGTCAAGCGTAACTTCTGTATATAGTCCGAGTGTTTCCGAGAAAAAGTCTTTGACTTGCTGCCAGTTCAGTTTTTTCCCATACTCAGCCTGCATCGCTTTCAGCCGTTCTGAGATAACGGCGGAGGAGTTGTGTTGGTGTTGAAGAGCCTGCAAGTTGAGTGTGTAGCCTTTGCGCCCGAGGGCGAAGCCGCCTGTTTCGTGGTCGGCTGTTACTACGATGAGTGTCTCGTCGGGGTGCTGACGATAGAATGCAACGGCTTTTTGCAGTGCCTCGTCCATATCTATCACCTCGCGTATTGCAGTGGCTGCATCGTTGGAGTGGCAAGCCCAGTCTATGCTGCCGCCCTCTACCATAAGGAAAAACCTGTCGTATCTTGTATTCAGGAAATCGATGGCTGTTTGGGTTATCTGCGTAAGTGTCAAATCCCCGCTTTTGCGGTCTATAGTATAAGGTATCATTCCTTTGCCGCCTGCGTTGCGGTCCAATCCCTCGTGAGCCTGAATCATAATCATCTTCTCGGCGGTCTGCATTTTGGCTTGTGCATCTTCATATCCGCTGGCTATAGTGTAGCCGTTCTTCTCGCATAGGTCGTAGAGGTTGTCGCCAGTTCCTTCTTTGGGATTGGGCTGATAGAAAGTGCCGCCGGCGAAGAAATCATAGCCCGAGCGTGCCAACTGTGTACCGATAGTGTAGTAGTTGTTGCGTTTATCCACGTGTGCGTAGAAAGCCGCAGGAGTGGCGTGGTCAATGCTCACGGACGTGGTTATACCCACACCCCAACCTTGTTTCTTGAGCAGAGCCGCTATGCTCTGCAGCGTGTCTTTTTTGCTGTCAAGACCGAGAAAACCGTTCGTACTCTTATGTCCGGTGGCAAGACAAGTACCGGCAGCCGATGAGTCGGTTATGCCGTTGCTGTCGGAGAAAGTGGCAAGTTGTCCGCTATATGGAAAAGCGGTCATACACAGTTGTTTGCGCCCGATGCGACCGTCTAATTCGGCAAGATACATCTCCGCTGCAAGCACCTGATTGGCACCCATACCATCGCCGATAAAGTAAAAAATATACTTCAGTTCGGCTCTTACACAAAGCGAGCAAATCAGTATCGCCGCTAAAATAACAGTTCTTTTCATGTTTTATCTTTGTTGTTTACGTAGTTTGCGTAATTTACGTGTTTTTCGTAGTTTTCGTAGTTCGTGTTATCGGTAACTAACAAAAAACGCGCTCCCGACTTTGCCGAAACCGCATTTCTTTTGTTGCTCAACCAGGACTCGAACCCAGACAGACAGAACCAGAATCTGTAGTGCTACCATTACACCATTGAGCAATTAACCCTTAAAACACTTAACTTTTAGTTGCTCTTTCAAAAGCGGCTGCAAAGGTACGGCGGAATTTTGAACCGTGCAAATGTTTTGACAAAAAAAATGTTTTTTTTGCAAATTTGGTGCTGTTCTTGCACACTTTGCCAAAATTACGTACCTTTGCGGGCTGAAACGTAATGATAAATACCGATTCGATGAAAAATTTTGTACAAGAACTACGCTGGCGCGGAATGTTGCAGGACATAATGCCCGGTACGGAAGAACAACTCCTTAAAGAACAAACTACTGCTTACGTGGGTATTGACCCTACTGCCGACAGCCTTCACATAGGTCATCTGTGCGGCATTATGATGCTGCGCCACTTGCAGCAGTGCGGACACAAGCCCATAGCCCTCATAGGCGGCGCAACGGGTATGATAGGCGACCCGAGCGGTAAGTCGGCCGAACGCAACTTGCTGACAGAAGAGACCCTCAGACACAACCAAGAATGTATAAAACAACAACTTGAGCGATTCCTTGACTTTAATTCCGATGCACCTAACGCTGCCGAACTTGTCAATAACTACGACTGGATGAAAGACTTTACCTTCCTTGATTTCTCGCGTGAGGTCGGCAAACTCATCACGGTCAACTATATGATGGCAAAGGACTCTGTCAAAAAACGCTTTAACGGCGAGTTCTCGCAGGGTATGTCGTTTACAGAATTTACCTACCAACTGCTACAAGGCTATGATTTTGTCTGGCTTAACGAGCACAAAGGCTGCAAGATGCAGATGGGTGGCAGCGACCAGTGGGGTAACATCACCACCGGCATCGAACTGATGCGCAAGATGAACGGCAGCGAGGCTTTTGCTCTCACCTGCCCGCTTATTACCAAAGCCGACGGCGGCAAGTTCGGCAAAACAGAAAGCGGCAACGTATGGCTCGACCGCAAATATACCTCGCCGTATAAGTTCTACCAGTTCTGGCTCAACGTAAGCGACACGGATGCAGAACGTTATATCAAAATCTTCACCTCTTTGACGCGTGAAGAGATAGAGGCTCTTATTGCCGAACACCAAGCCGCTCCGCATCTGCGCAGTCTGCAAAAACGTCTCGCCAAAGAGGTTACCATAATGGTACACAGCGAGCAGGATTACAACGCAGCCGTAGAGGCAACAAATATTCTCTTCGGTAACGCCACAGCCGATGCCCTGCGCGGACTTGACGAGGAAACGTTCTTGCAAGTCTTTGAAGGAGTAGAGCGTTTTGAGATAAGCCGAGAAGAACTCGAAAACGGTATTCTCCCGCTTGACCTGCTCGCCGAGAAAACAAACATCTTCCCCAGTAAAGGTGAGGCGAGGAAAATGATACTGGCAGGCGGTTTCTCGCTCAATAAAGAGAAACTGACTGATGCACAGTCGCCTCTGACGGCAGACAGACTACTTAACGGCAAGTATTTGCTCTTCCAAAAAGGAAAGAAGAACTACTACCTTGTGGTAGCAAAATAATATCTCGTTGCATACGTGCAACAATCTGTTTAACAACTTAAAACAATTGCAATTATGAACGATTTTCTTAAGACAACCCTTATCTTTGCCACCGGTGCAGCCGTAGGTGCTGCTGTGGCTATGCTTGTTGCTCCCCAGACAGGTAAAGAACTGCGCGGAAAAATTCAGGACCTCGCAGAAGAAGGTATAGACAATATCAAGAAAGCCTGCGAGAAAGCCGCACAAGAGATTGAGTGCAAATGCAAGACTGCCGTTGAGGCTGCCGCCGACACCGCTGCACAGGCATAATCCCCGACTACTATGGAGAACTTTAATATAGAGCAAGTTCAGAGCGACCTGAAGAGTTACGCCCGCACACAGTATGACTTGTTGCGTCTTAACGCGGTCAGTTCGCTCAGCCGTCTGCTTGGCTATCTGCTGCTTGCTATCTGTGTTATTCTGCTCCTCTTCGGCATATTGTCGTTTGCCGCCTTTGCCGCTATCGGTGCTATGGCATCGTGTATGCCGGTGTGGGCTGCGTGTCTGGTGATGGTCGGAGTGTTTGTTGTGTTGATCGTAGTCGTTGCTCTTATGCGCAAAAGGCTGTTCATCAACCCCTTTGTTAAACGACTCAGCGGCATTTTCTTCGCCGAAGACGGCAGGAAAGCCGAAGAGATAAGACTCAGAGAGGAGGCGCAAAATGACTGATTTCAGCAAACTACAGACCATAGAGGAGGTGGAACACCAAATCGACCGTATGCAACGGCGTGCCTCCATTCAGCAAGAACAACTTGACGGATACGTTAAAACTGTCATAGGCATAGCACAAACGGTAAAAACGGTTGCCGAAACAATATACAAACCTTTCGGCAACGCTGTTAGCAAACATTCGCAGACGATTAAGACCGTCTGGAACATAGCAAGCGGACTGATAAAACGTATATACAACAAGTAAACTATGCTGCAACGTCTTTATGGAGTACTGCTGCCGTTTTTGGTAAGTTTCCTTATTGCTTACATTCTTTCGCCGCTTGTGGATTTTGCCCAGAACAAGTGCCGTATCAAAAACCGCACGCTTGCCGTACTCTGTACTTTACTTTTAGTGTCGCTGCTGCTCTTCGGAGCAGTGGCGGCTCTCGTTCCCGTGATAACGGAACAGGTGCAGTCGGCAATGAAAGGCTTGGAAGCATATATTACAAACTTTGACGTCTCTCAATTTCTTTCGCCGGAGATGCAAGCCAAGTGGGAAGAACTTAAGAACAACCTTGACTTGCAGACGGCTCTGAGTTATCCCGAAGTACAAGAGGCGGTGAAGAACTTCGTACCCAAAGCTTTGTCGTGGGTGTCGGGCGGATTGAGTATGGTGAGCGAACTTGTAGTTGTCTTTATCTGCTTCCTATATCTGCTCTTCCTGCTTATCGACTTCCCTGATATTCAGGCTCATTGGTGTGAGTACGTGCCGGAGAAGTACCGCGAGTTTACGGTAAAACTTGTAGGCGATATAGACAACAATATGAATGCCTATTTTCGCGGTCAAGCCACTGTCGCACTCTGTGTCGGCATTTTGTTCAGTATCGGCTTTACCATTATAGGTATGCCTATGGGTATAGCTATGGGACTTATCATCGGCGTACTTAACCTTGTGCCTTATATGCAGGCTCTCGGTATCCCGCCTTGCATACTGCTATGCCTTGTGCAGTCAATGCAGACAGGGCAGCCGGTATGGCTCACACTGCTGCTTATGACGATAGTCTTTATAGTCGTACAAAGCCTTCAGGATATGGTGCTTACGCCCAAGATTATGGGTAAGGTTACAGGGCTCAGTCCTGCCGCCATTCTGCTCTCACTAAGTATATGGGGTGCGTTGATGGGTGTGATAGGTATGATTATAGCCCTGCCGCTTACAACGCTGCTCGTGTCCTACTACAGATACTATGTCCTCAAGGTAAGTCCGGAAGCGGAAGAAATACAGGCAGAGGTTAGTACGCCCACATCAAGAGCCATCACTAAAGCCAAAACGGCTATCAACAAGTTGAACAAGAAAAGAAAACGCAAAAGCAATCCATAATGCTTAAAACCTTGTTTTTGGAGCCGTCAGTCGGGCAATCGTTGTTACTTATAGCCTTGGTGATTGCAGCGGGGGTGTATTTGGGTAAGAGGCTGACCATAAAGGGAATGACACTTGGTATGACGTGGATTCTCTTCTGCGGACTTGTAGTGTCAGCTTTCGGCATAAGGATAATGCCGGAGGTGGAGCAACTCATTCGCGATTTCGGACTCGTGCTGTTTGTCTATAGTCTCGGCCTGCAAGCGGGACCGTCTTTCTTCTCCTCTTTTTCCCACGGTGGTGTCAAACTCAACCTGCTTGCCGTGGCGGTTATCCTGCTTGGCGTGGGAGTTACGTTAGGGCTTTGGTTTGTTACCGGCGAAGACTTGGATGCTATGGTGGGCGTGATGACGGGAGCCGTTACCAACACGCCGTCTATGGGTGCGGCACAGCAGACCTTTGCCGACATCAAGGGCTACGTATCGCCCTCTATTGCATCCGGTTACGCACTCGCTTATCCCTTTTCCGTGCTTGGCGTGATTGCCACCATCGCTATGCTCAAACGCCTGCTCAAAGTGGATATAGAGAAAGATAAACTCGCCTCAAACGCCAATAAAGATGAGCAGAAAGAACTTATTTGCGTTGATATCCTGCTTAACGGAATGCCCGACGAGACTATCGCTTCGCTGCATAAAAGAATAAACATCGACATCATCATCTCGCGTATCATTCACGCCGATGGCGTGGAGGAGGTGGCGGAAAGCAACAGCCGCCTTCAAGGTGGAGATACTATTCGTGTGCTTACCGATAGAAGTCATCTCGGACTGCTCGAACTCTTGGGCAAGGTGTCGGTCTATAGCAGTATTCCCAAAGGTGATGACTCGCAACTCGTTTCGCGCCGCATCGTCGTTACCAAGTCGCAGTGGAACGGCAGACAGATAGGCAACCTCGCACTTCGCGACCACTATCACGTCTCTATCACACGCGTTATACGTGCCGGCGTTAACCTGCTTGCCACTCCCTCGCTTACTCTACAACTCGGCGACAGACTAATCATCGTTGGCGACAAAGATGATGTAAGTCGTGTGGCAGATATGTTCGGCAACGAACTCAAACGCCTTGATACCCCGCACCTTATCCCCGTATTCCTTGGTATAGCACTTGGTATAGTGATAGGCTCTGTTCCCATCGTCTTCCCCGGTATGAGCCACTCTTTCCGTCTCGGCTTGGCAGGTGGTACGCTCGTGGCAGCACTCCTTATGGGCAGGTTCGGACCGGCATACAAAGTCGTTACATACGTTACCACCTCCGCCAACTATATGCTGCGCGATATGGGCTTGGCTCTCTTCCTTGCTGCCGTAGGATTAGGTGCAGGGCAGAACTTCGTCTCTGCTTTCCTTGGCGGCGGATATATGTGGATTTTGTATGGTATCACCATTACCGTCCTGCCGCTTCTCATAGTAGGGTGGGTGGCATATAAGTGGCTACACGTCGATTATCTTACTGTTGCCGGTATGTTCACCGGCGCGTATTGCGATGCACCCGCACTGGCTTACGCTATGTCCCTTTCAGGCGATAGTAACAACCCCTCCGTGGCATACGCTACCGTCTATCCACTTGCGATGTTTCTACGCATAATAGCAGCACAGACCATCATCCTGTTGCTTTGCTGATGATGGTCTGCGCTGTTCTCGTTACCCGGAAAGTGATGTTGGTTACATCCTTTCCGGCATCTCTATTCCTAATAGGTACATTGCTCGGTTAAGCACTTTGGCGGTCGCTGCCGACAGGACGAGGCGCATCTGCCTTATGTCGTTGTCGCTCTCTCCCAAGATGCTGTAATCGTGGTAGAAAGAGTTGTATTCCGAGGCCAAGGCGTAGGCGTAGTTGGCTATCACCGCCGGTGAGAACTCGCTGCCCGCTTGGGCAACAATGCTCGGGAACTCGCTAAGCCGCTGTATAAGAGCGGTCTCCTTGTCGTTCAGTGTAACCGCCGGAGCAATAGTATCAAGGTCGGTCTGCGCCTTTCTCATTACGGATTTGATGCGGGCGTAGGTGTATTGTATGAACGGACCTGTGTTGCCGTTGAAGTCAATGCTTTCTTCGGGGTTGAAGAGCA
>DJXH01000030.1 GCA_002449665.1 Bacteroidales bacterium UBA7009
TCGGAGTTGTCGTCCCAGCGGCGGCAGTTGTACATCACTTCATATATGCGCCCAAGTTTATACTCTCTGCATATACGCAGCCCTATAGCATAGTCTTCTCCGTACTTGGTGGTGGGGAAATTCAGTTGTCTCATAAGCGGAGTGTAGAACCCTCTTGGCGCGCCAAGTCCGTTGATACGCAGTGCGTTATTGTGTCCGTTCACTGCTGTCCACTCTTTGTGGTCTATCACTCCGGGGGGCAGTTCTCTGCCGCTGAAGTCGGTCAGACGATATGTGCCTATCACCATAGCACATCGCTCCTTGCGGAAGCAGTCAACGAACCGCTGAACGGTGTTCTCGTCGCTGTATGTGTCGTCGGAGTCAAGTTGCAGCGCAAACCTGCCGCATAGCGGATGATGCAATGCCGCGTTCCAGTTGCCGCCGATAGCGTGCCAAGTGGGGTCTTGGGCTATATAGACGAGGTTGTCGTGTCCTTCTTTTATGATGTTTTTTATCTCGTCCACGGTGCCGTCTGTCGAGTTGTCGTCCACTACGATGACGTTGTACGGGAAATCCGTTTTTTGGTTCAATGCACTGCGAATGGCTGTGGCAATGGTACGGACACGGTTTTTGCAAGGGATAACTACGCTCGCTTCGTATTTGAAATCTCCGTCAGTGAGGTCTATCTCACGAGTGCGTTCACTTAAATAGCCGCCTATTTTTTTGAGGTGGTCGGTGAGTACCGCTTCCATCTCTATTTGCACCTCGCGGTTGCGCGGGTCAACATAGTCAAACTGCTTTTCGCCCGAGACACGCAGATCTTGCTCCGCTTCATAATACATATACTCGTTGATATGCACAAACTCTCCCATACGGCTCAACGCAAGTCTCAGTTCGTACCAACCGGCAAAACGCCTGTCAGATGTCATCTCGCCCACAGCCTTTTTTAGTGCATCGGTTTTGATAAGCACCACGCTGCCGAAGTCGAAGTCATCTCGCAGTGAACCTTGCTGATAGTCTATGACGGGAGCCTGCTCTGTCTTGCTGTTTTTTATTTGAAAACGGTCGGCGTATGTAAGCACGGCGTCAGTGTCGCGAGCCACCGCCTCCATACGCTCTGCGCTATAGTGTACCCACTGTATATCGGGCTTAAGATAGATATAGATATATTTTTCCAGCGCCTTTTCGGCTATTTGGCGCAACTCATCGCTTTTAGTCAAGCGGCCGTTCAGTGTGAAAATTTGCATAATATAGTCAGATTTTATAATTTCTGTTGCTTGTTCATTTTCGACTGCAAAAGTACTACAATTTACCGCTCTATACAAGATTCAGTGCTAAAAAAGTTTAGTTTTATACTATATGTTTTTAGCAGCCTTGCGGCGAGTCAACGCCGCAAGGCTTGTTTCAAGTTAAGTAACTCCCCTTATGGGAGGGTTCATGGGGTTTATTTTATTTCTTGTCCGGTGGCATTGTAGGTCTTGCCGTCGCGGAGGATGTAGAGTTGTCCGTCATAGAAGATCTTGCGATTTTGTTCTGTCCCGATGCCGATAATATCCTCTATTCCTGTGTTGTCGGATTGAGTCAGGAAGAGCAAAGGAGTCCATTCGCTTGGTTCATCCCCGTCCCGAAGGGCGCGCACCTGTACTTCGTACAGCGTTTCCGACTCCAAACCGGTTAGCGTATAGGATGACCCGGAAATATCAGAAACGGTAATCGTGTTGGTGGGTATATTTGCTGCCATATTGCTAATAGCAATATCCTTTATGTACAACCTAAGCTGATTCGTTGTATTGAAGTGGCGGATAGCGACATAGCCTGTTTGTCCGCTGTATGCGGTAAGGTCTGCCGAATGTTCCTCCCATGTTTGGCTTGCCTGAATAATCCACTCATTGCTCAGTTGCGTGAAGTCCGCGGCGGTCAACTGCTCTTGTGGCTTATCGGAGGTGGAAACCATCACGCAGAAATGCTCGGCAAAATCGATTTCAAGAGTTCCACACGCCTTGAATGTGAAGGTGCCGTCCAAAGGCATTCTCGGCGAGACAAGGTAGTTGTCCGGGGTCAAAGAAACGTCCTCCCAACTGGCAGATGCGGCAACTCCCACTCCAGACAAATCACTCCTATGGTACCAACCATATCCGTCGCCATCCGCATCCAGGGATACCCAGCCGTCCAAGCCCTCCGAGAAGTCAAATGAGGTTTTCGGTCGGTAGCGAATTTCATACTTGTCGCCGTTACCCGTCCATGTGATTACGGCCGAGGTCGCAGTAATATCGCTTGCTTCGGGCGCAGACTCGAAATGCAACGGTATTTCATCTGCGGGCGTTTCGGTGTCGGAGAAATAGCCGCGAATCATCCATGCAAATTCATAATGCCCGGTATACCACCCGTCTCCATTAAGAGCGTCCAACCAGCATGCATCTGGCTTATAGTTAATAAAAGAATACGATGCGGGATCCGATAGCAGACCTGAGTTCTCACATACAATCCACAAATCTTTGGCAGGGTCAACGGCAAGTGACGAATAGAGGACGAACTCTTGATATTTGTCTATGTATTCATCTTTTAATTGTATTTTTTGGGAATATCTGTGCGTAGCGTTCGCCGGTGTCTCTCCGCCTTCGTAGATATGGAGGGTCAGTTCGCCTGATTCAGCAATATATAACGCCACTTTGGTGAGGTATGCCCCGCTGACCGAACCGGCAGGGATTCGTATGCCCCAGTAGAAATTTTTAGTAATGCCATATCCAGCTTGATCGTAATATTCTCCGTTGTCGTAGTATGCCCATCCGTTATCAAGGGTAAGTCCGGAAGTGAAATACCCGCGTTTGCCTTCTTTATCAGGACGGGCGTAAACGATGTTGGTATAGTCGGCGTTATATTCCGTTCCGTTGCCGCCTTTCAGTTCTGTACATTTGCCAAACATCGAATCCGAATTGCCTACTAATCTCGATATTGCGCTCCAATCCTCATAGCATAAGATGGTTTCGAGCGCCTCACAATTATAGAACATCATCGCAGTATTCTGCAAGTTGTCTGTTTTGAAGTAACGAATATCAATAAACTTCAGTGCTTTGCAACTGTGGAACATTTCGCGCATATCGGCCACATTTCGGGTATTGAATGACGTGAGGTCAACGTATTGCAGTTGTTCGCATTCGCGGAACATGGCTCTCATACTTGTTACATTAGCGGTATTGAGGTATTTAAGCCCCTCTATCTCAGTAAGATTCTTCAAGGTATATTCCCAAGAGCCACCATAGAACATATTCTGTGTGGACGAGAGAGCAGCCTCTTTCATTGATTCGTCAATCACGGCTTTCGTAATCTTTAGATTATACGAGGCGAAACGTATCACGTCCGGATTATATACTTCGGTTACACCCGAACTGGATGACATTTGGTCATCGTAGTAATAGGTGAGTGTACCGGTAAATTCGTTAAACTCGGTGTAAACCACCGGTGTACCGGCTTTTGCCGTAAAGACGGCACTCAGGCATAATGCCAAAAACAAGTAAATCTTTTTCATAATGATGTTGTTTTATGTTAATTATTAATATGAATTTTTATTGTGTTGTTATACAAACAAACAACGGTAACCCGTTGACTCATTGGATTACCGTTGTTGAAAGAGTTAAATAGTAAATATTATACTAATTCGTAATAAAAATGCAAACTATTGTCTTCCGGTTTTAAGGAAAAGAAATCTTGTTTAATGATGTCTAAACCTACAATGACAGGTGTGTCATTGTAGGAAGAATCATACCTTCATCACGCAGTTCTAATCGCGGTGGACATAGTTTTCAGGGATAATGATAGAATATCCGCCCATGTGATTTTTTTGTGATTTTAGACAAAAGTTCATTCTTTTGCCGATCGCGAACGATAATCCAATATGTCAAAGAACGTTTTTGTGACTCGACGGCGAACCAACGCCGCCGAGTCTGTTTTGGGAGTTTAGTTCCTCCCCCTCATGGGGAGGGCACGGGTGGGCTTACCTCACCTCCTGTCCGAGGGCGTTGTAGGTCTTGCCGTCGCGTAGGAGGTAGAGTTGCCCGTTCAACAGCACTTTGTCGGCATTGTCACCGGTTTGGACTTGTCCAAGAGCCGTCGGCTCGGTGATGACACCGGCAGGGGTGATCTTGAGGGTCTTGATGTATGCACCCACGCTCGGGTCGTCATCGCTCATAGCGGTGGCAATACGTGCCGGAGCGGAAGCGGGATTTTCTGCATGCAGGTAAATGACGACATGCGTAGGAGCGGTTGTGTTGTAGTGCACCTTCGCCCAGCCTAACGAGGCTTGGGTAATCGAGATGGCGGCCTTGCCTTCCATCTTAACTCGTATGGTATAACCGGGCAGGGTCATACATTCCACCATAATATCGCCTTCGCCTTCGGGTACATCAAAGACTAACGAGCCGGGCAGCATATTCACCCAAAGAGCAGAACCGGGAACAGTGCTGCCAAGCGCATCTTCCACCTGCTCGTCGGTAAGGGAAGTGGTGATTTCCAATTGCCCAGACTCGGCGTTGTATGTGTTGGAAGCATTGGCTGCAAAGAACAC
This sequence comes from Bacteroidales bacterium UBA7009, assembly GCA_002449665.1. Lineage (GTDB taxonomy): Bacteria > Bacteroidota > Bacteroidia > Bacteroidales > Paludibacteraceae > Colicola. Next base: position 4,541 of record DJXH01000030.1, read on the forward strand.
ATTCTCGCTGCCGTCGGGATTGGTTTGGGCGAAGTCGATGGTTGTTTCTACGTCATCGGGTACAGGTACAATGGTCGGCTCAATGTTCGTGGATGTGAAATAGCCTTTGTTGCCGTCCAAACCGTCCGGGCGGGCGTAGGTCTTGTCCTTCTTGTTTTTATCGTATAAGGTGCCGCTTCCTCCAATGAGAGCCGGGCAGTTGTTGAACATATTGGAAGACGAAATCAAGACCTTGCTGGCACTCCAGTCGGTGTCACAATAAATGGTCTTAAGTGCTATACAATTAGCGAACATAGCCTTCGTATTTGTCAATTTGCTGATATCGAAATGTCTTATATCCAACGAAGTCAGTGAAAAACAATCCTGGAACATACCTTCCATATTCGTTACATTCTTTGTATCGAAGCTGCTTAGATCCAGTGAAGTCAGGTCGTTACAGCTGTAGAACATAGATGCCATATATATCACATTCTCTGTATTAAAGTTGCTCAGATCTAACGATTTCAGATTGCCGCATAATTCAAACATAGATGCCATGGTCGTTACATTTTTCGTGTCAAACCGGCTCACATCCACCGATTCCAATTCAGAGCAGAAGTAGAACATCATATACATATTCGTTACATCGGATGTATTCAGGTAGTCCAGATGCTGAATCTCGGTTACGTTCGGGAAATTAAACCATTTGAATGTTGAGGTAGGACGCGCATTTTGCATCGATTCGTCCAATATAACCGTTTTGACTAACAGCGCATTTTCTCTCATATCGGTCGCACCTTCTTCTGCCGTCCAAGTGTCTATGGCACCCTCAGTGTTGGCTTTCTGATCATCATAATAGAGCGTGAGCACATCGTCTATGAGGGTGGCATAGATCTCTTTGGGCGCTAACGTGAAATATCCTCGGTTGGAATTGGGACCGAGATCGGGATGGGCAAAGGTGATGTCATTGTTATAGGATGCATCATAGGCTGTTCCGCTACCTCCTACTAATGACTTGCACATGTCGAACATATATGCCGATGACGTAATGTCGCTTTGCGACCAATCAGACTTGCAATAGATAGACGTTAGGCTTAAACACGAATTGAACATCGAACTCGTCTCCTTCAGGTTGCGGATGTCAAAGCTATTCAGGTCAATCGTTTTCAACGATATGCACCAACAGAACATCATGCTCATATCGTTGACCCGAGAAGTGTTGAGGTATTCCAAATGAACAAACTCGGTCAAATAGCGGAAGAAATAGAACCATTTTTTAGTAGAGGTCGGACGGGCTGCTTTCATGGACTCGTTAAACTCAACGGTTGTGATTTGGTACGGGTCACTGCTATATATGCTCCAATCAGTTACACCGCCTTTTGTTTCAGGATCATAGTCATAGTAGAACGTCAGTTGGGTTTGGTCGGCACTGAGAATGGCATAGATTTCCTTTTTGGTGGGTGTGGCCGTGAAATAGCCACGAGAGGTTTCACTATCAGGAAGCGCATAGGTAAATACATCACCATTTATTGTCCATGCAAAACCATAACCACCTACCAGCGAGGTGCATTTATTGAACAGCCCGAGAGTTTTCGTCAAACGTGGATAATCCGTTTTCCAATTATCGTTGCAATAGATGGTCTTCAGATTAGTACATTCATTGAACATGAATTGCACCGAAATGACCTTCTCCATATTAAATGTGCTTATATCAACGGATTCAAGGGATGAGCAATAACCGAACATCGACTCCATCTGCGTTACCGAGTCGGTGTTGAGGTAATCAAGGTGCTCAATCTCGGTCATATTGGACAGATAGCGGAACCAACCGCTGGTGCGTATAGGATAGGCTGTTTTCATGGACTCATCGAGCACCGCCTTTGTTACGGAAGTAAACAGCGATCGAGAACCGGCACCCAATATCTCATCCCATTGTAATAAAGATAGTACATTCTCGCGGGAGTAGAACTCTGCGTCATGATAGATGGTCATCGTCTTCTTGTCAGCACTAAATGCAGCATAAATCTTATTTATCGCTGTGAAATAGCCCTCATGTTCGGGTGTGTCCGGGCGGGCAAAAGCACTCGACGCATGGAACATATCATACTGACGGCCGTTGCCGCCGACCAACGAAGTACAATTCAGAAATACACTTTCGGAATTGATAGCACTCCAGTCGCGATTGCAATATATGGTTTTCAAGTTCACACAACCGGCAAACATACCCGCGATGTTCGTGGCGGAAGACATATCAAAACTATTGAGGTCTATTTCCGTTAACGACGAGCAGTTACAGAACATCCGCGACATATCCGTCACCTCGGAAGTGTTGAGCATATCCAGATTATAGACGTAAGTCACTTTCTTGAACGACTCAAACCAAGAGGCTGTACTGGTGAAACGGGCTACACTCACTGATGCATCAATTTTGATCGTTTCGACCGTGTCTGCATAGACAGACCAATCGGTAACTCCGTCTTTGGCTTCGCGCTGATCGTCATAAAAGAGCGTCATCGTCTTTTGGTCAGGTGTCAGCACCACATAGAGTTCACTGTCGGCCTTCGCCGTTTGTGTACCCGCTATGCCGAATAGGCATATGAGGGCAAAAAGTAAATGTTTTCTCATCTTGTTTTTGTTTTGACGGTTGATGATATTGTTTTGATTGTTGTTGTGTAGATATTATACGGGTAGGGCTACTTTACTGTCTGTCCGAGAGCGTTGTAGGTCTTGCCGTCGCGTAGGAGGTAGAGTATGCCGTTGCGGATAATCTTTTGCGCTTCGCCTTGATTGGCAGATGCTTCTATTTCGCCAATGGCTGTTACGGGTGTTTTGGTGAAATAACCCGGGTTGCCTTCTTCGTCCGGACGGGCGTAGGTAGCATCGGTAATGTTCTTGTCGTACGCCGTGCCGTTGCCGCCGATAAGTGAGGTACAGCCGGTGAACATGTTATCCGAAATCTCCAAAGCCGCACTTGTACTCCAATAATCATCGCAATAGATAGTTGTCAAGGCAGAACAATTCCTAAACATACTTGCCATATACATCACTTTCTCGGTATTGAAATTACTGAGGTTAAGTGATTCCAATTTTGAGCATCCGGAGAACATAGCATTCATACTCGTGACGTTTTCGGTGTTGAGGAAGTCCAAATTCTCAATCTCAGTCACTTGGTCCATCCCATAGAACCAATAGTCAGTTGTTATCGGGCGGGCTTTATTCATCGATTCGTCCAATGTGACAGAAGTAATGAGTGTATAATCGTTGATAAACATACTTTCGGCACCACTCTCTGCACTCCACCAAGTTGCAACCCCCGGGCGTATGAGCCACTGATCGTCACGATAGAGCGTGAACTCGTTGTCAACCAAAGTGGCGTAGATAGTAGTTAAGGGTTTCGTGAAGTACCCGCGATTGCCGTATTCGTCGGGATGGGCGTAGGTAGCATCGGTAATGTTCTCGTTATACGCTGTTCCGTAGCCGCCGACGAGAGAGGTACAGCCATAGAACATATTATAGGAATTGGTCAGTTGGTCGCTTTGACTCCAGTCGCTATAACTGTAAATAGTTTTCAAATTGCTGCAGTAGTAGAACATACCACCAATATCCGTTACATTACGAGTATTGAAGGAAGCGAGATTCAATGTTGTCAAATTAGAGCAATAATTAAACATAGAAGTCATATTCGTCACACTGCGTGTATCAAAACCTGAAATATTCAGTTCCGTCAAGGCACTGCATCCATCGAACATACCACTCATATTTGTCACATTCTTTGTATCAAAACGGCTTACATCCAAAGTCTTCAAAGCATAGCAATTTAGGAATAAGAAACTCATATCCGTTACCTCGGAGGTGTTGAGATAGTCCAAATGCTCAATGGAAGTTACTTTTGTAAAGTTGGCAAACCACTCACTTATGTTCGTTGGGCGAGCGTTTTGCATAGACTCGTCCAAAACAATGGTGGTCAGGGCGTATGCCCACATATCGCTTGCCCAGTAAATCATACCATCGCGGGATGCTCGTTGGTCGTCATAATAGAGGGTCAATGTCTTGCCGTCCTTGCTGAGCACAGCATAAATCTCGTTGGAGACAATGGTGTTGAAAAAGTCTTTCCATTCTTCCGCTTCCTGATAGGCTTCTAAAGCTTGTGCCGGCACTTCCACCGAGATGTTTTTTCTAACCCCCTTGAACACATCGCCCTTACAAGCGGGAGGGATAACTGCATCGCAAACGATGGATTGCAGAGCCGAGCAATTCTGTAATGCGCCTTGTCTTATTTCGGTGAGAGTAGAGGGGAGATAGATTTTAGTCATGCCGGTGCACCCTTCGAAGGCATAACTGCCTATATCGGTGATACCTTCCTCAATCCTATATTCCTGAACATCCGGACCAAAGACAGTTACCATTTTGTTGATTGTATTGATACCTGAGCTGTTCTTGCTCACAAAAGCGTTGGAAGTGATGCTTACGCTCTTCAACGGACAATTCTCAAAAACGGTATTATTCAGCGAACGAATCTCTTTACCCAACTGAATAGATGTAAGCTTGCTGCAACCGGAAAAAGCATAGTCTCCGATAGTTGTAATATTGTCGGGGAACTTGACATACGATAAACTCTTGCATCCCTTAAAGGCGTATTCCCCGATGGTTGTAGCATTTTCTCCCGCATATAACTCCACATCAATCAAGGCTGTGCAACCTTCAAACGCGTTGTCTCCAATAGTAACGCCATCGCCTAAACCCGCCGCAATCATACTTGTGCAGTTGGAGAAAGCCCCGACACCGATGCGTTTAATACTACCTGCTGGGTATATCTCATTGATTTTCTTGCAATAAGCGAACGCATAATTGCCGATACCGGTAACGCCGTAGAAAATACGTATCCGTTCGATAGCATTCTCCAATCCGGCTTTTGCCCACGGGGACAAATTGACATTGTCATAGTCCGCCATATCTCCCATGCCGGAGATGGTCAACTGACCGTTGATGTCCACTTCCCATGTGAGGTTGTCGCCTTGTTTGCCGCAGGTGCCTGCGCCAAGCTGGTAAGACTTGATCTTGCTGCCGAAAATCTTCCAACCGTCTGCCTTTTTATAGGCAGATTCACAGTTGAATGGGACATAGAGGGTAGCATACGTGAAATCAACCTTATTAAATGCGTTTTCGGGGCATGTAGGCGGGGTGGTGTTGCGGCAATAGACACTGACCAACGATGTACAATTAGTAAACGCATATTCCCCTACCTTGCTGATATTCTTCCCTAAATCAACACGAACCAAGTTTTGACAATTGTGGAAGGCGTTGTTCTCAATGGCGGTAACGCGGTAGGTGATGCCGTTAAAGCGAACTGTATCGGGGATGGCAACATAGTCTGTGTACTTCTCGCCGGTAATGAGATCCATCGTCCAAGAGGCAACGGATGCCGTCTTATCTGTCTTGTTAAAATTGTAATAGATGCCATCTACTCGGTTATCCCAAGCAAGGGCAGTTCCTACGCTTGCTGCAAGCGCGAGGATAAATGTGAAGATTTTCTTCATAAGCTTTTATTTGGTTTTAGTGATTGTTTGTTCAGGTTATATATAAATAAGCAGGCAGCACGTAACACCAAGTCCCGCGCTGCCTGCAAGACTGCGAATTTATTTTTATCTCTTACATTGCTACCACATTGTATGGGTGTGGCGTATGTATATTGTGTATGGTGGGGGGGGGTAAGTGTTTGATTTGCTGTTTGTTGTGTGGTCAACAAAGAATAATAGAGTCGCATTTTTTAAGGATTGGCTTTATAATTCACTATTCTATTCGGCGACAAAGGTACGAAATATTTTTTAGTGTGCAAAAATTGGCGTAACTTTGCACGAATTTTATGTATTTAGTGCGAAAATGATACTTATTGCCGACTCCGGCTCCACCAAGACCCACTGGTGTCTTATGGCTGCCAACGGACACTCGTCCGAGTTTTTCACCGATGGCATCAACCCCTTCTTCCAGACCGAAGATGCCATCCGTCAGACTGTTTCCAACCAACTGTTGCCACAGATGGCTAAACATCTCTGGGCAGGGACTATCACCCGCGTTTTTTTCTACGGAGCCGGTTGTACGCCTGCCAAAATACCGGTGCTGGAAAGTGTACTGGGTAGTGTTTTTCGCAAGGCGCAGTGTGAAGTCTATTCCGATATGACGGGTGCGGCTCGCGCTTTGCTCGGCAGCGACAAGGGTGTGGCTTGTATCCTCGGTACGGGCAGCAACAGTTGTCTGTACGATGGCAAGGATATACTTTGGAGCGTACCTGCTCTCGGCTTTATTCTCGGCGACGAAGGCAGCGGCGCCGTGCTTGGCAAAAGGCTCGTGGCAGACCTTCTTAAAAACCAACTTGGCGACGACCTCAAAGAGTTGTTTTTAAGTGAGTTTGATACCACTCAAGCCGACATCATAGAGAATGTCTATCGTCGTCCTTTCCCCAATCGTTATCTCGCTTCGCTCAGTCGCTTCTGCGCTAATCATATTGACGATGAGCGTATTCAGCGGCTCGTGGAAGAGCATTTCCGCTCTTTCGCCAAGAGAATACTTTGTCAGTATTTCCTTAAAGATGAAGACCGCCAAATGCCCCTCGGCTTTGTCGGGTCTATTGCCTACTATTATAAAGAAAGTCTGCTCAAAGTGTTGTCTCGGATGCCTTTCCCTGTGCCGACGATAGTGCAGTCGCCTATGGAAGGTCTCAAACGCTTTCACGCTGCCGATGTCGTACCTACACAAGAATAACAGTTTGCTATGAATATCCGGCGTAATACTTCGCTCCTGAATTTCAACACTTTTCACCTTGATATGAAAGCCGATGCAGTAGCCGTCTTTCAGTCTGTGGAAGAACTCAAGACACTGCTTGCCGAGTACAAAAACTCTCCCATACTCCCTCTCGGCGAGGGCAGTAATATCCTCTTTACACGCGACTATGGCGGCTTGGTGTTGCTTTCGGGTATGAATCGTGCGCGTGCTCTGACTGAAACACGAGAAGACGTACTTATTGAAGCGGATGCGGGACTGAAAATGGACAGCCTTATAGCCCAGACTGTGGATATGGGACTTGGCGGCTTGGAGAACTTGAGTTACATCCCGGGTACGGTCGGTGCCGCCGCCGTACAGAACGTAGGTGCATACGGAGCCGAAGCAAAAGATGTGATACATTCCGTAAAAGCCCTTGACCGTCAAACGCTTGATGTGGTTGATATTCCCGCTGCCGACTGCTGCTATGCCTATCGCTACAGCCGCTTCAAGGACGAGTGGAAAGACCGTTTTATTATCACATCCGTCGTCTTTCGCTTGCGTATAGGCGCAGTACCTGACGTGTCGTATAAAGGTCTAACAGAAGAACTTTCGCGCCTTGGTGTTGTCAGTCCGTCCTTAAGTGATGTCAGGCGTGCCGTTATAAGCCTAAGGCAGCAGAAACTGCCAGAGGTGGCTCAGTACGGCTCCGCAGGCTCTTTTTTTAAGAACCCCATTGTGTCGGCTGAAACATTTGCAAAAATTCAATCTTCCTATTCTGATGTGCCTTTTTATGCTATGGACGGCGGCTATAAGATTCCCGCTGCCTGGCTTATTGACCGCAGCGGCTGCAAAGGTCTTGCTGTCGGCGGAGCGCGCGTGTGGGACAGGCAGCCGCTTGTCATAGTCAATACCGGCAACGCTACGGCAGAGGACATAATGACCCTTGCCGCCACCGTTCAACATCGCGTAAAACAGCAGTTTGACATCGACCTTACACCCGAAGTGCAGTACGTGTGATAATAATTATAAAAACTATGTATCTTTTTTACAATCCTGATATTGAGACCGTCAATTGCTTGAGTGAGGATGAGTCGGCTCACTGTGTGCGTGTCCTGCGGCTGCAGAAAGGCGATGAGATTGTGCTCACCGACGGGCGCGGGACAACAGCCTACGCTCGTATTACCAATCCGCATCCGCGCCACTGCGAGTATGAGATTGTCCGCACCGAAAAACAGCCGCCTTCGCACAACTTTCGCCTTCATATAGCCTTCGCACCCACCAAAAACATAGAGAGAGTGGAGTGGATGGCGGAGAAATGCACCGAGATAGGAGCCGATGCCTTCACTCCTCTGCTGTGCCGTTTCTCCGAGCGCAAACAACTGCGCACTGACCGCTTGCAGAAGATCATCCTGTCCGCTGCCAAACAGAGCCTTACACCATACTTGCCTACGCTTGACGAGATGATGCCGTATGATGAGTTTGTGCGCAATTTCCAAGCCTCACACCCTGATGTCGAGTGCTTTATTGCCCACTGCTACGATACTCCCAAACGCCTGCTGCGCGACGCCCTTACGCTTGGTCGGGATACGCTTATCCTGCTCGGTCCCGAAGGCGATTTCTCCGAAGAGGAGGTTAGGCTTGCCGAAAGTCTCGGATTCCATTCCGTCAGCCTCGGCTCCTCGCGCCTGCGTACCGAGACAGCAGCCGTAGTGGCTTGCCACACTGCCATACTAATGAACGAATAATGCCTGAAATGCTGAACGAATATGCTTGAGCAACTGATAGATATTGACCAACAAATCATTGTGCTTATCAACTCTTGGCACGCGCCTTGGGCTGATAACTTGATGTGGATAGTAAGCGGTAAACTTACTTGGGTTCCGCTCTATTTGCTGCTTGTCGCTCTCCTTTGGTGGCGGTTAGGTTGGAAAAATACTCTGTTTCTGCTTATAGGCTTCGCTGTGGCTGTAGGCTGTGCCGACTATATTTCTTCCGGCATAATAAAGCACCTTGTCTGCCGTCCGCGTCCGACCCACGAACCCGCCATTATGGACACGCTGCATATAGTAAACGGCTACCGTGGCGGAATGTACGGATTTGTCAGCAGTCATGCCGCCAACACTATGGCTGTTGCTCTGCTTTTCTGCCTGATATATAATAATTTGCTTGTCCGATTACGCCCTCCGAAATATAAAACAAGAAACGCCCTTGTTTGGACGTTCCTTATGCTCTGGGTCGCTGCCAACTGCTATAGCCGTATGTATCTCGGTGTGCATTATCTCGGGGATATACTCGGCGGCTTGGCTGTCGGTGCTTTGTCGGCTACGGCTGTCTATTTCGCTTGCCGCCGTCTCGGTCTTTTGTCGCCTTGCGGCTGCGGCATTGGTCCTACAGGCGACGAACCGGCGCGGGGAGAATGACTGACCTGCTTGTTCATAAACGTATTGTACTGCTCTTCTGTAAGTATGCCTTTCAGTTCCTCGGTCATACTCATCAGTCGCTCAAGGTCTTCCCCCCTCGTGTTGCTCTTAACGCGCATACGAGCATATTTGAGGTGCATCTTATAGAGAGTATCTATCTGTAAGCTGTCCTTGAGATCAAGTTCGCGCACAAGACGATGTGTCTGTTTCTTGGCTATCTCCTCCGCAGTGCGGACAACCGGCTCGGAGGGCTGATCGGCAAGAGCAAACAAAGGAGCCACTACCAATGAAAAAAGCAAAATATAAACCTTATAATTCATAACCGTAAATAGTTTGAGTGAATTTCTATAATTAGTTTGCAAAAAATGTGCCAAACATTGTCGTTTATCCGATTTTATAATATATGAATGTACCGTTATATATAGCCAAACGCTTGTATTTCAGCGATAAGAGTAATCGCTCGTCCCGCCTCGCAGTGCGTGTGGCTCTGCTTGGTATAATCATTGGCGTTATGGTGATGATTATAGCCCTCTGTGTCGTGGTCGGGTTTAAGCGCACCGTTTCCGATAAGGTGGCACTCTTCGGCTCGCATATCCAACTCACTGCCTTCGAGTCTAACAACACCTTTGAACTCTCGCCTATTAACGTCAGCGACACGCTTATAGACAATCTCAAAGCTATTCCGCACGTAAAAGATGTGTCCGTTTTCCTTACCAAGCCCGGTATCATCAAGACCGCCGAGCAGTTTCAGGGCGTAGTCCTTCGCTCCACTGACAAGCAGGATATAGAACAAAGTCTGTTGGAAGGCACAATGCCGGTCAATCCCAACGAAGTGGCTCTCTCGCTTTCCGCCTGCCGCAAACTTCGGCTCAAAACGGGCGATGATGTCTGGCTCTATTTCGTAGGAGATGATGTAAGAGTAAGGCGGTGGAAACTGACGGGAATCTATTTTACAGGCTTTGAGGATGCCGATATGCTTTTCGCTTGGTGTACACACGACCAGATACGCCGTCTGCAAGGCTGGACAGAACAACAGGCTTCCGGTATAGAGATAACCCTCGACGACATCTCACATCTTGAAGAGGTGGCGGATGCAGTGTGGTATCAGACTGCCAATCGCCTTGACGACAACGGCAACGCCCTCTATACGCAGACCCTCGAAGACCTCAACCCGCAGATATTTGCGTGGCTCGACCTGCTTGATATGAACGTTATCGTTATCCTGCTGCTTATGTTCGCCGTGTCGGCGTTTAATATCGTCTCGGGCTTGATTATACTTATCCTTGACAGCGTGCAACTTATAGGTACGCTCAAAGCCCTCGGTGCGGACAACCGCCTCGTAAGGTCTATCTTCCTCTACGAGTCCGCTATGCTGATATGCAAAGGTGTAGGGTGGGGGACACTGCTCGGACTTGCCCTTGCAGCCGTGCAGTATTTCACTCATTTCCTGCCCCTTGACCCTGCCACCTACTATGTAACCTTTGTCCCCATAGCCTTCCCTTGGCTGTGGATAACGCTGCTGCTTATAGCGGTAGTTGTTCTCTCTCTGCTCGTTCTGCTGCTGCCCTCCGGCGTGGCTGCCAATGTCTCACCTGCTCGTGTAATGCGCTATGAATAACCTTTTTCGCACTCCCGTCAGTCTGTCTAAATCACCGTTGCAACTGACTTACGACACTAAGATTCTCACCCTCGGCTCGTGTTTTTCCGACAATATAGCACGCAAGATGCAGGAGTACTTCCTGCCAGTTACAGCCAACCCTTTCGGTACGCTCTATAACCCCATATCAATCAGGCATCATCTTGACCTTGACAAATGTCGTCAGTATGATGTCGTAATCGTTACATTCGGTACGGCTTGGGTCTATTGCGACAAGAATCTTATTACGGAAGAGGAATATGCAAAAGCCACCGTCTGTCTAAATAAAGACAGTTCGATATATAAATACCGTACTCCTCTCTTTCTGTCGGTGGTGGATAACTGCCTTAAACGCCCGTCTGCCGATTTCTATCGCTATAGGCTTACCGTAGAAGATATACTGACAATGTGGAGTCCGCTGTTAGAGGCTTCACCCGGGTGCCGCTTTATCTTCACCGTCTCTCCCATTCGCCATATAAAAGACGGACTGCACGAAAACCAACTTTCCAAAGCCATACTGCTGCAAGCCGTGGATATAATCACCAAGGAATATAAAAATACCACCTACTTCCCCTCCTACGAGATTATGCTTGACGAACTGCGCGACTACCGTTTTTACGCTCCCGATATGTTCCACCCCTCCGAAGTGGCTATTGACTATATATGGGATTGTTTCCGTCAGACCTTCTACGCCAATCCCGAAACGCAACAGTCTATGGACGAACTGCATAAACTCCGCCTTATGCTCTCCCATCGCCCCCTCCACCCCGATAGCGAAGACTATCAGACCTTCAGAGAATCACTGCGAGGGAAAGTGCAGGAAATGCAAAACAAATACCCGCAACTCCAACCGCTAAAGCAGATACAACTATGACCATTCTCTACGAAGACAACCATATTATCGTCGTCAATAAAGCCGCCGGCGAACTCGTGCAAGGCGACAAGACCGGCGACACCTGCCTTATAGATACAGTCAAAGACTATATCAAGACCCGCTACAACAAACCCGGCGATGTCTTCCTCGGTCTGCCCCACCGTATCGACCGCCCTACCTCCGGTATAGTGGTCTTCGCCCGTACCTCCAAAGCACTGCAAAGACTTAACCTGATGTTTCAGCAGCACGACACCATTCGCAAGACCTATTGGGCTATTACCGAACAGCCGCCCTCTCCCGCTGAAGGCGAACTCACACACTACCTCTATAAGAACGAACAGCAGAACAAAAGTTATGTCCTTACGCCCGAACAAGCACTCAAAAACAAATCGGCACGCCTCGCTAAACTTAAGTATAAAATTCTATCTATTACATCCGAACAGCCTGCTAATCCCGACTCTGGCAAACAAAAACCCCGCTTCGCACTCGTTGAGGTCGCTCTGCTCACCGGCAGACACCATCAGATACGCTGCCAACTGTCAGCCGTCGGTTGCCCCATAAAAGGCGACCTCAAATACGGCGCACGCCGCAGTAACCCCGACGGTAGTATCTGCCTGCACGCACGACGCATTGAGTTCGTTCACCCCGTTTCCAAGCAAAATATCGTAATAGAAGCACCTCTGCCGCAAACCAACATTTGGCTGCCCGACAAACTCCAAACCCATAACCTCTCTAACCCAAACCTATGAGCACCGACAAACTCCAATCTCGGCTCTTCAAACGCTTTCACGAAGCCTGCTGCCGTTTCGCCCTGCTCGAAGACGGCGACAAAGTGCTAATCGGCTTGAGCGGCGGCAAAGACAGCCTGCTGCTCACTGAACTGCTCGGCAAACAGGCGCGTATCTTCCGCCCGCGTATAGAAGTGGCAGCCATACACATACGAGTCGCAAACCGCAACTATATGTCCGACCTCAGTTATTTGCAGCAGTTTTGTGGCAAGGCGGGAGTGCCGTTCATAGTCAAAGACACAGCCATCGTCGGCGAGGAGAAGAAAGACCCGTGTTTTCTCTGCTCTTGGTATAGGCGTAAGGCACTGTTTGATTATGCCTTAGAACAAGGATATAACAAAATTGCTTTCGGGCATCACCGCGATGATATACTTACCACCGCACTGCTCAACCTCATCTATGTCGGGCGATTCAGCAGCATCGAACCCTCTCTTAGGCTCGACAAAATGCCTCTCACCCTTATCCGCCCACTCTGCATGATAGATGAACATGATATTATCGCCTACTCACAATCAGCAGGCTACGAGAAGCAAAAAGCCCTCTGCCCGTTTGAAAAACACAGCGACAGACATAAGATGGCAACCCTGCTTGAAGACTTAAAGACCTTCAATCCCGATGTCCGCTCTAGCATAGAACACGCTCTCTACCGCAAAGGCGGGAAATAATACAAAATTTTTGCACTTCCGAAAATTTGCCGTACCTTTGCAGGCGAATATAGAGCAAAGGCTCAAAATATAACAAAGAGGAGCTATTGTTTTTCCTCCTCATCTGAATAAACGGGTACCGACCCATAAAAAAACTGAAAACAATGCGTACAGAAAAAGAACTTGACGGCGTTACTCTGCTCGGCAATATGCATACAGAATACAAGAGCGACTACGCCCCCGAAGTGTTGGAAACCTTCGAAAACAAACACCCCGAAAACGAGTATCTCGTTACCTTCCACTGCCCGGAGTTTACATCCCTTTGCCCCAAAACAGGTCAGCCCGATTTCGGCAAGATAACCATCACCTATATCCCCCGCGAAAGGTTGGTGGAGTCCAAATCGCTCAAACTCTACCTCTTTTCTTTCCGTAATCACGGCGATTTTCACGAGGACTGCGTGAACATCATTATGAAAGACCTTGTTCGCCTTATGAACCCGCGATATATAGAGGTAATAGGCGACTTTATGCCTCGCGGCGGTATAAGCATTCTTCCATTCGCCTCATACGCCGACAGCGAACACGAACCTATGCGCCAACAACGCCTGCTTGCACGTATGGCAGCCGTATAACCTAATCTTACATCCCTTATGCAGAAAAAAGATACACTGCTCGTCCTCTCCGGCGGGCTCGACTCCACCACAATGCTATATGAATACCAAGACCGTATAGCACTCACGCTCAGTTTCCACTACGGCAGCAACCACAATGACAAAGAACTCCATTTTGCCCGCCTTCACTCCGAAAGGCTCGGAATAAAGCATATAGTCATCCGCCTTGATTTTATCAAAGACCTCTTCCGCTCTTCCCTGCTTTCAGGTGCAGAAAGTATCCCCGAAGGCAACTACGATGAAGACAATATGCGCTCCACAGTCGTACCCTTCCGCAACGGCATAATGCTATCCATTGCCGCCGGTATGGCGGAAAACGAAGGATTGAGTTACATCATGCTTGCCAACCACAGCGGCGACCATACAATCTACCCCGACTGCCGACCGGCTTTCGTTGATGCTATGGACAAAGCCGTTGAAGCCGGTACGTGGAACGGCGTTAGGTTGCTAACGCCCTATACCAATATCTCCAAAGCCGACATCGTAAAGCGCGGCATAGCCTTGGGTATAGACTACCGCGAAACGTGGAGTTGCTACAAAGGCGGCGACAAGCCCTGCGGCAAATGCGGCACGTGCGTAGAACGCCGCGAAGCACTCCGCGCCGCAGGAATAACCGATATAGACTAAAAACTCAACCACAATGTATTACGTAGAAAAACGCATAGAGATTTCCGCTGCCCACCGCCTTTCGCTCAACTATGAGAGCAAATGCACCCGCATTCACGGACATAACTGGATAATAACCGTCTATTGCAAGTCAGCTTCGCTTGACGAAAACGATATGGTAACCGACTTCAGCCATATCAAACGCACGGTGAAAGACACTTTCGACCACAAGTACTTGAACGAAGTGGTCAGTTTCAACCCCACGGCAGAGAACATCGCCCGCTATATTTGCGACAATGTGAAAAACTGCTACAAAGTGTCGGTGCAGGAGAGCGAAGGCAATACCGCCGTATATGAACGCGACTGAAAAATCAACACTTATGGGGAAGATATACAGGGTAAACGAGATTTTTTACAGTCTGCAAGGCGAGGGTATGCGCTCGGGCGAACCGTCCGTGTTCGTTCGTTTCAGCGGGTGTAACCTCCGTTGCCCTTGGTGTGATACCGACTTTGATAGTTTTACTTTGATGTCCGCCGATGATATTGCAGCCGAAGTAAGCAGACTGAACCACGACAAGATAGCCTCTTGGGTTATCCTCACCGGCGGCGAACCGCTACTGCAAGCAGATGATTCGCTTGTGGATACACTGCACCAAAACGGGTACAAAGTGGCAGTAGAGACTAACGGCACCATAGTCCCACCGCCCTCCATAGATTGGGTAACTTGCTCCCCTAAAGAGGGCAGTATCACTCGCCTACGGCACGCCGACGAAGTGAAGGTCGTTTATACAGGACTCAGTCCCGAACACTGGCGCGATTTCATCACAGCCGACCACTGGCTCTTGCAGCCGCTTGACGACAACGGCAAGGAAAATGCCGGAGAAACGGCGGAATATATACTCTCTCACAAAGGCTGGCGGCTGAGTTTGCAAGTGCATAAAATAATAGGCATAAAGTAATACCCTTATGCCTATTTTTTTTGTTTGCCTTACATTCACGCCTTTGCCACCGCATCGGCAAGTGCTGTCAGTTGTGCGAGCGACTCCTCATTAAGGCTGCTGCGTATGCTTACCATCGGTTCGAGCAGCGTGATGTTCTTCATCGGCTCCAACATCGCTTTCATCTCCCTGCCTGCCGATGGTGCCCAACTGCCATTCTCCACTATGCCCACTGTGCGGTTTTGATAGGCTTTCTGTTGCAGTTTCCAAAGGAAGAAATGCATCGGCGGAAAGACATTGTTGTCATACGACGAGGCGCATACCACAAGCCTGTCCATACGGAAAGCATCTTCTATCACCTCCGCCATATCGTCTCTGCAAAGGTCTGCCACTACCACTCTCTCCACATCTCTTTCCCTCAACATCTCTGCCAATCGCTCTGCCGCTGCGGCTGTGTTGCCGTGTATGGAAGCGTGGGCTATCACTACTCCGCGCGTCTCCACTCCGTATGAAGACCATATACCGTACAAGCGCAGTGCTTCTCTCAGTTTGTCGCCTTCAAGCACCGGACCGTGCAGCGGACAGATAGTCTGAATATCAAGTGCAGAGGCTTTCTTCAGAACAGTTGTTACCGGCGAACCGTACTTGCCGCAGATATTGAAATAGTAGCGTCTTGCCTCGCATGCCCAGTCGTCTTCATCGGCTGCATATACGCCGAACTTACCAAAAGCATCTGCACTGAACAGCGTTTGTGCCTCGGCGCAGTAGGTCATCATCACCTCCGGCCAGTGAACCATAGGTGCCATAATAAACGACAAACTCACTCCGCTGAGGTCTATGCTCTCGCCTTCTTTCACCGCTCTGACCTTCGCCGTCTGTATGCCAAACTGACCAAGCATAGTCTGCGCTTTAGCCGTGCATACAACCTCCGTGGCGGGATAGGCTTGCAGAAAAGCATTGAGCGAACCGCTGTGGTCTGGCTCCATATGCTGTACAATAATGTAGTCGGGCTGTCTGCCTGCCAAAACATCGGCAAGTTTGTTAAGCCAAGTCTCCGTTACGCGCTGATCGACACTGTCAATAACGGCTATTCGCTCACCTTCTACAACATAACTATTGTAACACATACCCGCAGGTGTGGTATATTGACTCTCAAATAGTTGCAAATCTTTGTCATCGCAACCGATGTAATGAATAAACGATTTCATATCAATTTATTTATTGTCTTTTTCTGAATATGTTTTCAGTATTGTTTGTGCTATGCCCTTTGCATCCATACCGAGCATTGCATATAGTTCGCTCGGACTGCCGTGTTCCACAAATGTATCTTTTACTCCTATGCGGACTATGCGTTTATTTGCGCCTTTTTCCGTCATATATTCTGCCACAGCCGACCCTAATCCGCCGTTTATTATGCCGTCTTCGGCTGTGATGATAGTGTCAAACCTCTCTGCCACCTCGTCAAGTACAGCGGTGTCAATAGGCTTGAGCCAGCGCATATCGTAGTGAGCAACAGTCATTTGCGGATTTTCCGCTTCTGCTATCCGTATAGCCTCCGTGGCGGCATTGCCTATGGCTCCTATTGTGAGCAGGGCTATATCTTTGCCGTCTTTTATCTTATAGGCTTTGCCGTATTCCACTTTTGCTTGTGTGCTGTCCTCTTCGGGGGTCATACCTCGCGGGTAACGAATGGCAAACGGTCCGTCAGCCGAGGCTGCAAGCCGCATCATCTGCCTTAAGTCTTCCGCTGTGCGCGGAGCGCATATCTGCATTCCCGGAATAGGGCGGAGCATAGCCATATCGAGCAGTCCGTGGTGGGTAGCACCATCGTTGCCCACTATGCCGGCACGGTCTATACAAAGCACAACGTGCAGGCGTAGCAGCGACACGTCGTGTACTATATTGTCGTAGGCGCGTTGAAGGAAAGACGAGTATTCGTTGCAGAACGGCAGCATACCCTCTTTGGCAAGACCGCCGGCGAAGGTGACTGCATGCCCTTCGGCTATACCAACGTCAAACACGCGGTCAGGCAGGGCTTTCTGCATTATGTTCATAGAGCAACCCGTAGGCATGGCAGGCGTTATTCCCACTATCTTTTCGTTCTCTTGCGCCATACGCAGGAGTTCTTCGCCGAACACCTCCTGCCACAGCCCCTGTTTGTCTGCCGGACTGCAAGGCAACAGCCTCTCGCCGTTTTGCGGATTAAACTGCCCTGGGGCGTGCCAAGTGGTCTGGTCTTTCTCAGCAGGCTTGTAGCCCTTGCCTTTCTTGGTGAGTATATGCAGCACTTTCGGTCCCTTGTGGTTCTTTATCTCGGTCAGTATGCGTATAAGTTCGGCTATGTTATGCCCGTCCGTCGGACCGAAATAGCGGATGTCAAGCCCTTGGAAGATGTTGCTCGGCTGATTGGTGAGCAGTGCTTTCAGGCTGTTGCCGAAGCCGCGTATTGCTCCCTTCTTTTCCTCGTTCAGGAGCCTGTGCCGCTTGAGCCATTGATAGGTACGCCAACGCCAGCGGTTATAGTGAGTAGTGGTAGTCAGGTCAACAAGATACTGGGTAAACCCTCCTTTCAGCGGGTCTATAGCCATGTTGTTGTCGTTGAGGATAATAAGCAGGTCGTTCTTGTCCATTGAGGTGTTGTTCAGTCCCTCAAAGGCAAGTCCGCCCGTCATTGATCCATCGCCGATAATAGCCACTACGTGCCGTTTCTTGTGTTGGAGTTGCGATGCCACCTCTATGCCGAGAGCGGCGGATATACTGTTCGAAGCGTGTCCCGAAACGAAACTGTCATACTCGCTTTCATCGGGGGTGGGGAAGGGGGCTAAACCGCCTTTCTGACGGTTGGTATGAAAACGGTCGCGCCTGCCTGTGAGAATCTTGTGCGCGTATGCCTGATGCCCTACGTCCCATACGAGTTTGTCGTGCGGAGTGTCAAAGACATAGTGAAGGGCTATAGTAAGTTCTATCGTGCCAAGAGACGAAGCAAGATGCCCGGGGTTGTGGCTCAGTTCGTTGATGATAAAGTCCCGTAACTCCTCCGCCACTTTCGGCAGCTCATCTACCGGCAGCAGTTTGAGGTCGTCCGGACTGTTGATATTGTTTATATAGCGATATTCCATATAGCGGCAATTCTGCTTTGTACGATACAATATCCTGTGCTACAGAAAAGCGCGCAAAGGTACGCTTATTTGCACAATTATGCAAACTAATGCTAAAATTTCAAAAAAATTAACCGTTAATTGCAAATAGGGGGCATATTAATCGGTAAAAAAAGCCCTCACCGCCGGGCTTTAAACTCTACGGTGAGGGCTTTTCGATGGAATTAACAGCAGTTATTACCAAGCGTAGAGGGGATACTGCTTCATCTCGGCGTTTACAACCTCTCTTACGGCAGCGATGTTCTGCTCGCTTTCGGGGTTTTGCAGCACTTTGTCTATCAGTTCCACTATCCACGGCATCTTGTCTTCCTTCAGGCCGCGAGTGGTGATAGCCGGTGTACCGAAACGCAGACCGGATGTCTGGAACGCACTACGGCTGTCAAACGGTACCATATTCTTGTTGGTCGTGATGTCTGCTGCTACGAGTGCTTTCTCTGCCACTTTACCCGTCAGGTTAGGATACTTGGTACGCAGGTCAACGAGCATAGAGTGGTTGTCCGTACCGCCGGAGATAATCTTGTAGCCTTTGTCTATGAAGGCTTGTGCGAGTACGGCAGCGTTTTTCTTCACCTGCTCTTGGTAGGTCTTGAACTCGGGTGTCAAAGCCTCGCCGAAGGCCACTGCCTTGGCTGCAATAACGTGCTCAAGCGGACCGCCTTGCGTGCCGGGGAACACTGCGCTGTCGAGCAGAGCGGACATCATTTTTATTTCACCCTTCGGAGTGGTCTTTCCCCAAGGATTGGGGAAGTCCTTACCCATCAGTATAACACCGCCGCGCGGACCACGGAGAGTCTTATGCGTAGTGGAGGTAACGATATGGGCATACTTAACGGGGTTGTTGAGCAGTCCGGCTGCTATCAGACCAGCGGGGTGAGCCATATCTACCATAAAGATAGCACCTATCTCGTCTGCCACTTTGCGTATGCGCTCATAGTCCCATTCGCGGCTGTAGGCACTCGCGCCGGCAATAATCAGTTTCGGACGTTCGGCGCGTGCCACTTGCTCAAGTTGGTCATAATCAACGCGCCCCGTCTCCTCTTTGAGGTTGTACTCAAGGGCGTGGAACATCAGACCGGAGAAGTTTACAGGGCTTCCGTGGCTCAGGTGGCCGCCGTGGCTCAAGTTAAGACCGAGGAATTTGTCGCCTGCCTGCAAGCAAGCCATAAACACTGCCATGTTGGCTTGTGCGCCGGAGTGGGGCTGTACGTTGGTGTACTCGGCTCCAAAGAGTTTTTTGAGGCGGTCGCGAGCGATGTTCTCGCTTATGTCCACTACTTCACAACCTCCGTAGTAACGCTTGCCGGGGTAACCCTCTGCGTACTTGTTGGTCATCACGCTTCCCATTGCTTCCATTACTTGGTCGCTTACAAAGTTCTCACTGGCAATCAGTTCGATACCTTTGGTTTGACGCTCACGCTCACGGCGGATAAGGTCAAAAATCTCTGTGTCTCTTGTCATAGTTATTACCTATGTTACGATTAGTATTTAGGTTGGTTTTGTATAAGGATATACCTGTTTTTGCTAATTGCGCCGCAAAGTTAGGTCTTTTTTTTGCATAAAACAAACATTCCCGAAACTTTGAGCAAAATTCTTTCAGACTGCTGTCAGTTTTTCGTTTAGCAGCAGCCTAACGGAGAGGCACAGCCTGCCCAAGCAAGCAGGTTGCACAGCCAAAGTACGCATACCACAGCAGCCAAGCAGCCTATGACGATAAGGCATACAGCCCAAGCGGGCAGACCTTTCTTCTTAAAGGGGTCTTTCATTTTTACGAGCGGGAACTTCACTTGGTCGGTGAGCGTTGCGCCGAAGAGTATATTTACTATTGTGGCGGCATTGACGGCCCAGCCGTTGGCGTTGAGCAGCGGAGCAAGGTCACGGCG
The DNA here is from genome assembly GCA_002449665.1 of Bacteroidales bacterium UBA7009. Lineage (GTDB taxonomy): Bacteria > Bacteroidota > Bacteroidia > Bacteroidales > Paludibacteraceae > Colicola. Next base: position 24,894 of record DJXH01000030.1, read on the forward strand.
GCGGAGTTTGATGGCTGCCATTATCATGCTTGGTCCGGAGATAAGCAACAGGATAGCGATAATGACGAGTATTGCCTGCCACCATGTCAGTGCCCTAAATCCGCTTGCTACGGCTACGAGTGCCGAACCGATCATACCGAGAGCCATGCCTATGGCGGCGAAGATACCGGCAAACTTGGCTATATCAAACGGCTGTGTCGGTTTCTGCTCGCCGCTCTTGAGGTCTGTGGTCTCAAGTTTGGCGGTCGTCTCTGCCATTATCTGCGAGTCTTTTTCCGACGCGCGTTTGTTGATGAGGTCTTCCGCCCACTTGGCAATGCGGCGGTAAGGGCTCCAGAACGCCTGACGGATGGAGATGGGGTTCTCTATAATCTTATAGACGGTGGCATCGTAGTCAAGTCCGTTGCGGTCGTAGAAGACGGCGTTTTTGCCGACGCTGATGTTCTGCACATCGCCCATAGTGAGGGCTGCCACAATTTTCATCGTCTTGCCGGTCTTCTTGTTTATGCAGTCGCAATAGACGAGATACATTCCGCTTTGTGGAGCCTGTGAGTCATGTTTGCTCATGTCGCTTATGCGTATGCACAGGTGGCAGGCGCGTTGGTCGATGTAGAGCGTGCCGGCTTGGAAGATGGCTTTGCGGTCTTTGTTGTAGAAGTCCTCAAGCGTTACGTAGTTGCGCAGCAGTTGGGCGAAGTCGCGGTGGAGCAGCAGCAGTTTGCGAAGAGGCGCATATATGCTCTTTGCTTCGTCCATGGCTTTGGTGTTAGCCTCTGCGGCAGCGGCGGCAGCCGTCTCGTAGGCGGCAATCTTGTCGCCCATCTGCTTGAACTCCTCTTCCGTCATACCGGGTTTGGCTGTCTCCTCGCTTATACGTGTCAGACCGAGTGCTTGCAGTTTTTCCTGCTCGTAGTAGTCGGCATACTCGGCTTGCTTGGTTTTGTAGGCGGCTATGACGTTAGCGGGGTAGGGGGCATCGGGTGCGGCTTGCTCGTCTGTCTTGATGTCGGCTATGGCTTTATCGACATCGGCGAGGGTGATAACATCTTTGCTAATCTTTTGTGCAACGGCGGCGATGTCGTTGTCGGCAATGTTGCTTATGGTTATCTCGGCTTTGCCTTCAAGCAGTGATTGCGGGTCTTTAAGTACGGTGCAAAGCCACTCGGAAGCACGGATAACTTCTTCTACGTGCAGTTGTCCGTCTTTGTCCGAGTCCATAAGCGACAGGCTCTCGCTGTCTATTTCAAGTCCCGTTGTCGGGCAGGAGAGCACCGTCCACATCTTTTTGTCAAGTTCGCCGAGGTGACGTATGTCTTCGCCCGACTGGATTCTAACTCGTGTGGCTCCGCCCACACTTGCGAATGTGAATTTATACATACTGATTATATTTAGGTTATTTCATTTTTTCGAAGTGATATTTAAGACGCAGCCGCGTGTATTGTTTCAGCCATATCGGTGCTTTCTCCTCTTTTATTCTGCTGTACAGCGCTTGCTCTGCTTCTCTGTTTCTTCGTGCCGTGGTTGATAGTGAGTTAAGGCGGTAGTGATAGCCGTAGTAACGGAGTATGGTATGCTTCGGTTTACGGCTCCATAGGCGTAGCGAGAAAACAACATCTTCATATATCATTCCCTCGGGGAAAGTAATTCCGTCTAACGCGCTGCGCCTGTACAGCCTTGCCCACGGCGCGGTAAACTGATAGAAATGCAGCGGATACTTTCTCTTCAGGTCTTTGCCACAGCTGTCAGTTCTTGTATATCCGGCTTGTATTATGTCTTTGTTGCCGATGTGTGTAACGAGCGTTTCTATGTAGTTGTGGTCTATAAAGTCGTCGGCATCTATGAAACACAGATACTCGCCTGTTGCTTTTTTCAGTCCTCTGTTGCGGGCTGCTGCCTGACCTTTGTTGGGTTGGCTTATTATGGTAAACCTGTCGTCTTCTGCAGCAAATCTCTCGGCTATGGCAAGGCTACAGTCGATAGAGCCGTCGTCAATGACGATAACCTGCAGGTCTTTGTATGTCTGTCGTGCTATCGTTTGAAGACAGCAGTCAAGGTATTCTTCGGCGTTATATACAGGTATGATAATGCTTACCATAAAAATGTTTGGAAAAACTAATTTTGCTTGAGTATTTCAGCAAACTGTCGTGCTTGGTAGCGGCGGGTAAATTGTTGCTTGGTCTCTTTGTTTACCACCTGATGAGTATAGCCGAAGGTTTGCCATTCTTTATATTTGTCGAGTATAAACCGCTCTGTTTCTTCTATATTTGTTGCAGCCAAGCCGGAGTGTGTCAGGCTGATGGCATCGGCAAGACAGTCGTTGTCGCTTTTTATGCACAAGACGGGTTTCTCCACACCGAGTGCTTCAAAAAACTTGGTTGTCATCACTCCTTTTGAGCCGTCGTTTTCTGTTTGGTTGGTCAGTATAAGACAGACTGATGACCGATGGAGCAGGTCTGTCGCTTCTTTGTTGCTGACGAAATTTTTAATGTTCACAATGTCAGTCAGTCCGTATCGCTCCGCCATTGCAGCAAGAGGCGCGTGTTGCGCCTTTTCTATATGGAAAAGCAGTCTTGTGTCCTTAAAGAATTGAGTTAAATGGTCTTTTTGTGAATTATCTGATTGTCCGGGCGATTGTCGCAGATGTCGTAGCGTTTCAAACAGCAGAGCGGGGTTGCGGAAGGTCAAATCGTATATTCTGCCGGTGTATAGTATGGTAAACTCCTGTGCGTGTATGTCTTGCGGCGTGAAGTCGTCCTCATCGTAGCCGTTGTATATAAGCCTTACGTCGTTGTTGTATCGTTGCAGTTGTTGTTGGTGCCACGGCGAGATGGTAGTTACGGTTTGCGCCTTTTTCAGTGCTTCGTTTCGCCGTCTTATCTGCCGTTTTTCATACAGGCTTGTGAGTGTTTTGCCTGCTTTGCCTGTCCAGAGTGGCAGTGGGTGTCTTATATAACTGTCTGTTCCCCATTGCTCTGCCATATCCCTTATGTCCGCTATGAGCGGTTTGTGCCACTTCTCGGCAATCTTTGCCGCTGCGGGCAGGGGGAAAGTGTTGAAAGTGCTGCATAGAACAATATCGTAGTCTTCTTTGTTCAGCGTGCGGCTGATATATCGGTACATCTGTTTGTCTTTGAGGTCAAAGGCTTTGTCTGATATGCGCAGGCAGAGGTCTGCTGCTTTGTTGTCCGTGTAATAGGGCAGTCTTATGTGGCGGCAATGCGGTATGGTAAAGTCCGAACCGGGCATCTGTTCGCTTACTACCGTACAATCCCCCCCCCAGGATGTGAGATACTTGACGAGGTATCTCACTCTGGGCAGATAGAGCGGTTCAGCCGGAGCATCGGTCAGTATAAGCAGTCTTTTTTGCATAGTGTCAACCGTTTAGTTCTTCGCTCAGTATCTCCCATTCATACATTTTCTGCTCTATCTGGTGCTTGATGTGTTCGTATTTTTCAAAGTTTGTTTGTTTCTGTCCTTCCGTGGAGGAGAGCAGTTGTTCTATGTTTTTCTGCTCCGTTTCAAGCCTTTCTATTTCTTTTTCCGTTTCTGTAAGTTGTTTCTCTTTTTTTCGTCTTGCGGCGGCTTGTGCTTTTTGCTGTTCGTAGTCTATGCGTGACTGTGTAGGTTCTGCGTTCTTGTCTTTGCTTGCGGTCTGTTTGCGTTCGAGGTCTTGGAGCGAACCGATGTTCTTTTTGCGCAGGAAATCGTATATGCTGCCTATGTGTTCTCTTACTTGTCCGCCGCCGAACTCATACACTTTCTCCACCAATCCGTCAAGGAAGTCGCGGTCGTGGCTAACGCATATCACCGTCCCGTCAAACGCCTTCAGTGCGTCTTTGAGTACATCCTTGCTGTGCATATCGAGGTGGTTGGTAGGCTCGTCGAGTATAAGCAGGTTGCACGGCTCAAGCAGCAGCCGTATCATTGCCAGTCGGCTCCTTTCGCCGCCGCTGAGAACCTTCACTTTTTTCTCCGATGCCTCGCCGCCGAACATAAAGGCTCCGAGAATGTCGCGTATCTTGGTGCGAATATCGCCGGTGGCAACATTGTCTATGGTCTGGAAGACGGTCAGATTTTCATCAAGCAAAGAGGCTTGGTTTTGAGCGAAATAGCCTATTCGCACATTATGCCCTATTTTAAGCGAACCGAGGTAGTCAAGTTGTCCCATTATGCAGCGCACGAGTGTGGTCTTGCCCTCGCCGTTTTTGCCGACGAAAGCCACTTTCTCTCCGCGCCGGATGGTGAGGCTCACGTTGCTTATCACGGCGTGGTCGGCTGCGGGGTATGTTTTTTCGAGGTCTTCTATTATGACAGGGAAATCGCCGCTGCGAGGTGCGGGAGGAAAACGCAGAGAGAGGCGCGATGTATCTTCCAAGTCCACCTCAAGTCGCTCAAGTTTGTCGAGTTGCTTGATACGGCTCTGCACCTGTACCGCCTTGGTCGCTTTATAGCGGAAACGCTCAATAAAAGCCTCGGCTTCTTCTATCTGTTTTTGCTGGTTGAGGTAGGCGCGCACTTGCTGCTCGTGTCTTTCCTTTCGGAGAGTAACAAACTCTGTGTATGCCACTTTGTAGTCGTATATGCGCCCGAGTGTGATTTCTATTGTTCGGTTGGTGGCGTGGTCGAGAAAAGCGCGGTCGTGACTCACGAGTATAACCGCTCCCTGCATCTGACAAAGGAAGTCTTCAAGCCATTGTATGGACTCTATGTCAAGATGGTTGGTAGGCTCGTCCAGCAGCAGCAAGTCGGGGTGGCGGAGCAGGATCTTGGCAAGTTCTATACGCATTCGCCAGCCGCCGGAGAACTCGCTGCATTGTCTGTCAAAGTCCCTGCGCTCAAAGCCCAAGCCGGTAACCGTCCTGTCCATCTCGGCTATGAAGCGCGCTTCGTCTTCTCCGTTCCATACGCTCATCACCTCCTCTTTGAGTGTCTGTCCGTCCTTGTGGAGCATTACCTGCGGCAGATAGCCTATTGCGATGTCGCCGTCTTTGCTAATGCGTCCGGCGGTAGGCTGATATTCGCCTGCTATGAGGCGTAGCAGTGTCGTTTTGCCCGCACCGTTGCGCCCTACAAGTGCCACACGCTCCTTGCGGTTGACGAGAAAAGAGATGTCGTCAAGTACGGGGCGGGAGGCAAACTCCATTGACAAGTGTTCTACGCTGAGCATAAGGCTTTTAGCAGGTTATTTTTGTTGTGTGGCTTTATAGTCAAGTATGCGCCATAGCAGTACGGTCAGCACGGTGCAGATGGCAAACTCTATTGTAATAAGCAACAGCATATTGCTGTTTCTCATAAGCAGTGCAACGGCAAGACATAAAAGCGACACGGCTATCAGTATGCATGTCGTCTGTATATGGTTCAGCCCGGTACGGAGCAGCAAGTGGTGTATATGGTTCTTGTCCGGCATAAAAGGCGAGCGGTGGTGTTTGATGCGGGTGAGACTGACGCGCAGGGTGTCATATAGCGGAATAGCGAGCAGACCGACGGCGACAGCCGGTGCAGCACTCATCTTCAAGTACTCCGGCAGAGGATCATAGGCTTCGGTTTCGCAAAAACGGAACACAAAAGCCGTCAGCATATATCCGACAAACAGGCTGCCGCTGTCCCCCATAAATATCTTGGTGTTCTTCCCTCCGAAGACGTTGTAGCAGAAAAAGACAGCCAGAGCGCCTACAAGTGCCGTAGCGAGTATCGCCCAGAAGTTCTGCCCTGCGAGGTAGAAAAAGACTGCGAAGAAAAGGCAGTATATCATTCCTAATCCGGATGCCAAACCGTCTATGCCGTCAATGAGGTTAAAAGAGTTGATGATAGCCGCTAACACGAAGAAAGACAGCAGATAAGAAACCCACGGTGCAAGTTCGCCAACGCCGAAAAGTCCGTGCAGATGGGTTATACGTATGTCGGCGAACCCTATCAGTGCAATACCCGCCACCATCTCGCTTATCAGTTTGCTCAGCGGCGTGAGTATAAGTATGTCGTCTATAAACCCGACCATCACTATGGTCATAAGACCGATAAGAAGAAACTGTGTTTCTTGCAGTTGTGCCGAGCAGAAAAGCAGGTAGATGAGCATTACGCTGAAGAAGATGTTCACTCCGCCTATGTTAGGCACCTCCCCCGTGTGGGATGTGCGCTTGTTGGGGCGCACTACAAAGTGCTGTTTTTTGGCAATTCGCAGTACTATCGGCATTGTGCTCAGTCCAATCAGAAAAGCGAGTATGCCTATAAGCCAAATATGTTGTGTAAAATAGGTTATCATATTATAGTTGCCGTCTCTACCAGTTCTTTAAGGCACCTGCCCGTATGGCTGTCAGCGCAGTTCATTATATCTTCCGGCGTACCTGTTGCCACTATGTTGCCGCCCTCGTTGCCGCCTTCCGGACCGAGGTCTATCACGTGGTCGGCTGCCAGTATGACCTCGGGGTTATGCTCTATTATCACTATCGTATGCCCTTTTTCAATCAAGCGATTGATGGCTTTGATAAGCACACGAATGTCGGTGTGGTGCAGACCTGTCGTAGGCTCGTCAAAGACGAACATCGTCGGTTCGGCACTCTCCATAGCGAGAAAAGAGGCGAGTTTGACACGCTGGCTCTCGCCGCCGGACAGGGTGGAGGATGACTGCCCGAGTTTGACATAACCTATACCCACGTCTTGCAGAGGGCGAAGGCGTTGGACTATACGTTTGGCGGCTGTATCTTCCGAGAAAAACTCTATCGCCTCGTCCACGGTCATCTCAAGTATGTCGTATATATTTTTGCCCCGATAGAGTACGTCAAGTACATCGTGTTTGAAGCGTTTGCCGTGACATTCTTCACACTCAAACACTATGTCTGCCATAAACTGCATCTCTATTGTTATCGTTCCTTCGCCCTGACACACTTCGCATCTTCCTCCCGGTGTATTGAAAGAAAAATGTGCTGGGGTGAAACCGAGTTGCTTGGCAAGTTGTTGGTCGGCAAAGAGTTTGCGTATCTCATCGTAGGCTTTAAGGTAGGTTACGGGGTTGGAGCGTGATGAGCGGGAAAGAGGGTTCTGGTCTATGTATTCTATGTTTTTCAGCAGGTTAAGGCTGCCGCCGAGTTTGCCGAAGTCGCCCGTTCGTTCTGCCACGCCGCCGTAGTGTTTTTTCAGGGCGGGGTAGAGCACTTTCGTTATTAGCGACGATTTGCCGCTGCCCGATACGCCGGTGATGACGGTCATTACGTTGAGCGGAATCCGAACATCTATGTTCTTCAGGTTGTTTTCCGATGCGCCTGTTATTTCTATGTAGTTGTTCCACCTGCGGCGGGACGAGGGTATGTCATACGTGAATTTCTCCATCCTCGGTCTGCCCTCGTATGTTATATACCCGCCGTTGCTGCCTGCTGCCGGACCTATCTCCACTATATGGTCGGCGGCTTTCTGTATGTCGTCATCGTGCTCTACGACCACAATAGTGTTACCTACGTCGCGTAGTTCTTTGAGTACGTGTATGAGCCTGTGCGTGTCGCGCGCGTGAAGACCTATGCTCGGCTCGTCAAGTACGTACAGCGAGCCTACCAGACTGCTGCCGAGCGACTTGGCAAGGTTAATCCTTTGTCCTTCGCCGCCCGAAAGCGTACTGCTCATTCGGTTGAGAGTAAGATAACTCAAGCCCACATCCTGCATAAAACTGAGCCTTGAGCGTATCTCGTGCAACAGGTTGGCGGCTGTGGCTTGCTCCGTTTCTGTCAGTTGCAGACGGTCAAACCACACCGTCAGTTCTTTTAGCGGCATAGAACACAAGCGCGTGATGGAAGCCCCGCCTACAAGCACGTATTCAGCCTCTTTTCTCAGGCGCAGACCTTTACATTCGGGGCAGAGCGACTTGCCGCGATAGCGCGAAAGCAACACCTTATATTGTATTTTGCTGTATTGCTTCGATTCAAGTTCGTCGAAAAAGTCGTTCAGTCCGTGGAAGTACTCGTTGCCCGTCCATATCAGTTGTTTCTGCTCGTCGGTGAGAGCATAGTAAGGTGTGTGGATAGGAAAACCGAATTTGTCGGCACTGTATATGAGTTCGTCTTTCCACGCACTCATCTTCTCCCCGTGCCAACACGCAATGGCTCCGTCATATACGGAAAGCGACTTGTCGGGTACCACAAGGTCGGGGTCTATGCCAATGACATTGCCGAACCCGCCGCATCGCGGACACGCTCCCATAGGGTTGTTGAAGTCAAACAGATGTTCTGTCGGCTCTATAAACGTTATGCCGTCAGCCTCAAAGTGCTCGGAGAAACTTTGTGTTTCTTTTTTCTCGCCTTCTTCTACGTAGAGCATACATTGCCCGTTGCCCTCATAAAACGCCGTCTGTACCGAGTCGGCAAAACGATTGGCTGTACTCGTCTCGCCGTCCGCTATAAGACGGTCTATTAGCAGCATAAGACTTGGCTTATACTCTGTGTCTTGGCTGATGTTTACCGTTGTGTGTCCGTTTGTGTAATAAAGGCGGGAAAAGCCTTGCTGTTGCCATATCTGCAGTTGTGTTTCCCACGTTCTGTCCTGCGGCAGAGAGATGGGAGCGAGCAGCCAAAGACGACTGCCTTTGTTTAGTTGCCTTAGAGCCGATACCACATCCTGCACCGTGTGCCTTTTCACTTCCTTTCCGCTCACCGGCGAAACGGTACGACCTATGCGGGCAAAAAGCAGTTTGAGATAGTCGTAAATCTCCGTGGAGGTACCCACCGTTGAGCGCGGATTGCGGCTTGCCACTTTCTGCTCTATGGCTATGGCGGGCGGTATGTTCTCAATGTTGTCCACATCGGGCTTTTGCATACGCCCGAGAAACTGCCGTGCGTAAGCAGACAGGCTCTCCACATACCTGCGCTGACCCTCGGCATAGAGGGTGTCAAAAGCGAGCGACGACTTGCCGCTGCCCGACACGCCCGTTATCACCGTCATTTGGTTGTGGGGTATATCAAGACTTATGTTTTTCAAGTTATGAGTGCGTGCACCCGTAATCCTTATCCTATTTTCTTCCATCTAAAAACTTGTGTTCAAGTTCTTTTATCAACTCTTGGGTCTGAGGATTGTTTACGTCCCTCAGTTCGCTGTCAAGGTCGGGTATCTTCACTTTCGTTCCTACCACTATGCGGCTCGGGTGGGCAATCTTGTCTTTGTTGGCATCGTAAATGAATACCCATAATTGCTTCTCGCCGTAGTACTTATATGCCAGCCACGCCAAACGGCTGCCCTGCGTAAGTGTCTCGGTGGTAATGAATTTGTCGTATTTCATATTGTCCGCCGAATACCGACTGCTTTCGGTTTGGTCGGCAGTGCTTGTCAAGGTCTGTGTATCAGTGCTGTCTGTTGTTGTGTCTGTCGTGTCGGCTTCAGTCAGTTCCCATTGAGCCGCTTCTTCCTCTTCTTGTGTGAGGACTGTCGTTTGTCCTGTCCTTTCGCTAAGTGTGTTTACCCACTGCTCTATCTTGTTTTGCAGGAAGATATACCCGCCTATGAGAGCGAGGCAGAACAAGCTCACTATTATCCCCGTAGCAAGCCACGGACGGAACGGACGGGGCTGTGGCTTTTCCTCGGTTTTAGGGGGGGCGGGGTGTTCCTCCGGCTCCTCCGTTTTCTCCGGAGTTTCCGGTACTTTCGGTTTTTCAGTGATATTCGGCTTCTCCGGCACTTCCGGCTCTTCCGGCGTTTCGGGTTCTTTGGTTGTCCCTTGTCCGAGGTCAGCGAGGATGTCGAGTATCTCGTTGGCTTGTTCGCTTAGTTTTTTCATCGGGTCTGCTGCGGCAGCGGCGGTGTCGTTCACTTTCTGCTTGGCGTTATAGTCGGGCAGGAAGGTGAGTTTGTCGTAGCCTTGCAGTTGTATGGCTTCGCCTGTGGCTATGTTTACGCTCTTGCGCGCTGCCACGGCTTGTGTCTTGAAGGTTCCCAATCCGTTTATTTTTACCTGCTCGCCGTTTTTCAGTGCTTCGGCTGTCAGTTCGGTGAACGCCTGCATAAACTTGGACACGTCCTTTTCGGGCAGGTCGGCAGAGTGGGCAATAGCGCGTTTGAGTTCAACCCACGATAGTTTGTTTGTATCTTCAGCCATTGTTGTCGTCAGTTGAAGTTGTTGTGTTTGCTTTCAGTTCGGCTTTGAGGTTTCTGTTAGGGCGGAAGGAGATGATGCGTTTGGCTTCAGTCTGACTTTTCTCACCCGTTTTGGGGTTCACCACTTGTCGCGGCTGACGGTCTTTCACCTCGAGTGTCCCGAAGTTTTGCAGTTGTACGTTCTTGCCGTCCTGCAGTGCTTTCATTATGGTCTCGCTTGCCGTCTGCATCAGTTTCTCCACCTCTTTGCGCGGCAGGGACGTGCGGGCTGCTATCTGTCCTATCAGTTCTTTTGTTGTCATAGTATCTGTAGTCTTAGCCTCAATCTATCGTTTCGGCATATATATCAAAAGCCTCGGTATGCACTATTCTTACGTCATACATCTCGCCGACCTTCAGTTTTTTGCTGCTTTTTACCAGCACTTCGCAGTCCACTTCCGGCGAGTCCTGTTCCGTCCGTCCGATGGTATAGTCTCCTTCTTTTCGGTCAATAATCACGCGAATGACCGCACCTCTTTTCTCTTTCATTATTTCGCTTGATATTTCTTCCTGTATTGCCATCAGTTCGGCAAGCCGTTTTTCTTTCACCTCTTGCGGTATGTCGTCTTTGTAGTGGCGTGCGGCGTAGGTGCCGTCTTCCTCGCTGTAGGCAAAGGCTCCCATACGCTCAAAGCGCATTTCTCTTACCCATGCTTTGAGTTCCTCAAAGTCCTTTTCCGTCTCCCCCGGATGCCCTACCATAAGTGTGGTACGAAGACATATACCCGGCACGGCTTGGCGTATATCCCTTATCAGTTCGTCCTGCTCTTTGCGCGTTATATGCCGTTTCATTAGCGAGAGCATATTGTCCGTGCAGTGTTGCAGGGCAATGTCGAGGTATTTGCATACTTTTTTCTCCTCTGCCATCACCTGTAGCAGTTCGCGCGGGAAGTCGGTGGGGTAGGCATAGTGCAGCCTTATCCATTCTATGCCGTCTGTTTTTGCAAGTTCTCTTACGAGTTCAGGCAGGCGGTGCCCCTTATATATATCAAGTCCGTATGACGACAGGTCTTGGGCTATCACGTTCAGTTCTTTCACGCCCTGCTCCGCTAACCAATGAGCCTCGGCTATAATCTCTTCCATCGGTCTTGAGGTATGTCTGCCGGTGATAAGCGGTATGGCGCAATAGGAACACATACGGTTGCAGCCTTCGGAAATTTTCAGGTAGGCATAGTGCTTCGGTGTGGTCAGTACGCGCTCATAGCCGATAGGCGATGAGCAGATCGGCATAGGGTAGAGGGTCTGTAGGGTGTCTAATATCTTAATGTAGTCAAACTTCCCGTACCAGCCGTCCACTTCGGGTATTTCCTGCTTCAGGTCGCTGAAATACCTTTGAGAGAGACAGCCCATTACGTATAGTTTTTGCAGCCTCTTTCTGCCTTTTTTCTTGCGTTCGGCAAAAGCGAGTATCGTTTCCACACTTTCTTCTTTGGCATCGCCTATAAACCCGCAGGTGTTGATAATGGCAATCTCGCCCTTCGGGTTTTCGGGGTCGTGCCGACAGTCAAAGCCCATAGTGTGCAGGCGGTACATCAGTCGCTCTGTATCAACAAGGTTCTTCGAGCAGCCGAGAGTGATAAAGTCAATGGTAGGTCTGTTCATCAGTTGCCGAGGTCGTTATGGAATTTTATCCTTACAAGTCTTACGTGTATTTCGTCATAATCGTCGTAGCCGAGTGTTTCCATAGCGAGTTTGATGTTGTCGTTTTCGGCGTGGCGGAAGTATTCGTATATCTCTTCCTCCTCATCGGGATCCACTATCTCCTCGATAAAGTAGTTGATATTGAGTTTAGTACCGCTATATACTATGGCTTCTATCTCTTCAAGCAGTTCGTCAAACGACATTCCTTTCGACTCTGCAAGGTCGTCAAGGTCCACGCGGCGGTCGATGGCTTGTATGATGCTTATTTTCCTTGTCGAGTCGCGTGCCACCGTCCTTACGCGCAGGTCTTCGGGACGGATGATGTCGTTCTCCTCAACGTAGTTCTTTATTATGTGCAAAAACTCCTCGCCGTATCTTTTGGCTTTGCCGGCTCCCACACCCGGTATGTTCTGTAGTTCCTCAAGGGTGATGGGGTAACTCGTTGCCATCGCTTCAAGGCTCGGGTCTTGGAATATGACGAAAGGAGGTATGCCGAGTTGTTTGCTCAGTTTCTTGCGCATGTCCTTCAGTATGGAGAACAATACATCGTCAGCGGCGGCGGAACCTGCCATATTGGCTCCTACGGCTTCCTCTTCCTCCTCGTCGTGAATCTCAAGCGGCACCTCAAATTGGGTGGGGTGCTTGAGGTACTTCTTGCCTTCCGTCGTTATTTTCAGGTCGCCGTATGACTCAATGTCTTTTCTTATGTATCCGGCTATCATCGCCTGACGGATAATGGCGTATATGGTCGTTTCCTCTTCGTCTTCAGCCGCTCCGAAGTTGTCTATCTCATCGTGGTGATACGAACTGACGGCGGCTGTCTTGTTGCCGTGGAGGATGTCTATTATATGTTCTGCTTTGAATTTTTCGTTCAGTTGCAGCACGGTCTCTATTATGAGTTGCAGCACCTCGCTCTCGTCCACCATACGATAGACTTTTTTGCAGTTGTCGCAGTTGCCGCAGTTGTCTTGGTCATACTCTTCGCCGAAGTAGTGAAGCAGCATCTTGCGGCGGCAAAGAGATGACTCGGCATAACTCTGTGTCTCAAACAGCAACTGGTCGCTTATCTTCTGCTCCGCGCTGGTCTTGTCGCGCTGGAACTTGCGCATACGCTCTATGTCCTTGGGCGAGTAGAAGCAGATACACTGTCCCTCGCCGCCGTCACGTCCGGCACGACCGGTCTCCTGATAGTAGCCTTCGAGCGACTTGGGTATGTCGTAGTGGACTACAAAGCGTACATCGGGCTTGTCTATGCCCATACCGAAAGCGATAGTTGCTACTATCACCTGCACTTTCTCCATTAGAAAGGCATCTTGGTTTGCGCTTCGTGTGGCGGAGTCCATACCGGCGTGGTAGGGCAGGGCAGAAATGTTGTTCACTTTAAGCGTCTCCGCAAGGTCTTCCACCGTTTTACGTGCCAAGCAATAGACTATGCCCGACTTGCCCTCCATAGAGCGGATATATCGTATCAGTTCCCTGTCCACATCATCCGTCTTTGTGCGTATCTCATAATATAGGTTAGGGCGGTTGAAAGACGACTTGAAGACCTTCGCATCAAGCATTCCGAGGTTCTTTTGTATGTCGTGCTGCACCTTCTGCGTGGCTGTAGCCGTGAGTGCCATTATCGGCGCGCGACCTATACGCTCGGTCATACTCTGTATGTTGCGATACTCGGGGCGGAAATCGTGTCCCCACTCCGATATACAGTGAGCCTCGTCAATGGCGTAAAAACTGATTTTCACGCCGCGCAGAAAATCTATATTCTCTTCTTTGTTAAGCGATTCGGGCGCAAGATACAGCATCTTAGTCTTGCCGCTGAGCACATCTTCTTTGACCGCTGCAATCTCCGGACGGGACAGCGACGAGTTGATAAAATGTGCCACGCCGTCCTGCTCGGAGAAGTTGCGCATCGCATCCACTTGGTTCTTCATCAGCGCAATAAGCGGCGATACCACAATGGCAACACCGTCCATCAGCAGCGAAGGCAACTGATAGCAAAGACTCTTGCCCCCGCCCGTAGGCATAAGCACAAACGAGTCCTTCCCCTCCATTACACACTTGATAATCTCCTCCTGATTGCCCTTAAAGGAATTAAAGCCAAAGTTGTGCTGCAAAGCAGCCAATAACTCTTCGTGTCCTATCATATATGGTCTGAAAAATATCTGTAGGGTATAGCCCCTGCATTGTTTGTTTGTGCAAAGGTATTGATATTTTTTCATATATTGCAACTATTTGGGCAAAAATCTTACATTTTATGTAAAAAAAATTGCACAACTGAAAAAATCGAACTAACTTTGCGGCGATGTTGTAAATAAAAATTCTATGGAAAAACGCAACTTGTCAGTATCTCAACTCTTTAATTTGAGTTTCGGCTTCTTCGGAGTGCAGATTGCTTACGCTTTGCAAAGTGCCAACATTTCCCGCATATTTGCCACCCTTGGTGCAGACCCTCACCAGCTTAGTTTCTTCTGGGTTCTTCCCCCTCTTATGGGAATGATAGTTCAGCCTATAGTAGGTATTTTGTCCGATCGCACTTGGTTCGGTAAGTTCTTCGGTCGCCGCAAGTTTTATCTGCTTGTGGGTGCGCTCATAGCCGTTGCCGTGATGATCTTGCTGCCTAATGCGGGGGACTTTACCTTTGAGCAGAGTGCCTACCTCGGTATGACCGCCGCTATGTGGTTCGGGCTGTTCTCGCTTATGTTCCTCGATACGAGCATCAACATCGCCATGCAGCCCTTCAAGATGATGGTGGGCGATATGGTCAACGAGCAGCAGAAAGGCTTGGCTTACAGTATCCAGTCTTCGCTGTGCAACGCCGGCTCTATAGTTGGTTTCGTCTTCCCCTATTTCTTCTCTTGGATAGGTATTTCCAACGTGGCTCCAGAGGGCGTTATACCGGACTCTGTCAAGTGGTCGTTCTACGTAGGTGCAGCCATACTTATCCTCTGTGTGCTTTACACTTTCTTTGCCGTAGAGGAGATGGACCCGAAGGAATATGCAGAGTTTCACGGGCTTGACAAAAAAGACGAAGACGGCAAAGCCGCCGGTCATTCCAAGTCTTTCGTTATCCGCTCTTTCCTTACCGTAGGTCTTGTGCAGTTCTTCTGCTGGGCAGCGTTTATGTATATGTGGACCTATACCAACGGTGCCGTGGCTCTCAACTGCTTCGGCTGGACGGGCATCAACGCCTCTGCTGCGGAGTATCAGGTTGCCGGCGACTGGGTAGGTATATGCTTTGCCGTTCAGGCAGTAGGTTCGCTTTTGTGGGCTATGCTCCTGCCGTGGCTTGAAAAAACGTTCGGCAACAAAGGTGCTTACGCCATCTCGCTGCTCGTGGGCGGTATAGGCTTTATCTCCTTGTTCTTTGTTCATAATCAGTATGTAGCCTTTATCAGTTTCGTCCTCATAGGTGCTGCTTGGGCTGCTATGCTCGCTCTGCCCTTCACGCTTATTACCAATGCTATAGAAGGCAGCAAGTATATGGGTACGCTGCTCGGCTTGTTCAACTGCACTATCTGCCTGCCGCAGATTATTGCAGCCGTTTGCGGCGGTAGTATATTGAGCCTCTTCCCCGAAAAAGCAGTGGATATGATTACGGCTAACGGCATAGAGACTATGTCCGTTCCTATGCAGCAGTATATGATGATAGTGGCAGGTCTGCTTCTCGTTTGCGGTGCCGCCTCAGTGTTTACCATTAAAGAGAAAGAATAGGCTGTATTATATATATTAAGGTGCAGAGGTTTTTCTTTGTGCCTTATGCTTTGTAGAATACAAACTTTATGCTTTGAAAAATAAATTTTTATTTGCTTTAACATACTAATTAAATTTGCTTTAATATGAGGCACAAACGACTTTTATTATTCTTGTCTGTGGCTTTGTCGGCGGCACTCAGTCTGCACGCGCAAATTACAGGTACTGTCTTTGAGGCGGCTACAGGCGAACCTATCATCGGAGCAAGTATTCTTCAGGTAGGTACTACTAACGGAACGGTAACGGATTTTGACGGAAACTTTGTTCTCAACGTTGCCGCAGGTACACAACTGCAAATCAGTTATCTCGGTTTTAAGACACAGACCCTCCCCGCTGCCAACGGTATGGTGGTTCGTCTTGAAGAAGAGTCGGAACAACTTGAAGAAGTGGTAGTTGTAGGCTACGGCTCGCAGAAGAAAAAAGAAGTAACCGGCTCTGTAGCCAGCGTTAAGGCAGAGGACTTCAATGCCGGCGTTCAGTCCAACCCCGCAGGTCTGCTGCAAGGTAAGGTGGCAGGTCTTACCATATCGCGTTCTACTGCAGACCCCACATCCCCGGGCTTTGATATGCAGATTCGCGGTTTCTCCACCCTTGACAAAGGTGCCGGTACAAGTCCGCTCTTTATCGTTGACGGTGTTCCCGTTTCGTCTATCGACCAGATTGCGCCCAACGACATCGCTTCTATGGATGTCCTTAAAGACGGCTCTGCTGCCGCCATCTATGGTACGCGCGGTACTAACGGCGTTATCATCATCACCACCAAACGCGGTGCAGGCTTCTCCGACCAGTCAACAACACAAGTGGAATATGACGGATATGCTTCCGTGGCTTGGAACAATACTCGCTCGGGTATGGCAACGGCTGCCGAATATCGGAAAATTGGTGAATATACCAACGGCGTTATCAAACCTTCTGACCTCGGCG
The DNA here is from genome assembly GCA_002449665.1 of Bacteroidales bacterium UBA7009. Lineage (GTDB taxonomy): Bacteria > Bacteroidota > Bacteroidia > Bacteroidales > Paludibacteraceae > Colicola. The sequence continues at coordinate 41,316 of DJXH01000030.1, forward strand.
GCAATGTTGATTATATGTCCCTGCTCACTCGCTCTGCCGCAGTAACACATAATCACAACCTCTCTATGACCGGTTCCCACAAGAACTTCTCATACCGTGCGTCTGTCAACTTCAAAGATGCTGAAGGCATAGCCAAGAACAATGAGCGTCGTGAGGTGGGTGCGAAGTTCGCTGCCGACCAGAAAGCACTTAACGGCTGGCTCCAACTCCAGTATGATGCTTCATATTTCCACTATCGCAACGACTTTATGCCCGAGGCTACCGACAACTTCACCATGGCTTCCGTGCTTAACCCCACCACGCCTTTGTACAACGCTGATGGCTCGTACTATACATCCTTTACCACCAACGGCAACTTCAACCCCGTTGAGGCTATGAACCTCAAGGAGGCTTACACTGACGGTAACTACTTCCGTGGCAGTGTACGTGCAACGGTTAATATCAAGGCTGTAGAGGGCTTGAAACTCAACGGTTTTGCCGCTATCGAAGAAGGCGACAACCATACCTATTGGTCTCACGGCGACCTCAAATCAGATGCTCTCAAGTCGGGTGCAGGCTATGCAGGTCGCGAGATGGGAACGACCCTCAACCAACTCTATGAAGGTACCATCGACTACGCCAACGGCTGGAACGGACACAACCTCGTGGCTCTCGCCGGATTCTCGTATCAGCACTTCTATGAAGACGGCGAGAATATGTCCACAGACGGATTCGCAATGGACAATATCAAGTATTACTCTATGGGCGAAGGCGACCCCGAGTTCACTAACCTCAACATCGGCTCATATCGCAACTCCCACGCCCTTGCAGCAGGCTTCCTCCGTGTAAACTACAACTACAACGAGAAATACCTCGTTTCGGCTTCTCTGCGTGCCGAAGGTTCGTCTCGTTTCGGTAAGAACAACAAGTGGGGCTACTTCCCCGCAGTCAGCCTCGGTTGGCGTATCAAGGGTGAGGATTTCCTCCGCTCCGTTGACTGGGTACAGGAACTTAAACTCCGTGCCGGCTTCGGTATGACCGGTAACGACCTTAACTCTTCATACAGGTCGCTTGCTCTGCTTTCTTCTACCGACATCGTGATTATGGACGGCAAGAAATACCGATCATACACAGTTTCGCAGAACGTGAACGAAGACCTCCGTTGGGAGAAAAAACTCGAGTACAACATCGGTGTTGACTTCTCCTTCCTCAAAGACCGTCTCTATGGTAGCATCGACGGCTACTATCGTCAGACACAAGATCTCCTCTGGGACTACAGCGTACCTATGCCTCCCTATCAGTACGAAACACTCCTTGCCAACGCAGGCGCAATGGAGAGTTATGGTGTAGAACTTGCCCTGAGCGGTGTGCCCGTAAAAACCAAGGACTGGAACTGGACCTCCACACTCACTATGGCTTGGAACGACAATAAGATTACCAAACTCTCTGACCCCGCCAAAGGCTTCAACTACACTGAAACACTCGTAGGTAGCGTATCGGGCAACTGCTTCAACAGTATGTTCACCCAGATTCTTATCGAAGGTCAGTCAGTAGGCTCGTATTATGGATATAAGTATGCCGGTATAGATGCCAACGGTAATTATATCTACTACAACAAAAATGGTAAATATACCACCTCGCCCACAGAGAATGACCGCCAGATTGTAGGTAATGCACAACCTGTTCTTACCTACGGTTGGAACAATACCGTCCGTTGGCGCGACCTTGACCTTACCATCTTCTTCCGTGGCGTGATTGGCAACAAACTTCTCAACGTTACACGTTGGCAATATACTCCCGATGGTTCGGCTGACATCAAAGACAACGTCTTCCTCAAAGACCTCACTTCGGGCAAGGGTGCTGCCAAGAACGGCGGCGCAATGTTCGCTGACCACCAGCACTTCTCCGACTACTGGCTCGAAGACGGCTCTTACCTCAAATGCGACAACATCACGCTCGGTTATACTTTCCGCTTTAAAGAGAACAAGTACATCCGTTCGCTCCGCTTGACTGCAACAGGTCAGAACCTCTTCACCATCACCGGCTATAGCGGTCTCGACCCCGAAGTAAGTACCGTCAGCGTCGGCTCGGCAGGAATAGACTATGTTTCCTTCTACCCGAAAACGGCAAGTTTCCTCTTCGGCGTTAACCTCAACCTGTTCTAATAAGTCAGAAAACTCATTAACTATAAAACTGATAACAATATGAAAACTTGGAGTAAATATATATTTCTTGCCCTCTGCGCTGTCAGCCTTTCCCTTACCTCCTGCAAGGATATGCTTGAAGAAGAGGTCTATGGCAAGGTTACAGCCGACGAACTGATGCAGAGCGAGGAAAACCTTATTATGCTGCTCGCACAGCCTTACGCTGACGTTAAGTTTATCCACGACCACTGGGGCTACTGGGGAGTAAACACCCTCACTGCCGACGAAGGTTTGTGTCCTACTCGTGCCGGTGGTGACTGGAACGACTCCGGCTACTGGCGTAACCTCAACACCCACAACTGGAACGCATACGGCGAGGCTTTCAAGTCTATTTGGAACCGTACCGTATCGGGTGCCGTTCTCTGTAACAGCCTGCTCGAGACCTTCGATGGTGCTTCCGATGAAACCAAACAGAAAGAGATATACAAGCAGTATGTAGGCGAACTTGAAGTACTCCGCTCCTACTATTACTATATGCTCTTCGACTGCTTTGGTCGCATCCCTTATATGGAAGACTATTCCGACCGCGTTGAAGCCTTTATGGCTCCTCCTACCGTATGGGCACACCTCGTGGCTACCCTCGAGAGAAACGCTCCTAATATGCAGGTAGTGAACGAAGGTAACCGACAGCAACTTATAGGTCGCGTTACACAAGGTATGGCATACACCCTGCTCGCACGTCTCTACCTCAACGCCGAGTCCTTCGGCTGTACACCCGAAAACGTGATGGCTGCCGCCCGCACCGTCGATTGCAAATACGGCAAGAAAGGTAGCAACCCGCTTGAAGAAGTAGGAATAAACATCACTTCCACACAGGATTTCTACACCAACGCCTGCCGCTGCTGCGATGCAGTTATCGAATCCGGTTCATACTCTATCGAGTCAGACTATTTCAACAACTTCCTTATCGACAACTCCAAGAGTAAGGAAAATATCTTCGTTATTGTGGAAGACGGTTCTACCCTCAACGAGCGCAATGTGGACAAAGTGAAAAACAAACTGCAAATATCTTTTCTTACCCTCCACTATGTTCACCAGAAACTCTGGCCCTCGTTGCTCGACAAACCTTGGAACGGCTTCTGCGCACGTCCCGACTATATGAACATCTACGATGATGCCGATGTTCGTGGCGCAGGTGAACGCAACGGTAACCACAACTCCCATCGCTATGCTTGGCTGCTCGGTCCCGTCTATGGTCAGAAGACCGACACTATCATCGTTGACGAAGGTAAGTCTTGCGCTCTTGACTCCGTTGTTATCCTTACCCAGGATGTTACTTGCGACCCCGCCAAAGGTACGACTGACGAAGCCAAACTGCAATTTGCCCTCCGTACTTCAGGTGCACGTATGATAAAATACGAAATTGACACCGCCGGTCTGTATCGCTATTGCGAAAACGACTTCGTTCTCTTCCGCTATGCCGACGTTATCCTTATGAAGAAAGAGGCTCTTCTGCGCGGCGGTCAGTCCGCTAATGCTTCCAACTTCGAAGCCGACTATGCCCTTATGAAGAGACGTGCTTTCGCTTATAGTGCTGACCCCGAAGGCGCATACGATGCCGCTTATCCTAATGCCGATGAGATTACCGACGACCTCGTAGGCGGTATCCTCGCAGAGCGCGGTCGCGAACTCGTATGGGAGTGCTGCCGCCGCCGCGACCTTATCCGCTTCGGTCAGTTCGAGAAAGTGCAGTATGTAACCAACACAGACGTAAGACGCCGCTGGTTCCCTATTCCTTTCACTATCCTCAACAACGCCAAAGTGCTTGACGACGGTAGTAAGATATGGACACAAAACGAAGGCTATTAAGCAGAACACTAAAGACCTTAAAGTCTTTATAGACCCTAAAGTCCTTATAATTTTAATTCAACAACAATCAACATTATTATTAACCAAACTTAAAGATTCATTATGAAAAAATTAGGTTTATTTGTATGCGCAATCGCCGCTATGGCTATGTGCTTCACATCCTGCGAAAAAAAGCAGAAAACCGATAACAACGGTACCGATGTCATTGACATTACCGACCAGGTTGCCGACGGTATGTACGTTATAGGCGAAGCTGTTGGCGTTACCGACTTCAGCAAAGCCGCTGACCTGCTTATGGCTACCGGCGTTAACGAAAAACTGATGGATGCTCAAGGTATGTCATGGACAGATGCTCACCGCGCTGGTATGTATGAAAAGTATCTCTACCTCGAAGGCGGTAAAGACTTCACCCTTACCCTTCTCGACGGCGACAAGAAAACCAACTACGGTGGCACACTCGTTGCTAAAACGCTCAAATATGATGCAGGCGATGCTAAAGGCTATTGGTGCGCTCTCGAGCAAAACAAAGCAATGCAAGTTCCCCAAACAGGTTTCTACCACGTTGTTCTTGACCTTAACCTTGACGGCGGTCTTGATGCAGCAGACGGTGCGCAAATCATCGTTGCTCCCGTTTCTTGGGGTATCTCTGGCGAAATCAACAGTTGGGGTATGACCTTAGGCACAAAAGACGGCGACACTTGGACTTGGGAAAATGTTGAGTTCCAAGCAGGTCAGAAATTCAAATTCAAAGACGAAAAAGGTTGGAAAATCTGGCTTGACGGAGAAACACAACAAATCTCCGCTCACACTAACCTCGGTGCTAACCTCCAAAACGGTGGTTCTGACATCGTAGTTGAAGTCCCGGGTCTCTATACCATCACCCTTACCTACAAATTGGCTAAAGGCGACATCGCAGATTCTTACACCTATGGTATCAAGAAAACAGGTGAGGCTGCCGAACTCAATCCTGCCGAGTTTGTTGTAGGTCTTTCAGGTATAGGTGGCAACTGGGGCGATCCTTCAGGTGCATCTCTTGCCAAATATAACGCAACTGAATCTAACATCGAAGATGCCGCTACCAAGAAAGGTACATACGTGTATAACATTACCGGTCTGACTTTTGCCGACGGTACACAATTCAAGTTCCGTATGAACGGCGCATGGCTCGGTCTTGGTGACATTGAGGCTACCGGCGTTACACTCAGCGAGGCAGACGGCAACATCACCGGCGTTAACGGCACCTATGACATCAAGATGACTATGGTTTGGGACGGTGAGAAGATGACTTCTTTCAAAGCCGAGTTCACCGAAGGTACTCCGAGCGAAATCGTTTATGCTGACATCACCGTTACAGGTATCGTTCCCGAAGGCTGGACCAAATGCTTCATCTGGGCTTGGTACGCAACCGACAACACCAACTATACCGGCGGCAAATGGCCCGGTGAGGAACTGACCATCGAAGACGGCAAGGTTACCAAATCGTTCACCAACGTTGCTACTCCTCTTAACGTTATCTTCAGCAATGGCGAAGGTGCTCAGACCAAAGACATTGAAGACGTTAAAGACGGCACCGAGATTGACATCCAAGCTAACCTGCAATAAGCGCGGTTTCCTGCTTTTCGCTGATTGAATATTAAGCGAAAACAACAATGCAAAAAGATGTTCGGTAATCATACCGAACATCTTTTTGTTACTAAACTATACTTACGTTATTTCAAAGGCTGACACACCCGTAATAAAGATTTACCATGCGGCTCTTATGCAAATCCTGTCGCTCCAATTCTGTTATACTGTCCGCAATCATTATGCTATTCGCAATCGGTGTACTCATTCTGGCTAAACACCCTGCTATGTATTATCTCGGAGCAGTGGTATTAGTTGGTATGTTCTCGGTGGTTCTAATGGCGTTCGCCGTGCCTCCGATGTTGTTTTATCTGTTGGATAAACTGCCCTTTGCCCGACGTTCTATCGACCGACTATCACGCTGACTATCTTCTCAGCCTCATCATCTGTCAAGTTGTGGTGCATAGGAAGACAAATCACTTCTTGTGCCAACCTTGTCGCTATAGGAAGATTGTCCGCACTTGCAGATGGATAGTGCCTGTACGGCTCAAAAGTGGAAATAAGCGGATAAAAATACCGCCTGCCGAGAATACCGTTTTCGCGCAACTTCCGATATAGTTCATCGCGCGACATACCATACTCCTCTGCCTCAACGAAAATAGGGTAGTATGCGTAGTTCCACTTGAACGTCGGCTCCGTCATATACGGGAACAGCCTTATTCCCTTGGCGTTTTTCAGCCGCTCTGTATAGATGTCTGCTGTATGTTTGCGTTTGCTGATAGCGGTGTCCACTTGCTGTAGGTTAATCAGCCCGTATGCACTCCTTACCTCGTCCATCTTCGAGTTTATCCCGGGTGCCACTACCGTAACCTCGTCTTCAAAACCGAAATTCTTCAGGTGGTCTATCTTCTGCTTCATCTCTTTTGTGCGGCATATCAGTGCGCCGCCCTCTATGGTGTTAAACACCTTGGTGGCGTGGAAGGACACGGTGCTTATGTCGCCTGCTTGCAGTACGGACGACCCGTCGCCGTTCCTTACGCCGAAGACATGAGCCGCATCGTATATCACTTTTAGTCTGTGTCGCCTTGCCAACTCGTCTATACGCTTCGTGTCGCAGGGGCAGCCATATACGTGTACCGGCATAATAGCCACTGTTTCAGGCGTTATCGCTTGCTCTATCTTCTCGGGGTCTATATTGCCGGTCTTCGGGTCTATGTCCACAAACACGGGCTTGAGTCCGTTCCACCATATAGAGTGGGTCGTGGCTACAAAAGAGAACGGTGTCGTTATCACCTCGCCGCGGTTAAGACCGAGTGCCTGAAAAGCAGTGATAAGAGGCAAAGTGCCGTTGGTGAAAAGAGATATGTATTCCACGCCAAGGTAGTCGGCAAGTGCCTGTTCCAGTCGCTCGTGATAACTGCCCATATTCGTTATCCATTTGCTGCTCCAGATGTCTTTGAGCATAGGTATAAGCAGTTCAAGGTCGGGCAGCAAAGGCGATGTTACCGTTATCGGCTGCGTAGCAGTATGGTCTGAAAGACTGTATTGTGTGTTGGAAGAAGTATTATCTTGTTTGTTGTCCATAGTTGTCGGTCGGTTAGCAAGTGTGTTAATCTGTGTTATACAGCGTTAATCTGTGTTATACAGCGTTAATCTGTGTTATACAGCGTTAATCTGTATCGCATGCAAATTTGCCGCAAAGTTACAAGTTTTGGCTCTATTGTGCAAAAATATGTATAAATTTTGTATTATATTGTCCGACATCTCAATTCCAACAACTCTCGCAACTCTTTATTGCTCAAACTCCTCAATCTGCTGATACGTCTCTTCAAGCATCACTCCTTCAGCATCAAAATAGCGGCTTGCCAACTTGCGATACTTCTCCTCATGCTCAGAACCGATACGGATACTTTTTTGTCCTCTTGCATATCTCGCGAAAAACCGGTACCTTTTGAGGTGACCCCATTTATTTGGACGGGGTTAGTAAATATTGTTGGCCGTATGCGTGTTCATCGACAAGTTGTTCATATAGGTCAGCCTGTATTGTACAGGACTCATGCGCAGACGCAGCTTGATACGGTCGTTGTTGTAATACCTGATGTACTCCGCCAAACCTTTCAGAAAGGTTTGCTCGTCGTCAAATCGGTTCACATAATAAAACTCGTTCTTCAGCAGCCCGAAAAAGTTCTCCATGACCGAGTTGTCCAGGCAGTTGCCCTTCCTTGACATGCTCTGTATGATACCGTGTTCGCGCAACGCCCACCTGTAATGCGCGTGCTGGTAATGCCATC
>DJXH01000004.1 GCA_002449665.1 Bacteroidales bacterium UBA7009
TGCTCACCAACTTCCCCACTATCCGCAAGGCTGTGAAGAAAATGGCTTCTATCGACAAAATGATGCAGGACGGTACGTTTGACAATATCTCCAAACGTGAAAAACTGCAAATCACCCGTCAGAGAGAGAAACTCGAGAAGAACCTCGGTAGTATATCCGACCTTACCCGTCTGCCGAGTGCCGTATTCGTTGTTGACGTAATGAAAGAGCACATCGCTGTGGCAGAAGCCAACCGTCTCGGTATTCCCGTATTCGGTATAGTAGATACCAACTCCAACCCCAACAACATCGATTTCGTTATCCCCGCTAATGATGATGCAACGAAGTCTATCGAAGTTATCCTTACCGCTATAGCAGAAGCCGTTAAGGAAGGTTTGGAAGAGAGAAAAGTGGAGAAAGCCGACGAAGAGGCAGCTGCTGCACAGGCAGAGGCTAACGAGGATGCTCCCCAACACAAAGAGCGTCGTCAGCGCGTGAAGAAAGCCGGCGAGAAGAAAGAAGCCGAGAAAGTAGCATCCGTTGAGGCTCCCGCAGAGAAAGACGAGGATGCAAAAGAGGAAGTGAAAGAAGAAGCCAAAGAGGCTGCTGAATAAAATCGCAAATAGTTAAATAGTAAATCCTTAAATCGTAAATAATATGGCTGTAACACTTGCAGATATTAAGCGTCTTCGTGATATGACAGGCGCAGGTATGATGGATGTCAAGAAAGCTCTTGAAGAGGCTAACGGCGATTTTGAAGTGGCTAAAGACCTGCTCCGCAAGCGTGGACAGGCTATCGCTGCCAAGCGTAGCGACCGTGAGGCTTCCGAGGGTTGTGTGCTGGCTAAGTCAGTTGGCGACTTCGGTGCTATCGTTGCCGTTAAGTGCGAGACCGACTTCGTAGCAAAGAACGAGGACTTCGTTGGTATGGTTAAACTCATACTTGATGCCGCTATCGACAACCGTCCCGCTGACCTTGAGGCTCTCAAGAACCTCAAAATCGGTAATTTCACCGTTGCTGAAATCGTTACCGAGCGTAGCGGTGTAACCGGTGAGAAGATGGAACTGAGCGATTACGCTTTCCTCTCTGCTCCTAAGGTTGATGCATACAACCACCTTGGCAACAAACTCTCTTCGCTTGTGGCTGCTGACAGTGCAGATGCAGACCAAGAGACCGTTCACGGTATGAATATGCAGGTTGCTTCTATGGCTCCCGTTGCCCTTGATGCCGACCATGTTGCTCAAGAGATTAAAGACCGCGAACTGAGTGTGGCTATCGACAAGACCAAGCAGGACGAAATCAACAAAGCCGTTGAGCAGGCTCTGCGTAAAGCCGGTATCAATCCCGCTCACGCAGACAGCGATGACCATATTGCTTCCAATACCACCAAGGGGTGGCTCACCGAAGAGCAGGCAGCCGAAGCACGCAATATCCGTGCTACCGTTCCTGCCGAGGCTGAAGCAGCACTCAATATGAAGAAAGTGGAGATGATTGCACAAGGTCGTCTGCAGAAGTTCCTCAAAGAGAGCACTCTCGTTGAGCAGCAGTATATCCTTTCCGACAGCAAAGAACTCGTAAAGGACGTACTCAAAAAGCAGAATGTCAACATCTGCGACTTCCGCCGCATCACCCTCAACCAAGAGTAAAAATCGTATAGTTTGCGTCTTGTCTTATGCAAGGCGTAAATACATATCGGTAAAACAGCGCAGCAAAAATTTGTTGCGCTGTTTTTTGTGTATATGTTATAATTATACTACCTTTGCGGCGTAAATGTCGGCGGTGATAAGTATCAGCCTGATGTTTATGACATTAGTGCCATCTGATGCAAGATGGTGAGAAGTGTTTACTTACGCTTGTTTTTGACTATTGAAACGTAGGAAATTTCAGATAGGAACTCAAGAACAAAGCGATGGTAGATGCTCATTGGTGTGTATTTGCAGTCCGTGTAATTTATCTGACGGAACCATATACACAACGTGGGTTTCTGCTGCGCTTATTTGGTTCCAAGGTTCTTTCTTACGACCTCAATAGCAGATAGGCGTGCAAAGTCTTTAGTCAGAAAACAATGGAAAACACTTACTCGCTTTGAGCAGTCAGTTATTGTGTCTTCCGTGCTGATGCCGTGGGTGTATCTGTTGGCAGGCAGATATGCTCTTTACTATACGTGGGCTGCATATATCCCCTGTATAATAGCACTTTTTGTCCTGCTTCAACAGCAGGTAAAATGCTTAAAGACAGTAACATCCGTGTTAGTACTTTGTTCGGTGTCATATTTTGTTTTTTCCGGCAACCATAATAATTGGAAAAAAATAGACCTGCACCGTGAAGCCGATGCACGCAATATGCAGGATATTGCCTCCCTTAATATAGCTGATGATGAGTCCATATATATACCCTACGAGTGGTATTACTATTTGGCTCTTCGTAATAGCCATTTATATTTCAGAGGGTCAGGCAGATATGTCAAGCGTATGAAACGGATGGTATTGTCTTCCGATAAGGAGATTGAGGATTGGAACCGAAATCTCGAATTGGAGTATATGTATGATATTGGCAGCAGAAAGGTGTATAAGGTATTAGGTGATTATGGGAAAAATTCGTTAAAGGATATAGAGAAACAGTAATCGAAATATAGTGTGTCAGGTTCAAAACCGCTGAATAAAGTTAATTTATTTGGCGGTTTTGATTATTTTTTGTACCTTTGCGTGCAAACTTTCGCATATTGTATTTTTGAAAGAAAGCAATAAAATTTTTTGTATGAAACACTACGATTATCTCATTGTCGGCTCAGGGCTGTTCGGTGCCACATTCGCATATTTTGCCACCAAAGCCGGCAAGAAATGTCTCGTTATAGACAAACGCCCCCAGCTCGGCGGCAATGTCTATTGTGAAAACATAGAAGGTATCAACGTCCATAAGTACGGCGCGCATATCTTCCACACAAACAATAAAAAAGTATGGGATTTTGTCAATTCTCTCGTCCCTTTTAATCGTTATACCAACTCCCCAATAGCCAACTACAAAGGCGAACTGTATAACCTGCCTTTCAATATGAATACCTTCCGCCAGATGTGGGGTGTAACCACTCCCCAAGAGGCGAAAGCGCGTATAGAAGAGCAGAAGGCGGAAGCCGTGGCTGCCCTCTGCGGCAGAGAACCGCAGAACCTCGAAGAACAAGCGCTTTGTCTTGTAGGGAAAGATATATTCACCAAACTGATTAAGGAATATACAGAAAAACAATGGGGTAGGGACTGCAAAGATTTGCCGGCTTTCATCATCCGCCGTCTTCCGGTGCGCTTTGTGTATGACAACAACTATTTCAATGACTCCTACCAAGGCATACCCATTGGCGGGTATAATGTCTTGACGGAGGCTCTGCTTGACGATGCTGATTGTCTGACGGATACTGACTTTTTTGAGTCTTATCGCGACACTTGGCGCGATGTTGCCGACACGCTCGTTTATACCGGCAGGTTGGACGAGTATTTCGGTTTCAGCCTTGGCAGACTGGACTGGCGGACTGTCAGTTTCAAGACCCGAGTAGAACACGTAAGCAACTACCAGGGCAATGCCGTTGTCAATTATACGAGCCACAACGAGCCATATACCCGCATTATTGAGCATAAGCATTTTGAGATGTTCGGCGATAAAGTGGATGCTTGTTCCTCTACAGTCATTAGCGAGGAGTATAGCACTGAATATAAGCACGGTATGGAGCCGTATTACCCTGTTAATGACGAGAAAAACAACAGTCTTGCAGACCGGTATCGCTCTCTTACTGAGGCAGAACCGAACGTTATCTTCGGTGGAAGGCTTGCCGAATACAAGTACTACGATATGGCTCCCGTGATAGAGAAAGTGATGCAGATGTGGAGTAAATAATAAAGCGAACAAGTGAGTTACGTTGCTACAATAGGATTTTTCGATGGTGTCCATCGTGGGCATCGGTATCTGCTTGACGAACTTGTGAGGACGGCTCAATCAAGGTCATTGCTCTCGCTTGTGGTTACCTTCAGTCGCCATCCTCGCGAGTTTCTAACGGCAGAGCCGCCACGGCTGCTCACAACGCTTGACGAGCGAGTGTCGCTTATCCGCGCTTGCGGGGTGGACAAGGTAGTGCCGATAGACTTCCCTGACGTAAGAAGTATGACGGCAGGCGAGTTCCTCCGTCTGCTTCATAACGAGTATGATGTCAGTGTCCTCCTTATGGGCTACGACCATAGTTTCGGCTCTGACGGAATACGCGACTTTGAGCAGTACAAGTTGTTGGGCAGCAAAGCCGGAATAGAGGTGCTGCCTATCTCCTGCGCGCCGGAGGGTGAGGTGTCGTCCTCGAAGATACGTTCCGCTCTCCTTGCTGGCGATGTGGAAAAAGCAACTTTTATGCTCGGCAGACCCTTCGCGCTCCGAGGTGTGGTGGTAAAGGGCAGGGGATTAGGACATTCTCTCGGTTTTCCCACTGCCAATCTTAAAGTTGCAGCAGAGATGCTGTTGCCCGCAAACGGCGTGTATGCAGTAAAAGCGGAAATAGACAGCCGTGAATATAAAGGAGTGATGAATATCGGTACTAATCCGACCGTTGGGGGAGATAGGGTCAGCGTGGAAGTCCACCTGCTTGATTATGCGGGTAATGCATACGGAAAAACGATGTCGGTAGAGTGCTGCACATTTTTGCGCGGAGAAAGGCGTTTTAACTCCCTTACCGAACTGCAAAACCAAATTCAAAACGATATTACTACAGCGAAATCCATACTAAAATAAACATAAACACTTATTTGACTTTTATGCGACATACACTTTTTGCCATACTCCTGCTTCTGCCTTTGGGCTTGTTTGCGGCGGGATATACGCCTCTTACCGTCAGCGACAAGCAGACTTGGACATCCTCCGAACTGTCTTCCTACGTAGGCAAGACCGTCCGGATGACCGATGACTGGTACATCTGCTCCAACTACAACACCTCGGCTTATTACATCTCTCCCCGCCGTATCTATTCGCCTACCAATCAGGCATATCCGATGTCGGCTGAATATACCTCACTGCTTTCGCTCAACAACACGGGGACGGTCTCGCTGACAGGTGTTAGCGGCTATCACCGTACCGGCGAGAGGCTGCGCAACCTCGTTGTACGGGTCAACTCAACAGGCAGTCTGAGTTTCGTCAGCGGCGACTTTGTCGGCAACTCGCGTGAGGATATCTTAAGCCGCAAAGACCTCGAGCAGGCAGATATGCGCGACAAGCATACGTTGCTCGTCTGTGCCGCCAACCTTGAGTATTATCTTGTGGAGAACCTTGGTACGGGCTTTGGCGCGGACAGTTATGCAGAGCACCAAGGCCAGAAAGAAAAAGTGTGTGCCGGACTTGCACTCATCAACGCTGATATATACGGACTCGTAGAGGTGGAACGCGGTCAGGCTGCCCTCAGCGAAATAGCCTCCGAACTGACCAAGCGAACAGGCAGACAGTTTACGTACATCGACGACGGCGGACACTCAAGCGGCAGTTATACTAAGTCGGGCTATGTCTATTGTACTCAAACAGTTAAGCCTTATTCCACCCTTCGCCTGAATAACGGCGGCGTGGACTATCGTAAGTACTTGCAGTGTTTTGAAGAAATATCCACCGGCGAGCGTTTTACCTTCTCTATCAACCACTTCAAAGCCAAGTCCGGCAAGGGTAGCGGGCGCAATGCCGACCAAGGGGACGGTCAGGGTTCGTTTAATGCCGACCGTGTAGCCGAAGCCGGTTCCGTACTGAGCGAGTGCAGTTATTGGAGTACGTATGTTTCCGACGAAGATGTGCTTATCATGGGCGACCTTAATGCCTACGCCAAAGAAGACCCTATAACGGTGTTGATAGACGGCGGAATGACTGACTTGCACCGCTTTTTCCACGCCGACTCGTCATATTCATACACCTATCGCAGCGAGGCGGGGTACCTCGACCACGCTCTTTGCAACTCCACTATGCTTGAGCAGGTAACGGGAATGTTCGCCTACCATATCAACTCCGACGAACTTGACCGCTATACGTATGATAAACAGGACGATGGCACTATGTTCCGCTATTCTGACCACGACCCCGTTGTGGTGGGACTCAAACTCGGCAGCACTATTCAGACCACCGCCGACCTCTTTGTGGAGCAGGATGATAGCGACATCGCTCACCATATAATAAAAAACGCCCAAGGCGGGTGGCTCAGGATTTACACGTTGGAAGGTACGTTCGTAGAGCACTTGCCTATTACAGACAACGACTTCCTGCTGCCGGCGGACAACCTCAAAAGCGGGATGTATATAGTCCATATCTTCGTGGACGGCAAAGTGTTACAACGTAAAGTGATGATACGATGAACGACCTATTCTCTTCCGCCTCCGAATCTGCCCGAGAGGAAGTGTCTCGGCTGAAAGCCACACTTACAAGGGCGAACATCGACTACTACCAAAACAGCAGTCCCACCATCTCCGACCAAGAGTATGACCGCCTTATGAGGCGTTTGCAGGACATCGAAAAGCAGTATCCAGAACTGCTCACTCCCGATTCGCCTACACAGCGCGTCGGGTCTGACCTCTCTTCTACGTCTTCGGCGAGCAAACAGCAACGCAAGGCTTTTCAGCAGATTGCCCACCGCTATCCGATGCTCTCGCTCGGCAACACCTATTCGGAGCAGGAGATAGAAGACTGGCTCCGACACCTGCCCGCCGGAGTGGAGATAGTGGCCGAACTGAAATTCGATGGATTGAGTATATCTCTCTGGTACGAACACGGACGACTTACCCATGCCCTCACTCGCGGCGATGGCGTGCGCGGCGACGATGTGCTGCGTAATATACAGACTATCGGTTCTATTCCGCAAGTAGTGTCAGCCGAACTGCCCGACAGTTTTGAACTGCGTGGTGAAGTGCTGCTGCCCTGGGAGGCTTTTGAGAGACTGAATAAAGAGCGTGAAGACAACGAGGAACCGCTTTTTGCCAATCCGCGCAATGCCGCTTCGGGTACTCTCAAACTGCTTGACAGCAAGGAGGTAGAGAGGCGCGGACTGATATGCTATCTCTATTATCTGCTTGGCGAAGACCTGCCGTTTGATACTCACTATGAGCGGCTTGAGGCTGTCAAGCAATGGGGCTTCCCCGTAAGTGATGCCATCAAACTCTGCCATAGCATAAACGAGGTGATGGACTTTATCGCTTACTGGGACACGGAGCGCAAGAACCTGCCGGTGGCAACAGACGGCATAGTGCTGAAAGTGAATAATATACACCAGCAGGAAGAACTCGGATATACAGCCAAGAGTCCGCGCTGGGCTATTGCATATAAGTTCCCCGCCGAAAAGCAGAAAACACGGCTGACGAGCATCTCTTACCAAGTGGGCAGAACGGGCGTGGTAACGCCTGTCGCCAACCTCGAGCCGGTGCAACTGTCAGGTACGCAGGTCAGTCGCGCTACCCTTCATAATGAGGACTTTATACGCTCCATGCGGATAAAAGAAGGGGACATGGTGTGGGTGGAAAAAGGCGGTGAGATTATCCCCAAGATTACAGGCAAAGCCGCTGAGGCTGACGATGATAGTACCGACTATGACTATCGCTTTACTCCCGTCTGCCCCGAGTGTAATACCCCGCTTGTGCGTGTGGAAGGCGAGGCGGCTTGGAGATGCCCCAACCGCAAAGGCTGTCCGCCTCAACTGCAAGGCAAGATTATTCATTTCGTCTCGCGCAAGGCGATGAACATAGACGGTCTCGGAGACGAAACGATAGCTATGCTTTTCGGCGAAGGACTGATAAAAACGCCCGCCGACTTATACTCTCTTTCACACGCTGACCTCGCTTCACAGGAGCGGCTTGGCAGCAAGTCGGCGCAGAATATATTAGTCAGCATAGAGGCTTCTAAATCAGTTCCTTGGGCGCGTGTGCTCTTTGCTCTCGGCATACGTATGGTAGGTGAGACGACGGCGCGTAAGATTGCCCGACGCTTCCCTTCCGTTGAGGCTCTTCAGTGGGCTACGCGGGAGCAACTGACCGACGTAGAGGATGTAGGAGAGCAGATAGCCGACAATATCATTGCTTTTTTCAATGACACCGACAACCTCCAGGAGATAATCAAACTGAAAAACGCGGGTCTGCAAATGCAGGTTTCCGAAGACAGGCAAGCCTCTTCGTCCGACCTGCTGCAAGGGCAGACCATCGTTATCTCCGGTGTGTTCAGTCGCCATTCGCGCGATGAATATAAGGCACTCATAGAAGCCAACGGAGGCAAGAATACGGGCAGCATATCCAAGAAAACAAGTTTTGTTCTTGCCGGAGAGAATATGGGTCCCGAAAAGCGCAAAAAAGCCGAATCGCTCGGTATAAGGCTTGTAGGTGAGGACGAGTTCCTTGGTATGATAAACGAATAAAAAATGTGTAATAATGTTTGAAAAATATAAACAATATCTTTTTAGAAAGCGTGTTTCCAAGCAGCCTGTACGCAATGTGCGGTTCCCCGTATATAAGAACATTAAGTCGATATTGCTGCTCTATGTCAGTGATGAAGAGGAAAAAAATGCAGACATTAAAGAGATAGTAAGTGAGATTTTGGAGTCGGGCAGGACGGTGGCTTGTGTCGGCTATGTAAACAAGCGGCACGCTGCATCGCCACATCTGCCGCAGAATATTATGCTCTGCCGTGCTGACACCTCTTTCTCGGGGCGACCCGAAAAAAACATAATTGACGAGATTCGCAGCGAGAAGTATGATTTGCTCATCGACCTTACTTCTCGCTATTGTCTGCCGCTTCACTATGTTGCTCTATATGCTGATGCTGCTTTTAAGACAGGCGGGCATATAGTGGACGGTCTGCACGATATGATGGTGGATATGACCGAATATGGCAGTTCCGCCGCTCTGTATAATCAAATAATCCATTTCTTAAATACGATACAAAGTAATGACAAATAAACTATCAGGTCTCGGTACTGCTATGATAACGCCCTTTCAGGCGGACGGCAGAGTTGATTTTGAGGCACTTGCACGGCTTGTTGAGTTGCAGATTGATGGTGGCACCGATTATCTCGTTGTGCTCGGTACCACAGGCGAAGCGGTTACGCTGACAGAAAGAGAAAAACACGAAGTTGTTGATTTTGTTGTCAATACCGTAGATTCACGCCTGCCGCTTGTCCTCGGGCTTGGCGGCAATAATACTGCGGCTGTTGTTGAGACTGTGAATCAGTGGTCTGAAACGTTAAGTCGCCATTTTGCCGCTATTCTCAGTGTATGTCCCTACTACAACAAACCTTCCCAAGAGGGATTGTACCGTCATTTTTGTGCCTTGGCGGAGGCTTCCCCTGTTCCTGTTATCCTGTATAATGTCCCGGGGCGCACGGGAGTAAACCTGCTGCCCGAGACGGTAGTGCGCCTGCATAAGGCTTGCGGCAGCCGTATCGCCGGAATAAAAGAAGCCAGTGGTAACATAGAACAGATAAAACATCTGATAGACTTAATGCGCTCTTATCCCGATTTCCTCGTTATCTCCGGCGATGACGGTATAGCGGCTCAGTTGATGGATGCAGGTGCTGCCGGACTTATCTCAGTGGCTGCCAACGCCTTCCCGCGTGAGTTCGGGCGTATCGTGAATGACCATAACCACGACCTCCAGCAGCGTTTCAGCCCTATGGTCTCGCTGCTCTTTAAGGAAGGCAATCCCGCCGGAATAAAAACCGTATTGTCCTTCCAAGGATTGATAAACAATGTTTTGCGTCTGCCGTTGGTAACTAATTCCGCGCAGGTACAAGAAGAAATAAAGCAAGAATTATCCGCTCTTAAATCCTGCCTATAACTATGACTGACCGTTTTGAACTCGTTTCGGCTTTCCGACCTACCGGCGACCAGCCTGAGGCTATCAAGAGTCTCGTTGACGGTTTGCAGGCAGGAGCACCGGCACAAACATTGCTCGGCGTTACAGGCTCCGGCAAGACCTTTACCGTAGCAAACGTCATCGCTGCTGCTAACCGTCCTACCCTCATACTCAGCCACAACAAAACCCTTGCAGCGCAACTCTACGCTGAGATGAAAGGCTTTTTCCCCAATAACGCCGTTGAGTATTTCGTCAGTTACTACGACTACTATCAGCCCGAAGCCTATCTCCCCCAGACCGATACGTATATAGAGAAAGACCTCAGCATAAACGAAGAGATAGACCGCCTGCGCCTTTCTGCCACAGCCGCATTGCTCAGCGGAAGACGCGACGTGGTGGTGGTATCGTCCGTCAGTTGCCTTTATGGCATAGGTAACCCGCAGGACTTTACCCGCTCCTGTATATCAGTGGCTTGCGGCGAGACTATTGCCTTCGATACGCTGCTCAAACAACTCGTGGAGGCGCAGTATGTGCGCAACGATGCTGAACTTGGCAGAGGTAAGTTCCGCGTCAAAGGCGACACCATAGACATACGCCTCGCCTACGCCGAACAGGTGATACGCATTACTTTCTTCGGTAACGAGATAGACGAAATACAACTGCTCGAACCTGTCAGTATGAACATCATTGACAGTTTCGACCATATCAACATCTATCCTGCCACTATCTTCTGTACTTCGCCTGACCGCTTGACCTCCGCCATAGAGCAGATACGCCTTGACCTTGCCAACCAAGTGATGCACTTCCAAGAGATAGGCGAACCGCTCTATGCCAAACGCATAGAAGAGCGTGTCAAGTACGACCTCGAGATGATTCAGGAACTCGGCTACTGCTCCGGCGTGGAGAACTACAGCCGTTATTT
>DJXH01000043.1:0-768 GCA_002449665.1 Bacteroidales bacterium UBA7009
TTGTTTCCATTGTGAACTGCGATTGTGTGACCTACAAAATCAGGGGAGATCATACTTGCACGAGACCAAGTTTTGATAACTTCTTTCTTGTTAGCCTCATTCATAGCGAGTACCTTATTCTCCAACTTAACGTTGATAAAGGGTCCTTTTTTTAATGAACGACTCATAATTCTCTAATTTTACAGGTTACTTTTTACGTCTTTCAATAATATACTGGTTGCTCTGGTTCTTCGGATGACGAGTCTTATAACCCTTAGCAAGCAAGCCCTTGCGGCTACGCGGATGTCCGCCGGAAGCGCGACCTTCACCACCACCCATCGGGTGATCTACAGGGTTCATGGTAACACCTCTGTTGTGCGGACGGCGACCGAGCCAGCGGCTGCGACCTGCCTTACCCGACTTTTCGAGAGCGTGGTCGCTGTTGCCTACAACACCTACGGTTGCTTTACATGCAGCAAGAATCTTGCGCAGTTCACCCGAAGGAAGTTTAATGATGGCATACTTGTCTTCACGACCAGCCAACTGGGCGAACACACCGGCGGAGCGAACCATTTGTGCTCCTTGACCGGGGCGCATCTCTATGTTGTGGATAAGCGTACCGAGAGGCATATTTGCCATCGGCAGAGCGTTACCTACTTCAGGAGCTACGTTTTCGCCCGAAATTACTGTTTGACCAACTTGCAGTCCGTTAGGTGCAAGAATATAACGTTTTTCACCGTCTGCATAGAACAACAGAGCGATACGAGCCGAGCGGTTCGGATCGTACTC
>DJXH01000043.1:831-58854 GCA_002449665.1 Bacteroidales bacterium UBA7009
CGGTTCGGATCGTACTCGATTGTCTTAACAGTAGCGGGTACACCGTCTTTATTGCGTTTGAAGTCAATTACGCGGAATTTCTGCTTGTGTCCGCCGCCGATATAACGCATGGTCTCTTTACCGTTGTTGTTGCGACCACCCGTTTTTCTTTTGCCGAATACAAGAGACTTCTCCGGTGCGCTTGCGGTAATTGTCTCAAACGCGCCGATAATCTTGTGTCTTTGCCCCGGTGTAGTGGGTTTTAATTTACGTACAGCCATTTTTAGATATTGCTATAAAAATCAATTGTTTCACCTTCTTTCAATGTAACGATAGCCTTTTTGTAAGAGTTGGTCTTACCACGGAGCAAGCCACTTTTGGTCCAACGCTGTTTGAGCTTGGGAGCCACTATGAGTGTATTTACGTCCACTACCTCAACATTGTACATACGCTCTACTTCTTTCTTGATTTCAATCTTGTTGGCAGAGCGTTCTACCATAAAGCCGTAGCGATTTGCTTTTTCGCCGGCAGCGTTCATCTTTTCAGTAACGATAGGTTTGATAATCAATGACATAACTTTACCTCCTTATGCGTTAAATGTTTGTTCAATTGCTTTTACGGCATCCTCAACGAGAACAACCATATTAGCGTTCATTACTGCATAGGTGTTCAGTTCGCCTGCTGTCATAACGCGGGTACGCTGAATGTTGCGAGCCGATTTGAGAACTTCCTGATTACCTTCTGCCAAGACGAACAGCACTTTCTTACCCTCTACGTTAAGGTTCTTCATAACCTCAATCATAGCCTTGGTCTTCGGAGCATCGAATTTCAGAGCATCAAGTACGATAATCTGATCTTGTTTAGCGCGAAGACTCAGTGCGCTACGACGTGCAAGCTGTTTAACCTTGCGGTTGAGCTTGAAACTATAGTCGCGGGGAACGGGACCAAAGATGGTACCACCACCTACGCGAACCGGAGATTTCAAATCGCCCGGACGTGCGCCGCCGCCGCCTTTCTGGCGACCGAGTTTGCGGGTTGAGTGTGCGTTTTCGCTACGTTGTTTAGCCTTTGCCGTACCCTGACGGTTGTTGGCGAGATACTGCTTAACGTCCAAATAAATAGCGTGGTCGTTAGGCTCAATTGCGAAGATAGCATCGCTGAGCACTACCTTCTTTCCGGTATCCTGACCGGCCATATTCTTAATACTAAGTTCCATACTACTTACTTGTTAATGATTACAATACTGTTTTTAGCACCGGGAATACTGCCTTTTACCATCAGCAGATTATACTCGGGAATTACTTTGAGAACAACGAGGTTCTGAACCGTTACGCGGTCTTGACCCATGTGACCTGCCATACGTGTACCGGGGAAGATGCGTGAAGGATAAGCACAAGCACCTACCGAACCGGGGGCACGAAGACGGTCGTCCTGACCGTGAGTCGACTGACCTACGCCGCCGAATCCGTGACGTTTAACAACGCCTTGGAAACCTTTACCTTTGCTGGTACCGATAACGTCAACGTAACTGTTTTCCTCAAACATATCAACCGTGAGAGTATCACCAAGTTTGAGCTCGCGATCAAAACCGTCAAACTCTGCAAGATGACGCATCGGCTGAACGCCTGCGGCTTTGAAATGACCGGCTTCGGCTTTGTTCGTGTGCTTTTCGCCCTTGGGCATAAAACCGATCTGAACAGCCTCATAGCCGTCTTTCTCCACCGTCTTCAGTTGCGTTACAACGCAAGGACCAACTTCAATGACGGTGCATGGAACATTCTTACCATCGGCACCGAATACGGAAGTCATTCCGATTTTTTTACCTAATAATCCTGACATTTGTTTTAGTGGATTAAATAATTGTTAGTTATTATTCTCGTTCTCGCCGACGGGTTTCGCATTTGCTTCATAATCTGCTCTTCACACAAACGAGCTTGCACTTTAATAACGGATTTGCGGGTTAGCGGACATTACTCATACGCTTTCCGTCGGAAACGAAAATGTTTATTTGTTTTTCAAAATGCGCTCAAAAAGCGTGCAAAGGTACGGACTTTTTTTTGATTGAGCAAATTTCTGTACAAAAAATCTGCATTTTACGCGATTTTTACAAAAATAATGCCACAATTTGTCATTTTTCGACAGCAATTCTCTGTCGCAGCACTTCAAAGAGCATAATACCGGCAGCCACTGAAACGTTAAGGCTCTCAATGGTGCCGTGCATCGGGATTTTCACTTTTTTGTTGCACAGCGCAAGCACCTTGTCGCTTATACCTTTTTCCTCGCTTCCCATAACGATGGCGAGCGGTCCGGTAAGGTCGGTGGCGGTATATGAGTCGGCAGCGTGTTCGGTGGCGGCAGCGATGTCAAGTCCCGAATCGCGCAAGTAGCGCAATGTGTCTTCGAGGTTGTCCACGCGGCAAACGGGCAGCGTGTGTAAAGCACCGGCAGAGGTCTTGACGGCATCGCCATTGATAAGCACACTGTTATGAGCCGGAACGACCACGGCATTCACACCTGCACAGGCACAAGAACGCGCTATGGCTCCAAAATTACGTACATCGGTTATGCTGTCAAGCACCATAACAAGCGGTGTCTCGCCGTTCTCAAACACCTGCTGAACAATATCCTCTATGCGGTAAAACTCAACAGGACTTAAGAATGCAATCACTCCCTGGTGGTTCTTGCTTGTCAGTTGGTTAAGTTTTTCCACAGGCACACGCTGAACAACGGTGAGCAATTGTCCGCGTTCATTTGCTTCTTGCAGTTTGTCGTTGAGTTCGTGAGATAGGGAAGACGACATATCTCGTCTTAATAAAATCTTCTGCAAATTCTTACCTGCATCTATGGCTTCTATCACGGCACGCATACCGAATATCATTTCGCTCTCTTTGGGACGGCGAACGGGCAAATCAGAAACTTTGCGTTTATCGGAAACATAACTGCGTTGCGCTGAAAAATCTCTTCTGCCGCCCTTATCTGAAGCGGCAGAAGAAGAAAGGTTTTTGTAAAACATACAGTTTACATATCATTTGGTGCTACGAAAGCACTATTTATTATCTGTTATAGCCTTATAGCATACCTCTGCGGCATCCACATTAGGAAGGCACTCCAATCCGAAGAACTTGAACGAGAGTATCATCTGCGATATGGTATCGTATATGGCATCCATCGACGGCGGATTGATTTTCAGTCCGCTTGACGAGGAGAGCATATAGGCATACGCCTCGCTGTTAGACAGTACGCGCGCTACATTATGCGGAGCCTGAGAGAGTTTGACTACACCGCCCACTTCAGCCGACTCGTTTTTGTAGCAAGGTGTCTTGCCGCTCCACGGCGAGCCATAGACACGCATCAGTTTGCGCCCGTTCTCTTCTTCAAGTCTCAATACAGGGTTGTCATCATTAAGCAGCCACGAGCCTTCAAAAGCCTTGAGCCATTGCTGTGCATGAGTGGATTTACCCGTACCGGACTTGCCGAGGAAAAGGTAACCAAGACCATCTTTTACTACCACTGCGGCATGCATCTCAAGCGTATGCAGACCAACTGTAGAGAAGGCATAAAGCAGCATAGCCGCATTGTTGATGGCAAAACGATAGTCGGGCATCTGCTCGAGGACTATATATAGTTGTGCATCGTGAAAATCGGCTGACACCTTTATATATGAAGCAGTTGGTGCATCGGCACGCGGTGCAACGGCGAAGAACCAACCGTCGGCAAGACGATAAATCTCAAAGCGAGGCATATCTTCTTCCGATGTGTCGGCAAAAACGAACTGCTTGTCCTTATCCTCGAAAGGCCTATCCACGACACTAAGGTTGAAAACCGGCTCAACGCCTTCTGCTTCCTGTTCGTTGATAGCAAACGGCTGATAATTGGTCAGCGGGTCGAGCAACCTGTCGTCAGCCGAGATTGAAAAAACGTGTCCCGCTACTCTATAATACCTGCTTCCTGCCATGTCTCGATAGTGCTTTTAGCATCTGTGAGTGCTTGTTCATAACTAACCTCATACTCATCTGTCAGGAGTTGTGCCATTGTCCCTGCATCAAAATCCGGCAGTTTTTCCACCTCGCGCCACAGATAAGCAGCGGTCTGATTCATTGTAATCATCTTGTTGAAATTAACCTGCTCTACACTCTCGCCTACGAGAATAAACTCGTCACCCAAAGCACGCAGACGAAATCCTGTTTTTGCTTTCATAGTAATTGCTTGTTTATTTTAGTATCTTAATGTTTTTTCCATTTGAGCGGCATCAGTGTCTTATATATAAATATGTGCCTGTATAGTTTGAGCCACAGACTTCTCGGTCGGCACAACCAACGCCAGACCCATCCGTTTCGAGGCGTTACACGTCTGCCGTCGGGCTTGATAATAGTCTCCACCGTACCGAGTATATCCTCGCGAGTGCAATACTCATACCCGCGTAGGTTGCCGTCTCCTTGCATGGTTATATCATTGCCTTTTACTCTTATCACGCGATGCAGCACATAGATGACTTGTGCGTTGTTTGCCTTAAAAGGTATAGCGGCAAGGCACATATCACCGACCTTAACTTTATTTTTTAGCCGCAGCACCACTGTATCTGTGCCGCCCTCTATGAATGGGCGCATACTGTTGCCTGTGGGGGTAAAACGAACCTGCTTGCCTTCACGGAGCAGTGCCGCCATCTGCGGGATAAGGATATGGTTGTCAACAACGTGCGGCATATTACTTGAGCCTCAAAAATCCTATTCCGAAGCGGCGTACAGCCTCTCTTTCAAGCTCTTCCCTTACACTCGGGTCGGCAATGGCTATCAGTGCTTTAGCACGGTCGGCAAGAGGCAGACCACGAAGGTTGGCTATACCGTGTTCGGTAACGATATAATTGGCTTGGAAGCGTGTTGTTACCACACCTGCTCCCGTAGCAAGATGCGACACGATCTTCGACTGTCCTTTGGCTGTCATACTCGTCAGAGCAAGGAAACACTTACCGCCTTCACTCTGCGAAGCGCCATAGAAGAAATCGTGCTGACCGCCCACACCCGATATAACCGTCTCGCCTATGGAGTCGGCACAAATTTGACCGGTCAGGTCAACTTCTATAGCGGAGTTGATAGACATCACCTTCGGGTTCTGACGGATTATTTGCGGGTCATTAGTGTAAGCAACATCGTGTATCTCTACGTCCTTGTTATAGTCAAGATAGTCGTAGAGTCGTTGCGAACCGAGTACGAGCGAACCCACAGACTTACCCGGTAGGATTTTCTTCAGCGAATTGTCTATCACGCCTTTTTCTATAAGCGGCAGCACGCCGTCGGTCATAGCCTCTGTATGCAGACCGAGATGTTTATGGTCTTGGAGTGCGTTAATGACAGCATTAGGTATTCCGCCCACTCCTATCTGCAACGTGGCTCCATCGGGAATCTCGGCGGCAATATAATTACCTATACGTGTTTCCACATCTGTAGGCATAGGTGTCGGCACCTCTATCAGCGGTTCGTCTATACGGCATACGGCAGCAAGGCGAGAGACGTGGATCTTGGCAGGACCCTGTGTATGAGGTACATACTTGTTCATCTGTGCTATCACCACACGTGCGCACTCGCAGCCTGAATAAGCAAGGTCGGCGGATATACCGAACGAGCAATAGCCGTCCTCATCCGGCGTTGAGACCTGAAGCATCATCACATCGCAACCGAGAGTACCATTGCGGAACAGCCCGGGAACTTCACCGAGGAAGACGGGTATAGTGTCAGCCGTCCCATCACGCATAGCCTGACGGAGGTAATTGGGGACGAAGATACTGAGTGCACGGAAAGAGTCAATATACTCTTTTTTGGCGTATGGTGCGCCTTCAGGGTGTATGGCAAAGCCGGAGATGAACTTAACGTCTCTCAACTCTGCAGCACGCTCCGTCACGGCTTTAAGCAGAGCCATAGGAACGGAGGTGGAACCTTGCACCACTATGGTATCGCCGGAACGCACAAGGCGTACGGCTTCGGCGGGAGTAACGAACTTAATATCGGTATTCATTTTTTGCCGTAATCTTTGTTAAACAATGTCAAGCGTTTATCAAGTTCCGCATACTGGTCTTCGCGTATGGCACTGGCACAACCGCGCAGTCCTTCGCGTGCCGCACCGGTAGGCGCAAGAGTGATAGCGGACACTCCGTAGTAGATGAGTTTGTTTATCAGTTGTTCACCCGTCCAGTCCTTGTAGCCGAAAGTAAAGAAGAAGCCGTTGCCCACCTCCTTGTTATCGGCATCTTTGTCATATACTATATGGAAACCGTTGCGGGTCATTATCTCTTTTATGGCAGCAGCACGGCGTTCATACTCACGCGTATGACTGACAAAATCAAGTTGCCCGAGACAGGCTGCCTTGAACATCGCCGCCATAGCGAACTGCACTGAGTGGGTAACACCGGAAGACAGACTGTAGAGTATGATATACACAAAGTTACGAAGGAACTGCCCATCGTTGTCGTAACGCTTACCAAGCGATTCGAAGCAGCGGTGTGCAAGAGCCGGATTGATAGCGATTATGGCACCGCGCTGACCTGCGTAGGAGAAAATCTTGGACGAAGAAATCATGTGTACGCAGTCGTTGGTATATCTGCCGACAGACGGCTGATACGGCGGTTCGTAAGGTTTGCCGCGTCCCTTGTCACGGAAGTCCATATTGAGATATGCGAGGTCTTCTATTACGAGTACGTTGTACTTGGTAGCAAGACGACCGATTATCTCCAATTCTCTTTCAGTCAAGCACATCCACGATGGGTTATTCGGATTGGAGAAAAGCATTGCCGCAATCCTGCCGGTCTTAAAATGTTTTTCCAGTTCTTCGGCAAGAGCCTCGCCCCTGAACTTAGCGACATCAAAGCAGTCCACCCTTACACCAATGACTTTACATTGCTGTTTCTGAACGGGGAAACAAGGGTCAATGAAAAGAACCGTATCGCGTTTTTCGTCAATCTGCGACATAGTAAGGTTCAAAGCAAAAGCCCCTTGCATAGAGCCGACGGTAGGTACTATACAATCATCGGGTATATCCAGACCGACAAAAGCCTTGACGAACTCCGACCCCCAGTGTTTGAGTTCGGGAATACCCGTTATCACGGGATACTTGGCACCATAGCCTTGCAGCAGAGCCTGATGTTCGGCTTCTATACCTATTTTCTCCGACGGCAGTCCGGGTTCACCGAGTTCCATGTGTACAAACTCCTCACCCGTGGCACGTTCTATGTCTTTTACCACACCTACGAGTTGGCGGATGGAAGCCGCGCCGAGTTCGTGGGCATTGCGCAAGCCGAAGTCGATACATATATTATCGACCGTCTGTTTATTCAGCGGGAAAGCCATAGTCGTTTATTTTTTAGATGCTTTATACCCTGCTTCCACAGCCGCAACGTTGGTTGCCACTACCGCTTCACCCTTGCGGGCAAACACGCGCTGAACGCCTGCTATCATCTTGTCGTGGTCGATACCGAGCATAGGTATGGCAGCACCGAGCAGAACCATATTGGCAGCCTGCGAGGGCGCACCTGCCTCCTTGGCAAGAGCCTCCACGTCAAGCAAGACATTATTGGCGTGAGCGGTAATATGCTTAATCACCTCATTTATATCAGGATAGTCAGGGATATTGACAAAAGGGACAGACGAGGTAACGATCCAACCTTCGGGCTTGAGATACTGCACATAACGCAGAGCCTCCATAGGCTCAAGCGAGATGATGATGTCGGCTTGACCTTTCTCTATAAGGTCGCTCATTATAGGCTCCGAAGACAAACGCAGGTTACTTTGCACATCGCCGCCGCGCTGACTCATTCCGTGCACTTCGGCTTGCTTGAGATAAAGACCTTCGGCGAGAGCAGCCTCACCTATGACAGTGGCGATAGAAAGAATACCTTGTCCTCCCACGCCTGCAAGTATAATATTCTTTTTCATAACGATTGTCTATTTAAGGGTTTATTTTTTAGCGGCTTTGAGGTGACGTTTGAGTGTCTGTATGCACTCGCGGCGGGCAATAACCACGCTCGTACCATTGTAGTTAATCTCCTCGCGAAGCACCAGCTTTATCTCTTCCATATTCTTCGGCAGCGGCACTACCACACGTACATGTTCTTTCTCCACACCTACGCCGTAGCATATCTGCTCAAGTCTGCCGGTGCCTGCACTGTCCTGACCGCCGGTCATACCTGTAGTGAGGTTGTCGGAGATAAGCACTACCACGTTGGCGTTGGAGTTAACGCAGTCGAGCAGACCGGTCATACCCGAGTGGGTAAAAGTGCTGTCGCCTATAACGGCTATAGCGGGGTGTTGACCGGCATCTGCTGCACCTTTTGCCATAGTGATGGAAGCGCCCATCTCCACACAAGCATGAATAGCGTGGAAAGGTGAAAGTGCGCCGAGTGTATAGCAACCTATATCGCCGAATATACGCGGCGACTCATATTCGCGTGCCACCTCATTGAGGGCTGCATACATATCCCTATGTCCGCAACCCTGACAGAGAGCGGGCGGACGTGAAACAACAATGTCATCAGCCTGCTTGAGCGGCAGAGCCTGTAAGCCGAGAGCCGAGCGCAGTGCATCGGGTGAGAGTTCGCCCATACGCGGCAACACACCGGTAAGACGACCTTTGACTGCTACGGACGAGGGAACCAAACCGCGCATCAACTCTTCCACAACGGGCTGACCTTCTTCAACGACCAACACTTCCTCCGCTCCGTCTGCCACCATACGATTGATGAGTTCAACGGGAAGAGGATACTGGGTAATCTTAAGCACAGAATAGTCATTATTACCTGCAAGATGTTCCATTACGTAGTTGTAGCCTATGCCGCAAGCCACGATAGCACAGCGCGGGTTGTTGCCGCGAGTATAGACATTGTTGCCGGCAGTCTCGGAGGCTTTGACAAAATCGTCTTGGGCTGCAACGAGTTCGGCATAGTTGCGCTTGGCAAAAGCAGGAAGGAGTATGAAGTGCTGTACGTTCTCGGGCAGCGACATCTTGTTTTGCACGGGCTTTTCATCCGAGGTGCAAACGACTGCACGCGAGTGAGCCATACGTGTCGTAACGCGCATAAGAACAGGCGTATGCATCTTCTCCGACATCTCAAAAGCCTTGCGGGTCATATCGTAAGCCTCTTGCTGGTTGCTCGGCTCAAAGCAGGGGATCATAGCAAACTTGCCATAGAAACGGCTATCCTGCTCGTTCTGCGAGGAGTGCATAGAGGGGTCGTCTGCCGCAAGCACTACCAATCCGCCGTTAACGCCGGTGATGGCAGAGTTCATAAAAGCATCGGCACATACGTTCATACCAACGTGTTTCATACACACTAATGCCCGCTTGCCCATATAAGCCATACCAAGAGCCGCTTCCATAGCCGTCTTCTCGTTGGCTGCCCAGCGGCAGAAGATGCTTTCACCATCTTTGCGCTTGGCTTCGTGGAGTTGAATATACTCCGTAATTTCGGTGGAAGGAGTACCCGGATAGGCATATACTCCGCTCAAACCGGCATCTATCGCCCCTTGAGCAATGGCTTCATCGCCTAAAAGTAAGTGCTTCATACTATATTGATTTTTATTGTTAATTGGCTTATCTTCACTATCTCCTTCGCGGCGGACGACCATAATGCTGTGAGCACAAGATACACTTGTCCGTCTTGGGGAAAGTATATAGAATAGTCAGTTTCAGTCCGGCGGAGAAATGGTGAGTAAACTTGCCGTTCGCCACATCGGAATACCACACCGGCGTTGCCTCAAACGTCTCAAAGTCCCACTTGCTCTCGTAGGGTATATAGAGCGAGCGTTTGTCCGTGTTGCCAGAAATACGGTTGATACTCATATCGGCGTATGCGGCAAGACGCAGATGAGTATAGTCTTTTATCTTGAAATCATAACCCGCTTCAAGCGAGAAGATAAGGTCAAGACGCGACGGCAGGTTGAGCGTGGAGCGACTGAGCGGTACGTCCTTACGATAGCCGTGGTTGTCCATCTCCTCCCAGTAGTTGCCATCGCCCAAACCGAGGTAACGACTATACGAACCGCGAGAAGAAACGTTCATACTCGTAGAGGCTCTCTGATACAAAGGCAGCGAAGGCGTTATACCGGCAAGAGCATAGATGCCGTAGAAATTGATTCCCATCAGTATAGGCACCTGCACATAGACTTGCTGAAGTTCGTCCCTGCGGCTTGTGATGTCATATCTGAGTTCGCTTATAGCCATACCCCACGAGTCTGCAACCACATCCCAGCGTGGGTCCCACGTTGCAGCCATAGAGGTGTTGGTATAACAATAGGAGCCGATGTCAGACTTGATGTTGCGATACATAAATCCGGCTCCTGTTTGTAAGGTGAAATAGCCGTGGCGGAACTCATACAATCCGCCTGCTTGCAACTTATACCCTCCGGGGGATATTTGTATCTCCTTGGCGGCGGAAGCCACCGAGGCATAACCGCCATAGACGTACGCGCCGAGCGAATGATGATTGCCGGTATAGTCAGACTGACGCAAGCCCATAAGGTCAATATAGCGTTTGTTCTCACTGAGCGTAAAATGAGAGTTGGATCGGCCGAGGTTTCCCATACGCTTGTCTGCTGTCAGACGTGTCTGCGCCTGCATCGGCAAAACCGACACAAACAACATCAACAATATATAAACACGCGCTCTCATTCCACTATTACTTTTACTTGTCGCTCCAAGCCTGACGACTCGTGCAAACGGAATATATAAACGCCCGAAACAGTCGGCAACTCCACCTCATAGGCATTGTGTGCACCCGCATCAAACCTACCTGCTTGGTACAAAGCACCAAAGGCATCATATATCTCATACGTACCAGGATTAACACAGAGTATGTTCACTACAGGATGCTCGTGAGCCACCAAAGTAGGTACAACCGAGATATAAGGCTTATCGGGTGTCAGTTCCTGCGGACGACTCAGGTTCGGGCGCAAAACGCAGGTGAGGAAAGTCTTGCCGTCATCTGCGCGGGTAAGAGCCACTGAGTAGTCGCTCTTGTCGTCAAGCCACTGCGGATTATAGTAATACGGTTTGGTCTCGCCAAACAAAATCTCGCCGTCCTTATACCACTGGAAAGCGGTAAAGTGATACCCGCCGTTGAGCGAATCTTGTAGCAGACCAATAGCATCGTCCCAGTGCTGCTCCATCAGCCAAGACGGGTAACGTATTGAGAAACTGACATCTGCCGAAAGCAGCGTACTGTCTATACAATAACCGTTGTCGAAATAGACTGTTGCTTTATAGTTATCAGGGCGCACATACTGCATTACGTTATCATAGTCTGGCATCGCAACGATAAACGACTTCCTATCGCCCATCAAGCGTGTCCACTCCACGTTGGCAAAACCTTGGTTTACGGCAACCGAATCAAACACGAGCATGTATGCAAGCGGGTCTATGCCGGTATAGGTATAAGTAACATCAAACTGCTTGTCGTCAGCGCATATAAGCGGCATCTCCTCCATAGCAAAGGTCGTAACAGGTACCAAAGCAAGTTGCAGCGAAACCATAGAGTCGCAACCCCACTGATTGACGAGCGTATCTGTATATAAACCTTTTTGTGTCAGCGGGCGAGAGTGGAACATCAGCGTATCACCTTGACAGATAGTATCTTTCAGCCACGTATGGCGTATGGGCTTGATAGTAACAGTCCGCTTGTATATACTGTCACATCCGAAGCGCGTAGTAAGACAACTGTCATACAGCACGAAGGTAGAATCATTGTCCCATTTGAGTGCCTCGGTAGCAGGAATGTTTATTCTTGCCGAGTGTCCCTGCCAAGTATAAGGCAGAGCCGAAGCGCACACTATATCGCGCTCATCGAAATAGTAGGCTTGGTGTACATTAACCGTCAG
This sequence comes from Bacteroidales bacterium UBA7009, assembly GCA_002449665.1. Lineage (GTDB taxonomy): Bacteria > Bacteroidota > Bacteroidia > Bacteroidales > Paludibacteraceae > Colicola. The sequence goes on from DJXH01000043.1 coordinate 12,669, forward strand.
GAAATAAGCCGAATCGCAGTCAATTATAGTGCCGTAGTTGATAGCATCGTGCAGTACGGTTGCCGTCTGACTATAGTACTCGCGCCCGTGCCAATAGGCAGTGTCGGTAGAGCATATATCTATAGTGTCATAGAAACGGTAAGCGGGTTTGACATATAGCCGCAGCATAAACGTTGAGTCGCAGCCGCAACCATCAACAGTATGCAGCGAGTCATAAACTGTTATCCAGCCTAACGTATCGGTCGGGACACGAGTAAGCGGATTGCCGTCTTCATCGCGCAGTGCCTGCAAGTGTTCTTTGCCATCGGTCAGCCAGTGGTATGGGTCGCCTTGGCATACGGAATCAACATCAGCATCAAGATGATGGTAATTATAATAGTGCATCTCCATCTCATACAGGCTGTCGCAGGAACCGGGCTTGACATAGCGAGCATAATACATCGTAGATAAATCTCCCTCGTTTTCAGGCAGATAGTATATCTTCTGATGCTGCCACATCAAGGTATCGTTCTTACACATCTGCTTTACCTGCACGCTGTGGAAATTAGGAACAATAGTCAGGTCAAGCACATACACGGAGTCGGCTTTATAGTAGTCGGTCTTAAGGCTGTCGTAGTAGAAGCCGGAAGTGCGGTAGTTGAGGTTGGTATATATACGCCAGTCAAGCCGCTCGTCACTGCAAGTGGAGGTGTCTGACACAAAACGATACGACGGAGCCACCACAAGCGAATCGTGTACTATACTGTCGCACCCTGTCGCCGTAATGAGAGTATCTATATAGAAGAACGTGCGAATGTCACGCCAAGTAGTATAGTCTTCAACGTGGAAATCGCTGCCGCTTACATAGTTGTCTCCGTGTCCGAAATGCCAAGTGGTATTATTATCGCCAATAGTATCGTGAAGCATAACGAAAGGCGACTTATGAATGGTAAGTTCAAGATAACGTATAGAATCGCAGCCGTGTATAGTCTGCATCGGTATGTTATACTTGCGCATACCCGCAGCCAATTCGGCTTTGGTCAGCCATATAGCGGTATCGGCAATATCTGGATCCACCACAAGCGGATGAGCCACAGTGTCATAGTCAGTACCGACAAACATCACTCTTTCCCAAACGAAAGTCTCGTTGGAGCAGACCTCTTCTTGTTGTGTTACTTCGTCAGTATGGAAGAGGCTGTTATATGATGGGGCTATATAGAGGTTGAGTGTCCATATACTGTCGCAAAGCGTTTGTCGGGTATTGACACCGTGAGGATCGATAAAGACTTGCTGAGTAAGTAGCGAGTCAGTTATAGTAACCCACCCTGTATCACGCAAGGACAATCGGTCAATCTTTACGCCGTCTACATATAAGGTGTGGCTATTGAGTTCGTGTCCCTGCCAAACATAGTCATCCTCCTGCTGACAAACCATATCCGTTTCTGTCAGATGATGAGTCGGCATACCCGTAAGGGCGAGGACGAACACGGAGTCAAAGCCGAGGGTAGTGGTATAGTTGTCATAGTAGTATTCTGTTTCACCCGCAGCCGCTTGCAGGCTGTCCTTATACAGTTCTCCGTCTCTATACCAGTCGTAGTAGCAGTTCTCGCACACGAAATCATAAACGGTATCGCGGTAGGTCTTACCTATTCGCAAGTTGAACATCACGGTAGAGTCGCACCCCACTGTACCTACTTTTATGTTATGGTGGCTTTCAATTATGGTGTCGCTGCTCAATACCATCTTATCAAATCTGCCTGTAGCGTTCTTTCCGCCATAGACAACACCTTCCCATTCCACTGTCTCCTCGTCAGACATAAGGTGGCGGAAAGTGCGGTAGTAAGACGGCAGGATGGTCAGTTGGAGTTTCCATACAGAGTCGCAACCGTTAGCGGTACAAGCCGCACAAGCAGAAGTCTTCAGAGAGTCATAGAAAACATAAGTCCCAGGCACGGCAAGCCCTATCTCGTCTGCGACAATAAGCCTGCCATCAGCAGTATAGAGATTACGCAGTGTGGTGTGGTCTTCACCGCGATATATATGATTTTCCCACATATACCTTCCGCCCACCGTGTCGCGGCAGACAGTATCTATAGTAAGGTACCTTACATCTGTATCGCCCGAATATACAGGCGTAACCGTAACGCGCCAAACCTCGTGATACGGACAGTGAGCCGCCTCAGTCAGATATACATCCGTCTCAAACACGTGTGTACCCACAGCCGAATCACGCGGAGTGAACCACATGTTCGTCGTCCCCATTATAAACGGCTCGGCATTATTGCAGACTATGGTATCATACGAACGCACATCATCGTCGAAGAAATGGAGATTAAGTATAGTTATACTATCGCAGCCGCAGTCGGTCTGCAAAGTATCTCTATACCCCACCACGTCGTCTTCAAACCTCAAGTACTCACCCGGACGACTCGGGTCAGGGTGTCCTTCCCATACAAAAGCGTACTTAGAGCGGCAGACAATAGTATCGGTTACTATCGGACCGAAGACGAGATTGACCGTAAGCGTCAGCACGTGAATACTGTCGCAGCCACGGCGTGCATCTTTCTGAGCAGTACCACAGGCAAAGCAGTTCTCTGTCAATATGCTGTCCACTAACACGAACGTGTTCTTCGTTGAGTTCGACCAAAGGTTGCCCTTGCCGAAACGAACCTCTCTGCCGCTATTCGCATCATACAGCGGTCTGCCCGAATCGCTATGCCCTTCCCACACAAAAGCGGAGTCAGCACATATAACAGCCTGCTCCTCGACGTGATACGTCTTGCTCACATACAGAGTAAGATGGCAGGCACTGTCGCAACCGGTTGTAGTGGTATAAACCGTATCAAACTTGTATATCTCGCCCCCGGGTACAACGGCTCTGTACGAACCTCGCTCTGCTTTGTCGCCTGCAAAGTACAAGAGGTTCCACTCTGCCACATCCTTGTCGCAGATATACATAGTATCAAACCTGTTGTAAGAGGCATTAACTCTGACATTTAGGAAGAAAAGAGAATCGTAATAGTCACGACTGAAATTAGTCTTAAACGAGTCAACACATATCTGGTGCACTCCTGCCCGCAGCACTTTGTCGGCATCAATGTTCAGCAGCGGATACTGCTCTTTATATTTCACGCCGCCATACAGCCTGCCACGATGCTGAATAGTATCTACATCGCATATCGTTACACTCCGCTCTGACACGTATGTCTGGCGGAAAGTAACCTCAAGACGGAAGATGATAGGACACTCCCCGGGCAGCCTTATATGCTGCTGGCGTATAACGGTGGTGTCTATCCAAGTGGAGTTGGGATTGATAGTCAGTTGTCCCGTCACCATTCCGTTGCTATAAACCCAAACATACGGCAGGTTGTTCGGGCGGTTAATAACGGTAGTATGTATCTCCACCGGCTCACGAGTCAGAACAAGCACATAGTTACTGTCGCAGCCATCGGCGGTCTTATAGTAGTCGCGGAAAGTGTGGGTCTGACCGAGATGTACACTGTCTGCTATATCTCGGCTGAAGATGAACTTATTAGTCGTCGCATCATACACTTGCAACGGATAGCCGTTCTTATCGGTCAAGTGATCTGTCCATTCAAACTCACTCCACGTCACTCCATACAGTTCGGGATTGGATGTAGAGTCGCAGAACTGTGTTTTCAGAGTATCGCGCAGATGCACACGTAGTTTGACTATACTATCGCAACCCGTAAACAGCGTATCTATAAACCCTGCATCTTCACACTTGGTGGCAGTCAAGTGGTCTAAATACACACCCGGTCTGTCTATACTCTGCCCCGAGAACATTATGTTCTCTCCTTCGGGGAAACGCAGCACGGTGCTGTCGTGCGTGATAACCGCCTCCACACGCGTAGTGTCCGGCGAGGGCTGGATATAGAGTTCAAAAATAACCGTTGAGTCGCACCCCAACTGCGATTCGTAGTGGCGCACAAACCTATGGAACCCCACCCCGCATTCTATCCTGTGTTTCGTCTCGTCAGAGTGTCTGCCTCTGCCGAGAGTTGTAGTGCCTATGAAAACAGTTGAGTCACGATTCTCTATGCCGCCTACAAGACTTAATGTCGGAGCCTTAAAGTGCAGACTGTCATTGAAGAAACGTATACTGTCTTTCGTACATATAATCCTGCGAGTTGTGTCATTATATGCTCTTTGTACACGGATAACCGAAAAGAGCGTATCGTTAAGCAGCGAGTCCTGCGGACAGAGAACGCCGGAGCGGAAGACGACAGCCTGCAGTTTGTAGTCCGTAAACGGCGCACGCGCTGTCGGCGGCAGGTCGCGGTCCGGACTGACAGCCATCATGTGCTCAAACTCCTGCTCTTTGTCCGTATCATTACCATCTTGCGACATTACCAAACTGTCGGCTTTTATATCAAACAGCGACCAGCGAACACCATAGTGATTACGGTCTAAAAGCAGCGAGAAATTAAGCAGCGTACTGTCGCACACCACCGCCGTATCAAGTCTCTGAAAACCAAGCGGGAACTCGTCCTCCTGCCGCTGATACCAACCTCTTTCGGTGCGGTCAATATCATAACTGCGACTGCTCATCACATTCTCCTCGTTCGTGATAAACAGCGAGTCGGGACGCGCATCAGGACGATAGCCGAGCGTATAGAGATACGACATACCTTCGGCAAAACCATAAACCATTCCCACAAAACCCGACTGCGAAGTACTTATCCTGTGGTAGTTGCTTTCGGTGTTAAGCGGCACGGACACATACATCATCGAGTTGTCATTACCATACCTGCCGCCGAAAGCCGCCGCATCACCCCCCACATCAGGGGCATTAGCCACAGCCTCAAGTTTATACGCCTTGCTCACCTGCACGCCGTCAACAAACAGACTGTCATATTCGGCATACGGCAAAGTTATCTGAACATAATGATACTGCGCACTGCCCTGTTCCGTTGTAACAAGCGGCTTGGTGTAGAAACTTATGTCATTCACTCTCTGCTCCCACGACGGCAGCATAGCCGACGACGGGTCACTCCACATAAGCGTTTTCATCAGTCCCTGCTCGTCATAGCCCTGCTCTTGGTTGTTGGCAGCCGAAGTAAAATACGTATAACACAAGCACGGCTCCGAACAGGTTATCACTATGTCCGTTATGGCTTGGTTAAGCTGCGGTTTAACGGAAAGCGACTGACCCGCATTAAGTTCGGTCGGCACCGTTACTATCCTGCCTCTTACGTTACGTTTCTCCGTTACCACCGTTCCGTCTTTAAGAGCCGTAACGCTGCAGTACATATTCTGCCTGACGCTCCTGCCTATGTAAAACTCCGTACCGAGATAGTTCTGCGGCGGTATCTGCTCGAAACAATAGTCATCCGAAAGAGCCTCGTTCATAGGGATTTTCACCGCCTCATTGAACGCATACACAGCCACCGGACGGTCGGCACACACTGCACTACCGGACATATCCAGCGTATCGCGCATACCCTCTTCGTTCTGCTTGGACGACACCATGTAACTCTCTCCCTTGTTGAGCAATATATCAAACTGCACACCGGGCGACTTGCCTTGGAAAGTGTGGGCATTAGGCGTAATAAATACGTGCGTGTTATCCTCCGTCGCCACCACTACAAAACCCGTACTCTTACCATCCTCAGGGAAAGTCTGCACCACATACTCCTTACCAAGCGTGTTCACCGGCAAAAGTAAGGCCGCATCACGCGCCGTAGCACCAAGCGAACCGGCCTCTATGTAGGCAAAACAAGAGAAATTATACTTCAGGCTATCCGAGTGGATATACAGCGAACGATTGAGAACCTGCTCACTTTCATCAAGATACGTCAGCAACGCATCCGTTACCCTATACTCTGCATGACCATTGGCAGGAAGCGAAACGCTGCCCACCGGACCTCCCAAAGACTCAATGATTACGTTTATCGGTTTGTCATACGTAGAGGTAAGGTGAATGTATATAGCAAGAGAAGCATCGTCTATTTTCGTACCATTGAGACGAGGGAATGCCACACGGAAAGCACTACCTTCTGTCGTAACCGGCTGATTCTTACCATCGGCAGACCACACGGGCAAGCAGACTGCAAGTAGCAGCAACAGAGATAATATATATAAGCGAATATCGCGAAGTTTCCTCTTAAACATTGGCACAAAATTGAGCGTGCAAAGATAATAGTTTTTTATAAATTGTGCAAATCTTTGCGCAATTATTCATTTTGTTTCGCAATCGAACGCAATTTTCTGACGGTTGTGGGGTTATTTGAAAAGTTCCTGAGTTATGTTTTTGAAGTTGTTTGCAGGTGTCATTGTGGGTAATTTTGATGGTTATTTTGAAGGCTGTTCTAAAGGTTGTTCTAAAGGTTGTTTTTGATGCGATTTTGTGGCAGCGATTTAACGGCCGTTTCTCCACCGCCACCACCGGAAGTGTATGTTACGGCAATCGCAGAAAGACGACGGTTACCAGATGTTCCTCCAATTGTAAACGTTACTGATGTTGCTGAACCACTCCATGTTCCGGAGGAATATGTATCCTTATCAGTAGTTATCGCATTCGTGCCATCACCAGAGCCAAAAGTAATCTCAATTTTCTCTATGGTTTTTATACTACTTGAGATGGTCATTGTGTTACCTCCATAGCATCGAATAGCAGCCCCCGAGGTGTAATACTTCGGCGCATTACTGCTGTTAGTACCCTTATCAAACGCTATAGTAAAATAGGCTCCTGAAACAGAAGCAACTGCTTGCTGGTTCGAATACTCTTTTTCTGAGAATGTAATAGTTTCATCTGCCTCTGCCCACACATTACCCACGTTGAGGAGCAGGAGCATCAGCAGGGTGAGAAACATACGCGAAGCGTGTTTAATACCCGAGAGTGAGGTATTAACGCACTTCTGACCTACAGTCAAAGCCGACATCGTTCCGATGTCACTTCGACACAAAGATAAAAAGTGTTTCATAATTAGTTGTTTATAAATGTTAAATTTGTTATTTGTTTTTTTGTAATCCTCAGCTCACCCAAGAGCCGAAAACCATATTATTGCGCCTTACGCGCAAAAGATCTTTGCCATATTGAAAAAGACTGAAAATGGCAAAAGTGTTTAATAATATGCCCGCATTAAACAAATTCAGCCGCTTTTTGTTTAGTCTACTTAACATAAATTATAAAAATTTGTTCAGTATATTTAACATTTTCTAACAAATCTCTTGCATAAACATTCTATATTGCGAGTTAGTGCCTCGCTTGGCACTCAAATATAAGCGAAAGGACATTGACATATTGACATATACAACAAGCGGCAACCCGCTGCTTGTTGTGGATTACCGCCTGGAAAACAATAGTTTATAAATTCTAATTTGGCTACTGCGAAAAAGTTCGCAACGAAAATTTTCGCAAAGGTAAAGCATTTCTTTTATAACCGCAAATTTTAGAGTCTTTTTGCGCGAAACAATGATTCACATAAAAACGGAATCAACGGTAATCCAATATGTCAAAGAACAATATATTTTCAAATGGGCAAAGCCCCAATATTATTGATTGTGCCATGGTCGGCACATAGAAATTGAGCATTATAATCAAACATATTTCAAACTAACTAAAATGATTTTCTTTATGAAGAAAAAAGTTTTCATTCAAGCTCGCTGGCTGCTATGCAGTCTGCTTGCCGTGTTCCTAACCACTAATGTGTGGGCAGAGACTGCTGTTGAAACTATTGAAATGAAAGGTTTTGCAGGTTTAACTTCAAGTGGCTATCAAAACCAGACAAAAACGGGTGCTTCTAATGAGAACAGCATTGCAATGGTGGCTTATGCTTTCAATCCAAGCTCCGGACAGGTTCGTGGAAACAAAACAGCTGTTGCAGGTGCCTCTGTAACATCAGATGACAACGCAAAAAACTGGTCATTATACAACTCTGATCCCATACCAGGTTCTATTACAGCTATTAAAGTAACTCAAACCGGTACAGGAAATAATAAATTTCAAAACAATCTCTATGTCTCTCTCGGTACCGCAACGCAAGGAGCAGTTACTGCTATAACTGATGCTCAAAAGCAAGACGATGGAGGAACTGCAACAGAAATAAATTTCACAATTGATGGAACAGAAGGTTATACATATTTCAAGTTGCTATCAACAGAAAAATTTGGTGCCGGTACATTGGCAAATGTTACCATCACCATTACTTACGAAACTTCCGGTGGTGGCGGTGGAGAAACGGCCGATTGTTTTGCGCCAGTATTTGAGCCTAATGGAGGTGCAGTAGCAAGTGGAACGGAAGTTACTATTACGACCGAGACAGAAGGCGCAACTATATATTATACGATGGGTGCTGATCCTACTGACCCGACAAGCAGTTCTGATGAATATACAGATCCTATTGAGATTACAGCAAACACAACTATTAAGGCGATTGCTATTAAAAACGGTTTGAATGACAGTGAGGTATCGTCTGCGACCTTTACCGTTGCTGCCGCTTTGCCGGATGATGAATTTGCATGGAGTGCTTCTTCTTATGAGGCTACGCTTGGCGGCGAGAATTCTTTCCCGACGCTCACGAATACTCATAATTTGAGTGTAACGTATCAAAGTACGACAGAAGCTACTGCAACTGTAAATGCCAGTGGCGAAGTTACTCCGGTTAAGGTGGGTACAACAACTATCAAGGCTATCTTTGCAGGTAATGATGACTATGCAGCGAAGACGGTTACATATGAATTAACGGTAGCCAAAGCAGCTGATAGTAATACCAGCAAGACACTTGACTTGTCAACAGATGAGACGGATACGAAAACGGATAGTAAATTAGAGTGGGAAGGTACTTATGTAACAGTAACAGCAGATAAGGCAAATGCCTCTACAGCTACGAACAACTATTGTCCGCCATCTAATACTTCTACTCGTTTCTACAAGAATTCTACTTTGACTTTCACACCGGTAGAAGGATATAAGATCAAGTCGATAGTATTTACTGCAACCACGGTTGCCTATGCTACTGCCCTTCAGGGTAGCACTTGGACAAATGCTACAGCATCAGTTCCGACAACAGGAACAGACGCAGAAAAGATGGTTGTAACGGTGACTGCTTCCGGTGCTGGTGCTGTTTCTGCTACTATAGGCGGAACTTGCGGATTTACACAGATAGTAATCAACTACGGAGTTGTTGCTCCGGAAGTGACGGTTGATCCGGAAGATTTGAGTTTCACGGCAAAGCAGAATATTGCTGTAGATGGCAAGACGTTTACGCTGACGGGTGCAAACTTGACAAGCGGTTTGACTCTGGCGGCTTCGGAAGGCTTTACGGTTAGCCCGACTTCTCTGACAGCTGAGGCTGCAATGGCTGATGGCGGTGCAGAAGTAACGGTTACTCCGGCTACTCCGACTGCAACGACTACTCCGGTAGAGGGTACGGTTACCATCAGCGGTGGCGGTTTGACGGACAATGTAGTTGTTAACTTGTCGATGGCAGTTACTCCGACTTATCTGGTGGCAATCGCAGTAAACGATAATACAATGGGTACTGCTACTATCAACGGCGGTACTGCTTCTATCTATGTAACGGAGGATGATGAGATTGCTCTTGTAGCTACTCCTGAATCGGGACACGAGTTCGTTAACTGGACGGTTTCGGATAACGATATCGTTTTGGATGATGAGAATGCTGCTTCTACAACCGCTATGGCTGGTGCAGCCGGTACGATCACCGCAAACTTCCAAGCACAGGCTTGTACAGGTCTTGCAGCTCCGGTTCTGGATGATGTAACAACTACTTACCAGAGCGCAACGATTGCATGGAATGCAGTCGATAATGCTGAAGGTTATGTTCTGAACCTCAAGAAACACGAAGGCAATGTGGCTGTCGTAACGGATGAGCTTATTGTAGCTCCGACCGTTTCGTTTGAGAAGACAGGTCTGGCAGCCAATACGCAATACGACTATACGGTAATGGCAGTTGGTGATGGCACTTCATTCTGCGATGAGAGTAACCCGCTGTTGGAAGGCTACTTCACGACGAATGATTATCCTTCGGTAGCTGTGACATACAGCGAGAATAATAACAGCGTAAGCGGCGGATCTAAGAAGATTATGACTCCGTTTGCTTTGCCGGATGAGGTAACCAATGAAATCAGCGGCAAGACGTTCGTTGGTTGGACTACCAAGTCAGACTTTGAAGATGGTGATGAGAGCGACGAAGAGACTTACTTTGCTAAGGGTGCAAACTTCACTATCCAGAGCAATGCCGCAGTAACACTGTATGCAGTTTATGCAACGGCAGCAGGTGGCGCAGCTTCATATGTAAAATTAACATCTGATGCATTTGATGCAAATGCCCAATATGTTATCGGCGCTCTTAAAAGTTCAGAAACGCACTATTTCTACACTTATAGTGCTACGAATGCCAATACATGGGGAAAGATGACGGGAGATTTGGAAAATAACACTCCTATTGTATTCACTCTTTCGGGAACAGCTAATGCGTTGAAAATTAAAAACAGTTCCAATCATTATGTGAAAGCAGTAAGCGGCAACTTCCAGATGTCAACATCTGAGTTCTCACTTAAACTAAACAGTGATGGAACTATTCATGCAGATTTAAGCGGAACAGACGTTAACCTTCGCTACAATAATAGTGGAGATTACGGATTACGTTTCTATACAAATACCACGGGTAGTTCGGCATATTTGTATAAAGTAGAACAAAATGTTTCTTATTCTGACTATGTAATTAATGGTTCGGCTGCTCTGCCGGTACTTGATGCTCCGACATTCAGTTTGGAAGCTGGCTCGTATTACGAGGGCAAGAGCGTTACGTTGAGCGCAACGAATGAAGCTGCTATCTATTATACTTTGGATGGCACAGACCCGACTAACGAAAGTACTCTGTATGAGGAGGCTATCGCTTTGAGTACCCGTGATGAATATACGATTAAGGCTATCGCTGTTAAGGCAGGCTTTGAGACCTCTGAGGTCGCAACACGTGAATACAACATCGTTCTTCCTTACGACTTTGCAGACTTTGCTGCTCTGGAGAAAGTGAACAACAAGGAATACGCTGTTCGTGGTATCATAAGCCAAATAGATGAGTTGTATAATAATTCTAAGTTGATCTATCACATCTCTGGCAATGGTTCGACCGAAGGTCAGATCAAGTGCTTCAGAGGTTTAGGTTTAAACAAAGCAACCTTCACCTCGGCGGATGATGTTAACCTTGGTGACAATGTAACGGTTGTGGGTACTTGGAGTACACAGTATAGCAACCTCAATCAGGATAACTGGATGCTCGAATACACCGCACGTGTACACGATTCTTATGAAATAGAAGGTGGCTTGACTACCACTACATTCCAAGTAGGCGAGGCATTCGATGATGCGATCTTGGGTAACTTGAGCGTTAAAGAGGTATTCACCAATGGTTATGAAGAGACCGTTGCTGGTGCAACATTCAACTGCGGTGACAAGACCGAGTGGCTTGAGAACGAGACTTCGCTGACGGTTTACGCTAAGTTAGGTGACGATGATCTTACCTCAAAGAACTTCGGCGTAACAGTAAGTAGCGCTACATTGGTAAGCTTCGTACTGAAAGAGGGTTACAAGACCGAGTACTACGTTGGTGACGAGTTCGTTAAACCGACGGTTATTGCAACTCTTTCGGATAACACTCATCCGGAGGCTGAGGCTACTGCATGTACGGGTTATGATATGAGCGCAGCCGGTAATTATACGGTAAATGTAGCCTTTACCTATGGCGACATTACCATCGACGAAGGTGTAACTTACCAGATCACCGTTAAGAAAGTCTTCGACAACGAGGATGCTCCTCACACGGTGGCAAAGGCAATTGAGTTGATCGAGGCAAGTGCATATCAGGCAAAACAATCGTCTACAGACTATATGTGGGTAAGCGGTAAAGTTAGCGGATTCAATGGTACCTCTAATAAAAACTACTATATTTCCGATGACGGTACTGCGACTGGTCAGTTGTATGTATATAATGGTAGTTACTTCAATGGCGTAGCATTTACAGATGCCAACAAACTACATGTAGGTGACGAGGTTATCTTGAAAGCTACGATTCTGAATTACAATGGTAGCACGGCTGAATTGACCAATTCACAAGTAGTTTCTCAATTCCGTGTACCGGAGTTTGCATTCGCAGACATCGTGGAAGGCGACGAGTTTGAAGCCAACATCTCCGAAGATTTGGCAGTTGTTCCGACAGCAAACAGCGGTGATGCTGAGTTTACGCTGACAAGCGGTAATACAGATGTAGTGACGATTGTAGATGGCAAACTCCACGCTGTAGCAGAGGGTAACGCAGTGATTACGGCTACCCGTGCAGCAACGGCCAATGACGGTGCGCTGAACTACAAAGCGGATTCAAAGACGTTCAATGTACACGTGATAGCAGAGCGTACACGTTACACGGTAACATTTGACGCTGACGGCGGTGAGGGTACAGCTCCGGTTATTGCTAACCAGTTGGCAGGTGCTCCGGTTGAGTTGCCTGAGAATACGTTCAGCAAAGAGAGCAGCGCATTCGCAGGATGGGTTGTCAATGACGGTGCAGTAGAAATTACCGATGGACACTTCACAATGCCCGAAAGCAATGTAACTATCAAGGCTAAGTGGAATGTGGTTGCTACTTGCGCTATCTCGTTTATGGTTAATGGTGCAGAGGTAGCAACGGCTAACGCTCCGCAGACGGCTGAATATACTCTTACGCAGACCGGCGCAGCAGTAGCAGGATTTACCTTCCTCGGCTGGTCTGAGACCGAGTATGCAGACGAGGTTGAGAACGCTCCGGCAATGATTACTACCTACACTCCGGAAGCCGGTGAGGCAACGAAAGTGCTGTATGGTATCTACAGCCGTTTAGACAATTCCGCTGCTAACTACGGCAAGTATGAGAAAGCAACGGCTGTTGCCGAAGGCGATTATCTGATTGTTTGCGAGAATCAGAATGTTGCTATGGATGGCTCGTTGAGTACATTAGACGCTGCAGGAAACAACAAGGCCGTTACTATTAGCGATGGCGTTCTAACTCTTGAGAATGCTGATAACTATGTATTCACTATTGCGGCTATAACTGGCGGTTATAGTATTAAGTCGAAGAGCGGATACTATGTAGGTGGTAAAGGTAGTGAGTCTAACGGAATGAATAGTAGCACTTCTACCGAATACACGAATACAATTTCAATTTCCAATGGTGATGCTGAAATTATCGGTAATGGTGCGTATATGCGTTGCAACCCGAATAGCAACAACCAATGGTTCCGTTACTTCAAAGCAAGCACTTACACCGGTCAGAAAGCAATTCAACTCTACAAGAAGAACTTAGGTACTACCTATTACACCTCTTCGCCGGTAGAGAAAGTGACGATCACGTTCAACGCTAATGGTGGTAACGGTGGTTGCACGAAGGCTATCATCAACAAGGGTGCTGAGTTCACCATCTGCGAGAATGTTCCGACGAAGTCGCACAGCGAGTTTGCAGGATGGAAACTGAATGAGACTACCACAATTTACCAAGCAAATCAAAATATTGGTGAGGTAGAAGAAGACATTACGCTGACCGCTCAATGGAATGACGCTGCAACGTACGATGTGACCTATAACGTGAACGGTAGTAGTGATGCTGCTCCGACGCAAGAGGCTCAATATGCTGGTGACCAGTTCGAAGTTGGTGCAGCTGTAACTAAAGAGGGCTTCACCTTCCAAGGCTGGAAGTACGGCAGCAAGCTGTATAAGGCAGGTGCTTCGTTCACAATGCCGGCAGAGGCAGTGACCTTCGTAGCTCAATGGAGAAAGGCAAGCGTACCTGTTGACAAGATGTCGATGGTAACCAGCGCAAGCGCACTTTCTAACGGAATGCAAATTGCTCTGGGCTGCAGCTATGGAGAGAACTCCTTCGCAATGGCAGGTGACTTCACCGGTTCTAACAAGTACATGACATCTGTTACTGATGGTGTAAGCTTGAGCGATGGTGTAGCTACGTACACGGATGCTGTAGTAGTGATGACCCTTGAGCAAGTTGAGAACGGCTGGAAGATCACGAAGGATGGTACGAACTATCTGAATGAGACTTCTGTTAAGAACTTAGCTTGGACCACGAAAGAGAATGCAACTATATGGTCGATTAGTTTCAGCGGAAACAATGTGAAGATTTCTAGTGCTAATGGTACTATGAAGTTCAACGCTCAAGATCCTCGCTTCACGACCTATGCAAGTGGTCAAAAGGATATCCAACTGTTCGGTAAGGCAGTAGTGGTAACTGAAGATGCAAGCATCTCCGACCTCGGTTATGTAGATAGCGAAGTGATTGTTGTTGAAGAGGGTATGACTCTTACCGTTGATGAAGAAGCTAATCTTGCTACCGTAATCGTGAAGAACGGTTCAACAGTAGATATGAGTGCTCAACTGAATGCTAACAACCTTATCATAGAGACTAAGGAAGGTCAGTCGGCACAGATAACAAATGTCAACAACCTCAACGCAAGCGGCGATATCTATATGGACATCACCCTTTGCGACGGCAATGTAGATGCCGACTACTGGTACTGCATCTCTGCTCCGTTCAATATTGATGCTGCTAACGGCTTCTATCTTGCTGATGGTACCAAACTGACGCTTGGTGTGGACTATATCCTCCGCACTTATGACGGTCAGCAGCGCGCTAACACCGGCAAGGGCTGGAGCAAGGGCGTAGGCAGCACCCTCAAAGCAGGTCGCGCATACCTCATCGGCTTCAACAACGAGATACAGATGCCTAACGTGCTGCGCGTAAAAGCCGCAAACAAGGCTATCGCACACAAGACCTCGCTCACTCTCGAAAGTTTTGTAGCAGCCGAGACTGCCGACCAAAACTGGAACGCCGTGGCTAACCCCAACTTCAGTTATGTCTCTATCAACCAAGATGCGCACGTCTTTGACAACAACTCGCACGTATTCAACGTGTTCGCATGCAACGCATACACCTTTGTAGTAGGTACGCCGATGTTCATACAAGCAGCCGGCACTCTCAACCTCGGCAACGAAGACCACAGTCAATATCGCGCTCCTCAGCAAGAGACTGAGAGTTATGAGGCTTGTGTACGTATCAGCAAGGCAGATGCCACACGCTTTGACAACCAACTCTATGTACGTGCTGCAGAAGATGCTACTACCGGCTTCGAGTACGGCAAAGACCTGCTCACTATGAACGACCTGACCTCTGACAAGGCTGCCCTTATCTGGACGGAGAACTACGGCAAACGTCTTGCTATACAAGACGCTCCGCTCGCCGACCAAATAGACTATGTTCTCGGCATCTCCGCTCCAGCAAACGGCACCTATACCATCGAACAGACTACCAATGACGATGTTACCGTTTACCTCACATACGAAGGTCAGATAATATGGAATCTCTCGCAGTCGGCTTACGAGGCAGACCTCACGATGGGTGTAAACAGCGGCTACGGACTGCGCCTCGTTATCGGTCGCCACAATGTTGTTACAGGCCTGGATGCACTCAATGTTGGCAGCGACAAGGCTGAAAAAGTGATTATGAACGACCAACTCTATATCCTGCGCCAAGGCAAGGCTTACGATGTTGCCGGTCGTGAAGTGAAATGAGTACAGGCTTTCAGCGTGAGTCGCTGCGGCTCACGCTGAAAGCCATTATGTTACACTTATTGAATTAAATTATTTTTGTAAAGTCGGATAAACTTTGTACCTTTGCAGCGGAATTAAATGTCATAATTATGAAAGAAGGTCAATACGCATACGCCAATCCTGCTCTAACAGGGCTTTCAGAAGCAGTTAAGGGAGAGATACTTAAGATACGCGAGAACCCGTTTATAGGTCAAGAACTTGCAATACGTGATGCAAGCGGTCGTATATATTTTGGTTCTTCTAAGTACTTTACCATAGCAAAATAGTGTATGTTTGCAGTTGCTTTTGATATGGGTTGTGCAGGATTTGCGCACGTTTTACGGAGAGCCGTATAATAATGCTTATTATGAAATAAGTAACATAATGGAGCAGTATGGCTTTTATGGTGCGCAGGGCAGTTTGTATTTGACACAAGATTCAAATATGGCAAATCTCTTTCGTTTGATGAATCATCTGAAATCTGTAGATTGGTTTGCCAAATCTGTCAGAGACATACGCGCGTTCAAAGTTGAAGATTGGTCTGACTTTACTTCGTCTATTAAAGAATAAACAAGTAAGGTTATTATGAAAAAAGCAGATTATTTTGTGCCTCAAACCGACTTTAAGTCGCTTGATATGGAGCCGTTGATGGCTTTCCCCGAATCAGGTTCTACGGTTGACCCTGCTCCCGCCCGCAGAGGAATGGTGAGCTTTGCGCCGAAAAGAGGGTGATAGTTTTTTAGTCTGAAGAAGGCTTTTGAAAACGATTGCAGCCGATGGATGAAGTTTCCATCGGCTGTTGTTGTAAAAAACTTTATGAAAATTTGCATAGTTTGCAAAAACGCCGTACCTTTGCAGCCGCTTTTAAAAGCATTAGTTGTTTTGAAACAAACTCAATTGAAATAATCAAAATCGCAACTATGTTGTGATTTTGAGAGGAAGAATTTACTGAGACTTAAAAATTGCAGAGCATTTTTCCGTGTCGTAGTAAATTCTGACGACGGGATATAGTTCAGCCCGGTTAGAATGCCTGCTTTGGGAGCAGGAGGTCGTGAGTTCGAATCTCGCTATCCCGACAACGATTGGCTAATATATTAGCCAATCGTTTTTTTTATAATAAGTTGCGGATGATACAAGATACGAGGCTGAATTTCGGTCAGCCTCGTATCTTGTATATTAGCCTTATATGAAGGTCAATCGCCACTCTTACCTCCACCGCCTACGGTAGGACCATAGGATACGGTGGTCGGAGTTTCAGGACTGCCTATCATAAGAGCACTTACACCTGCGAAGTTTGCTATACCCACGCGTGGGGACTGATATTTTGATTTTATCGTTTTCATAATTGATTTTCAATAATTAAGAGTTAGACAAATCATTTTTGTTTGACACTCATTTCACCAAGCGACCGGTGGTGTCATACATACGTCCATCGCGAACGATATAGAGGTTGCCGTCAATCACAACTTTCTGTACACCTTCGGCTTGCATATTGACTACATCAATGCCGGTCGGAGTGTGAGAAGGATTGTTGATTGCCATTACCATACGGCGGCGGGCAGGAGCATCACCTTCTGCACTTTGATCAGGCACTTCGGACTTATTAAGATAAGCGCGGTACGGGGCAAGAGTAACATTAGCAGATCCACCCGTCACGTCAACATACCACAGTTGATTCTCGCTGAGGATATACTTGCCGTCAAGTTCGGTTTCGGTAAGCGTTACGAATGTTCCGTGCAGACCGTTTTTGCTGCTTGCGGTAGTGGTGGTGTTCTCGCCATAGACTACTTCCATTGTGGCGGCAGTAGCGAGGAAGATGTAGGGTTTACCGGCGTTGTTGCCACTGAGCACAGCCTCAATGAGGGTAATCTCGTCGTTGTTGCCGTTTTCAATATCCCAGAGAGTAGCACCGCGAACGGCTGAGAACTCTTTGTTGAGGCAGATGGTGTAGAAGCGACCAATAGCAAGACCATTGCGTACTTCGGTGTAAACGGGTTCGGGAGTAACAGCAGGTTTCGGAACGTAGAATGCTATAGCCGCTTGACCGCTTGAATAGCAAGAGAAGAGCATACTATTTGCATTGAATCTCATCAGATGGCGGTTGCTGCTTCCTTCTGCAGATGCTGAGGTTGCTGTAATCGTCCACTTGGCATTTTCGTCAATATCATCCTGAGTCCTCATATAGTTGTTACCGCTTGAAGCTGCATAGAGGTACTTGCCATTCGAAGTTCGGAGTGCAAATGTACCACCATCTTGTGCAACAAGCGTGAATGACATTGTTCCCTCGCCAGGTGTCAAAACGCCTTCGCTGACGGTAGCTTCAACAGCTGCACGGTTGTTGTTATTCTGCTGACCCATTGCATAAGTTACTTCGTCTTTCACACCTGCGATAAGCACTTGTGCGCCATCTACAAGGTCTGCATCGGCTGCAGCAATCCATTCAGAAGTCGTGCTGACTGCGGTCTCTTCTACTTCAGGCTCATTAACGGTGAGCGAAACATTAACGACCTTGTCTTCAGCTACACTTGCATCGTCAGAGATAGTGATAGTAGCATCAAATGTACCAACAGTGGCGGTGCTTACAACCGAAATGGTAATGACATCGCCGTCCACAAGAGCAGTCTTATCAATAGTGAATGCCTCTGGGTTAGTACCGCCGAGAGTAGCGGTAGCAGAAACAACATTTATCAACGTAACTGCAAATGTTTTATTCTCGGCTACTGCATCCTTATCAACAGTCCAATAGCGATTGTTTGCATCCGTGCTGATTATCGATTCGCCTGTTTCTACTGCATCAATAGTAACATTGACATTAGCAGTCTTCTGAACCTCGTCATCTGTGTAGGTGGCAGTCAGAGTAACCTCTGTTTGGTTCTCCACTAATGCTTCGTGCGACCAAACTACACTGGAAGTAACATCAACCGGTGTTTGTTCTTCCGCATTCAGAGTATATATAGCGTTTACTGTCAGACCTTCAGGAACAATGTTGTCACCCGTCTTCCAACCTGTGGTGTTGGTCATAGTTCCGGTGATAGTGATATGGTCAAGCACGGGCAGCACACCACCTTCTTGGTTCACACCGAAGATAACCGCTCTTTTCCCTGATGCAGCAGAGAATTCTATGTCAGTAGGCGATTCGCTATCAGGGATATTAACACTATAGTAGTAACCGATAGGATCGTTCTCCAAAGTGTACGGTGCTGTATTGTTATTACTTTGGTTAATACCGTCATCTGCAATGAGAGTGATGGTTGCTAATGTGGTTTCTCCCAGTTTAACATCAATACTGCCACTCACACCTTTCCAACCTGCTACATGGAAGTGCAGTTTTGTAGCATGTGCAGGAACAGTAACTGTTGCCGAACCTGCTGCACTACCAGTTGCAATTCGTAAACCATCATAGTCAACTGTTTCAATTGTCACACCTTCGCTATAGCACTTATTAGTCGAGTTATCTGTCAGCGTTACATTACTTGTGTAGGTATAAGCCCAAACAGAGATTTCTGCCCATTGTGCTTGGATAGTTACTGCGGAAGCAGGCATTGTAAATACTCCAGCTACAACCTCAACTTCTTCTGAAGTGGTAATATTGATTACTTTCCAACCATTGAAGGAATGGCCTGTATATGTATAAGCATTTGCAGGCAGTGTTACGTCTGCTCCGGCAGCCTTGTCAGCGATAGCCGCAGGAGCGGAACCACCGTCTGCACCGTTGCCGTCGAAGGTGATAGCGTACTTAACCTGTGCGGCAATAACTGTTACTTCAAAATCTGCAGTAGCAGCTTTGTAGATTCCATCAGCAGCCAAATTAGCGGTAATAGTAGCCGTACCTGCTGCCACTGCATGCAGATTGCCGTCCACGATAGTTACTGCGTCTGTGTTATTGCTGTTTGCCAGAGTAACTGCGCCTTCGCCATCTTGAGTAATCGTCAAGTCAGCAACTGCCAAATCAGCTGCACCTACCTCAAACGAAGCAACGTCTGTTATAGTGAAGTTCGGAGTACGAGCCAACGATTGAAGTGCTGAACCAGTATCAAACTCCGGAGTAGAGTTGAACATTTTAACTTTACCACCAACTACAACTTCATCGTTAACTAATACTTGGTTGGCATTTGTGAAGTTTCCTCCATCGAAATACTTACCTTTGTAAATCTCAAGTTTAGTGGTAGTAGTACCATCATCAGAGATATAATAGGTTTGCGAGTTGCTTGAAGGATTGCTCTTTTGGCAAACAATACCCTGTACATAGATATCACGAGCAGAAGCGGTTGTACCTATAGCATTTGTAATGATACTAATAGCTTCAGCAACAGTATATGGATGATCTACATCGTTGGCATAGTCCTTAACAGAAACGGTATAGGTCGCAGTCTTTGTTTCGCCACCGAAAGTATAGGCAACGGTTATCGTTTGCGGATTTGGATTGTCAATAAGTTCGGTATCGAATACATTTTCGGTATCGTAAACTGCCAATGTACTTACATCTTCGGGGTCGCCTTCGCTGAAGGTTGCCGTAACAACCGGTTTCGGAAGAACCTCTCCAGTGTAGATTGTGTAAGATGCTGTACCAACAGCAATCGAAACCAACGTCTTTGCTGCAACAGTAACCGGTACATCATAAGCAGGGCTCGTAATTTCACTGACAGTTGCCGTAACGTGAACTGTTGTGCTCTCTGTCACTTTGTTGTCTGTAAGGTCATTGCTCCAAGTGATACCTTCGGTAATCTCACCTACGAAACCGTTTGCGTATGTACCATAAACTTTCAAGCCTGCCGGATCAAACGTTTCGTTGGCTGCATACTGGGTCTTGGTCGGAGTACCGGAAACGGCTACAGACTGCAAAGCGCCTTTAGCTTCAAGAGCCATCACTTTACCGCAATCAGTGGCACTGGTATATTTGAACTCTTTTAATTCATTGTGAATGGTCAGGTCACCTGCAAGTTTCACTTTGTCACCAACCTTAACAGTGAAATTGTTCATATCCATGCGGTAAGCATAGAGTTGGTTGCCTTCAGTAGATCCGTTATCCGAGATATAGAAGTTATTATCATAGCCTCCAACATTGATTTGGCTTACATATCCATATATGTGAGCATTAGTCGGACCATCTGCTGTAATGTCGTCCCATACATCAGCAACAGTCTGCCAAACGATGATGGTGTAAGTTGCAGAAGCCACAGTACTGGAAATCTCATTCTTTATAGCGATTGCCTTAATGGTCATCGTATGATCCACTGCAATAGCAGTTCCATTGTATTGAGTACTGCTACTGGTAGGAGCATCACCGTTGGTGGTATAATAAATGGTTGCACCGTCTGTTTCGCAAGAGAGTTCAACACTCTGCGCACTCTCGTAATTTCCACCTTCTACAGAGAAAGTCGGAGCCTTCGGCTGACCTGCAACTTGTTTCTTGTAAAGACTCAATGCGCCGCCTGTACTAGTGCTATAACAAGCGAAACGAGAATTTTCAGCATTCTGACTATTATAGCGCAAATTAGCATTAACTGATGATGATTGGTTTTTCTTATTTACAAATTCAAATGCCTCAGTACCACTTACAGACCACAGAGCTTTATCTTCATTGTCGCCGGAAATATCACTCAACAATGCAGCTTGATTTTTTGTTCCGTTACTGGCAGCATATTTTCCTGCTACTTCGTTATACAGTGTCCAATAATCGCCACTTGCTGCTATATGCCATATAATGTTTGCATCTGGATTAGTAATTTTATCATCTGATATTGTTACCGTTTCAGATGCGATACGATTATTATTTACACTATTCGACAAAGCATTTGTGCTTACAATTACATAATCACCTTCTTCAATGTCACCGGAAAAGAGTTCGAATGTGCCGGTAGGAGCAGAATATTTGGCTTGTGTAACAGGGATAATTACAGTTGCTTCTTTTTCGTTATCGCCTATAGCATATACTTTGATATAAGCGGTACGGGCTGCACCGTCATTAGCAGTAACAGAATAGGTAACGGTTGCATAATCGGTTTCATCAATAGATGCCGTCAGCCAACTATCGGAGAATGACTCATTACCTGCTGCATCACTATGCAAAGTAACTGCAGCTATGTAGTTCTCAATATTGTCATAAGTCAAAGAAATGGTTTGATTGGTTACGCCTTCCATTTCCACATCCGCGCCTGCCGGATTCGGTGTCACAGAAGCGGCCGTTTCTCCGCTACCACTATCTTCAGCATAATACTTAACCTCACTCAACTCAATAATACCGTTTTTTGAGGCTTTTGTGCAAACGACTTCTATCTTATAGTATAAGTTATTAGTGGGAGATGCTATGGTAACTGACTGTGCGCCTTGCTCTTTGCTAAAATCACCTACACTACTATAAATGCTACCATCTGCTGAAGTATAAAGAGTTATACTTGTTACGTTTGTAGCTGTGATTGCTTCAATATTTAGTTCAACTTTTGTAATTGCTTTATCAATAGCATTATCCGTTTTTATATAACCTGTTGAGGCGGCACTTTTTGAACCCATTTTAATATGTCCGCTCCAATTATTATTGTTGTTATTAGCATTGCCTACAGTTACAGCAAAGCCTTCAGTAGTGTTAGTAAATGTCCCTGAGTAGGAACTATTTCCACTTTGATTAGATGCAGCAAAGGTTGTTTGCTTGTACACACTCTCCTCTGCCCACACATTAGTGCTTAGGAACACGGCAAGCAGACTGCATAGCAGCCAGCGAGCTTGAATGAAAACTTTTTTCTTCATAAGAATAAAGATTTTAGTTAATCTATTGATAATTTGTTTATAAATTCGTGTATATTAGTTATTTGCTAAAGTGCATCTATTAGCCTTTGACTATTATATATTAGTTACTGGCTTTTAGCAAATACGTTCTTTGAAATATTGTACATAGAGTAAAATAAGGGTGAAATTTGCTCAAATCAATTATAGTTTTATGCAATATGCAGAGAAACATAAGTCTATCTGCCTGACGATGATCACCTCATTCGGTCTGAAACACGCACCTAATAGTTACATCGTTCAACACGAATTAACGCTTGCCGATTTATTCAACTGACAACGTACTGCCATATCTACTCTATACGCCTGATTTACACAGAGTCAGGTGCTTTTATGTACAATAAATTCAAAGTGTCAAAGACCGCATTTATATATGTTTTAGCTTATGTTTGAGTGCCAAGCGAGGCACTAACTCGCAATATAGAATGTTCTTTGATATGTTGAAAAGACTGAAAAACAACAACTATTACTGATTTTTTAAGAGTTGTCTTGCATATATTCTTCAAAATGTTGTACCTTTGCAGCGTTGTTTTTTAACAATACATCAATATGGCTCAAGAGACATTAAATAGACTTATAGCAGTTATGCTAACTCTTTCTGCGCAAGAGCAGATGACTATAATAGAAGCTTTGCAGGATAGTGTCAGCCAAATGCAGTCTTCTGCAGATTGTCCCTATTCGATTGGCGAAGCAAGAAAAAGATTAGAAATCGCCAAAGAGCAGTTTCGCAATGGACAATTTGTAACTCACGAACAAGTAATGCAGTCATGTAGAGTTGTTGCAGTATGAGAATAATTTGGTCTCAATTGGCTTTTTCTGCGTTTGAAGATATTAGAAATAGTATTTCTGAAAAGTTCGGTATTGATGCAGGAAACCACTATTCAGAGGATGTAAATGCGGCTATATTACAAGTTTCGAATTATCCTAATAGTGGAATAGCCGAATATAGATTATCTGCTGACGGTTCTGTTAGAAGTGTTCTTGTTAATAGGCGTAGTCGAATCATTTTCTACACAGAGAATGATTGCTTGTATATCGCTGATGTTTGGGATGTTCGTCAAAAACCTGAAACACTGACATCTCGCTTTGTAAAGTAGGAAAACAGAAACATAACATTAGTTGTTAGTCAGACACGGTCAAACGCTGTGTCTGTCTTTTTTCAGTCTTCTTCATTTTGTCAAAGAACGAATTTATAGATTAGGTCGTTGGGCATCGGATTGCCTTCCGGTCGCAAAAATATCAATTTTATTATTAACTTAAATCATTAAACAACATGAGATTAAAACAATTTTTCTCGGTTCTTTTAATGCTCCTCACCGTCAATATAACTGCGGTGTGGGGAGATGTTACCTACACACTTGTAACTGCCGTTTCGGATGTTACTACCGGCGACAAAGTAATCGTAGCAACGAAAACTAACGATGCTCCCTCAACTGGTGTTACAGGTTGGAATGGAACTAAAGATGCTACAGTATCCACTACAGAATCTGAATGGGTACAATTTGAAGTAACAGCCGTAACAGACGGATGGAATTTGTATGATGCTACAGCAAAAAAATACATCAAGAGTCCCGGTTCGTCAAACCAATTCCTGTATGACGCAACAAACAAGGGTGTTTGCTCTGTTGATAATGAGGGTGTGTTAAAATGCAATAATCGTTATTTAGTTAAAAATAATTCTTACTATAGAATGTACGCTACCATACAAAATACTTATGTTAAGTTCTATGTATGGAAAGTGACTTCCGAAGGTGGTAGCGGAGAATCGGCCGTTAAATCGCTGCCATATTTGGGATAAAAAAACGGGTCTGAAAATCCGCTTAAAAAGTCTTCAAAAACCTCAACGAAAATCATCAAAAATCATCCTCGAATTTCCTAAAAACCTCAACGAAAAATTTTCAAAACCGCATCCCCAAAACTCCCAAACTATCATCCCCATAACCTCATATTTAGTTTAGTTAATCATAATATCATTGTACGCTCTGCGTATTTTCAGTTCCCGCAGCAGAACTATTAGTAACATATCGGTCAAGATATCGTTTTAGTGTAGTGCGTTCGCAATGGAGTCTTCGGCAAATCTCACGTTGGGACATACCCTTAAAGAGAGCGTTACGGATATACTTATCGTGCTTAAAGAGCGGATGCACCTCTTGGCAATTATGTCCGCCCTTGGGTCGCCCCAAGCGTTTACCTTCCGACTTCAAACGCATAAGTGCCTCGCGTGTGCGCATAGATATAAGGTCGCGTTCCACCTCGGCGGATAGACCGAAAGCGAATGCCAAGACCTTGCTTTCAATGGTGTTACCGAGCCGATAATTATCTTTCACCGTCCAGACCTTACACTTGCGTTTCATACAGAAACCAAGTATCTCCATAATCATAAACAGGCTTCGCCCGAGTCGGCTCATTTCGCTACAGATAATCATATCTCCTGCGCTTAAAGAACGGAGCAGTTTACCAAGTTGTCGCTTCCCGTAATACTTTCGCCCCGATACTGTTTCCTCAATCCAGCCGTCTATCACAAGACACTGTTCATTACAAAAGCGGATTATCTCAAACCGCTGATTTTCCACCGTCTGCTTGTCGCTTGACACGCGAATATAACCATAGTTCATTTTTGCCGCAAAGGTACAAAAATAAAACAAGCCGAACACCTTACACTAAAACTCAAAGAACACTTTTTTTAAGACAGCAAAAACAAATACACACTCCACCGCAAGGTGAGTGTGTATTACACGACCAATATATAATCTATAATATGGTACTTATAAAACATAAGCTGTAGTGTGTCTTAACGGTTTACTGTCTTATGCAAACAAGGATAAATCCTCTGCCATTGTTTTCGGGTGCAAAGGTAGGATAAATATATTATATGTGCAATAGGTCTCATAAATTTTTCTTTATTGGCAAATAAAGATTACACGACGGATAATCAATAGTAGCGAAAGGGCGGGGCATAAGCCTACTCTTGGTCTTTATCAGCCAAGTCGTTACTATCGGTCAGGACATAGCGGCGGATATATCGTCTTAAGGTAGAGCGGCAGCAGTGGAGACGCCGACAGATTTCATTTTGCGATATTCCGCAGCCGAGTGCCTCTGTTATATAATGATGGTGCTTGTACAGCGGATGGGCTGCCCAGCTGTTTTTGCTACCGAGGACTCTGCCCATTTGTTTGCCTTCGGATTTGAGCCGGAGCATAGCCTCGCGAGTACGCTGGGATATGAGGTTACGTTCTATCTCTGCTGACAGACCGAAAGCGAAAGCCAATACCTTTGACTGAATATCATCGCCGAGTCTGTAGCAGTCTTTGATAGTCCATACACGACACCCGCGCCGCATACAAAGGCTGAGAATCTCCATAATCATAAACAGGCTTCTGCCGAGACGGCTGAGTTCGGAGCATATAATAAGGTCATCTTTCTTGACGCGCTTGAGCAGTACTCCCAACCGCCGCTTGGAATAGTAGCGCGTACCCGACACGGTTTCCTCTATCCAGCCGTCAATATGCAGAGAGTTGCTTCGACAGAAGCGAATAATCTCATAACGCTGATTTTCAACAGTCTGCTTGTCACTACTGACACGAATATAACCATAGTTCATCTTTGCACATTTTTAGCGCAAAGATAGTAAATAAGATGTAAGACAGCAAAAAATCAAATAATTATACATATTTAACGGAATTTTATACCGATAAGCAGCGGGTCGTGGTCGGCGTAGCGGAAGCAGAGATTCTTTTTCGCTTGTTTGGTGAGTTTAGTGCCGCGGAAGTTGTATTTTGACCAGAAGGCGGCAGAGTAGTAATAATCGGTATTCCAATGTATGGGGCAGATATAACTTATCTGTGCAGCCATAGAGGGCGAGGCATATACCCGGTCGAGACTGCCGCAAAGTCCGTTATATGAATAGGTATAGATGAGCGAGTCGGCGGCGGTCAGAATCTTGCCGGCGACGGGTTGGAGCATATCTGCGAAACCGGCGCTGACAAGCATTTGCAGAGGTTTTTCTTGAGAGTAGGCGTTATAGTCGCCCACAAGCAGAATATCGGGGTCGGTATAGCAAGGGCTGCCGTCCTCGGAGCAGCCGTCTTGATATGCTGTTTGTATGCAAGATAGGATATGGCTCACGTTATCAATACGTTTGGCTTCAGCCTCGGCAGGAGTCCCCCGCTTGGAGCGAAGGTGATTGAGCGAAACGACGAACCTCTCCTTATATATTATACTCTCGAAACCTTGCAGCATAAAGCGGCGGGCATAGATTTGCTTGAGACTGTCTGCGGAATATGGAAAGAGGAGTTTGCCATAGGGGCTGATTTTGTCTTTTCTATAGATAAATCCGACAGAGATAGTGTCGCCGTTGACAGAGTCAGTAAGCAAATAGTCATATATATCACGGCGGGAGAGGCGGTTAAGTTCGGCTGTCAGTTCGGCAGGGGCTGCAGAGCCTTTTTCGAGTTCACAAAGCGCATATATGTCGGCATCTAAACGATAGAGTGCCGTAGCCGTCTTGAGGCGCTCCAAGTCGTGTTGCTGCTGTGTAGTACGAGATGATGCATAACCGCCGAGGTGGACGAAATAGTTTTGAATATTAGCGCAGCAGACCACTATGTCGGCTTCGGGCAGACGAGGTTTGCGGCTACTAAAACGCGGATTGCGAAAGGCGGGGCGAGAGCCGGTAAGAAGAGTATGATTGCCTGTTACAGTGGCTTTGAGGTTACGTATGGTAGCACCGAGACAGAGGGAATAATCATAAGGGCAACAAAGGCGGACTGACTGTTTGCGATTGCGGCTGACTATACTCCAATAGGAAGCAGAGTCGCCGTTTGCCAAGCCGATGGCAGTTTCCTCGGGGACAAAAAGTCGCTCTTTGGACAAAAGAAGCGAATCACGCCAAACACCGCAAACTATCAGTTCATCGGTAATACACACTTTCTTTCCATCGTATGCCGACCAGCCGTCAGAGTTGAGCCTGTCTAAACTGACATATATTTCGGAGTACGCGCATAGAGCAAACAGCAAAAGGGAAAAGCAAGCCAAACGTCTCATAACAAATTATTTCGTAAACTTTCCGCAAAGGTAAGGCACAAAAATATAATATGCAAACTTTGCAAAACAAAGATTACAAAAAGCAAAAGACTGCAAAGAAATTTGCACAAAAATGGCAATTACAATACTTTTGCAGCACTATTTAATAGCACAATTAAACAAAACGACTAACATATA
This sequence comes from Bacteroidales bacterium UBA7009, assembly GCA_002449665.1. GTDB lineage: Bacteria > Bacteroidota > Bacteroidia > Bacteroidales > Paludibacteraceae > Colicola. Next base: position 40,264 of record DJXH01000043.1, read on the forward strand.
CAAAACGCAATATATTATGGAGATATACAGATTGGGCATAGATATAGGTTCGACGACGCTGAAGGTATGTCTGATAGACGAAGATGGGCGTGAAGCGGCAGCGGCAAAAGCTGTGGAACGTTACCGCAGACACCATGCCAATCCTGCAAAAGTGATGACGGAGATATTAGAGGACTTGCAACGAACGATTGGCGATACAGAGATAAGAGTAAGGCTGACAGGTTCGGTAGGTATGGGTTATGCAGAGAGGTTGGGTCTTGACTTCACGCAGGAGGTGATAGCGGCCACGGAGGTGATACGCAGTCTGTATCCTCAAGTACATACGTTTGTGGACATGGGCGGAGAGGACTCGAAGATGATATTCTTTGAGTCGGGCAGGGTGCCGGATATGCGTATGAACGGCAACTGCGCAGGCGGTACTGGTTCGTTTATAGACCAGACAGCCACACTGCTCGGGGTGGAGACAGCCGAACTGAACGAACTGGCAAAACGCTCTACGCACCTGCACCCGATAGCATCGCGCTGCGGGGTGTTCTCCAAGACAGACATACAGAACCTGCTTGCCCGCAGTGTACCTAAAGAAGATATAGCGGCTTCGATGTTTAGGGCGGTATCGTCGCAAGTAGTGTCGGCATTGGCAAGAGGTATGGAGATACGCGGCAAGGTGATGTTTGCAGGCGGGCCGTTTGCCTACTTGCCGGAGATGAAGAAACACCTGATAGAGGTGATGGGGCTGAAAGAAGACGACTGCGTGGAACTTGCAGAGCCTCAATATATACCCGCCACGGGATGCGCATTACTTGCAGACGGGAAAACCTACAGGATAAGCGAACTGAAAAAACTTTTTGCCGAATACAGCCCCGAGTCAGGCACTATACAGACAGCACTGCCACAACTCTTTAAGGACGAGGACGAATACGGAAACTGGCTGAAGGACAGACAGAAGGACAGGCTGACACCGCAAAAGTTTGACACAACGGCTCCTCAAGACTATTATCTCGGCATTGACTCGGGCAGCACAACAACTAAAGTGGTACTGCTTGACAAGGAGGGCAGAATAGTATTCAGCGACTACAGTTTTAACAAAGGCGACTCGCTCGGTGCGTGCAAAGCTGCACTAAAGAGGATGGCCGAAGCGGCGGGAAAGCCTGAGAATGTGCGTATTGTACGCGGTGCTGTAACAGGCTATGGCGAGAATTTGCTTCGTACAGCCTTTGACATAGAGTACGGCATAGTGGAGACGATGGCTCATTTTATGGCGGCGAAGAGCATAGACCCCGATGTAAGTTTCGTACTTGACATAGGCGGTCAGGATATGAAAGCTATTTTTGTGGAGAACGGCAGCATACGCCGTATAGAGATAAACGAGGCTTGCTCGTCCGGCTGCGGGTCTTTTATAATGACATTTGCGGAGCAGTTGGGCTACGAGGTGAGCGACTTTGCTCGTATGGCGTGTTTTGCTCCCCACCCTTACGACCTTGGCACGCGCTGCACGGTGTTTATGAACTCGAAGGTTAAACAAGCGATGAGAGAGGGTGCAGGCGTGGACGACATAGCGGCGGGACTGAGTTACTCGGTAGTAAAAAACTGCCTGTTCAAGGTGCTGAAGATGCCTTCGGCTGAAGAGTTGGGGCGGCATATTGTAGTGCAGGGCGGGACGTTTAAGAACCGCTCGGTGGTAAGAGCATTGGAGAAAATGACCGGTGCAACGGTAAGTTTCACGGACAAACCCGAGATGATGGGTGCATACGGAGCGGCACTATATGCTATGGGAGTTAGAAGTTAGAAGTTAGGCATTATGAAGACACTTGACAATATACTGACAGGTAATGATTTTACCACCAAGACAGAGGTATGTCCTGGTTGCGAGAACCACTGTACGGTAAAACTTTTCAGTTTTGCCAACGGCAAGCAGTACCACTCCGGCAACCAGTGTGAGAAAATATACAGCAACTCCACGAAGGCAGCAGACAAGGGATTTAATATGTTTGCTTGGAAGAACCTGCTGCTGTGGAAACAGAGCAAACTGCCGGCGGGAGAGAAGCGGCTGCGCATAGGTATTCCACGCGGACTTGGTATATACGAGGACTATCCTTTCTGGCACACACTGCTAACGGAATGCGGCATAGAGCCGGTGCTATCGAAAAGCAGCACGAACAGTCTGTATGAAAAGGGGCTGAGGACGATAATGGCAGACAATATCTGCTTTCCTGCCAAACTGATGCACGGACACATAATGAACCTTATAGAGAAGAAGGTGGACAGGATATTGTATCCGTGGGTAGTGTATGAGCAGCAGGAAGACAAGGAGAGCAAAAACAGTTTTAACTGTCCGGTGGTCAGCGGTTACTCTGACGTTATACGTGCCGCCATACAACCGGAAGAGAGATACGGCATACCGATGGACTCGCCGGTGATAAACTTCCGTGAGCCGGAACTGCTGACGAAAAGTTGTATTGACTTTCTCAGTCCGTTAGGCATAGATGAGGAAAGGATTGCACGTGCGGTGGAGAAAGCGCGAGATACACAAAAACGCTATCTTGAGGCATTGGAAGAGAAGGGCAATGAGATATTGCAAAAAGCCGAGGAAGAGGGTCGTATGGTCATACTGCTCGCTGCAAGGCCGTATCACATAGACCCGCTGATAGAGCACAAGATTTCGCAGAGCATAGCCGATATGGGTATAGATGTGATAACGGAAAACGTAGCGGCACACAGCGGGGCGGGAGTGTATAATGAACAGAATGCACTGAGCCAATGGGCATACCCGAACAGGATATTCAAGGCGGCGTATTTCGTCGGCAATCACGAGTATGACAAACTGCAGATGGTGGAACTGACGAGTTTCGGCTGCGGACCTGATGCCTTTATACTTGACGAGGTGAGGAGCATACTCGGCAGATACAGCAAGAACCTGACTGTACTGAAGATTGACGATGTGAACAACATAGGCAGCCTTCACTTGAGGGTAAGGTCGCTCGTGGAAAGCATTGCAGCCAAAACGGGAACACCGGCACTGACAAAGCCAAGCAATGGTCTTATCACAACACGTCCCTTCAAGGAAGAGGACAAGAGACGCACAATCATAGTACCCTATTTTGCAGAGGGTTACACGGAGTACATTGCCTCGTTGCTGCATTTAGCGGGGTATAAGGTGGACTGTCTGCCAATGGGCAGCAAAGCAGATGCAGAGGAGGGACTACAAGACGTTAACAACGATGTATGTTACCCTGCCACTATAGTTCTCGGCAGTTTAGTAAGAGCCTTAAAATCCGGCAGATACGACCTGAAAAACACTGCGGTAGCAATAACACAGACAGGGGGACAATGCCGAGCAAGCAACTACTATTCGCTGATAAAGAACGCACTTGTGAAGGCGGGGTTTGCCGATGTGCCGGTAGTAAGTGTGGCTCTCGGCAACGGCATAAACAACAATCAGCCAGGGTTTAATATTCCGTGGAGAAAAATATGGAAGACAACACTTTATACAGTCTTTTTTGCAGATGCGATGCAGAAACTGCATTTCTCCGCCATCCCTCGCGAAAAAGACAAGGGCACTGCCGACAAGATATATAACAGATATACTGCTGAAGCACAGCAATATATACTACAAGAAGACAAAAAAGGTCTGATAAGACTGCTACGCCGCGCAGCCCGAGAGTTTGCCGACAACTGCGATATGGAAAAGACGGTGCAACGAGTGGGTTTAGTGGGCGAAATATATGTAAAATACAACTCCTTCAGCAACTTAAACGTTGTACGCTGGTTGCAGGAGAGAGGAGTGGAGGTTGTGCCGCCTGCCCTCAGCGGATTCTTCCTGACAAAACTTCCCAACACCAAGATAAACAAGACGTTGCACATCAAAGAGCCACTTATGCCGGCAGCGATAGCACGTATGCTCAACACATACATTATGCACATAGCAAGCAAGTTTGACAGGGTGTGCAAGGTCTTTAAGCCTTATAGACCGTTTGCAGACATATATGGCATACACCGGCTGTCGAAGAAAGTTATCAACTCGGCTGCGGACTTCGGAGAGGGGTGGTTCCTGCCCGGGGAGATATGCCATCTTGCCGAAAGCGGGATAAACAAAGTGGTAAGCGTTCAGCCATTCGGCTGCATAGCCAACCATATCATTTCCAAGGGGATAGAGAAAAGGCTGAAAGCCGCCTACCCCAACCTCTCGCTGCTGTTTCTCGACTTTGACTCGGGCACATCTGAAGCCAACGTACAAAACAGACTGTTTTTTATGACACAAGATTAACACAAAAACAATACTATATGGAACCGACAAAGATAGAACAAGACATACTTGCCGCCGCGCAAAAACTCTTCCTTGAAAAGGGTTTTGCAGGCACCAGCACTACAGATATTGCCAACGAGGTGGGCTGCAACCAGGCACTGATACACTACTACTATCGCACGAAAGACAATCTGTTTGAGAAGGTGTTTCTGCAAGAGATAAACGACACACTGAAAATGATTTCAAAGGTGCTTGATGCCCCGCTACAGAATGTCAGTCTGACGGAACTTGTCAATATAGTGATTGACTACTATTTTGCTACGCTCAAGCAACGACCCAACCTGCCGTTTTTCATTGTACAAGAGTTACTACTCAACCCCGGGCGCAGGGAGATGATACGCGAGCAGTTTATTAGGAATGAATACAGGCAGGAGGCATACAACAAATATGCCGCCATCATACGAAGGATGACGGCGGCTGGTGAGATACGGCAGATAGAGCCGTTTGCACTGCTTATCAACACAGTCTCGCTCGTGGCAGGCACTTTCCTTTCGCTGCCGCTGTACGGCGACCTGCTTGAAAAGAGCGGCGAGGAGCAGGAGACATATCTTGACAGTCGCAAAGAGGAGATTAAGCGTGTACTTATCAGTCGTTTGCAACCATAGTAACGTCCATGTGAGGATATGCGAAAGCAAAACCTTGTTGTGGCAGTTCGGTATAAAACCGCTGTTGCATATCGTAGAACAGGTCCCAATAGTCAGCAGAGCGGCACCAAGCACGGATAGTGAAGGTGATATCGTTGGCATTGAGCGACTCAAGCCCTACAAAAGGAGCCGGAACAGCAGTCATACGATAGCCGACGGTGGACAGTTGGGAGGCAGTAACCTTGAGTTCCTTATAGAGTTCGTCCATGTTGGTATCGGCTTGCAGCACTCGTTTATCTTCGGAGAGCATTTTTATGGCGACGCGCTGAAAATCAGCGGCATCAGTACCATAAGCCACACTTACTTGCCACTGGACACGCCTTAGCGGGCGAGCCGAGTAGTTATCAACCGAACCGTTGGACAAGGCTCCGTTAGGGAGGATTATAACGCGGTTGTCGGTAGTGAGGACTTTGGTGGAGGTGATACTGACATCAATCACCGTTCCGGTAAAACCTTGCGCGGAGATGAAGTCGCCTGCCTTAAAGGGCTTGAAGACGAGAATCATTATGCCGCCTGCGAAGTTCTGCACGGTACCTGACAGAGCCATACCTATAGCCATACCTCCGGCAGCGAGCAGTGCGGCAAGAGAGGTGGTATTGACACCGAGTGTACCGACGGTAATGATAACGAGCAGAACGGTAAGCGTAATGGAAACGAGCGAGATAAGGAAGGAAGCCATAGTAGGTTCGGTCTTGCGCCGCTCGAAGATACGCTTGAGCATATTCTTGAGTTTGCCTATGAGCCACGAGCCGACTATATAGATAGCGAGGGCGGCAAGGACTTTCAGACCGAAATGAAGAGCCTGTTGTCCGAGTTCAGTCCAGAAAGTCGTAGGGTCTTCTTGGAGTTGTTTAATAACTTGCGTTGCCACTTCCTTCACTGAATCAGGAGGAAGAATAGGAGGAACATTAGCGGGTTCTGCTTGTAGTAACATTTTCTTTTACGATTATTATTTATTTTCTTTTTTCTGTTTAGGCTCTTTGGGTGCTTTTTCGGGTTTGTATTTGCCTTCGACGATGAGCATACCGGGGAGAATCTCGCCGCCGCCTGTTTTCTTGAAGGTGGTGGCGGTCAGTTCGGATCCTTTGGCTTTCTCGGTAACGGCGTTGTATCGGTTATCCCAAATTTTGCCTTTCATAGGCACCAGTGAAGCCACGTATTTATACTTGGTCTTGCCTGTTTTGGGGTCTTCTACTCGCTGAACGACTTGGAACTTTGTTTTTTCCGTCAGACCCTCTTTCATACCTATCTTGGCGGTGTAGCCGGTACGTCCTTTGGCATCTGAGATAATCTCATAGACGGGAGTTTTCACCTTAAAGTCCTCGTAGGCGACTTGAAGAGCGGCGATGTTCTTGTCGATGGAGCGTGTGCAGGACATCTTGGCAAGTTCTTTGCGGTCATATTTGCCGACAACGGATGTCTTGCCGCCGAACTCATACTCGTGAGCAACATACTTAAGGCGGAAAGTGGTAGTGTCGGCAAGGAAATTATATATGCGCTGCGGGTCGGGAACTGAAGTATAATAGTCGTTATAGAAAATTGCGGCGATGGAGTCGTTCCAGTCAAGTTGGAACAGATAGGAGTGGGTTTTGACGGTGAAGCCGGTAAAGGAGTCGGCTATCGCTCCGCCGAGTTCGGCTGTATTCTTACCGATGTTAGTACCGAGTACGGCATCGGCTATACCGCCGAGTATGTTCATTGTAGTTTTTGCCACGGCGGCACTTTCTTCTGCGGTAACGTAGGTCATATCGTTAACGAGCAGAAAAGTGTGTCCTATCAGTTCCTCTCCTGCATCGGAAAGGGCAGCCACTCCGCGAGAAGTGCGTTGTGCAAGTTCGACATCAAGGTCGGAGGCGTTATACTGACCGCGCTGTTGGATGAGGGTTACGTTAAACCGTGCGCTGTCAAGGTTGAAGTTCTCGTCATTAACATCCAGTCCGAACCACTTGGCAACCATCATCTTACCTATCTCGCAGCGATTGACTACACTCTCAAGCACGGCGGCGTTTTTGCGGACATCGGAGCCGGAAAGCGACTTGCCGAATTGAGCTTTTATCAGTCCGTGGCTGCGCTTAGTAGCATTGGGCAGACTGTCGTTGTCAAGCACATAATAGCCTACGTTATGATCATCGTACTTATCGGAATGAGGTTTAGCCATAAAAGCCTCAAAGATTTCTTTACCAAACTCATCTTCAGAGTGGTAAATCATCATCTCGGCAAGCGAGTTGCGGCGATAGTCCATCGAGTTTTGCGCCACGGCACACAGGCATAACGCAAGTGCAGAGGAAAGAATATATCGGCGTAGAGTCATATAAAAGTCGGTTGAGCGGTGAAAACGATATACGCCTTATCTTCCGAGGAAGCCGATATTGGTGGTAACGGGCTGTTGTCCTTTACCGTAAGCCACGCCCACTTCCTTCCAAGCGTTGATACGTGCTGCTTCGAGGTTAACGCCGTCCTGGTATTTTTTCATCTCAAACTTCCAGTCATCCAAGACTTTGCCTTTTATCTCTTTGTACAGGGTCATAGCATCGCCGTAGCACTTGGCTTCCGGGTATATCTGCGCGAGGTATTCGCCTGCGGCAGCCGCGCCTATGGCGTTTTGGTCTGAAACCCAAGCTGTGCGTGCAAGAGCGAGGTTACGGTCGCAGAGATAGTCTACATACTGCTGATAAATCTCGTTGCCGAGAGCAATAGCCTGCTCATATTTGTTGCACTCGGAGGGAATAGACTGCATAAGGAAGAGAGCCTCATCAAATTTCTTCTGCTTGGCGAGGGTACGCGCACGAAGCATCATGTTGTCGGCTTGGGAGTTGTAGTAGTCAATTATTTTGGCCTTACCTTGTTTTACAAAAGCCTGCAACTCTTTGGAGTTGAGGTTAATATGCTTAATGGCATCCATATAGCATTTAGGTTCGGTGGTACCGACACCTTTGGAAGTAACAGTGGCTGTGGAGAAAACTATCTGGTTATAGTAGTCGGCTATATAGAAAGTGAACTCCATAGAGGTGGCAATCTGCATAGGAGGACCGGGGAGAACATCCTTGGTCAGAGGTACTTGTTGTACGGTGATGAAAAACTGTCCGAAATAGTCCATTGAAGCGATGCCGTTTTGGGTAAGCAGGCGATTGAGTTTATTGGTCATCTGTGCTTTAGCCGCAGCGGGGAAAGGTTCTATCATATCCTCTACATACACAGCCATAGCCACGGAACTGCCTTTTTCGGGCTGCTGCTGTGCAAAAAGTGTCATAGAGAGAGCAGCCGCAAGCAGGATAGAAAATATCTTTTTCATTGTAGTGTCAAATTAAAAAAGTGGATAATTATTTTTCGCCGAGGACGAGGATACATTTGCCAAGTCCGCGGTTCATCACCTTGACGGGGATATTATACGGTTCTTTGGTCAGCACTTTGCGCAGTTGTCGTGCGAAGTTTTCGGTGTCCATAGCCTGTCCTTTGGCGTTGAAGAGGGGGATACGCACCTGCTCGTAGGAGATATAGTATTCGGACGAGCCGAGTTTGGAGAAGCGTCCTTCTTGTGTATTGTCGTTCATCCACTCGTCTATTATCTCGCCGAGTTCTTCGCCGTCAAACTCGGTTTCGAGGTCAATGCCGGCTTCGTTGTCTTGGAAGACACGGATGTCGAGCGCCACCTCTCTGCCGTTGGCGAAAAGGTCGTCAAAATGGGCTTGTAGGCGGTTGTTGAAGTTGTCGATGTTTGCCACTACGGCTTCTTCGAGCAGTTGCGGCACTTCGGCGGAGAAAGAAGGTTCGGACGTACCGTTGGCACCGCCTATACTCTTGCCTGTATAGGAGTCCTTACCTTCGAGAACGTAGGTGAGGATTTTCTTCGGACCTTGTGTTTTCACGTCCCAGGTGAGTTCAATGATGATGTCAGCCTTGGCGGTACGCAACAGACGGTCAACCGGCGTTTCTGCAAGTTCATTGCCGTTTTTGGAGGTAACGAGATTGTTCTCTGCGTTTTGCTGGGCTATTATTTTCACTTGTTGTTCAAGGTCTTTGAGCGGGAACCCGCGTTCTGCCATAAGGTCGTTGATTTTGGCGATGGCGAGTTTGAGATCCATACTGTTCTGCAGTGCTTTCTGATAGTCGGACACCACTTGGTCAACGCCCTGATTGTTAATGGTCTGCGTGTATCCGTTCTTGTTGCACCATACATCGCTCGGTACTACCATCAAGGTCGGTTTTTTGGCTTGTGAGAAAGCGAGAAGCGACACAAGCATACATATAGATAAGAATATACCACGTTTCATAGCGAATAAAATTTAATGTTCATTATTTGGGGAGAATACCATCCTCTATCAGTTTGGCTTTCAGTTTACTGCGATATACACGAACGGTTACCTGCGCTTGTGTCTGCGCATCGGTCTTCTGGTACTTGGTAGAGAAGAGACGTTTGTCTTTCATAGAGCAGTATTTCTCAAACTCTCCGCCGTCGGCAAAGAAAGCGTTGAAGTAGTCTTCGTATTTTGTCTTGGCATTCACCTCCATAAGCAGGGGTTTGAGCATACCAGAAGTGGTGGGAGCCGTACCTGAAGCAATCTGTATCTGATTGAAGATAACATCATATACAGCAGTACGGCGGGCTTGGGTATATGCATCCATAGCGTTGCGGGCACGCCCCCAAGCACGGATGGTGTATGAGCCGTCAAGTTCGGTACCGATAACTTTGCTTTCGTAGTCATAATAAGCCTGCGTTTTCTGTGTACCGCAAGCGGCGAGGACGGTTATCAGCGCGATAACTGCCCACATTATAAGAACAGTTGACTTTTTCATAGGGGAGTTAGAAGTTAGATGTTAGAAACCTGAGTTGAGTCCGCGGACAACGCCTGCCTGCTCGAGAGCCTTGCGCAGGTCGTCTTTCATAACGGACACGACCATACCTACTTTATATTGTTTGCCCACTTTGACAATCTCCGTAGGAGCGGAAGTAACGGAAACATATTTATAGTATTCTCCCTTGTCGCTGAAGAAGAGTTTGAAATAGTCGGCATACTCCTGCTCGGCACCGGCGCGTGCCACGAGTGCGCGTTGTCCTACACAACCCTCGCCGCCTGAAAAGCCTTTGAAGATGACACCGTGAACGGCGTTTTTCTTACACTGCTCGGTAGCAACGTTTTTGTTTTTGGAGTAACTCCATACTTTCACGAGATAAGTACCTTGGGTACCGTTGCCTGCGCACTCTATTTCGTAGCGGAAGAGGTCGGTGTCTTTGTCGGCTTTCTTCTTTGAGCCGGCAAAGATGGGCATACAGATGAGTACTGCCGTAAGGATAAAGAGGATTTTTCTCATAGCGGTAAAAATTTTAGTGTTTATGATATTTATAGCATTTCAGCCTTCAGTCTTTCGGCGTTTTCAGCCACGATAAGTGCATCTATCACGCCTTGTATGTCTCCGTCCATAAAGGCGGCAAGGTTATAGACGGTATATCCGATACGGTGGTCGGTGATACGTCCTTGGGGGTAGTTGTAGGTGCGTATTTTGGCACTGCGGTCGCCGGTGGAAACCATTGTTTTGCGGCGGGCGGCGATGTCATCTATATATTTCTGATGCTCTTTGTCGTATATCTGCGTGCGCAGACGTGAGAGGGCGCGCTCTTTGTTCTTAGGCTGGTCGCGGGTCTCGGTACACTCTATCAGTATCTCCTGCACCTCGCCGGTGTTGGGGTTCTTCCAGTTGTAGCGAAGTCGCACACCTGATTCCACTTTATTGACGTTCTGTCCGCCTGCACCGCCGCTGCGGAAAGTCTCCCAGCGTATCTCACCCTCGTTGATATGCACCTCAAACTCATCTGCCTCGGGCAGCACTGCAACCGTGGCTGCGGAGGTATGGACACGCCCTTGTGTCTCTGTGGCGGGTACGCGCTGCACGCGGTGGACACCGCTTTCATACTTTAGCGTACCATAGACGTTCTCGCCGCTGACGTTGAAGATAATCTCTTTATACCCCCCCACGGCACCTTCGGAGAAAGACGAGACGGAATACTTAAAGCCGTGCATCTCAAAATATTTGGTGTACATACGGAAGAGGTCGCCTGCAAAGAGAGCCGCCTCGTCGCCGCCCGTACCGCCGCGAATCTCCATAACCACGTTCTTGCCGTCTTCGGGGTCTTGCGGCAAAAGCAGGATTTTTATCTCTTGCTCCATTTGCGGCATTTGCGGCTCGAGCGTATCTATCTCCTGACGTGCCATCTCGCGCATCTCGGGGTCTTGCTCGGTATGAAGAATCGTTTTGGCCTCTTCGAGGTTAAGCCGTGCCTGCTTGTAGCGCGAAGCGGCAGAGAGAACACGCTCAAGGTCGTGGTACTCACGGTTGAGACGGACGAACCGCGCTTGGTCGGCTATAACGGCAGGGTCGGTAAGAAAAAGCGACACCTCGTGGAACTTAGCCTCCAATCCTTCTATTTTTTCGAGTATATCCATATATTATAAGGTATCATTTCAGTCTTTCACCTCGCCTGTTTCCGCCATCTCCTTGACGTTGTGCATAAACTTGTCAACACGCCACTCCAAAGTCTGCTTATACACTTTCTTGGAAACGAACATATTGAAGAACCAGCCGAATTTGAGGTGGGTGTCCATTACGATGCGGCAGTTGGTCTCATTAATGGGTTTGATGCGGAAATTAAGGTATATAGTATTGAACAGCAGACCTTTGTAGTCTATATCAAGTCTTGTCAGCATAGTGTTGCCTTCGAGCGAATCCGCCACAGACGACTCCACTTTGATATTTTTGAACTTCGGTTTACCGTCCACATTGATGTTAAAGACCATGTGGCTGAAACGCTTTTTGGGGTTGTATTTCACTTCCTGTAACGACAGCACGATGGCATCTTTCTCCGCATCTCCCTGCTGCCCCGTACCTTTGAATGCCCAGTCGAAGAGCAGTTCGGGATTGGTCTGAAACTCATACACCATCCTATCCACGAGCGGTTTAACCTCCTCTTTGGCAGTTGCAACGGGTACATCTGCGACTGTAATATAGGTAAAATCCTCGTAAGTCGTAATGATAGAAAGCAAAATCAACAAAAATTTCATAGGTCACTTTTTTTATATGCTGCCAACGTATGTTGCATCAGCATGGCAATTATCATCGGTCCCACTCCGCCCGGGACAGGAGCTATATACGCCGCTTTCCGACTCACAGTATCCATATCAACATCTCCTACTATGCGATAGCCTTTGGCTGCCGAAGGGTCATCTATGCAAGTAAAGCCCATATCGATGACTATCGCGCCAAAAGGTACTTGCTCTGCGGTAAGCGAACGAGGACGGTTGTTTTCGGTGATTATGACCGCCCTACCCTCTGTATCCGCACCCGATAGCCGCAGCAGACTTGAAACTGCATCTTCTTTGATATGAGCATCAGCATCCTTGTCCTTGCGTATTAAAGACAGCACTTTGGTTTCGCTGATATGTTCGGGCAGAGGCAGTTGCACTATCATAGCATCTATGCTGTCATCTTCATTGGCACGGGCAACGGCTTCGATAAGTATTTTTTCAGTTGTATCATGCGGCAGGCGAACAAGCCGTGTCTCTATACCCGTTTCGGCTGCAACACGAATTTTGTTCCTCACATATACCTCGCTACCATCATCGCCTTCTACGAGGAAGATGCACAAACAAGGTACACGGCAAGCGTGTGAGCGCAAACGCTCCACCTCGCTGCTTATCTCACTTTTCAGTTGCGCAGCAGCCTTGTTGCCGTCAAGGAATATGCAATCGGACACTTTCGCGATGTTGTGTTAGTCAGTATGCTATTATCTGCGGCGCATCTGCTGCACTTTGCGCATCATCTTGCTCGTCTGGTCAAACTGCTTGAGGAAGCGGTTGACCTCCACTATGCTTGTACCCGAACCGCGCGCTATACGGTCTTTGCGGCTGCCGTTGAGGCACTCGGGGTGAGTGCGTTCGTATGGGGTCATAGAAGAGATGATGGCTTCAACCGGCTTGAAGGCATCGTCGCTTATATCAACGTTTTTCAAAGCCTTGTCCATACCGGGAATCATACCCATAAGGTCTTTCATCGAACCCATTTTCTTTATCTGTGCGAGTTGGGCAAGGAAGTCGTTGAAGTCAAACTGGTTCTTGGCAATCTTCTTGGCAAGGCGGCGCGCTTCCTGCTCGTCATACTGCTCCTGTGCGCGCTCCACGAGGCTGACCACGTCGCCCATACCGAGTATGCGGTCTGCCATACGGGCGGGGTGGAAGACATCAAGAGCGTCCATCTTCTCGCCGGTACCGATAAACTTAATCGGTTTTTGCACCACGCTGCGTATAGACAGAGCGGCACCGCCACGAGCATCACCGTCAAGTTTGGTAAGTATAACACCATCAAAATCAAGGCGTTCGTTAAACTCGCGGGCAGTATTGACAGCATCCTGACCCGTCATCGAATCCACTACAAACAGCGTTTCAGAAGGTTGGATAGCGTTCTTTATGGCGGCTATCTCCTGCATCATCTGCTCGTCAATGGCAAGACGACCGGCGGTATCCACTATGAGGACATCATATCCGTAAGTACGAGCCTCGGTAACAGCATCTTTGGCTTTCTTTACGGGGTCTTTTTCGTTTTCAGCGTCATAGACCTTGGCTCCGACCTGCTCGCCGAGAACGCGCAGCTGCTCAATAGCGGCGGGGCGATAGACATCGCAGGCGGCAAGCATCACTTTCTTGCCTTTCTTGGTTTTGAGGTAGTTGGCCAGTTTAGCGGCGTGTGTGGTCTTACCCGAGCCTTGCAGACCTGCCATAAGGATAATGGCTGGATTGCCTTTCAGGTTCATTTCTACGGCTTCACCGCCCATAAGAGAGGCGAGTTCGTCGTGTGTTATCTTGACGAGCAGTTGCCCCGGGCGCACGGCTGTCAGCACTTGCTGACCTATGGCTTTCTCTTTTACCGTATCGGTAAACTGCTTGGCTGTCTTATAGTTAACGTCTGCTTCAAGTAGGGCTTTGCGTATGTCTTTTACTGTTTCGGCAACGTTGATTTCGGTGATACGTCCTTCACCTTTGAGTATCTTGAAACTGCGTTCAAGTCTTTCGCTTAAATTATCAAACATAATAATAGTATAAAATTCCGCGCAAAAGTACAAAGAAAAACAGAAATGTGCAAAAAAATACACATTTCTGTTAAAAATTGGTAGTCCCTCCGGGAATCGAACCCGGATCTAAGGTTTAGGAAACCCGTATTCTATCCATTGAACTAAAGGACCGAAAACACGTACGTTACGTAACAGTTTCACACTATTCAGACTGCAAAGGTACGGCGAATTTTTGACATAACAAACTCAGCAAAACAAAAATCACAACAAATGTTGTGATTTTTGAGAAAATTGCAACTAATACGATATTGATAATCAGTTGGCTTCGGCTATATCTAATATGCCGTTTAGCAAGACTGCGAGAGCATTTTTGCTGTCTTCGGTTAGGGCAAGACGAAGCGTAAGACGGTTGTTACTATCGGAGTAAAGTTCGGCATAGTCGGCTTTGTAGCAAAGGTCGAATATCATTTGTGTTGATTTTCTTTCCTCTTTACTTGCGTAACGACGGTAACTGTATGATGATGTATAATTGTCATATATCATATCCACGAGTTTCTGACCTCCTACATAGGCATAGAGGTATTTGCCGGCAGCATTGCCCGCATACTTAAACGGCTGTGAGGCTTTTTCAAACTCATAATCATCAATGGTCGAAATGGCTGTAATGGACTGATTGCCTTTGAGGTTGACCATTTGTCTCAAATCCTCTTCTGCGATTTCTTCAAAATCGTCCATCAGTTGGTTCACTTCTGCCTTGTCAATCGGGAGTAGGGCAACTACTTTCGGGTCATTCTCTATGTTTTCCGACTTAACCGACACCGCCATTGTACCATTAAGTTTACATACTGCGGAGACGAGAGAACTTATAAGTCGGCGCACTTGTCCGTCCTCAATCTCGTCTGTATATTCGGCTATGGTGCGGTCAATTTCTTCACGCGAGCTCGTCATATCTATTCCGCAAGCCATCATAGCAAACAAGTCGTCTGTCGGCAGATATGCGAGAGCTGCTTTGTCTATTTTAGCAGTGTTCTCTTGGGCTTTCAGCAGCAGTTCGTTATCGCTGTGAGCAAGGACGTTAAGCAGTATTTCGCCCTTATGGAATTGCAGGTTTGCCACCACTTGCAGGTCTTCAACGATGTCAGCATATTTATCTTTGTCGTCAAAAGCTTTTAGAGTACTGAGTATTTCATCTTTTACCTCACGTTTGATGTCGTAGGGGAGCGTTTTGGTGTTCATCATCACGGCGATGTCCCCGCTATTGTCTTTGAGAATGCCGCTTGCTGCCGTACCGTAGAAAGAGTTTTCCTCGTTTTGACGAAGCAAATCAAGTAGCAGGGTCTTACTGCTAATGCCAAGCAGAAGAGAATGTTTGTTTGCACCGCCTATGAGCGACTCCTTATCATATAAGTATAGTATGCCATCGGTCTCTTCGGCAGTGAGGTCTTCGTCATTAAGGGCTGATTTGAGTTTGCTCATACTGCTGACTGCAAACAACAGTCCGCCGTTAAGGTCGTCCGAGTTTTCTCCGAAAGCAAAAAGGCAGGCAGGCTTAAGGAAATCGATACCGACACCTAACGGATTGTCGAACATACCTCTAATCTCGTCTTGCATCTGACGGTCGTCTGTAACGGCTCTGACAATGTTCATAATACGGTCTTCGTTAGCAACAGCATCGGACTTAAGAGCAAGGTCGGCAATATCAACTTCCGCTACGACAAAAGCATTGGCGGGAATGGCGTTTTTGTAAGCATCACGCTTGCATGATACAAACAACACTGCACAAAGGGCAGCGATAAACAAGAATAAATGTTTTTGTTTCATTGTGGTATTTGTTTAGGGGTTGATAATTTGCACATTTTTCGCCGCAAAGGTAATGTTTTTTTGGCAATCGTGCAATATTTTGTACCTTTGCAGCCGAAAAAATACACTTTTATGAAAAAGAAAAACTTACCGTTGCTGCAAAACATAGAAATCACAGGCATCGCAGCCGAAGGCAAAGCCCTGACACGGGTGGACGACCAAGTGGTCTTTGTCCCGTATTGCGTACCCGGCGATATAGTCGATCTGCAAGTAACCCGCAAAAAGCATTCGTTTATGGAAGCCCAGGTGGAGCGGATTATTCAGCCCTCGCCTAAGCGCACGGAGGCCGTCTGCAAGCACTACGGCACCTGCGGCGGCTGCAAGTGGCAAATACTGCCATACGAAGAGCAGCTGCGCTGGAAACAGCAACAAGTAACAGACAACCTGCAACGTATAGCAAAGGTCGAGTTGCCTCAAATAAGCCCTATTTTGGGAAGCAAACATATCTATGCCTACCGCAACAAGTTGGAATTCACATTTGCCGATCACCGCTGGCTGACCACAGAGCAGATGAAAGCAGGTGTGCCCTTTACGCCAGGGCTGGGTTTCCACATCACCAACTGCTTTGACAAGGTGCTTGACATCACCGAGTGTCATCTTATGCCCGACATCAACAACCGCCTGCGGAATCACATACGCGACTATGCATTAGAACACTCTATGACCTTTTATAATGAACACACTCACAACGGCTTGCTCCGTACGCTTATTATGCGAACCAACAGCGCAGGCGAGATGATGCTCGTGGTGGTGTTCGGAGAAGAGATGACGGGAACGGCGAGGCAAATGCTTGACGATATACATAATAATTTCCCTGAAATAGTCAGCCTAATGTATTGCGTAAACCTCAAATACAACGATACCATAGGCGACCAAGACGTAAAAGTGTGGTACGGACAAGACCATATTATAGAACAGATGGAGGAACTGCGCTTCAAGGTCGGTCCCAAATCTTTCTACCAAACCAACACGGAGCAGGCATACGAATTATATAAGGTGGCACGAGATTTTGCATTCTCCGGCGCAGAAGGAAAACCGCTTGTCTATGACCTATATACCGGCACCGGCACTATAGCCAACTTCGTTGCTCATAAAGCCAAGCGGGTGATAGGTATAGAGTATGTCCCCGAAGCGATAGAAGATGCGAAAACCAATTCCGCTATCAACGGCATAGACAACACCGACTTCTATGCAGGCGATATGAAGGATATTCTGACTGCCGATTTTATAAAAACACACGGGCGCCCCGATGTTATAATAACCGACCCTCCGCGAGCCGGAATGCACGAAGATGTGGTAAATGTCATCATTGCAGCCGCTCCAAAGAGAATAGTATATGTAAGTTGCAATCCGGCAACTCAAGCGAGGGATATAGCGATGCTCGATGCCGATTATAGAGTTGTTGCCGTTCAGCCGGTGGATATGTTCCCGCATACCCAGCACGTGGAGAATGTGGTGCTTTTGCAAAGAAAATGAATATTTTTGGGCAAAAGTTTGCGCAATCGGAAATTTTGCCGTACCTTTGCACGCTTTTTGAGCGCAATTTGAAAAAGGATTGCGAGTAAAGCCGAATAAATAACATTAAATTATTAACCAACCAACAAGTTACAATGCCTACAATTCAACAATTAGTTAGAAAAGGAAGAGCAGAACTTCAGGACAACAGCAAAAGCCCCGCTTTGGACAGTTGCCCGCAACGCCGTGGTGTATGTGTACGTGTTTACACTACAACTCCTAAAAAGCCTAATTCCGCAATGCGTAAAGTGGCACGTGTTCGCCTGACGAACCAAAAGGAGGTTAACGCCTACATCCCCGGAGAAGGTCATAACTTGCAGGAGCACAGTATCGTTATGGTACGCGGCGGTCGTGTAAAAGACCTCCCCGGTGTACGTTACCATATCGTTCGCGGTTCGCTTGATACCGCCGGTGTTGCCAATCGTCTGCAACGTCGCTCCAAGTACGGCGCAAAACGCCCGAAAGCAAAGAAATGATAGTTTCTGAATAATCCTATTTTTAACTAAACACTCCATACGTTGGAGTAAGATTAAAGTGGGTTGATCGGTTGAGTAAGCCCTACGTGTTAGAGCTGAAGATATTGACAACCAAAAACGAAAACTCCGAATAAAACGGAAAGTTCGTGTTAAACAATCAAAATTAACAACAATGAGAAAATCAAAACCAAAGAAACGCGTGATCCTTCCGGATCCGGTCTATGGCGAGGTGATGGTGGCAAAATTTGT
This sequence comes from Bacteroidales bacterium UBA7009, assembly GCA_002449665.1. Lineage (GTDB taxonomy): Bacteria > Bacteroidota > Bacteroidia > Bacteroidales > Paludibacteraceae > Colicola. The sequence goes on from DJXH01000043.1 coordinate 58,369, forward strand.
TAATCACCTGATGCTCGACGGCAAGAAGAGCGTTGCCTACAACGTTTTCTACACATCTCTCGAAATCGTTGGTCAGAAAAACAAAGATGCCGAGAAGTCGGCTCTTGACGTTTGGAAGCAGGCTCTTGACAATATCACCCCGCTCGTTGAGGTAAAATCAAAACGTATCGGCGGTGCCACTTTCCAAGTACCTACCGAGATTCGTGCCGACCGCAAAGAGTCTATCGCTATGAAGAATATGATTGCTTTCGCTCGTAAGCGCGGCGGTCATTCTATGGCAGAGAAACTCGCAGCCGAAATAATGGATGCCATCAACAGTCAGGGCGGTGCCTTTAAGCGCAAAGAAGATATGCACCGTATGGCAGAAGCCAACCGTGCATTCGCTCATTTCCGTTTCTAATACTTATATCAAGGAGAAGAAACAGACAATGGCTAAAAACGATTTACGATATAACCGCAACATCGGCATTATGGCTCACATCGATG
>DJXH01000020.1 GCA_002449665.1 Bacteroidales bacterium UBA7009
CGTTATAGAGCCTATAGACGGTGTTACCGGCGATGGCGTTGGACCACGAAGAGCCGTCGCGTTTGCCGGCACCGTCCGGCGTGACATAGTACACCGCACCCGCTGCGGGCAGGTCCATGTTCTCTACCGCACCTACATCCGGTGCACCACCGCGGTTACGCAGCACGACATCGCTTCGGTCATACACATCGATGGCATCGTATGGCGGGATAAACGCCGCATTGACGCAGGGGTTGGTGGTCAGCGGCGCATACGACACAATACCGCCGTACAAGGGGCGGTCACCATTGATAGACGTACCTACGTTACGCGACGGATTGATAAAAGACGGATAGGTGGGCGCATTGCGGTCGGTACGGGTGAAAATAGCCTTGTTGTTCTTCTCAGAGGGCAGCGGCGTTAGCAACGAGCTGCCGAATGTGGTACCCTGCCAGTTCTCCGGCAGGAAATCAGCAGGAATATTATACGCGAAATCGGGATTGAAGAAACCGTGCGGCTGAAGCGGGTCACGCAGTTGCAGACGCAAGTCCTTGTCGAACATATTGTATTCGCCGAACACGTAGTCCTGCCCGTCGGGGAATACCGACATCACGCTGTCCGCCGCACCCAATTCGCCTCGGTCGTCAATCGGCTTCTCGCCGTTGCAGAAAATGATGGAGTTATTAACGCGTATAAAGCCGTGGAAGCCGTGGTTATTGTGCTCGGGGTGCTGACACATAATCTGCTGATTCGTATCCGTTGTTTTGTCGTCCGCCTTGAAGGGATAGCCCACGTTATTCACTATGTCACAATGCTCCACTTCTATATAGGCACGACCGTTGGCAGTAATGATCCCGTGATTGTTCAGTTGGTTCTGACCGTTCAAGTAGTCGGCGGTATTATTGCGTATTACGCAGTTGACCATCTTCAACTCAGCATAACAGATATAGCCTTCGCTATTTGGGAACTCGCCATTGACATACACGGCTGCGCCCTTGGGCGATGAGCAGTTGGTTATAACGCAGTTGCGCAGTTTATTACCGGTCATGTGAATGCGCTTCGCCCGAGGCGTAGAGTGGTTGTTAATCAGCACGCCGCCGCCTGCTATAGCCGAACCGCTCAACTCCACGTTATGCGTATTGGCATCGCTCAAGGTAAAGCCATCGATGATAGTATGTTCCACATTCACCATCGCAATGACGTGTGCCGAGTTATTCTCATAGCCGCGCTCGCCGCCTATACTGGTTACATTAGACGTGATACGGCTTTCGTAGGTACGGGGGTTACGTCCTTCCGTAGCAGTACCCGAAAGGGTAGCCGGATAGCCGCCATAGAGACGCATGTGACTCTCCACGCGGACAGACGCCGTGCGGATATTCCAGTTGAGGTAGTTGCCCGTACCCGCTGTATTGATTGTTCCTTCCTTGACGAGGATCTGCACATAGTCATAGCGCGTAGGTTCGCCCGTGGCTAGTCCTTTGTCATCAAGGGCAGGAATCATATAGTGGTGGTTACTGCCATCATCATCCACAAGGTACTGGCGGAAGAACTGGATGGCCTCGCCCAAGTCCTTGATGGGCAAGTCCCAAGAGTTGCCCTCATGCTCCGCCGCACGGAACTTGCCCTCGCCATCGAACACGCCTTTACGGTTCGGGTCGATGAAGAGCGTCGGGATAGGCGTTGTGCCTTGTCGTCCTTCTGTTCCCTGCGGAGCAATAAGCGCGTAGGTCATCGCATCCGGCTTGCGCACCAATGCACCGAGCGTAGAAACAGGCTCAAAAAGATTGGTTACCACACCATAATCCGTATGCGCATGGCGAATCCACTGTGAGGCATCCTGCACAGCATCCACCACTTGCACACCTTTTTGATCTAACGCCGAATACGAAGACAGGTGCCATATACGCGGTCCGGGGAAATCTACAGCCGACATATCCACAAAGACACCCGCGCCGGGAAGCGTATCGTTCCACTTCTCGGGATTAACCGTCGGAGCAAAGAAACACGGGAAATTGCCGGACGAACCCTGAACGGGCAGATTGGACTTTTCCAACGAGAAGACCACCTCTTTCTGCACACCTGTCCAGTCGGAAATGTCGTGATTCATAAAGGCGCAGTGATAGACAAAGACCTTATGCTGCACCGAATCTTTCAGTTGTCGAACGGAAGCAAACTGAATGTCGTTATTGGTTTGGCAACGGTTACCCCAGAAGACGGAGTTGTAAATCATACCGCAGTCGCGAATATAGATACCGCCGGTACGACCGTGACGGCGGCCGTAGTAGGTTACGTCCGGACCGATACAGCGGTTGGCAGTAACGGTACAGTGGTTAATCGTTCCGCCCTCAGCAAGATAGATACCGCCTGCCTCGGCGGAAGCCGTATTGTTGTTAATCACGCAGGCAGCCGCAAAGGGATAGTAGTAACTGATAGCCGCCGTGTCAATCGGAGCAATATGCTCCTCTATACGCTTGGCAATCGGATACTCGTTCGGCACGTGGCAAATGGACAGACCGCCACCGCAACGAGCTGCGCAGTTCGTGATATGGGAATGACCTACCTGACCGTCATAGTCCACGCACGCGCCACCGCCGTAGCCTTGTACAACCCCCACGCCCGTAGCCTGGCAGGTATGGATATAGCAAAACTCAACTACGCCGCCGCCGTCCATATACGCACCGCCGCCACGCATTGTGGCGCTGCAATTGGTTATGATACAGTTGCGTAGTTCGGAATTAGCCACCAAATACGCACCGCCGCCATAACCGGTATGCTCGCGCTTGAGCGTGCTGCGCGAATATGCATTACCGCCCGTTATGACGCAGCCGTTTACCGAAGCGGGATAAGCCAAAGGCTTGAAGTGGTTGGCTATACTGTCGTTCGTCGTATCGTACTTGCCGTTGGTGGCGAACCAAACCACGTGGTAGGAGTTGGCGGGGAAAGTAGTATTGAAGCGACCGCGTATGCTGTCGTAGGTGAAAACGACCTCGGCAGTCGAGTGGTTGCCGCTCAGAATGGTTTTGTAGCGTAAGTCCCATTGGGAAGCCACATCCACGGCAGAGGTAGTACCGATAGAGGAGTGTGACCAGTTGTCGGCGCACCGTTTGCCGTTGACCATTATGCGGTCGGCAGGCGAGGCTTCCGGCGCATCGGGATTGAAGCCGCCATAGACGTGTATGCCGGCATATATCTTGAAGGATGTGCTGAGCATTGAGCCGCCGGATGATTCGGTGGACTCGGTAGGCACATACGTACCGGCTGCCACATAGACGGAGCCGGATGTGAGGTTATGCTGATTGAGGTAGTCGCGCAGGTCGTTGATGGCTTCCTGGATATTGTTCATTGCCGTAGCCCAACTCAGTCCGTCGTTGTGGTAAGAGCCGGAGGTGCGTACATAGCGAATGGTGTCTGTTTGAGCATAGAGAGGTGCAGACAAACAGAAGAACAGGCTCAGCAGCAGGCAGGGGAAAAGTAAATGTGTCTTAAGTCTAATCATTTGCTACTGTTTTTATAATCGATTCGTCTGCAAGAGGTTTGGATAGGGAGAAGTTGCTGCGGAGCCACGGTACGAAAGGCGCGGAGGTATTGACCTGCATATTAAGCGTAACGTTGTAGCCGGTGCCGGATGTGCCGTTGGTGCGCATCAACAGTTGCAGCGGGAAATAGCCTTCATTGGAGGTAAGGGTATAGAGGATGGTGTAGAAATAGTAACGTCCTTCCCACCAAAGACTTTCGTCAGCCGTAGTTACTATATCTGATATGTCATAGCCCATTGTAGGCAGGGCATCAAGCGTGTTCTCAAGCGGACGGAACGCGAGGCAGTTGCCGCTAAAGAGGTTATTGACTGACAACGATGTCAGGCGCACTGCTTGAGCGGGGTCTGTGAGGTTAATACGCTTGTCTGGCTGTACGTTCCACTTGATGTCCACCTTGGCTGCCACGTGATAGAGGAGCAGGTCAAGCGAGGGAACGCGCTGAGTAATAAAACTGAACGAGCCGTAGTACTGCCCGCCGCGAAGATAGTTGTAAGGCGTGGAGTAGATATGCTGTACATTACGCTGAATATCATCAGTAACGACAAAGGAGAGGTTAAGCACGTCGCTCAGGTCGCTGACTGTGGGAAGCGATTGGTTGAAGGTCAGGCGTTCAGCGGAGGCAATGGCATATACGCGGCCGTTAAATTTCTTGCCCACCATAAGCAATCGAAGTTTGTCAGTATAGCGATAGACGGAGTCGCCTTCGGTCATCAGTCTGCCGGAGTAAGACTCTTTGAGCCAGTTTTCGGCAGTCAGTTCCTGCTCTATGCGCTGCCATATAACCCAATCGTCGCCGTCCTGCTTTAGTATAAAAATATAAGCATAACGCGGCAGCAGAAACTGCTCCGCCTTGCCAGGGTCGCCCATAACGCGGCGCGAAGGGGCGTAGGAAGCCATCTGCAGGTCATCTGCCGAAAGGCATAGAGAGAAAGGCATAATGACTTCCATTTCCGGCTCGGAGTCGGGGTTGCTTTGGTGGCAAGCCGTCAATAGAAGCGGCATAATAAGCAAAAAGACAAATAAATGTTTCAAAATCCCTTTTTTCATCCCGTTATAACATCATGTTGTCCTCCCTGCTTCCAATCGAGCGTCACGGTAATACCCACTTCGGTGTTCTCCTCGGGGTCAAGCCTGCCGTCAGGAAGCAGTTTGCAACGAATTATCTTTAAGTTACCCGCCATAAGGGGCGAGTTTATAGTTATTATATTTTGAGTAATGGTACTGTCAGGACGTGTAACAAGCACATCAAGACTGTAATACGCTCCATCCTCTTTCGGATTATCAGACGAGGGCAGACAGATAGCGGCAAAACATTGCGGGGCGATAGGCTGCATAGCGACTACCTGATGCGGAGTAAAAGAAAAAAGACTGTCCTGCACAGAAAAAGCGGAAGCCATTCCGTGAAGGCAGACAGATATACTGTCGGCTGAAACATCAGTAGAGTCTATAACCAATGCCACAGACGAATTTATTATATATAGCGGAACGATTCCCGAAACAGGGGTATCGTCAGTTATATTCAAATTATAGCGACCGGTATAAATACCGGTGTTGTGAGAGCGAATTGTATCGGCTACCGACTGGCGAAGACGAAGGGAAGATGAGTAGTCGGCAGTAAGAACGGACATTTGGCTGTTGCCGTCGGCGTTAGCCACACATAGATGGGTATAACTATCTTCCGGCAGATTAAGAGGTATTTCAGCCGATGAGGCATTGACAGAATGTACAGACGAGCGCAGCAGCGAGGCATCGGCAGAAAGGTAGAAATAGAGTTGCAAATCGTACATATCGGGCTGAAAAACAGGCGCGAGGAAAGTGCGGATATTGTCTGCAACAGGTTTCATTTCGGCTTCGGGCAGGACTGTGGCAATCTCGCTTTCAATGTTGGTGTTCAGACGTGTTTGATAGATAAAGGTAAGGTCGGTACCGCATACAGAGAGGTCGTCGTCAATAAGACGGCAACAAGGCAGAGTAAGGAACAATAGAAATAATATGTATAGCGGTTTATTATTCACTACGAAAAAGATGTAACAATGCAGTTGAAAACCACAAAGGGTTTCAACTGCATTGAAGTATGATTACTCAAAGTCCACGTTATAAACAGTACCGGCAGTCCAGTTGAGGTCAACGGAGAAACCGAGTTCGAGTTGCGGAGTACGCAGGTCAGGAATGGTGCTGTAGGCTTTCTTAAGATCTTTCAGAGTAAGGTTTGCTGTGGTAGTATAGTCTTGGAGGAAGACTTGCTTATCTGTAGTAGTGGCAGCGGCAGCATCAAGTTCGGCAACAACATAGAACTTGCCTCCGTGAGGGATAAGCATATCTTGATAGCCGTAGAAGTCTTTAGCATCATTTACCATTTCAACGGCAATACGCACTTTGTCGTTATTAGACTGAAGAACGAGAGTGGAGTTATATTGAGATAGAGATGTGGTAGCACGCATTTCAACAGGAGTTGCAAGTGCATTAGAGGTCATAACATTGTCATAGATAGTAAATTCGGTTGTTTCAACGGGTACAAAGTCATAACCTACAGTCTTCTGACCACCAATGAGAATACCTGTAACGGGGAAACCGGCGGAGCAGTCAACATTGGTGGCAATACCTTCAGCAGTTTCGCTATTATCAGCCAAAGAAGTTTCTTTAAGTTTAACCGCTACGTCAAAGCGGGCAACGGCGTACTGGATAACGTTCTGAATGGCAACGGCACGAGTACGTGTGTTGACAGCTGTACCGTCAGTATGGAGGGCAACGATGTCACTCCAAACATTGGTAGTATTTTCATACGCAGTTTTTTTAGAAGTATTAGATGTAACTATTCGGCTATTGGTGTAGTACCACAGTTCAGCGGGATAAGTATATCTGTCAAGAGCAATCATATTGCTGTAATTACCGCTTTCGAAACGGTGGTTGGTTGCATTCCAAACAATATCAACAGAGCCGTCGGGCAGATTGTACTGAGCCGGGAAATGTCTCAGTGCTTCAACGAGAACAACTGTATCTCTTGTACCAACGGTTTGTATTTCAGCGTAAGTTGCATTGTTGATGGCAGTACGGATGTTAGCAGCAAGAGTAGTGCTTGAAGCAAGCGGAGCCATAGAACGATAGAGATCAGTGAGAACACGGCTAACCTCAAACGAACTCAGTCCGTGCATTGTAGAGAATATCGCAAACAGACGAGCCATACCTTCGTTGTCAGTACCAACAGTATACTCATACCATTTTTTGTTGTTCTCATCTTCTGTTGCTGCGATGGAATTGAGGTAAGTAAGCAGAGTTGCACCATTACCTGTACCGGTAACGCCGGCAGCATCAGTCAAAAGTTGACGGAGAGCAAAACGGTAGGTTGAAGGAGCAGCGTTATCTGCATAAGTAGCATCAAGTACGCCTGTCTTGAAAAGGTTAACATCTGTGGCGGCAGATTTTGCATAGAAAAGGAAAGAAGCGGTGGTCAGAGGTATGCTGACATCTGAATATACCTTTGCATTGTTCTGTTTTCCACTAAAATCTGAAGCAAATACATTTCCACCTGTAGTGCTAATGTCAATCTTCGCGCCAAGAGGAGAATCAGTACCGGTAATAGCACCTTCTTTAGCAAAGGGAACGAGCATAATCTGGGTCATACCCTGGAAATCATTAAGTCCATCCTTTTGAACGATATTCCCCGGCATACGGCGTGCGCTGCTTCTTTTAACAGCCTGTTCGGGCATAGAGATGGCAAACTGGGTCTTAACAACTTCGCCGTTGTAGGACACTTTGTCGTTTTGGTCTTCCACATCAGAGGTGTTTTTCTTGTTGTTGCAACCAACAAGAGCCATTGAACTCAAGAGCAGAGCCGCTCCGAAATAAATAAATGACTTTTTCATTTTTTGTTAATTTAGTTAGTTAATTGGTTAATATGTTAATTCATATTGTTTTGATTTCTTCGGCTCGTAGAAAACTATGATGTTTCCGGCGTTACGCTGGAAGCGTGTTACGTTTTCCTTGAGGTATTTATATACCTTTCCGCCGTGGAGTTGCTTAATCTTACGCTCACGGAGGTCAAGGTTCTTCTCCGTTTCTATAATGCGCAGCAGTTCGTCTTTGCCCTCAAACTCACGTTTAGCCGCGTGCCAACGCAGTTCAGACCAGCCCTCGCCGCCATTGCAGATAGCGAAAAGGGAGTCAGGCAGAGCGTATTCTGAACGTATGTAGTTACGCAGGGCGAGGGCACGGTTTTGCGCCAACCGCTCATTGCCTGCCAACGTGCCGTCAAACGAAGCCATACCCACTATCTGTATAAGGCGTATCTCAATGGTGTCGTTGGAGAGGTACTCGGCAAGTATGGTCATAATGCTGTCCATTATCTCATCGTTGCGCATATAGTCGGGAACGATTTTCGACACTCCCACATCAAAGTGCAAATAGATAGCATTAGTATCTTCGCTGAGCACCATATCACGAGTATATGGCACATACTCACTATACGGACGGAAGGCACCCTCACGCAGACGCTGCATCTGCTCCTCGTGCTCAACAGTCTCTATATCAACAACGACAGGCACAACAGGAACGGTATCTACAGGCTCGGAAACGATAGTGTCTATCGTTTCGGGAATAACTGTATCAACAGTTTCAGGAACGATAGTGTCTATCGGTTCGGGAATAACTGTATCAACAGTTTCAGGAACGATAGTATCAATCGGGGCAGGGGTATTATATAAGGTGTCGGGTTCTTCTATAGGTTCTTCTTTCTCGCAGTCGCAGCGTTTTTGCATAGACTGCTTATCTCCGCCGAGCAGCACAACGAGGTTGATACCGGCTTTGGGTACGGCAAAGAACCCCCTACCCGATTCTATACGTTTGCCGCAGTGTTTACACTCGAAGCGGTCGTACCAAGTATAACCGCCGTCTGCGCCAATCTCAAACTCAAAGGAGAAATGCGGAGAAACGGGAACGTGGTAGCCGTATGACAAACCGAGCATAGCGGCATCGCCTTGATAGCGACTGCTCATTATGGGCTTATAGATATACCCTAACGGGAATTTGCCGCCGGACACATTATAATGGGCGTATGCAGCATTGAAAGCAAGGAAATGTTTAGAGAAAGGCGCACAGAACCAGTATTTTGGCTGAACGTATGCAAGCACGTGCCGCCACTTGGGGAACCGTGTATCGTCAAGGGGGAAGGGATTAAAACCGACAGTGAGTTCGAGCGACCAATGGTCGTTAAGGCGGGTTTCTATGGAAAGGTTAGGAGTAAGAATGGCATCATAAAGAAGGTTGTTCTTGAGAGCCACCCACTCTTTTTTGCCTTCGGCGTTGGTTTCGTTGATTTCGTTGGTTTCGTAGTTTGCGTTATTCTCGCCGAGCAAGAGTGAGTCGGATAAAACAACTTGCCCTGTCATCTGCTGCGATGACACGGCAAAAAGCAACAAAAACAAGGTTGATGCAAAACAACCAACAGCCTTATTCAACCCGCAATGTTTTTCCAAAAAGGAATAAAATAACGATTTCATTTCCCGACCTACGTCCCAACTATCTAAAAATCAGTATTTTACCCCCCCCCCCCGTAATACCCTGATATTCAACCGTTTACATAAAAATGCACTACAAAAAACGAGGGAGTATTTGCAGAAAAACTATGCAAAGGTAGTGCTTTTTACTTGATTGGCAAAGGGAATAATGCAGATTTTTGCACAAAAAGAGAATTTGATAACTTCGTATGACAAATCGTCAAACTCGCTCTGCAATCACGACCTTCGGTTTGCCGTGAAAGCGGAAGGCGAAAAGATAGAGGCTGCCGCCTTCCTTGACTTTGAGCCGTCGGAGCAACGCCTCTCTTTTCTCGGGGAAATTGCGAACTATTATATTGTATCTCTCTCCCGCTTGCGGCTTGTCGGGCAAGACCTTGAACACGTGTCCGGGGAAATGCTCAACTATGCCGTCAGAGGTATAGAGATGCGTATTGACATCAAGTTTGCTTACAGCATATCTTGTTGCTATACACTTGAAGGCACCGGCTTTGAGCAAAGCCGCAGAAGGTTCGTAAAGGTAAGCAAGCAAGCCGTCGGCATAAACAGCCTGCGCCGCCTGCTCTTCTTCCAACGAGAAGCGGAAAGACTGATTATACGCAAGGTCGATAGCAGAAACGGAACTGCCGACAACAGGACTTACGAGCAGCAACACCTCTTTCACCTCGCCTGCCACAGCCACAATATGCGTTTCAGCCTCAAAATCAACTGCTCTGCGGGCTGCTGTAAGATCAAGCATAGGAGAGAGTTTGAGTAGGATATGCCGTGCCTTGCTCTTTAAAACAGGCAAGAGTTTGACAAAATCCGGCTCACACTGCTCCGGCAAAAAGACCTTACTGCCCGTGCCTGACCGCCGCGCAGGGTCAAGATAGAAAAGAGTATCTTCAAACGGCAAATTACAAGAGGCAAGATAGTCTTCGGCAGAAGAACACGTAACCTCTATATTGTCGCGAGAGAGCAGCCGCATATTCTGCTCCGCTACGCGGGCAAGGTCTTCATTGCGCTCCACGTAGCACACTTTCTTCGCCACACGGCTGAAGGCTATGCTATCCACACCGAATCCGCCGGTAAGGTCGGCTACTACAATCGCACCCAACCGCCTGAGCAACTGCGCTTTATATTGAGCCGTCGCTTCACTGCTGCACTGTTCGAGATTAAGATGCGGGGGATAGACGATACCTTCAGTATTGTACAACTCCGGCAGTTTGTCCTTGGCACGCTTCAATCCGTCGATCTGCCGCAAGGCAAAACGCCAAGCCTCATCGTCCAACTCCTTGTATCGGGATCGGCAGAGAGCCAAAGCATTAACATCCTTATCGGCATTGGCAGCAATAAAACGGCGAACATCCATAGCGGCAAAAAGAAAACTAATATGAGACAAAGGTACAGAGATTTTTGCGTATGTACAAAAATTTGAGTACTTTTGCGCGGTTTTTTAACAAATAGTACAATATATGCACACATCTTATATGAAATCACCGTTTATTTTGCTTGTCCTCTTGCTTTCGGCAGCATTGCACGCGGAGCAGCAACCGCTTTATTTGCAGTATATAGACAAATACAAAGACATCGCACTTGAGAAGCAGCGCGAACACAAAATCCCCGCTTCCATAACGCTGGCACAAGGTCTGCTTGAGTCAGGCGCGGGGCAGAGCGAACTTGCCCAAAAGGCCAATAACCACTTCGGAATCAAATGCACCTCCGACTGGAAAGGCGAGACCTACCGCCACGACGATGACAAGAAACAGGAATGTTTCCGCAAATACAAGCACGCAAGCGAGTCGTTTGAAGACCACTCCCGCTTTCTTATGCGCGACAGATACAAACCGCTTTTCTCGCTTGACATCACCGACTACAAAGGATGGGCTGAAGGCTTGAGTCGTTGCGGATATGCCACCGACCCCAAGTACCCGCAAAAACTGATACGCATAATAGAAGACTACCGCCTTGACCTTATCACCGCCGAGACCCCCGCCGACCACCAACTGCCGCCCGCAGGCTCAACCGACACCGTGCTTGCAGCCGACACGGCGGAGATAGCACCCGTGCTTGACTTTGACGAAAGGGCGAAGATGGACGAGGTGGAACTATATATGGACCACGAGTCGGGCAGACAAAACGGCGTAAGATATATAGTGGCACGGCAGGGAGACACGTTTGAGTCGCTCGCCTATTTCCTCAATATACGCGAGAAGACCCTGCGCAGACACAACGATGCCGCCGACGGCAGAGAACTGAGAAAAGGCGACCGCGTATATCTCTACCCCAAGCCGACAAAAGCACCGAAGAAATACCAATACTACTATGTGCGCAAAGGAGATACGGCGTGGTCGATAGCACAAAAGTTCGGCTTCAAGATGAAGACCATATACAAACTCAACGGCATACCCGAAGGAACGCCACTCGTAACGCGCCAACGCCTCAGACTCAGATAAGACAATGGACAGAAGAAAATCAGCATTACCGATAGGCGACCTGCTTGCCGACTACCTACGAGAAAGCGGCTTGGAGCAGCCTTTACTTGAGCAAAGACTTATGATGCTCTGGCCCGAGGTGGTAGGCAAACCGGCGGCGACACTGACAGCAGGGCTTGAGGTGAAGAACGGAGTGCTATATGCCCGCCTGAGAAGCGCGGCACTGAAAGCAGAACTGTTTCAGTGCCGGTTTGAGGTGGTGGGCAAACTGAACGAAGCCGTAGGAGCCAAAATAATAAGAGACATCAGATTCTTGGGATGACAAAAAGAGAATGACCTATCCGAAAAACATAGAACAAAAACTTGACTTTAATGTCATACGCGCCGAACTGAACGGCTTTTGCACATCTGCTATGGGCAAACGTGAAGTGGAGAAAATGACGTTCCTCACCTCGTTCAGCCTTATCGATACACTGCTCAAAGAAACACAAGAGATGACGAACATACTATCGGACACCTCGTTAGGGTTCCCCGAAGGCAGGATAGAAGATACGGAAGACGGACTGCAACGAATAAAAGTAGAAGGTCTGTATCTTGACGAAACAGAACTGCAATCGCTCGCCTCTACACTGACATACGCTTGCCTGCTTGAGCGGTTTTTCACTTCGCTTGACCGGCAGCGTTTTCCCATACTCTCATTGCTGTCGCTTGATATGCAAGGCATTACTATTATCCCGCCGATAGTGGAGCGGCTGATAGACAAGTACGGCAGACTGCGCGACTCGGCTTCACCGGAACTGTCGCGTATAAGGAAAGAATTAGGCGAGGCACAAGGGTCGGTAAGCAAGGCACTCAGGCAGGTGATGAGTCGCGCCATAGCGGAAGGATGGCTTGAGAAAGATACAGCCCCCACTCTGCGTGAAGGCAGGATGGTGATACCCGTATCGCCCGTTTTCAGGCGCAAGATAGGCGGGATTGTACACGACGAGTCGGCAACAGGCAAGACGGTGTATGTAGAGCCCGGGGAGGTAGTGGAAGCCAACAACCGCATTCGCCGTCTTGAGAACGAAGAGGCAAGGGAGCGGGTACGCATACTGACAGAAACAGCCAAACAGATACGACCGCTCATACCCGACATCTTGGCAGCCAACCGCTATCTCGGCAAAGTGGATTTTCTGCGAGCCAAGGCACTGCTTGCGCGCAAACTTGGTGCTATTGCACCATTCCTTTCGGACGAGCCGCTCATCAGTTGGCGGGAAGCAAGACACGCCGTACTTTATCTCAACTTTATGCCGATAGGCAAAAAAGTGGTACCGATGTCGCTTGACCTCGACAAAGACAAGCGTGTGCTTGTCATCTCGGGTCCTAACGCGGGCGGTAAGTCGGTATGCCTCAAGACGGTGGCACTGCTGCAATATATGCTTCAGTGCGGATTGCTCGTACCGATGGCGGAAGACAGCCGGTGCGGCATCTTCAGCGAACTGATGATAGACATAGGCGATGAGCAGTCGCTGCTTGACGACCTGTCCACCTACTCTTCCCATCTTCGTAATATGCGTTTTTTCCTACAGAACGCCACAAGCCGCAGTCTTTTTCTCATAGACGAGTTCGGCTCCGGTACAGAGCCGCTTATTGGCGGCGCGATAGCCGAGGCTGTGCTTGAAGAAATGACACGGACGGGCGCGATAGGACTGATAACGACCCACTACACCAACCTCAAGCATCTTGCCGAGTCGTCGGACTGCATAGTCAACGGCGCGATGCTGTATGACAGGGGGGCAATGCGCCCGCTGTTTCAGTTGTCGGTAGGTCAGGCAGGTAGCAGTTTTGCCATAGAGATAGCCAAACAGACAGGTCTGCCCGAAACCATTATATCCAAAGCCACCGAACTTGTAGGTGCCGACCATATAGACTACGAGAAACAACTGCAGGACATAGCCCGCGACAAACGCTACTGGGAGAACAAACGCCTGCACATACGCCAAAGAGAAAAACACCTCGAAGAGCGTATCAGTCACTATGAGACTCAGATAGCCGCTCTCAAAGTGAAGAAAAAAGAGATAGTACAAGAAGCTCAAGCCGAGGCAGCCGAACTGCTCGAACGCTCTAACGCCGTGATAGAACGCACTATTCGCGAGATAAAAGAGAACAAAGCCGACAAGCAAAAAACACAAGAGGCTCGGCAGAAAGTGGAGCAACTTAAAGAAGAAGTGCGCCCCGCTGCCAAAGAAAAGGTTCTTCGCGACCTCAAAGACCTGAAGATTCTGACCAAGACGGCACCCAAGGTACAAACAAACATAGCCAACACCATACACAAAAAGAAAGTTAGTTTTGAGCGTGTGCTTGACATAAGAGGAATGCGTGTGGACGAGGCAATGGAGCAACTTATAGCCTATATGGACGATGCCATAATGGTGGGAGCGGGAGAGGTAACCATACTTCACGGCACGGGCACCGGCGCACTCAAACAGATGACACGCGACTACCTCAAAGGCCTCAACCGCCGTATGAAACGAATAGAGAGTTATCACGACGGCGACCCTAACTACGGCGGCGCAGGAGTAACGATAGTGGAACTATGACAACATACCTTTCTCTCGGCAGCAACATTCACCCACGCCATAAATACATAGACGAGGCGTGCAGACTGATTGAACAACAGGCAGGACATATACTTGCCCGCTCTCAGGATTTCTACTCTGCGCCGTGGGGTTATGACTCTAAAAGCGAGTATCTGAATATCGCCCTTAAAGTGGAAACACGCTTGCTGCCCTTTGAACTGCTCCGCACAACGCAAGAGATAGAACGACAGTTAGGAAGGGAAATAAAAGGCGTTTATGCCGACCGCACTATAGACATAGACATAATGCTGTATATCAACGACAAAGGCGAAGAAATCAGCATCACGTCCCCCACCCTTACCATACCCCACCCGCATATAAGCGAGCGCGAGTTTATGCAGCAGCCGCTAAACGAAATAAGACACTAACCCAAACTATACATATATGTCCATACGAACAATTATCCTGTCAGCCGCAACACTTGCTTTCTCCATGTCGCTTTCGTCGTGCCGCCACGCGACCAAGACAGATGAGCGAACCACCATACAGACCGTTCAGACACAGCGGATATGGGAGGGCGGCTACTGCGCCTTCACCTCGCTCGTAAAATACAAAGACCGTTACTACTGCTCCTTCCGCGAGGGTGATGCCCATCTCTTTGACAAAGACGGCAAAGCGGAGGGCAAAGCGCGCATAATAGTGTCCGACGACGGCGAGAAATGGGAACCGCTATGGCTGTACGAAAAAGAAGGTATGGACCTGCGCGACCCCAAACTGTCGGTTACGCCCGACGGCAGACTGATGGTGCTGATGGGCGGGTCGGTGTATGAAAACAAACAACTCGTCAATATGTTTCCTCAAGCAGGTTTTTCAGAAGACGGCAAGACCTTCAGCGAGCTGCAGCCGGTCGTCTTCGACTCGGCTACATACAAAGGCAAGGAGTGGATATGGAAACTTGCGTGGCACCACGGCACAGGTTACGGCGTGGTATATGGCAGCGGTTTTTCGCTCGTCAGGACACAGGACGGCATACACTACGAGAAAATAACCGACCTTGATGTAAGCAACCGCCCCAACGAGACAGCAGTAGGCTTTCTCTCGGACAGTACTATGCTGCTGATGGTGCGCTGCGAAGAAGGGGGCAGAAACGGAATGTGGGGCAAAGCACGACCGCCCTACACCGACTGGGAATGGAAAGAGATGGACGTTCCGCTCGGCGGACCGGAATTTATCGTGCTCGGCGACACAGCACTTATAGTCGGTACGCGCTCGCTCTACTCCACCGAAAAGACTATGCTCTTCAGGGGCGACACCGACTGCCGCTTGGAAGAGGTGTATATGCTGCCATCCGGAGGCGATGACAACAGTTATACAGGACTGCTCATAGAAAGCGACAAACTTTGGGTAACCTACTACTCCCGCCACGAGACGGAAAAAGCCTCCATCTATCTCTCTCGCATGCCGCTTGAGTGGTTCACCACCCCGATGACAAGTAAATATTTCTACAAGACCAAACTGACACTATGAAAATATCTGAAATCAACCAAGCCCTGAAAGGCATCTCGCAAGCGGAATGCACGACGGCAGAGGACATAGACATAGAGTATCTTCTGACCGACTCGCGCGAACTTGGCGATGACCCCGCACATACGCTCTTTTTCGCCATCAAGACGGAGAAAAACGATGGAGCGAACTACATAAACGAGTTGAAAGACAGAGGCGTAAAGGCTTTTGTAAGGTCTAACGCCGTAGAAGCCTTGCAGGCACTTGCAGCATACAAGCGCGACAAATATCACGGTCAGGTAATAGGCATTACCGGCTCCAACGGCAAGACGGTAGTGAAAGAGTGGCTGTACGAGCTGCTCAAAGACGACTACCGCATAGTACGCTCACCACGCTCCTACAACTCGCAGATAGGCGTGCCACTGTCGGTTTGGCTGCTCAAAGAAGATACAGAATTAGCCATCTTTGAAGCCGGCATATCGCGCCCGGGAGAGATGGAAAGACTGGAGCGGATTATTCGCCCGACTATAGGCGTTATCACCTACATAGGCGAAGAGCACGGCGAGAACTTCACCGGCATAGAGCAAAAAAGGCAAGAGAAAATGCTATTATTCAAACGCTGTCCGATAGTAGTGGAAGACCCTACCCACCAGAATGTGAGGACATGCGCCGCCGTTATGCGCGCATTGGGCTACAGCGAAGATATCATAGCAAAACGCCTACTGCAACAGACCCATGAGACAGTAATGCAAATCAACCTCAAAGCCCTCACGGACAATGTAGGTTATTTCCGCTCGCTGCTCAACCAAACGACCAAACTGACCTGTATGGTCAAAGCCTTCGCCTACGGAGC
>DJXH01000060.1 GCA_002449665.1 Bacteroidales bacterium UBA7009
ACTACCTGCGCGACAATATGGCCACCTCGCCTCTTGACCTCGTACAGCGCGGACATAACTACGCTATTGTCGATGAGGTGGACTCCGTGCTGATAGACGATGCACGTACACCGCTTATCATTTCAGGTCCCGTCCCAAAAGGTGAAGACCAGATGTTTGACGAGTACAAACACCGCGTAGAACTGCTTGTGCGTACGCAGACAACGCTCACTACCAAACTCCTCGCCGAAGCCAAAGCCAAGATGCCGAGCGAGGATAAAAAGATCGCCGAAGAAGGCGAATTAGCACTCTTCCGCTCATATAAAGGTATGCCCAAGTCGTCGGCACTGATAAAGTACTTGAGCGAACCCGGAGTGAAAGTAAGGCTGCAAAAGACAGAAGAGTTCTATATGCAAGAGAACGAGAAGAATATGCACCTTGCAACTGACGAACTGTATTTTGTCATTGATGAGAAAAATAAGTCTATCGAACTCACCGACAAGGGTATAGACACACTCACCGGTAACACGGACGACCCCAATTTCTTCGTTCTGCCCGATGTGGGAACTGAGATAGCTGAGATAGAGCATCAAGCCGGTCTGACTGCCGAGGAGAAACAGCAACGCAAGGACGATGTGCTGACCAACTACGCTATCAAGTCGGAACGAGTACATACCGTTCACCAACTGCTCAAAGCCTACACTCTCTTTGTCAGAGACGTGGACTATATCATAGACGACAACCAAGTTAAGATAGTAGATGAGCAGACGGGACGTATTATGGAGGGTCGCCGTTGGTCGGACGGTCTGCACCAAGCCGTGGAAGCCAAAGAGAACGTGAAAGTGGAGGGAGCAACGCAGACCTTTGCCACTATCACGCTGCAAAACTACTTCCGTATGTATAACAAACTTGCCGGTATGACGGGTACTGCCGAAACGGAAGCCGGCGAGTTTTGGAACATATACAAACTTGATGTTGTCGTTATCCCGACCAACAAACCTATCGCGCGTATAGATATGAACGACCGTATCTACCGCACCAAGCGCGAGAAATATACGGCTGTCATACAGGAGATTGAGAACCTTATCAAGGCGGGGCGACCCGTGCTTGTCGGTACAACGAGCGTGGAGATAAGCGAACTGCTGAGCAAGATGCTTACTATGCGTAAGATTCCGCATAACGTGCTGAACGCCAAACTCCACCAAAAGGAGGCGGACATCGTGGCAGAAGCCGGCCGAAAGGGCGTGGTTACCATAGCCACCAATATGGCAGGTCGTGGTACGGATATCAAACTTACGCCGGAAGTGAAAGAGGCAGGCGGACTTGCCATCATCGGTACGGAGCGGCACGAGAGCCGCCGTGTGGACAGACAGCTGCGCGGACGAAGCGGTCGTCAAGGCGACCCGGGCTCCAGTGTGTTCTTTATCTCGCTTGAAGACGACCTTATGCGTATGTTCGGCTCCGAACGTATAGCAAGGATAATGGACAAAGCCGGCTGGGCGGAAGGCGAGGCAATAGAACATTCGCTCATCTCGCGAAACGTGGAAACGGCGCAAAAGAAAGTAGAGGAAAACAACTTTGGTATTCGTAAACGCCTTATCGAGTACGATGACGTGATGAACCAACAGCGTAACGTCATCTATGCCAAACGCCATCACGCCCTTATGGGTGAAAGAGTAGGTGTGGACATCACCAATATGATTTACGATACGGTTGAATCTATGATTGCAGATGTTAAGCTGTCAGGCGACTACGAAACATTAGTGTATGAGGCTTTGCAGACCTTTGCCGTTGAACTGCCGTTCAGCGAAGAGGATTTCCGCTCAATGAAAGCCGAAAAACTTTCGGATATGTTTGCAGAAGCGGTGTTGGGGCATTTCAAGAGCCGTATGGACAAGATGATGCAGACCGCCGACCCCGTTATTCAGCGCGTATATGAAGAAAAAGGTTCTATGTATGAGAACATCCTCGTTCCCATCACAGACGGCAAGCGCGCTTATCAAATATCCGTCAATCTTAAGAAAGCCGCAGAGACCCACTGCAAGGAACTTGTCAAAGAGTTTGAGAAACGTATGGTGCTGTACGTCATAGACGACGAGTGGAAAGAGCATCTGCGCCGTCTTGACGACCTCAAGCAGTCGGTACAGAACGCAAGTTACGAGCAGAAAGACCCGCTCCTCATATATAAACTTGAGTCGTTCAATATCTTCAGTCAGATGCTTGACAGTTTCAACCGCCGCACTATTGCCATCCTCATGCGCGGACAGATATCGCAACAGCAGCCGCAGAACGTACAGCAGGCTATGGCTGAAAGGCGTATGGATATGAGCCGCTATCGCACGCAGAAAGATGTGGTACAGCGTGCGGCACAAGCAAGCGGACAGGCTGCTGCCGCCGGTCGAGACACCCGCGAGATGCAACGCCCGGAACCTATCAGAGTGGAGAAAAAACCGCGTCCCAATGACCCTTGTCCTTGCGGTAGCGGAAAGAAATACAAGCAGTGCCACGGCAAGATGGAAGCATAAACGATGAGCAAGAAGGATATACGTATAGTATATATGGGTACGCCGGAGTTTGCCGTGGCAGGTCTGCGCGCACTCGTGGAGGGCGGCTATAATGTTGTAGTCGTGGTAACAATGCCCGACAAACCCGCCGGACGCGGACATAAGGTGCAGTACTCCGAAGTAAAGCAGTATGCCTTGCAGGCGGGTCTGCCGCTTATGCAGCCCGAGAGGCTTAAAGACCCTGCTTTCATAGACGAACTGCGCTCTTATAAGGCTGACTTGCAGATTGTAACCGCTTTTCGTATGCTGCCTGACATTGTATGGGAGATGCCGAGGCTCGGTACTATCAATCTTCACGCATCCCTGCTGCCGCAGTATCGCGGTGCCGCACCTATTAACCGCGCTATAATGAACGGAGAGAAAGAGACGGGCGTTACCACCTTTATGCTTCGCCACGATATAGATACCGGCGATATGATTATTCAAGAAAAGATTGTCATAGGCGAAGACGAAGATGCAGGTTCCTTGCACGACCGTCTTATGTCGCTTGGCGTGGAAGTAGTGCTGCGTACTGTGGATATGATAATCGACTGTGATGATAAGGGTTTGCCTCTGCCTGCCGTTCCGCAGCCGCAGTCAGACCTGCTCAAGCCCGCACCGAAGATATTTAAGGAAGACTGCAAGATAGATTTCTCCCGCTCCGCAACAGAGATACGCAATCACGTTCGCGGACTCAGTCCGTACCCCGCTGCGTGGTGCGAACTTGATATAGACGGCTTGCACTTTGAACAAGTCAAAGTGTTCCGCGTAGAGACGGGAGAGAGAAAAGATGGTATTGTTATCCCTTGCTCCGATGGCTGTGTGTCTGTTATGGAACTGCAACCGGCAGGCAAAAAGCGTATGGATGCCAAGAGTTTTATCAACGGACTGAAAAACAAACAAGTCTAATATCTGTAATCATCGTGAACCCGATAGATATAATCGACAAATACTACGGAGGGCAGCCGGAACTTCGTGACGTGTTGCTCACGCATAGCCATCAGGTGGCCCAGAGAGCGTTACACGTAGTGGATATGCACCCTGAATGGGGGGTGGATAGGAACTTTGTCTATGAAGCGGCTATGCTCCACGATATAGGAATAATCTTCTGTGATGCCAAACTCATTTATTGTTTTGGTACTCACCGCTATATAGAGCACGGTTATCTCGGTGCCGAACTGCTGCGTAGTGAGAATCTGCCACGTCACGCTCTTGTGGCAGAACGCCATACAGGTACGGGGATTACCCTTGACCAAGTGCTGCGCGACGACCTGCCTATGCCCGAGCGCAACTACTGCCCCGAGTCGCTTGAAGAAAAAATTATCTGCTATGCCGATAAGTTCTACTCCAAGACCCACCTTAATCAGGAAATACCCGCTGCCAAAGTGCGTGAGAAAATTTGGCGTTATGGTCACGATGCCGTCCTGCGTTGGGACGAACTTGTCAAACTGATGGGTGAAGACCTGTAGAGAAGTCGCGACCGAATATATACGACTGATTATAAACAACAATCGGGCAACCTTTGCGGGCTGCCCGATTTTGTATAATAAAGACTTTGCTTATTCGTCTTCCTTTTGACTTTCAGCGTATGCCTTAACGAGTTTGTCTTGTACATCTCCGGGTACGAGTTCATAACTCTTGAAGTGCATAGTGAAGGTAGCGCGACCGCCGGTGAGCGATGAAAGAGTGGTGGAGTAACTCGACATCTCTGCAAGCGGAACGAGGGCTTTGAGGCGTGTGAAGTTCTTCTCTGCCTCCATACCGAGTACCATACCGCGACGACCGTTGATGTCAGACATAACGTCACCCATCATATCGCTCGGAACGAGCACCTCTACTTCATATATAGGCTCCAGCACCTTCGGGTTGGCGTTGCGGAATGCCTCTGCAAAGGCGTTACGACCTGCCAAGCGGAAAGAAATTTCGTTACTGTCAACAGGGTGCATCTTACCGTCGTAAATAATCACGCGCACGTCGCGGGCATACGAACCGGTAAGCGGACCTTGCTCAATGCGGTCCATCAAGCCTTTGAGGATAGCGGGGATAAAGCGTGCATCAATGGCACCACCCACGATGGAGTTGATAAGCACGAGTTTGCCGCCCCACTCAAGTGGTATTTCCTGCGTGTCTTTTACGCTGATACGATATTCTTGGTTGCCGAATTTATATACTTCCTTCACCGGCTCACCCTCTACATAAGGCTCTACAATAAGGTGTACCTCACCGAACTGACCTGAACCGCCTGACTGTTTCTTGTGTCTATAGTCGGCGCGTGCAGCCTTGGTGATAGTCTCGCGGTACGGAATCTTCGGCTCGTCATACTCTACCATCATCTTGTCGTTGTTCTCAAGACGCCATTTGAGAGTACGCAGGTGGAACTCGCCCTGACCGCTTACTATCGTCTGTTTCAGTTCTTTTGACTGCTCTATGAGCCATGTCGGGTCCTCTTCATGCATACGGGTGAGCAGAGCAGACAGTTTCTCTGAATCAGCCTCGTTCTGCGGACGGATAGCACGGCGATACTTAGGTTCGGGGTATGAGATAGCGGGGTAGGTGTTGTCGCACTCCTTGGCGTTGAGCGTGTTGCCAGTGCGGGTGTCTTTGAGTTTAACGGTAGCGGCAATGTCGCCTGCTGCCACTTCGTCCACCGGCACGCGAATCGAACCGTCCACTGCATAGAGTTGTGAGATACGCTCCTTGCTGCCGCGATCTATGTTTACAAGGTCGTCTGCACCATGTACGGTACCCTGCATTACCTTGAAGTAGTTTACCTCGCCTATGTGAGGCTCAACGGATGTCTTGAAGATGAACATAGATGTGGGAGCCGATGCATCGGGAGCAACCTCTTTGCCGTCTGTTGTAACGGGCTTCGGAGCATCTGCTACAGAGGGAGCCATCTCGCCGAGGAACTCCATAAGACGGCGTGCACCCATATCTTTTCCGCCGCAAGCGCAAAGAACGGGATATACGCCTGCCTCGGCAAATACAGCCTTTAAGCCGCGGATGGTCTCCTCTTCGGTAAGAGTACCTTCTTCAAAGAATTTC
This sequence comes from Bacteroidales bacterium UBA7009, assembly GCA_002449665.1. Classification (GTDB taxonomy): domain Bacteria; phylum Bacteroidota; class Bacteroidia; order Bacteroidales; family Paludibacteraceae; genus Colicola. The sequence continues at coordinate 5,568 of DJXH01000060.1, forward strand.
TCCATCAGAGCCTCGTCAGCCTCTGCTGCCATCTCGTGGAGTTGACCAAGCAGTTCTTCCACCTTGCCTTGCTCTTCGGCGGGGATGTCCTTGAGTTCGGGAGCACCTCCTTCGGCTTTCCATACGAGCATCTTGCCCTTCAGCACGTCAATCACGCTGTTAAAGCCGCCGCCTGCGTTTACCGGATATTGTACGAGTACCACCTTGTTGCCGAAATTGTCTTTCAAACCCTCTACGGCGCGGTCAAAATTGGCATTCTCGTGGTCGCATTTGTTCACTACGAATACAACGGGTTTCTTCGCGTTCTCTGCAAGACGGAAATTGTTCTGCGTACCTACCTCTACGCCGCCGTTGGCAGTGAGGGTGATAACGGCCGTGTCAACTACGTGAAGAGCGGTAACAGTACCGCCGCAGAAATCGTCAGAACCCGCACAGTCTATTATGTTCAGTTTCTTGCCTGCGAACTCGATGTTACATACTGTGGAGAAGACGGAGTAGCCATACTCTTTCTCTACCGGAAAATAGTCGCATACCGTAGATTGTGCCTCTACCGTACCACGGCGTTTGATAACGCCGCTTTCAAAGAGCATCGACTCCATCAGTGTGGTCTTTCCCGAACCGCTACCTCCCATAAGAGCAATGTTCTTAATCTCATTTGCTTGATAAACTTTTGCCATAAAAATAATGTGGATTTATGTAATTATTTTGTTCTTTCTTTTGCTTGCTGACAGTTATCAGTTTGCTATGCAACTAATAGCCCGCAAAGATACGTATATTTATCAATATGTGCAAAAATTCAATCAATTTTTGTGATTTTGACAGCGCATAATGTATAATTTGTCAATGCATAACATTGCCTAACCATCATAAAACAATCTACAGCCGCCAGTGTCTGATGCCCTCCGAGGTCGCAGCACTGGAGCGTCTCGCCGCTGCCACCGGCATCGACACCCGCGGCGGCTGGGAAGGCAAAGCCTAAAGACAAGTAACAAGTAACTAAGTACTAATTACATAAAAGCGTCCTTCGGGACGTTTTTTTTATGTAAAACCTTACATAATTCAAAAAAAAGCAGTAACTTTGCAGCCGAAAGTTGCAAAACGTGTATGACCAATACCGATTTTTGGAAACATATAGAACGATTATCGTCCAAGGGTACGATGCCCGCGGGCTTAAACAACTGGAACAAATACGTCGTTTGAACGCAGTGAAATAAGAATATGCAGAACAATTCATCTCAGGGTGGCTTGTTTATCAACGATTTTCACCGCTCGAACAGCATGGCTGCGCAGCGGGAGGTAGCAATCATGTCATTGCATCCTTACTCGCGGGAGCAGGTATTGACCCAAGTAGCCTCTCTGCGCCGGAAGGCAGTTTCCAAAGAGAGCGCGAATGCGCAGAGACGCAGGCAAACCGTATAGAACAGTGGGCAAAATTGGACTTATACCACGCCGGAGATTTATCTGAGCGACTTGCACGACGAGAACGTAATCAAGTCCGTTAACGGAAATGTGTTTGTGATTGACTGCGACATCCGTATCAACACGCCCGAACTCAAACTTGGTGGTATCCGCCATCTAACAACAAATATAGAATTTGTAACAGAATAAACAAAAATCTGCCTATGGCATAAAACAACAGACAAACAACATACATAAATAACGCGTAATAAGCCCAACTTGTTTATCTGGAACTTCGACAACTTCAGTAATCATTATTAGTTCAAGTACGGTTTATGCACGCTCACGTATCAGCGTGAGTTTTCCGTGCGTAAATTTGAACTAATAAAGGTAGTCGAAGACCTCAGATAATCAAATGAAGCGAACGTAAAGCGCACGCTTTTTAT
>DJXH01000046.1 GCA_002449665.1 Bacteroidales bacterium UBA7009
TCATTGACGAGGCACAGCGCGTGCGAAATATAGGTATGACGCTCAAGATGTTGGGTAACCTGCATTTAGATGCGCAGATTTATGTCACCGGCTCGTCCTCGCTGCAATTAGCGGATGATATCAACGAGCCAGCTACGGGGCGGTTGTTGGAGTTCAACCTCTATCCGTTCTCGCTCTCCGAGTTGGCGGCTCATACCTCTGAGAGAGAGGAGAAACGGCTCTTGGAGTACCGTATGATCTACGGCACATACCCTGAGATTATCAACCATTCAGAGCACGCACGGTTGCTGCTCCAAAATATCGTCAATAGTTACTTGTACAAGGACTTGTTAGAGTACAAAGGTATCAAAAAACCTGATGTACTGCGCAAATTGGTGACGGTATTGGCACTGCAAATCGGCAGCGAAGTGTCGTATAACGAGTTGTCGAACTTGCTTGGGGTGGACAAAGAGACGGTGGAGAATTATATTGATCTCTTGGAGAAATGCTTTGTGGTGTTCCGTTTAGATTCGTTCAGCCGTAACGCCCGCAATGAGATCAAGAAAGGCAAGAAGATTTATTTCTACGACACCGGCGTGCGCAATGCGATAATCAATAATTTCTCGCCTTTAGAGATGCGCAATGATGTAGGCGCGCTGTGGGAGAACCTGCTTATGGTGGAGCGCAGAAAGCGCCATGCCTATTCCGGCAAGTTCGTACAGCAGTATTTCTGGCGCACAATCAAACAACAGGAGATTGATTTGATTGAGGAGTGCGACGGTCAAATCTCTGCCTTTGAATATAAATGGAAAATCGGTAAAGTGGCCCGTCTGCCCTTGCCGTTCAGCGAGGCGTACCCCGATGCCGCTTTCCGGACCATCACTCCCGACAACTACCATGAGTTTGTGTGAAATGCTGTCTTATTCAGCCATATTTCAAGAAACTTGTCATATTGTTGGTATATGCCCCTGTCGTAAGTAATCAGTCCCTTTTCCAAAAGTGCCGGTACGGCGGACTTGACGGAAGCAGGCGACAGCAGTCCGTGCCTTTTGATAAATTTTCCTGATGTCAGATTTTGCGCTTTGCCGTCTTTGGCAATGGCGCGAAAGACAAGCGACTGCTTTTTGGGCAACTGATAAAGCAGGTCTTCATATATAATTGCAGATGTTATCTCTTGTCAGTTTACTCCACCGTAACCGACTTGGCAAGGTTCCTCGGCTGATCTACGTCGCATCCTTTCGCTACTGCGACGTGGTAGGCAAGCAGTTGAAGGGGGACTACCGACAAGATAGGACTCAGACACTCTATGATGTCCGGCACTTCCACACTGAACTCTGACATATCGCTCACCTGCGTATCGCCTTCCGTTACTATTGACAAGACCTGACCCTTGCGGGCTTTTATCTCCTCTATGTTACTTACTATTTTCTCGTATATATCACATCTTGTGGCGATTGCTACTACCGGCATCTGCTCTGATATGAGTGCTATCGGTCCGTGTTTCATCTCGGCTGCGGGGTAGCCCTCAGCGTGGATATAACTGATCTCTTTGAGTTTGAGTGCGCCCTCAAGTGCGATGGGGAAATTATATCCTCTGCCTATATACAGGCAGTCTGCGGGGAAATGATAATTCGCTGCAAACCTGCGTATGCGGTCGTTTTGAAGCAAAACGGTTTCCACTTTGCTCGGCAACTCGGCTGCGGCTGCCATCAGTTCGTTAAACTGCACCTCGTCTATTGTCCTTCGCTCTTTTCCTATGGCGAAAGCGAGCAGGGTGAGCGTAAGCAGTTGTGCGGTAAAGGCTTTAGTGGAAGCCACGCCTATCTCCGGTCCGACATTAGTATAGCAGCAGGCATCGGAGATACGAGGTATAGATGACCCTTTGACATTGCATATAGAGAATAAGAACGCCCCCTGTTTGCCTGCCAGTTCCATTGCTGCAAGCGTGTCTGCCGTCTCGCCTGACTGAGATATGGCTATCACAATGTCTTTGCTGCTGATGACGGGATTGCGGTAGCGGAACTCCGAAGCATATTCCACCTCACACGGTATGCGGGCGTACTGCTCTATGGCGTATTTGGCTATCAGTGCCGCATGCCACGATGTACCGCAAGCGAGCATAATAATACGTTCCGCCTTGGCAAAGCGGCTGCGGTGTGCGTAGTAGTCTTGGAGTGTCAGTGCGCGTGTCGTCGGGTCTGTACAACTGTCAAGTGTGCGGCGGAGCGTATCCGGCTGCTCAAAAATCTCTTTGAGCATATAGTGGCTGTACTCGCCTTTTTCAAGTTGGTCAAGCGACAGACTGACTTTCTTTATCTTATATTCTTTTTCTTGTCCGTTGAGGTTGGTAATGACAGGTTTTTTGCCTTGTTCCAATACTGCAACCTGCTCGTCGGAGAGGTAGATTATATCCTGTGTGAACTCCACAATAGGTGTGGCATCGGAGGCGAGGAATGTCTCGTCTGTGCCTATACCCACTACGAGCGGACTGCCCTTGCGAGCCGCAATAATGGTGTCGCTGTTGCCGCGTTCCACTATGGCAATGGCGTATGCTCCTTTTACCTGCTTGAGTGCCTCTCTGACAGCCTGTGCAAGGGATAGTTGACCGGAGGTGCGGGTGTATTCTATCAGTTGGATAAGTACCTCTGTGTCAGTGTCGGAACGGAAGGTATAGCCTCTTTGAAGCAGCATTTGTTTCAGCGGCTCATAGTTTTCTATTATGCCGTTGTGAATGATAGCGAGGTTGCCTGAGCCTGAGCAGTGGGGGTGTGCATTGCGAGTACTCGGTTCGCCGTGTGTTGCCCAGCGAGTATGTGCAATGCCGATATTGCCATCGGTGTCTTTAAGGCGTGCCACTGCTTCCAGTTCGCTCACTTTACCTTTGGCTTTATATACGTTGAGTTGTCCCTTGCTGTCAATGAGAGCAACGCCTGCGCTGTCATAACCGCGATATTCAAGTCGATGCAGACCTTTGATTAGAATAGGGTAGGCTTGTCTTTTGCCTATGTATCCGACGATTCCGCACATAATAGTAAATGGTGCTAATGCACGCTGATTGTTAAATGGTTAAACTTTTAAATTGTTAAATCGTTATATGGCTATCTTAAGCTTTTGTCTTTTGGCAGTTCCCAGCCGGTGGCGGTGCTGATGTATGGCAGGAGCATATAGGCAATCTTTCGGTGTGCTTCGTAGTTGGGGTGGCGGTCGGCTCCGAGGTTATGGTCATCTTGGTGGAAAAGTCCGTTTCCTGCCGCTACAAAACTGATGTTTGTCAGCCCGCTTCCCTTTACACTGCGGAGCACATAGTCTTGCAGTGTCTCGTTACCCCATTTGGCGCAACAAAGTATCGGATGGTCTTCGCCATAGTTGGCTTTTATCTTTTGAAGCAATAGGATATAGTTGCGCTTGAAGTCTTCAAACTCGGGTGTTACACCTACAGAAAAATCATTTCCTCCGAGAAACACCACAGTAAGCGAAGGTTTCAGTCCTTGCTTATGGGCGTTATATATAACCGTTGAGTCGGTATCATACGTTTGCAGGTAACGCTGTGGCATATAGTAGCCGCTGTACTTAGAGTTGTAGTTGCGGCAAATGCCCATACCCGAATGTGCTACAAGCAGATAGTCAGCATCAAAATAGCGGGAAACGATGGCGGCGTATGTCTTGGCAGCCGTCTCTGTAGCAGGACTGAAATGGTCGGTAGAGCGGCTGTTCTCTGCTCCGTAGCCGCAGGTGTAACTGTCGCCGATAAACTCAATCAGTCTTTCTCTCACAGGTTCGGCAGGTAGCAGTTCGCCGTTGATTATCAGTTCTTTTATCGTCAATCTCCCTTGTTCGCCCTCTGTGCGTTTTTGTACTATCACGCTGTGATACTTCGCTTTGTTTTTACGCTTCGGGGTGGCAAAGAGTGTGAGCAGTGTGTCGCCTTCTACTATAAGAACGCTGTCCGGCTCTGCCTGCATCTCGCTGTCAATCCACAGGTTAAGATAGTCGCGCTCGGTGTCGGTGCAGCGCATCTTAAGGCTCGTGCCTTCAAAGGCGATACGAAGGTATGTGCCGGTCCAGTCAAAACTGACGGTGTGGTCTTTCGTTTCAGTGCGCCCAACGTAAGTGATGCGGCTGTCATCGCCGAAGAACCCCGTCTGTGCAGCGGCTGAACCTGCCAACACGAGAATGAGCAACGTTGATATGAGCCGGTGAGTCTTCATCTGTAGGAGTTGTTGTAGTTATCAAGAAGGTGTAGGAGAGGTTATTCAAAGGCTCCCATTTGCAGCATTGACACTTCTTTGGGGGTGAGGAAACGGTATTTGCCGCGAGGTACGTTTTTCTTCGTCAGTCCGGCGAAACTTACGCGGTCAAGTTGCATAACCTTATATCCCACTTTCTCAAATATGCGTCTTACTACGCGGTTTTGACCGGAGTGGATCTCAAGTCCGATGTGCGCACGGTCGTCTTTGGGGAACTCAAGTGCATCAGGTACCACTTTCTCGTCGTCTATCATAACGCCCGCTCTTATCACGGTTTCGTCTTCTTCCGTAAGGTCGCGGTCGAGAGTGGCGGCGTAAATCTTTTTCTTGCCGAACTTGGGGTGTGTAAGTTTGGCTGCGAGGTCGCCGTCGTTGGTAAGCAGCAGCACGCCTGTCGTGTTGCGGTCAAGACGACCTACGGGGTAAATACGCTCCTGGCAGGCATCTTTTACAATGTCCATTACCGTCATCCTTTCTTGCGGGTCATCGGTGGTGGTAACGGTGTTTTTGGGTTTGTTGAGGAGTATATATACTTTCTTTTCGCGCTTTACCGGCTGGTCGTGAAACATCACGCGGTCGGTAGGCAGCACTTTGGCTCCGAGGCTGTCCACCACGTTGCCGTTCACCGTTACCACGCCTGCCATTATGAAGTCGTCTGCTTCGCGGCGGGAGCATATACCGGCGTTGGCGAGATACTTATTAAGGCGTATAGGCTTGGTGGGGTCTTCATATTTCTTTTGGAAAGCCTGTCTTTTGCGAGCACTGTAAACTGCATCGTTCCTCTCTACTCTCGGGCGGAAAGCGGCGAGTCTTTCGCCGTTTGCTTTTGGGAAACGTCTTGTTTGAGTGTTTTCCTGCTGCGTGTTGTCGCTTGTGCGCGATACGGTAAATCTCTTGCGTTTGCGCGGTGCTTCATCGTTGTTGCCGCCTCTGTTGCGGTCGGCTTCAAATGCACGGAAACTCGGTCTGAAGTTTGCATCCGTTGCTGCGTTCATCCTCTCGGACCGGCGCAGATTGCCCTGATGCGTGGCTTTGTCGTTTCTCTGAAACATAGTAAATAGTAGTTTTATATAGTATGAACCGTTGTCAGGTTCATTTTCATTTTTACAATAAAAGGCTCGGGGCTACAGCCCTGAGCCTTTCGTTGGGGTAGCTGCATTGTGTTTTTATGCTTCAGCAGCTTTCTCAATTGCTAATTTGCCGCGATAGTAACCGCAACTCGGGCATACAGTGTGATAAATGTAGTGTGCGCCGCAGTTGGGGCAGATTGCGAGTGCCGGCATTTTAGCCACGTCATGGGTACGACGTTTCGCTTGACGAGTGTGCGATTGTCTTCGTTTAGGATGTGCCATAATGTATTGTTCTTTTTTAGTTTAGCAGAATTGTTTGTTTTTATATAGTCTCGGGCTCTTCCTCGGTGCTGCATAGGTGGCTTTGGAGAAGTGCAGCCATTTCGGGGTTGCAACCGCCTACGGGGTGACTGTGCACCGTCGGGAGATTCACTATAATCATTTCGTATGCCAACCACGCAAGGTCTAATTTCTTAACATCTTCCTCCATTTCAACGTGTTCTTCTCGTGCATTTACTTTTATCTGCATCGGGTCAAGACACCTGTCGCAGGTTATTGTCGCCGTGCTTTTAACGTCCAACGTCAAGTCAAAATCGTCTGCACGCAGCGTTAGGTCGGCATTCACTTCCGCCTCAATGTCTATAAGCTCCGTCTTGTCTATGCCGCTCAAGAAATCTTTGTCAAGCGTAAAAGAAAAATCGTATTTCCCTTCGCTTAAGCGGTCTAAATCAACGATATACTGCTCTTTGTCAATCATAGGCGAAAAATCGGCGGCAAAGGTACTGCATTTTTGCGAATTGTGCAAATCTTTTACCTTTTTTTTGATTTTGTATAGTATACCCTCTTTGTTTATACCATTTTGTCAATCTGCCAGCAGAAGGCTTTTACGCCTATTTCCTTATTGCGCAGGTCGAGTTTCTGTACAGCCTCAAGCAGCGGCTCCACTTTCTCGTCTTCCACAACGGTTATCACGGCAGAGTTCATCTCGGGCCAAGCGTGTGTGCCGCGACGAGGTTCGCCGCCGTTGGTGCCGCGCCCCTGTACCTGCTCAAAGAACGTAAATCCGTTGATACCAAGCGTGTCGAGCATATACTCAACACGCTCGGTGTTGGCTTGGTTGAAAATTATCATTACACTTTTCATAATCCGGTTCTGATATTAGTTGTCTTTCTTTACCTTTATATCCATAAAGATGAATTTCTTGCGCAGTTTGTCTTTCTTGTCCCTGTCGCCGTGGCGTGCCATAATGCCGTATAGTACGGGTACTACATAGAGCGTAAGGAATGTGCTGACGGTCAGACCGCCGATTACGACTATACCGAGCGGCTGCCACATCTCTGCGCCCTCACCGCTTGACACTGCCATAGGTATCATACCGAGTATGGTGGTGAATGCCGTCATCAGTACCGGACGGATACGGCTGCGGCCAGACATCTTGATGGCTTCGTTTAGTTCGTAGCCGCGCTCACGCATAAGGTTGATGTAGTCCACAAGCACAATACCGTTCTTCACCACTATACCGACGAGCAGTACAAGACCGAGTGCGCCAATCATATCAAGCGAGCGGTGGGTAAGCCACAGAGCGATGATAACGCCGGACAAGGCAAAAGGTACGGTGAACATAATGATTCCCGGCATACGGAGACTCTCAAACTGCGATGCCATCACTATATACACAAGCAGTATGATAAGCAGTCCGAGCAGAATCATATCGCGGAAAGTGTCCTGCTGTGTCTCGTAGTTTCCGCCGATGTGGGTAGAGTAGCCTACGGGCAGGTCAAGTTGCGGTACCACTTCTGTCTCAATGGCTTGTGCAAGTTCACCGAGTGTGGTGTTATATGGTGTGGCTTTTATGGTAACTATACGTTGGCGTGCCTTGCGCTCAATGGTAGGCGGTGCCCAGTATTCGCCCACTTCGGCTACTTCGCTCAGTTTGACTGTTTTGCCGGTGGCAGTAGGTATGGAGAGATCCATAACGTCGGATATGCTGTTGCGGTCGTCTTCTTCAAGGCGTACCACGATGTCATACTCCGAGCCGTCGTCTTTGAGGTAGCCGCACGACATACCTGCTACGCGGTTGCGAAGGTAGGTGGAGATGGTGGCAGAACTCAGTCCGAGGCGCGAGGCTTTCTCTTTGTCAACGGTAATCTTTATATCGGGGCGGTCGTCTTCGCGTGAGATATTCACATCACGTGCGCCCGGGAGTTGGGAGATGAGTTGGCGGCATTGCTCTGCCATTTGGCTTGTCTTGTCGAAGTCGTAACCATATATCTCAAGGTCAACGGTGTTGCCGCCACCGGGACCGCCGGACGATACAGCGCATTGAAACTCGTTTATCTCGGGGTATCTTGACATCTCTTGACGCAGTATCTCCGCTATGGTCCAGATGTCGCGGTCGCGCTCCCATTTCTTAGGCAGGCGGACGGTCATCTGTATCTTGTTGTTCATCGTGGAAGAGAACAGTGCGGCAATGGTTGCATCGTCGTTGGAGCCGGCGGAGGTGTTAATCAGTTGAATCTCCGGCACGAGTTCGACGAAGCGTGCTTCAAGTTTGCGAGCCGTCTTCAGTGTTTCTTCTATGCGCGTACCGCGTTGCAGTTTGACCGTAACGCTCAGTCGTCCGTTATCCTGTTGCTGCATAAAGTCCGTTCCTATCTTGCCCATAAATGCCGGTGTGAGCGAGGCGACAAAGAAAGCGAGCAGAATAACAATTGTGATAAACTTATGTTGCAAGCACCAGCCGAGCGAACGGGCATAGTAGTCGTCTATGGTGTCGAGTGCGCGAACTACCGTGCGGTCGTACCAACTCTTCTTGTCAGCTTCGTCGTCCACGAGATTACCTTGTTCGTCCACGTGCACTTTCTTTGCTTTCAGCATCTTGGAGCAAAGCATAGGCGTGAGGGTGATAGCCACGGCGGTGGAGGTGCAGCATACGACGGTAACAATCCAGCCTAATTCGTGGAACATTATACCCGCCATACCGCTGAGCATAGTGAGCGGTACGAACACAGCCACAAGCACAAGCGTGGTGGCAATGACGCTGACCCATACCTCGTTGGTGGCATAGATAGCAGCCTCGTGCGGGTCTTCGCCGCGCTCCACGTGGCGTGTGATGTTCTCAAGTACCACAATGGCATCGTCCACCACCATACCAATCGCAATAGTCAGCGAACAGAGAGAGATGATGTTTATAGACGAATCTGCCACGCCAAGGTAGATAAACGCAACTATAAGAGCAATAGGAATGGTTATACCGATGATGATAGTGGCGCGCCATTTGCCGAGGAAGAACAGCACAACGAGCACCACGAACAACAGAGCGTAAAGTACGGACTCTTCAAGCGAGTTGATACTGTTCTGTATGTTCTCCGACGAGTCGTAGATTTTCTCTATTTTGACATCCGTGGGCAGTTGTTTCTGTATCTGTGCGAGTTCTTTTCTTACGTCGCGGCACACTTGCACCGTGTTTGCACCCGTCTGCTTGGCAATAACGAGACGGACGGCTTCACGCCCGTTGGTCTTTTCGTCAAGTGAGAGGTCTTTTATGGTGTCCTTGATGGTCGCAATATCGCGTATGAAGACCTGCTGTCCTTGAGGTGTCATTGCCACCATAAGGTCTGCTATCTCCGAAGACTCGATATATTCCGAGCGAACCTGCATCTGATACTGCTCCTGCGGCATCTTTATCGTACCTGATGAGAGGTTGAGGTTGTTGGCTGTAACTACTTGTCCTACTTGCTCAAGCGTAATACCGTAGGCATCAAGTTTCTGCTGGTCGATGTTTACATACACATAGCGGTCGGGCGCACCCGAAAGGGAGATATTTCCTATACCGTCAATATGGTTGAGTTGGGGGACAACCTCATCGTTCAGTATCTTGTCCAAGCCCGCATACGTCTCATCTGCAGTAATGGAGTATTGGCAGATAGGCATAGATGAGGTAGATAGTTTGAATATCACCGGCTTGGCGCAGTTGTCAGGCAGGTTGTTCGCCGCCATATCCACGAACGAGCGCACATCGTTCACCGCCTCGTCCATATTGCTGCCCCATTCGAGTTCGAGGGTAACAACGGATATGTTGTCTTTAGACTGGGATGTGATATGTTTGAGGTGGTCAACTGAGGTCAGGGCGTTCTCCATTATTTTTGTTACGTTCGTTTCCATCTCGCTCGCCGAGGCTCCCGGGTAGGTGGTCATCACCGTTATATACGGCGGGTCCATCTCGGGGAACTGGTCAATCGGCAGTTTGAGGAAACTGTATATGCCGATTACTATCACCGCCACGAATATAAGTGCGGTGGTTACCGGCTTTTCGATTGCTGATTTGTATATTGCCATAATTTTGTTGCTGTTTAACTTTTATTCAACCACATCTATTTTTACGCCGTCCACGAGTTTGTGCTGACCGGTGGTAATCATCTCCACGCCATCCTGTATCTCAGGTGCTATGAGTTCAATCTCTTGGTCAAACCTCTGTCCGAGTGTTACAGCCACGCGTTGGGCATAGCCGCCGTTGTTGATGAAGACGTAGCGATCGTTGGCTCCCACGAGTTTTTCCACAGCCTGATACGGTGCCACTATGGCATTCTCTTTGCCGAGTCCGATAGTGGTTGTTACGTACATACCCGGGCGCAATTTGCCATTGCTGTTGGGGATGACTATCTTCACTTGGAAAGTGTGGGACGATACGTCTATAGTCGGATATACCACTTCCACTTTGGCTTTGAACGTCTCCTCGGGATATATCTCCGATGACAGTGTGAGAGCCATACCGGCTTTCAAGCGCGGGAAGTATGTCTCGGGTATGGCTACGAGTGCTTTGAGGCGGTCTATCTGTGTCAGTACCACTATGGGCTGACCGCCGTACAGTTCGCCGTCCTCATACGTCTTGGCGGAGATAACACCGGCAAAGGGAGCCTTCACGTAGGTGTTCTGCTCAAGGAAGTCGAGTTGCTCTTTGGTCTGTTCATACTGAGTCTTCAGTTGGTCATACTGCTGCTGAGTAGCGGAGCCGGAACGCAGCAGTTGCTCCACACGATACAGTTCGGTCGTGAGGTTGGCAAGTGTCAGTTTGGTGGTCTTGTATTGTGTCTGGTCCATACGCACGAGCATATCGCCTTTCTGTTTGCGGTCGCCCACCTCGCAGTAGATGTGTTCTATCTTGCCCGTGAGTGAGGGTGCCACGTTCTGTGTCAGATAGCCTTGCAGGTTGGTGGAAACGCTTATCTCGCGTTGTATCTCACGTGTGTGCAGGACGGTGGTGCGTACAAGCTCTACACGTTCTTCTACTTCCTGCTTTTGATTGGCAGTGTCGTCTTTGCCTGTGCAAGCGGCAAAAGCAACAGCCGCAAGCATAAGGATAAATGATTTTTTCATATATGTACTTATTTGTTATTCAAGAATTTGTCAAGTTCGACTTGTGCGTTTACGAGTGTGAGCACGGCTTGTACGTAGGTCGATTGTGCCGTTATAAGGTCGTTGCTTGCGTTGGTCAGTTCGAGGTTGGAGGCAGTGCCGTAGCGGAATTTCTCCGTAGTAGAGGCAAAAACGCGTTTTGTTACGTCTATGTTTTCCTTCTCGTTGAGGTAAGTCTCGTATGCGTTGTTGAGGTTAAAGCGCAGCTGTTGGTACTGTATGCCGAGTTGGTCGGTGGTCTCTGCTAGTGTGTTGCGAGCCTCTTCGTATGCGATTTTTTTCTCCACTACGCCGGCAGCCCTTTTGCCGCTTGACCAAAGAGGCATAGAGACATTGACTTGCACGAGGTTAGGCGGTGTCATACGAAATCCGCCTTCGCTGTAGTAGTGTTGGTTGGTGTAGTTGTAAGCAAGGCTTACGGTCGGCCCGTATGCCCAGCCGGCCATGTGTACGTTGCGCTCTGCAAGTTGTGTGTTCTTTTCGAGCAACTGATAGTTGAGGTTGTTGCGAATGTTAAACTCCTCGCCGAGTTGCTTTAGTATAGCCTCTGCCGAAAGCATATCGGAGATGTTCTGCGTGAGCGTTATCTGTGTCTCGGCGGGCAGGGCGAGCAGTACGCGAAGGGAGTTCATTGACAGTTCGAGGTTGCGGCGGTTGGACTGGATATTGTTCTTTATCGTGTTGATACGCACCATTATCTGGTCGGCTGTCGTTTGCTCTGCCGCACCGGCGTTCACCGCGTTTTGGGTCATTCCTGCAAGTTTCTCAATGTTAATAAGACTGCTGTCAAGCAGCGTGCTTATGTCTTGCAGTACGAGCACTGTCATATACGATGTGCGGACATTGGAGCGCAGTTCGGTTTCGCTCTGTTCAAGCGCGATTTTCTTCATATCAATGGCGATGTTTTGCAGCAGTGCGCCTACAATGCCCTGTCCGTTTATGCCTACTGCGGCTGTAATGCTGAACTGATGGACGTTAGGCATCGCTATCTTAACAGGCATACTGCCCATCTTCATTTCTGCCTCATATCCGAGGTAGTTGCTGTATGCAAACGAAGCGTCTGCCGAGGGGAGCATAGCCGCTATTGTTTGCCAGCGTTGGGCGTATGCTTCCTGTACGGCAAGAGACGCGTTTTTGAGCGAGCGGTTGCGCTCCACGGCAAAGTCCTGTGCCTGCTCTAATGTGAGACTGACCGATGCAGGGGCTGACGTGAAAGACATAGGATTAGTGGCATCCATCACGTGATCCTGTCCGCTTGCTTTTATTGACAAGGCAAGCAGACAGCCCGTTAGAATAATTAAACTTGATTTTTTCATATCTTTTGCTTTTATATTATATTCAGTATCTCTTTTGCTTCTTTTATGCCTTTTTCGGAAATGATGCTGCGGAAAAATGATTCCATGGTAAACCTCACAAGGCGTTTGGGACTTATCGACTGTATCTCATCCTCGTTCCTGACGAACGCCTGCTGAATAATGGAGTACATCACGGCGCACATCTCTATATCAAGGTCGGCGCGATAGACACCCTCGTTGATACCCTGCTGCAAGTGCTGCATCAGTATCTCTTTCGTGTTCTTGTGTACGTTGTGTATGTGCTCCTTATATAAGCGGGGGTAGTACTTTCGAAGGTCGTAACTGAAAGCAGGCTCTTTGTGTATGTCGCTTATGTCATAGTGCAGGTTGCGCACCGTCTTTACACACTCCAATGCCGTCTTGCCTTTTACGTACTCTTCCGCATTGTGTCTTACACATCGGTTCATCTCCTGCAGCACCTCCGCCACAAGTTCTTCCTTGCCTTGAAAATACTGGTAGAAAGTCTTTTTCGACATTCCTATCTCGCGGCATATATCTTCTATTGACACACTGCGTATGCCGTATTTCTTGAATTTCTCCAATGCCGTTGTTACCAACTGCTGTTTCTGTTCTTCCATAGTCATTACCGGCCCATAGCCGAAAATTGTGCAAAAAAACGGCTGCAAAGGTACGCTTTTTTCACAATATGCAAAAACTTGGAAACTTTTTTTATTGCAAAAGTTTCCAAGTGCAAACCGAAAGTTGCAAAATGAATTTGCATAAAATCTGACTAAATTGTGTATATTCTTGCACAATTTGTAAATTATTCGTAACTTTGCGCGCTTTTTTATGAATGAGTACTTTATAACCGAACAATCGTTATGAAAAATATAGCCTTTATCATCAATCCCGTTTCGGGGACGCAAAACAAAAGAAAACTGCCAAAGATGATAGAACAGTTGCTTGACAAAGAGCAGTGGCTTTCCAACATTGTCTTTACCGAGCGTGCCGGTCATGCAACCGAACTTGCGGCGCAATATGCCCGTATGGGCTTTGATGCCGTGGTGGCTGTCGGCGGCGACGGTACTGTCAATGAGGTGGCACAGGGCTTGCGCGATACCAATACCGCTCTCGGCATACTGCCTATGGGCAGCGGCAACGGCTTTGCCCGCCATATCGGCGTGCCTATGCGTACACAGCGCGCCATTGAGATGCTCAACCGCTCCGAGGTTGTCTCTGCCGACTACGGCTTGGCGGAAGACCGACTTTTTGTTACCACTTGCGGTACAGGTTTTGATGCCGTCGTGGCATACAAGTTTGCTATGGCGGGCAGTCGCGGTTTTCTCACCTATCTCAAGACCATTATGCAAGACCTGCTCTCCTACAAGCCGCAGACCTACCGCCTTACTGATGGTAACGGTTTGGACATAGAGCATAAAGCCTTCTTGCTCACTTTCGCTAACGCCAGCCAGTGGGGCAACGAAGCCTATATAGCCCCCAAAGCCAGCATTCAGGACGGACTGATGGATGTATGTATGCTGTCAAGTGATGCCCTCAAAGCCGCTCCCTCTTTGGCCTTAAGGCTTTTTACCAAGAATATAGACAAAAGTACATATATGGATACTTTTCGTGCTGCCGAAATAACCCTCGTGCGCGAACACGAAGAGCCTTTCCATATAGACGGAGACCCCGTCAAAATGCCGAAAGACATACATATCAGTATGGTGAAAGACGGACTGAAAGTATTAGTGGAAAGACGTTTGTAATGTAAATAGAAAAACTATGACAGTTAAGATAATAAACAAAAGCAGCAACCCTTTGCCCCGCTATGAGAGCGATGGTGCTGCGGGGATGGATATAAGGGCTTTTTTGCCGGAGTCGGTTGTCTTAAAGCCGCTTGAACGCCGCCTTATCCCTACAGGTCTGTATATCGAACTGCCGCAAGGCTACGAAGCGCAGATACGCCCTCGTAGCGGCTTGGCTCTCAAGCGCGGACTGACCGTCATCAACTCCCCCGGGACAATAGATGCAGACTACCGTGGCGAGATAGGAGTTATACTCGTCAACCTCAGCGGCGAAGAGCAAACGATAGAAAACGGCGAACGTATATGTCAGATGGTGATTGCCCGAGAGGAAAGGGCTGAACTCGTAGAAGCAGCCTCTCTCACAGCCACCGATCGCGGAGAAGGCGGCTTCGGACACAGCGGAACGAAATAATGAAAACCAAAGATTACATACTGTCCTTTGCCATCAAAGCCTGCCTTGTGCTTTGCTTTCTGCTTCTGTCTGTCGGCGTAAGTGCGAAGAAAACCAAACCGGTCGTTTCGCTCACCGCCGAGGAGCAACAGCGGTTCTACTACTATTTCTACGCCGCCGAATGGGCTTTCAATAACGAACGGTATGACGATGCCTATCGTCTCTATTGTTTTTGCTACGAACTGAACTCAGCCGACCCTGCCGTCAATCAGTTTCTCGGCGACTATATGAGCGCTATGAAACTCCCTGCCTACGCTTTGTCCTACTATGTCGCTTCTTTTGATGCCGACCCGCAAAACGAGGCAATCTACTATCGCCTGTATCAAACACATCTTCTGCTCGGTCACTACGACGATGCTCTCAAAGTGCTTGACCGTGAGGAGCAACTGCGGGGTAAAGATGCATATACGGCATTGAGGCGATACAGGATTTACGGTATGAAAGGTGATGGGAAAAACGCACTCAAAGTGGTGGAAAACTACCTTAAAAGCGACCAATACAATATGCAGTTTCTGCTCCTGCGTGCCGAACTGTACAGCATACTCAAAAAATCATATAAAAAGCAGAAAGCAGCGTATGAGAGCATACTTGAGTTGGACGACTCCAATACTATGATTCTTAACAACTACGCCTATCTCTTGGCTACTCATAAGGGCGACCTTAAGTTGGCTGAAGAACTTAGTCGTGAGACCATCAAGCGAGAGCCGAACAACTGCACCTACCTCGATACCTATGCTTGGATTTTGCACCTGCGCGGCGAAGACCAACTTGCACAGTTCTATATGATGCAGACTATGAAATGTATAGCGGAGTTCGCCCCCGACGAGTTCGGCAATAAAGAGATACAAGACCACTATAAAGCCATAATGGAAAAGAAGAAGAAATGAGCAAACAACGGTCTTATATATGTCTCTTTCTGTCGGTTATAGTGAGTGCCGTCCTGCTTTTCCCCTCTTGCGCTTCGCAGAAGACCGTTCAGCGTAAGTCTGCCTACCATACTGCTCACGTCAAAAAAGCAATGGTTACGATAGACATTGACGGCAAACGATATAACACTACGGGGCAAATGCAGACCGTCAAGGACTCCGTTACCCTCATCAGCATTCAGCCCATAGCAGGCGTGGAGATGTTTCAGATTCGCGCCGAGCAGGATAGCATCACTGTGATTGACCGTATGCAGAAACGCTATACCGCCTCCGCCTATAAGGATGTAAACCGCTATGTCAAACCCTCTTTCAAGTATAAGGACTTTCAGGCTTTGGCAGCCGGCGAACACCTGCGGGCAGGTGAGATGACGGCAACGAAAGAGTATATATGCGTCGGACATAAAGTGGTGATTACCATTACTTATCCCACTATTGCCTACGACGAGCAGATGAGGCTCCGCCCCGAGCGTACCGGCGGCTATGTGTATATAGATGCCTCGTTGATTCTTGAGCAGTTGGCTGCCACGCATAGATAAAAACAATAAGCAACACTATGAAACACTACTTTATTATATTATTCTGTATATTGTTTTCTCTCCCGCTTTTGGCGGACAATATCACTACCTTGCAGCGTGAGCAGGAACGCATTCAGCAGCAACTGCAAGAGACCAACAATATGCTCAAGCAGACACAGAAAAACGAGAAAGCGACCGTAAACAAACTCAACATACTGAACAACAATATCAAAGAGCGTAAAAAACTAATACGCAGCATCAATGGCGAAATATCTTCTCTCGACTCGCAGATGGCTGACCTCTCCGCTCGCAACAAAGAGTTGTCGCGCCGGTTGGTCGAACTGCAAGACGAATATGCACGCCTTGTCCGTGAAACGCACTTCGCCGCCGTCGGACTTTCGCCGCTGAAGTTCGTCCTCTCCGCCGACAGTTTCCGACAAATGGTAAGGCGTATGAGGTATATGCGCACTTTTATGCAGTACCGCCGCAAGCAAGCCGAAGAGATAGCACAAACGCAGGCTGACATCGAAATACAAAACGACCTGCTCAACACCTCCCGCCGCGAAAGGGAAAAAGCACTGCAAAAGCAGAAACGCGAACAGGAAAACCTCAGTCGCGATGAACGCAAACAGCAGAAAATGCTCAAAGAACTCAAAAACCAAGAGAAAAAACTGATAGCACAACAGAAGAAACAACAGAAAAAAGCCGACGAACTCAACCGTAAGATAGACGAACTTGTAAGAAAACAAACATCCACCACTTCCACCCTCACCAAGGAGCAGCAACTCATCGCAGGCGGCTTTGAAGCCAACAAGGGCAGGCTGCCGTGGCCCGTGGAAAAAGGTTTTATAAGCGGCTATTTCGGTACGTACCAACACCCTGTGTATGAACACGTAACGGTTAATAACAAAGGTATATACATCCAGACGACACAAGGCAGCGATGCACGTGCCGTGTTTGAAGGCGAGGTAACGAGTTGTATCGTACTTGGCAACAACTATGCCGTCATAGTTCAGCACGGAAACTACCGCACCGTCTATAGTAACCTCAAGTCGCTCAGTGTCAAGCAGGGAGACAAGGTAAAAGCCAAACAGACAATAGGCAGAATAATGACACAGGCAGACGAGGACAACAAGACCGAACTCTATTTCCAAGTCTATAAAGACCGCACCTTGCTCAACCCTTCACAGTGGCTCGCAAAATAACGAAAACAATCATATACAATGAAACAGAATATAAAAATCCTACCTCTCCTGCTTGTCTTTTTGGCACTCGCTCTCGCAGGCTGCAAGAAAGATAATTGGATAGACTGGAAAGTGCAAAACGAAGCGTGGCTTAACCGCAACAAGACGGCTGAAGGAGTAATCACCACCCCTACCGGACTGCAATATAAAGTCATACGCCAAGGTATCAACAGCATCAAACCCGATGACCTGAAGTCGGTTACGGTCAACTATACCGCAAGCCTTATAACCGGCTTTGTCTTTGAAGAAGGTACTGATGCCGACTTCGCCGTGAGCGACCTTATAAGCGGTGTGGCAGAAGGACTAAAGAAAATGAACCTCTCGGGACACTATATCCTCTATATCCCAGCCGACCTCGGTTATGGCAAAGACGAGAAGGGAGCAAAAGGCAGTTCGTCCTATATCCCGCCATACTCCACGCTTATCTTCGATATAGAACTGACGGATGTCTATTAACCTCTCAACAGGCGTTTTATGCCGCGGCGCAAGACCTTCATATTAACCCTTCTTCTTGTCCTCTTCTCCGCCTGCGAGAACACGCAGAGGTGCGATGTGCCGTCATATCCGGTTATGTTCACGATGAACATACTCTCCGAGTACCCGCATTTCGTCCCCGACAACGGCTACCAGACCCTTACCTTCACCCAAAAACGCTATGCGCGCGACCTTATAGGTTATGCCGGACTGTTGGTCTGGGTGGATATGGAAGGTAAGTATAATGCCTGCGACATGTGTTGCCCGCATTGCCTTGACCCTCAAAATCCCGTTTATGTGGATGGTATATGGGCTGTATGTCCTGCCTGCGATGAGCATTTTGACCTCAGTTACGGTCTCGCCATACCCACCAAAGGCGTTACGCGGCAGGCTCTCAGGCGGTTCTCCGTTATCAATAGAGGCGGTACACTTACAATAAGAAACTGATATGCTTGATATCTACAAGGCTTCTGCCGGCTCCGGCAAGACATTCACACTCGCATACGAGTACATACGTATGATGCTCGGCGATTTTGTTGCCGACTCCCGCTCCGGCTCTATGCCGCATACGCATATCCTCGCCGTTACTTTCACCAAAAAAGCCACGGCGGAGATGAAAAGGCGTATCTTGCAAGAACTTTACCTCCTCTCTCGTCCCGATGAGAAAAGCGACTACCTGCCTCTCCTGCTCGCCGACAAAACTCTCTTTCTCTCCGAAGATGAGATAAGACAACGCGCCGCCGTCCTTCTCAAAGCCGTACTCCAAGACTACTCTTCGTTTAACGTCTCTACCATCGACGGCTTCTTTCAGCAGGTAGTGAGGCGATTTGCACGCGAGATGGGACTGCCTGCCACCTATGACCTCCGCCTTGACGGAGAGGAGGTGATAGCAATGGCTATAGACAGCCTTATGAAAAAAGTGCGCGAAAACGCCGACACCGACCAAGTGGGCGAATGGCTCAAGCAGTTCGCTGTCAATAATATACAGGACAACAAACGATGGAATACCAAAGAACCCATAGAGGCTCTCTCCAAACAACTGCTGCAAGAAAAACTGCAAAAAATGCTGCCAGAACTGCGCGACTTCTACGGCAACAAAGACACCATCAATGACTACCGGTCTAAACTATTGGATATTGTCAGCGACTATGAACGGCTTAACGGCGTAAACAAAGGTACCACCAAAGCCAAAAATATTCCCGACGAACTGCGCATATACCTTACTGCCAAGCATATACTTGACAATCTTTATCCCCTCGGCGTGTTACAGGACGTGGCAAGTGAGGTGGAGCAGACCAACCGCGAACTTAACCGCCTGCCCATTCACGAAATCAATCCTATGCTCACGTGGCTCATTGACAACGCCGAAGCACCGTTCATTTACGAAAAACTCGGACAGTGGCTCCACCACTATATGATTGACGAGTTTCAGGACACAAGTACGCTGCAGTGGGCGAACTTCAAGCCGCTCATAAAAGAGGCGGAGGCACAAGACCGGCAAAACCTCATAGTGGGCGACATTAAACAGAGTATCTATCGCTGGCGCAACAGCAATTGGCGTTTGCTCGAAGGCGCAGCCGCCGAGTTCGCCAATACACGCCAACCGCCTATGAAACGCAACTTCCGCAGCAGCAAGACTCTCGTTGGTTTCAACAACGAGTTCTTCTCTCGCTACCGCGATTTTGTGGCAGATAAACTTGACAAAACATACCCCGCCGATCCACAACTTGCAGCACAAGTCCGCTCCATCTATGCCGACGAACGCCTGCGCCAGCAGCCGGTCAAGGACTTTGAAGGGTATATCAGCGCTCGTTTCTTCGAGGGCTCTGCCGATGAGGTGAGAGAGCAGTGTATAGAGGCTATATGCCCTGTGCTTGAAGATATACGGCAGCGCGGCGGCAGACTGTGTAATGTCGCTATACTCGTAAGGAGAAAAGAAGAGATACGACGCGTGGCACAAGTCCTCTCCGAGAGAGGGTATAAAGTGCAGTCTGCCGAAGGTCTGTTGATAGACAATCACCCCGCCGTCAAGTCGGCTATACACCTGCTGCATACAGTTACGGACAGCAACTATGCCGCCGCCGGTTCGGTAGAGCAGTGGGAGATGAACAGCGTTCTGCCTCATCCCCTCACAGATGAGCAAAGAGAGTACCTCGCCTCGCTAAAAGGCAAACCGCTGTATGACATATTGCTGTCCGTCATAGAGGAGTTCTTATTACGTGACATTGCGGGCGCAGATGCTTACCTTACCTGCCTTCTTGATGCCGCTTACCACTTTATCCAAACACGCACAGCCGACACTGCCGCTTTCTTGGAGTATTGGGACAGATATCGAAGCAAACTCTCCGTCCCTGCCGCCGCATCGGAAGATACTCTGCAAGTCCTCACCGTCCACTCCTCCAAAGGCCTTGAGTATGATGTCGTTATCTTGCCTTTCTTCTCTTGGAAACTAAGCGAAATAAAAGCCGGTACACTCCTTTGGTGCCGCCCTACTGAGCCGCCGTTTGATGCCTTGCCGTTAGTGCCGATGGCTGCTTCGTCCAAACTTGAAAACACGCTGTTCTACAACGAATACCGCGAGGAGATACAAAACCAATATATAGACAATCTGAATATCTCTTATGTTGCCCTCACACGTGCCAAACGCGAAATGTATATCTTCGCCCCGAAGCCCAAAACGACCCAAGAGGGCATATCCGTGCAAAATGTGGGACACCTTATTTATTACTTATATTCCGACTACATACAAGACTCTGCTTTCTCTGTCGGTTCGCGCCTTCCCCTGCCGGTGGCGAAGAAGGAAATAACCGATACCGTCCTTGACCATAAGTATGTCTATCAGAACATTTCGTCCCGTCTTCATCTGCGCCGCCACCAGACTGAAGCTACCGACTTCGGTACGCGTATGCACGACTGGCTCGGCCGTATAACGACTTTCGCCGACACCGATAGTGCACTTCTCGATATGCTGCGCGAAGGTGCGGTAAGAGAAGACCAAGTACCCGAAATGAAGCAGACGATGCAGCGGTTCCAAGCCCTCGTGGCGGGTACCAACTGGTTTGACGGCTCTAAAACGCTTGTGCTTGAAAACGATATTCTCACTCCCTCGGGACTGACCTATCGCCCTGACCGTGTGGTGATTGACGGACACAAAGCGCAGGTCATTGACTATAAGTTCGGCGAAGAACATAAGCGCGAATACCACGAACAGGTGCGACTTTATATGTCCTTGCTCTCTCGTATGGGCTATGAGGCGGAAGGTCGATTGGTTTATGTATTACAAGACAGAATAGAAAAAGTAGAAAACAGATGATACTCGTAGAAGATACTTTACTCGTTGGTGTTATCACTCGTGGCAGAGGAACAGGCGGCGATGTGCAATGTCTTCTCTCCGGCAGCGTTTGGGAGAGAGCGGATAAGGCGGAGTTTGTTCTGCTTAACCTGCAAAATATCCTCGTCCCGTTCCGCGTTGAAGATTGGTGGTACAAGAACAACGAGACCGTTGTTTTTCACCTCAAAGGCATAGACTCCGAGCGACAGTCAACGCCGCTACTCGGTGCACAAGTGAGAGTGCTGAAAACAGATGTAACCGCAGATGAAGGTGAAGATACCTTGCTTACTTGGCAAGACCTTGTCGGATATTCCATTGCCGATGCCGACGATAATGATGCAGGCACAATAGTGTCGGTTGACGAAACGACTGCCAACATCCTTGCCTTGACGGATAAAGGGCTGTATTTCCCTCTGCACGAAGACCTGATTGCGCTTTTAGATACGGAAAACCGACACATCAAAATAAATATGACAGGCGTATGAAAAAACTGACAATCAGCGAAATGAATCGTATCTCCGTAGCAGAGTATCACGCTGCCGACAAACTGCCGCTTGTTGTCGTCTTGGATAATGTGCGCAGTCAGCATAACATCGGTGCCGTTTTCCGTACTGCAGATGCTTTTCGTCTTGAGCGCGTATGCCTATGCGGTATCAGTTGCTGTCCGCCCAACCGCGAGATTCACAAGACAGCCCTCGGAGCCGAAGAGTCGGTCAGTTGGACCTACTGCGAGGACACCATGAAGGCACTGCACAACCTCAAAGAACAAGGATATAAAGTCTATGCCGTGGAGCAGGCAGAGGGGAGTATGACCCTCGCCGAATCCGTGCAGATGCTCGAAAAACAAGTTGCAGAACATACGCAAAGCCCACTTGCCATCGTCTTGGGACACGAGGTCTTCGGAGTCCGGCAAGAAGTGGTGGATGCAGCCGACGGATGTATAGAAATACCGCAGTACGGCACCAAACATTCTCTTAACGTGAGCGTTACTGCCGGTATAGTAATATACTCTTTGGCTCAACCGCTACTCAAAATTTTGAATAATAAAAAATAATTACTACCTTTGTGCGCTAATTATAAAATACTTAAATATATGACACTGTTTGACCAAATAAGCGAGGACATCAAAAAAGCGATGCTCGCTAAAGATAAGACCGCACTTGATGCACTGCGCGGCGTAAAAAAAGAGTTTCTTGAAGCCAAAACAGCCCCGGGAAGCGATGGCGAACTGAAAGACGAAAAAGCATTGCAGATCCTGCAAAAACTTGTAAAACAACGTAAAGAGTCGGCGCAGATGTACACCGATGCCGGTCGCCCCGAACTTGCCGAGGAAGAACTTTCACAATGCAAAATCATTGAGCAGTACCTGCCCGCTATGATGAGTGATGATGAACTCAAAACGGCTCTGCAGCAGATTATTGCCGAGGTAGGCGCAACCACAATGCAAGACATGGGCAAGGTAATGGGACGTGCCACTAAGCAACTCGCAGGCAAAGCCGAAGGCAGCCGTATCAACCAAATGGTAAGACAAATGCTGCAATAAACAACTGACTGATAATAGTATAAGACTATAATACAACTATGGCAACACAAGAAGAAACTTTCAAAAAAATAGTGGCTCACTGCAAAGAGTACGGATTCGTTTTCCCTTCGTCTGAAATATATGACGGTCTCGGTGCCGTATATGACTACGGACAAAACGGCGTTGAACTCAAAAACAATATCAAACGCTATTGGTGGGACGCTATGACCCTCCTCCACAAAAACATTGTCGGTATAGATGCCGCCATTTTTATGCATCCTACCACTTGGAAAGCCTCCGGACACGTAGATGCCTTCAATGACCCCCTCATTGACAACAAAGATAGCAAGAAACGCTATCGCGCCGATGTCCTCATAGAAGACCAACTCGCGAAGATAGAGGAGAAAATACAAAAAGAGGTGGACAAAGCGCGCAAACGCTTCGGCGAGACTTTTGACGAGACGATGTTCCGCCAAACCAACCCCCGAGTACTTGAACACCAAGCCAAATATGATGCCCTTCACGAGCGGTTCTCAAAGGCTATGAACGACAATAACCTTGAAGAACTCCGCCAAATAATTCTCGACGAAGAAATAGTCTGCCCCATCAGCGGTACGCGCAACTGGACAGAGGTAAGGCAATTTAACCTCATGTTCGCCACCGAGATGGGCAGCACTGCCGATGGCGCAATGAAAGTCTATCTCCGCCCCGAGACGGCACAAGGCATATTCGTCAATTTCCTCAACGTTCAGAAGACCGGTCGTATGAAAATACCTTTCGGTATCGCACAGATAGGCAAGGCTTTCCGCAACGAGATAGTGGCACGCCAGTTCGTCTTCCGTATGCGCGAGTTTGAGCA
>DJXH01000013.1 GCA_002449665.1 Bacteroidales bacterium UBA7009
AACTCCTCAAAGATAAGGTCGTCCATCTTGCTGCCTGTATCGGTAAGGGCTGTGGCTATGATGGTAAGGCTGCCGCCGTTCTCCACGTTACGTGCCGCACCGAAGAAACGTTTGGGTTTATGCAGTGCCTGTGCTTCCACACCGCCGGACAGCACCTTGCCGCTGGAGGGAGCCACCGTATTATATGCGCGCGCAAGACGGGTGATACTGTCAAGCAAGATGACCACATCGTGTCCGCTTTCGACAAGGCGTTTGGCTTTCTCGTGAACTATGTTTGCCACTTTGACGTGGTTTTCCGCCGGTTCGTCAAACGTGGAAGCAATCACTTCCGCGTTTACCGAGCGTGCCATATCCGTTACCTCTTCAGGGCGTTCGTCTATAAGCAGAACTATCATATATACCTCAGGGTGGTTGGCTGCAATGGCATTGGCTATTTCTTTGAGCAACACCGTCTTACCCGTCTTAGGCTGGGCTACTATCAGTCCGCGCTGACCTTTGCCGATAGGGGCAAAGAGGTCTATTATACGCACGGAGAGCGGGTCACTCTTGTCGCCCTTACAAAGGCGGAACTTCTGATTGGGGAAGAGCGGCGTAAGGTTTTCAAAAGATACACGCTCTTTGGCTTTTTCAGGCGAGAGACCGTTGATACGGATGGCTTTGTCCATCGGGAAATACTTCTCGTTGTCGCGATTAGTACGCACCGTACACTCCACCGTATCACCGGGTTTGAGTCCGTATGCGCGAATCTGCTGCTGACTGACATAGATGTCATCCGGCGATGAGAGGTAGTTGTAGTCGGCAGAGCGGAGGAACCCGTAGCCATCGGCAGCACACTCAAGCGTACCCATAACTATCAGTTTGTCGCCGAACAGCACCTCGGGAGCACCGCCTTTGTCCTGTTTATGCTTGTCGCCTTGCTGCTGTTGTGCTTGTTGTTGCTGAACTTGCGGTTGTGCCTGCTGTTGCTGAACTTGCGGTTGTGCCTGCTGTTGAGGTTGTACTTTGGGTTTATCTTCCGTGCGGACAGGTACGGCAGGTTTTTGTTTCTGCTCCTGAGCGGGTTGCTGCTGAACCTCCTGTTTAGGCTCAAATCTCAACTCCGTTTGTCGGTCTTTCGTGCTATCCGTATCCGCCTGCCTGTCTGTCTGTGCTTTTTCTTTTATGCGGCGGTCTATCTGCTCAAGCGGGCGGCGCGACTCGACATTGATGACGGTCTTGTTTTTCTTATGGTTGTTGGCATCAAGCGAGGCCTGCATCTGCACCATCTGCTCTTGCTCTGTACCGACAGTGGCGATAACGCGGTCTGCCTTGAGGTTATCGGTGCTTACCTTCTCCGTAGCACGCTGTTTTACCCTTACGCGTTCGCGCTTTTCGGGCTTCGTGTCTTGTTTGTTTTCACGGTCTTTAAGTCTTTCTTCACGCCTTGCTTTGCGGGCATCTTCTTTGGCCTGCACCTCTTCGGCACGCTTGTCGGCTTGGGCATCAAGGATGTTGTAGATAAGCAACTGCGGGTTCTTGATATTGCCTACTTTCAGACCAAGTTCTTTGGCAGTCGCTTTCAGTTCGTCGAGCGTCATACGCTCAAGTTTACTCATATCGTATGTCATAGGAAAAATTTAGGAAATTCTAACCGGGGAGAAAGAACCTCTCCCGAAAATTCGCCGCAAAGGTAAGACTTTCTTTTGGTTTGTGCAAATTTTTGCAAAAATATATAAAATTAGCGGTCTATTTGCGTGTACGCGGCACAGGGAGCAGGAAGCGGTCGGGATACTTACCTATAACGCCGTCGTATACCTTTGCCATAGTCTCCACTACGGTCGTTTCGTCCTCAAGGTCAGTGATATAACCTTTGATACCGCCTTTTTTATGCCCGAAATCGACATACCCCCAAAGAACGGGTACACCGGCACGGCGAGCCATAGCGAGGAATCCCATACCCCAGTTGGTGGTAGGCGCAAAGCCGCCCTCGGGACAGATGACAAGGTGCAGGTCTTCTTTCGTTTCGTTAAGCAGCCCGACAGCCATAGTAATGGAATTGACACCTTTTATACCGCGTATAGGAACGATACCGAACATACGCATAAAAGGACCGAGAGGGAAAGTGAAGAGTTCTTTCTTGCCGAGCATCTTGTGTCTTGCACCAAGCGCACCAAGCACAAACTTACCGGCAAAAGCGTCCCAATAGGAAGTATGGGGAGCAACAACCATCACGCTTTTGTGTATTCCTTCGGGCATCTCGCCCTCGATTTTCCAACCTGCCAACTTCAAGCAAAAGCGGCAAAACTTCATTTTGAATGTCATTTGATTTACTATTTGGTTATTTACTATTTACAATTTTTGCAAAGGTAAGAGTTTTTGTTGAATTATGCAAATAGTTGCACAATCAGATAAAATTATCTACCTTTGCAGCGTTATTTTTTAGTGAAAAGATGAAATACGATTTTGACGAAATCATACCCCGCAGGGGTACGAAGAGCATCAAGTGGGACAACGATAATGCACGCGACTGTCTGCCTCTTTGGGTGGCGGATATGGATTTTCGTGTATCCCGTCCTATACTTGATGCACTACAAAAGAGAGTGAATCACGGTCTTATGGGCTACGCCTACAAGCCGGAGGAGTACTACGAATCGGTGATAAACTGGTACAGACGCCGCCACGGCTGGACGATAGACCGTGAGCATATACTTTGTACGGCGGGGATTATACCGACCCTGAGTGCTATCATACAGGCAATGAGCAAGGAAGGCGGACAGGTGGCAATACACGTACCGTCTTACAATTGCTTCTTCGAGTCGCCCGTGAATGCACACCGCATATTGAGCCGGATTAACCTCCTGAACATGGACAACCATTATGAGATAGACTGGCAGGCAATGGAAGAGGGGCTACAGGCTGCAGATATGTTCATTCTCTGCAATCCTCACAACCCCACGGGCAGGGTATGGACAAGAGACGAACTGCAAGGTATAGACCGCTTGTGCCGCCGCTACGGCGTTTTCGTGGTGGCGGACGAGATACACGCTCCGCTTGCTTTCCCAGGCATTGACTACACGCCTTACGCCACTGTGGCAGAGGGAGATAACTACTGTGTATGCACATCTTCCACCAAGGCTTTCAACACCGCCGGACTGCCCATTTCCAACATCATCGTCCCGAATAGAGACATACGCGAACGCCTCAAAGAACATATAGAGATGAACCGTGTGGGCGATGTGGGACCGTTAGCACTTGAGACACTGATGGCGGCATACGACGAGAGCGAAGACTGGCTTGACCAAGCACGCGAATACATACACGACAACTACCTATATCTTTGCTATTGGGCGGAGCAATACAAAAGCCTCGTTCAACCGATGCGTATGGAAGGGACATACCTTGTTTGGATGAAAATAGCAGATACCGGTATGGATGCCACAACACTGACAGAACGCCTGCGGGAGGAACAAAAACTGATGATAAACGCCGGTAAGATGTACGGCGATGACAGATATGTACGCATAAACATAGCCTGCCCGAGAAAAATAGTGGAAGAGGCACTACTGCGTTTTGGCAACTTCCTTGATCCCCTACTCTAACCATACGCACGATGAACAACTACCTCTACACCCTCGCCGGACAATTCGCATCAAGAGAAGATCTTGAGCATCTCACTTTTGTCTTCCCCAACCGCCGTGCGGGACTGTTCTTCCGCAAGTATATAGGTCAGCACCTGACCAAGCCCCAATGGTCGCCTGCGATAAGGACGATAGACGAGTGTTTTCACGAACTGACAGACCTCAAGATTGCCGACACGCTGACACTGTTGGTCAGACTATACCATATCTACTCCGACCTTACGCCCGGCAAGACAGAGAGTTTCGGCTCGTGGCTCAAATGGGGACAGATGATGGCAGCCGATTTTTCGGAGATAGACAACCACCTTGTGCGTAACGTCAAAGAACTGTTTTCCACCATAAGCGACCTGCACGAAATAGATTACACATTCTCATATTTGAGCGAACAGCAGAAAAATGCCATACGGCGATTCTGGGGAGAGGTGAACGAAGGAATGGAGAAAGGGCGGAAAGATGTACACCTAAGGTTCATAGACACTTGGCACAAACTCTATCCCTGCTACGAAGGGTTAAGACAATCGCTGCTGCAAGACGGACTTGCCTACGAGGGTATGCTCCACCGCGAGGTGATAGAACACTTTGACGAAATAGAAAAAGAAAGGCTGCACGAGCAATATGTTTTCATCGGTTTTAACGCCTTGACACGCAGTGAGGAAACGTTGATGCTACGCCTCAAAGAAGCAGGCAGGGCACAGTTTTACTTCGACTACGACCACCCTGTTCTTCGCGACCCCGACAACCGCGCTTCGCTGTTCGTAGAGCATAACAAACGCCTCTTCGACCTCAACATAGAACCCTTTGACAACAAGACCATTGACTTCCCCGAAATAACCCTCACGAGCATACCTTCGGACACAGGCGAGGCTATGCAGGTGAGCCGACTGCTCGGCGAACTTGCCGATACGTCCGCCGCAAAAGACTGGACACGCACAGCCGTCGTCTTGCCCGACGAAACACTGCTGCTACCTATGCTTAACACTCTGCCCGAGACAGTGGACAAAGTGAACGTAACGATGGGCTATCCGCTCAAAGCCACACCCGAATATATGCCGCTGACCATAGAAAGGGATGAGCAACCGCTGCAAGAGACAGTCAATGCACTCAGAGAGGAGTGGAACAATATGCTCAACGACTTCAACTCCGAGACAATATACAGTTTTCAAAGTACGCTTAACCGCGTGGAGGACGTACTCATAAAAGACAAGCGGCTGCAACTCACGACAAGAGATTTTATGTATGTAATGCGTATGCTGACGGACAGCATGAGCGTGTCATACGTGGGCGAACCGCTGAACGGCTTACAGATAATGGGCGTACTCGAAACACGCGCACTTGACTTTGACAACCTTATCATCACCGGCTTTAACGACGAACTGTACCCCGGCAAGTCGCACGGCAACAGTTATATACCATACACCCTGCGCAAAGGGTTCGGACTACCCGTCCCCGAAAGACAGGATGCCATCTTCGCCTACAACTTCTACCGTATGCTCTCACACGCTAAAAAAGTATGGCTCATAACCAACTCACAGGCAGACGAGCAACACTCCGGCGAGGTGTCAAGATATATGCAGCAACTTGTATATCAATACAATGTCCCGATAAAAGAAGAGACCATAGTGCTGAATATCAACACCGGCGAAAGCCTCAAACCGACTGTTGCCCCACCACAGCCGGACAAGGAACAGACACTCTATTTCTCACCCACTACGCTGAACGACTATCTCAGTTGCGAACAAAAATACTACTACAAATACGTTCTGCACCTCAAAGAGCCTGATACGACCGACGAGACAGAAACGGACGACCGCACAATGGGTATAGCCTTTCACAGCCTTGCCGAACACCTGTACGGCGAAGGAGATGATGTGTTTGACAAACAGAGAATAGAGCATATACAATCAAATCTGAACAACGATTGGGACAGCCGCCCGGAGATTGACCCGCTGCGACAAGACCCTATAGCACAGGCGGTTATACAGCATTTTATCAACCGGCTACTCGAACTTGATGCGGCACAAGGCGGGTTCAGACGCATCGGATTGGAGAAGAAAGTAAGGCAGTACCTTCACATTGACGGAAAAGACATAGTGCTTGACGGTACCATTGACCGCATAGACGAGAAAGACGGGGGTATCAGACTGATTGACTACAAAACGGGGAACACCGAATTTCTGTTTGACAACCTGCAAGATGCCTTCGAGACGGACAAGTACAAGCACGTGCTGCAGACAATGACCTACTGCTACCTCTACCGCCGCGACCAACAACTGAACGACAGCAGCAAACCCGTGGCTCCGTATATCTTTGCCATACGCGCCATTGACTCCGCCGCCACATACAACGGAAAAGTACACCCGAAGAAAGACAAAAACGCCGATTTTGTCTATACCGACCAAACAGACAAAGAAACAGAACAACTGCTTCACCGCCTGATAAGCACAATTATAGAAACAAGGCTGCAGGGAACGTACAAACAGACAAGCAATAGTCACAACTGCTCATCCTGCGCCTTCACCCGCCTTTGCGGACGATAAGCCACGAGGACGGAAAAGCCACAACAGGAAAAGAAAAGCATAAAAACAATATTTGAATACCACTCCGTGCCATATATCAAAGGTCTCGGGGTGGTTTTCAATTATAAGCGCAATAGCGGCAATACGCAAGATGTTAAAGCCGTAAAGCAGCAAGGAAGCGAAAGGTATATACCACAGTTTATGCCAAGCACCACGAACAAAAGGCGGAGTAAAAAGCATAATGGCAGTAAAGATAAATATCTGTTTTACAGGCGTACAACCCCATATAATCCGCGTAGAAACACCATTGTCGTATGCAATGGTAACGGCATCCGGCATAGAGATGTTGGAGCGGAAAAGATGAACAAGAGAATAGACTGCACTTGCTATTTGCTCTGCGAGCATACTGAAAAAGCCGGTTGCCTCTACGCCCCAAACGGTAACATCGCCTGCTCCGTGTTCATCACCGCTGACCGACCACTTCCAAAAGAAATTAGCAGCAAAAAGGACGACTACAAAGAGTATTATCTCGCCGTAGTCTGACCACAAAGAGCGCAACTTTTCCTTATATTCTCGTTTTGGCATAGGGGACGGCATCTATAGGGCAGAAATCCCTGTCAAGATACTTATAATAAGCGGCTTGTGCTATCATGGCGGCATTGTCGGTAGTAAAAGAGAAAGGCGGGATAAAGACATCCCATTTTTCTTTTTTGCCAAGCAGCAACATCTGCTCTCTAAGGTGACTGTTCGCACTCACCCCGCCTGCTACGGCAATACGCTTTATACCGTTGTCTTTAGCAGCCTTGCGCAGTTTGCGCAGCAGTATATCCACCACCGTCGTTTGCAGACAAGCGCACATATCTTCCTTGAAGTTAGGTATTTGTCCGGCAAGAGCATCTACCGTGTCCACGCCTTTTTCTTTCATAAGGTCGCGTATGGTATAAAGGAAAGATGTTTTCAGTCCGGAAAAAGAGTAGTCGTAGCCCTGTATATTAGGTTTGGCAAGCGGATAAGCCCTGCTGTTGCCGAGTTTGGCAAGACGGTCTATCCACGGTCCTCCCGGGTAAGGCAGACCGAGCACTTTGGCGCACTTGTCGAACGCCTCACCGGCGGCATCGTCTATCGTCTGCCCCAAGATAGTCATATCCTTGTAACTGTCCACCCTCACTATCTGACTGTTACCACCGCTGACAAGCAAGCAGATAAAAGGGTATTCGGGGTGGCGAAACTCCACGCCATGCAAGGAAGGGGTAGCCGCTACAAGCGAGTCGTACGGGTGAAGGAAATGCGCCATTATATGCCCTTGCAGGTGATTGACCTCCACAAGCGGCACGCCGAGAGAAACCGCCAGACCTTTGGCAAAAGACGTGCCTACAAGCAGCGAACCGAGCAAACCCGGACCGCGAGTAAAACCGATGGCACTGATATCGTCTTTGCTTATACCGGCGCGGCGGATGGCAGTATCAACTACCGGGACGATGTTTTGCTGATGTGCACGCGAGGCAAGTTCGGGAACGACACCGCCATACTCTTCGTGCACTTTTTGAGACGCTATAACGTTACTTAGCAGCAAACCGTCGCAAATCACTGCCGCCGAGGTGTCGTCGCAACTCGATTCTATGGAAAGTATTACGTTTTTTTCGGACATATTGTATAACATTAAAACCTAAAATCGTACAATATGCAAAGGTAGGTATTTAGAGTTACATTTCGGAGTAAAGAGGACAATATAATGCAAAATATACGCAATTATCAGTAAAATTGTACAAAGATTTGCACAATTTGTAAATAATCCGTAACTTTGCGCGCTGATATTATTGGAAACACCAAAATGACATATATATACTTTCTATTAGTTCGTCTTGCGGCACTGCTTGGCAACCGTAAAGCCAAACTCCTTACAGCCGGACAAAGCGAAACAATCGCAAGGATACAGCAGGACGAACTGACAAGGACACAAAATACACCTCGGGACAGCCGTTCCTGCGGCAGCGAGGTTCGTCTGTGGATTCACGCCGCTTCGGTGGGCGAATTTGAGCAGGTACGTCCTATAATAGAGCGACTTAAGACAAACTATCCGCAAACTCAAATTATCCTTACCTTTTTCTCTCCTTCGGGCTATGAACTGAGAAAAGACTACGACAAGGCTGACGGCGTATATTACCTGCCCTTCGCCACTCGTAAAAACGCCAAAAAATTCATAGAACTGCTCCGCCCCGATATGGCAATCTTTGTCAAGTACGAGTTCTGGCCCGCATATCTTAAAGAACTGAAAGCTAACGGCATCCCCACCTATCTTATATCCGCTATCTTCCGCCCGAGTCAGTTGTTCTTCCGTCCGTGGGGCAAGCCTTATCTCAAACTTCTCACCTGCTTTGCCCACCTGTTTGTGCAAGACGAAAATTCAAAGGTTCTGCTCGAAAAACACGGAATAGGCAACGTGAGCATAGCGGGCGACACACGCTTTGACCGCGTGAGCGAGATAAAAGATGCAGGGCGGCACATCACCGTAGTAGAGGAGTTCTTAAACGACACCTACGCCCTACCCTACGAGCAGGCACACATGACAAGGCAGCCCGTGATTGTGGCAGGCAGCACATGGCAACAAGACGAACTGCTGCTTGCACGCTATCTTGAACATAATGAAGACGTTAAACTTATCATCGCCCCGCACGAGATAACAGAAGAACATCTTAATTTCCTTTTCCACCTCTTTGAGGGCAGGTATGTCAGATACAGCGAAGCCACACACGAGAACATAAGTCGCTGCCGCATACTGCTTATTGACAGTATAGGAATGCTCTCAAGCCTGTACAGATACGCCACTGTGGCATACGTAGGCGGGGCTTTTGGCAAAGGACTGCATAACACCATAGAGGCTGCGGTATGGGGTGTACCCGTAGTATTCGGGAAAAAGTACAAACATTTCCGCGAGGCGGTCGGACTAATCAAGGCAGGAGCGGCAGTGTCGGTCAGAAACAGCAATGAACTGAACAATGCACTTGACTATACCATCAGTCAGAGCCGCGAACTTGGAGAAAAAGCAGCCGAGTACGTAGAAAGCGAACTCGGCGCAACAGACAAGATATACAACTACTTAATGAATGCTGCACCTTTTTAAGATGCAGCAATTAACCAACTGTACAATATGGCACAAAAACCAAGCATACCCAAAGGGACTCGCGATTTTTCACCGCTTGAGATGTCTCGCCGTAACTACATATTCGACACCATACGCAGCGTGTTCCGCCTCTACGGCTACCGCCAGATAGAAACACCGTCAATGGAGCAGATGAGTACGCTGATGGGAAAATACGGCGAAGAGGGCGACAAACTGCTGTTTCGCATACAGAACTCCGGTGAGAAAGCCGGTGAGGCTCCTGAGAAAGGACTGCGCTACGACCTTACCGTACCTTTTGCCCGCTATGTGGTACAACACCGCGAAGAGTTGCAGTTCCCCTTCCGACGCTATCAGATACAACCCGTATGGCGCGCCGACCGTCCTCAAAAAGGCAGATACAGAGAGTTTTACCAGTGTGATGTGGACGTAGTGGGTACAGACTCGCTCGTATGTGAGACTGAACTTATCAAAATGGTGGAAGAGGTATATAGCCGCTTCGGCATAAGAGTAAGTATGCACCTCAACAACCGCAAGATACTCGCAGGAATAGCAGAAGTGATAGGCGAAGAGGACAAGATAACAGACATCACCACCGCCATAGACAAACTTGACAAGATAGGCGCGGATAACGTAAACAAAGAACTGCTTGAGCGCGGACTGAGCCGGGAGGCTGTGGACAGGCTTCAACCCATACTCCGCCTCGAAGGCAGCAACGAGCAGAAACTGCAACAGATAGCCGAGACACTCAACCAAAGCGAAACGGGAATGAAAGGCGTGGAGGAGATGCGAGAGGTATTAAGGCTGTACGAGAGCACTCGCACCGCTGCTGACAATAACGCCTTCCGCCTTGAGATAGACCTTACTCTTGCTCGCGGACTGAACTACTATACGGGAGCCATCTTTGAAGTAAAAGCCCTTGACGTACAGATGGGTTCCATCACCGGCGGCGGCAGATACGATAACCTCACCGGCATCTTCGGTATGCCGGGCGTAAGCGGCGTGGGCATATCCTTCGGTGCAGACCGCATATATGACGTGCTGACCGAACTTAATCTCTACCCCGCCTATACGCTTGAAACAACGGCTGTACTCTTTGCCACGTTCGGAGAAAAGGAAAGAGAGTATGCAATGCAGTGGGCTGACTCTCTGCGCCGACAGGGGATAAACACAGAAGTCTATCCCGACTGCTCGAAGATGAAGAAACAGATGTCCTACGCCGATGCCAACGGCATAGAATACGCAGCAATAGTGGGCGGCAACGAGATGGAAACGAACACCGTCATGCTGAAAAACATGCAGACCGGCGAACAACAACAAGTCAGTCTTGAAATGCTTACACAAACACTCATACAGAAATGAACAAGACCGAAAAAGAATATGACAGCATCGTCAGCCGCTGCCGCGAGATATACATACTGAAGATGAAAGACTACGGTCCGTCGTGGCGGATAATGCGCCCGCAGACCGTAAACGACCAACTCTTCATCAAAGCCAAACGCATACGCGAAATAGAGATGACCGGCGTTAATCTCGTAGGCGAAAGCGTCGAGGGCGAACTGATGGCAATAGTCAACTACTCGGTCATCGGTCTTATTCAACTCTCCGAGGGCTTTGCCGATGGCGTGGATATGAGCCGCGAGAGAGCACTCGAACTGTATGACAACTACATAGGCAAAGCACGCTCACTGATGCTGCTCAAGAACCACGACTACGGCGAGGCTTGGCGCGAGATGCTGCCCGAGTCGCTCACCGACATCATACTGACGAAAATCAACCGCAACAAGTCAATCACCGCCAACGGCAACAAGACTATCACGTCCGAAGGCTGCGACGGCAACTACTATGATATGCTAAACTACGCCATATTCTACCTTATCCAACTTGACGAGAAAAAATGAAAAACCGTCCTCTAAACATCACAGCCAACATATCGCGCCTGCAGCTTGCAGCCGTGTTTATGTTCTCCGGCTTCGTAAAAGCCGTTGACCCGCTCGGCACCGTATATAAGATAGAAGACTACCTCAAAGCCTTCGGCGGTGTTTTCACCGACCTTATGCCGCTTGCTACAGTAGGTGCATGGTGTCTTATCATAGCCGAATGTATGCTCGGCGTATGCCTGCTCTTGAACATTCGCTCGGCTGTAACATCGTGGCTGACATTGGCGTTCTATCTCGTTATGACTCCTCTCACCTTATATATAGCCCTTACCAACCCCGTGAGCGACTGCGGGTGCTTCGGAGACGCACTCGTGCTGACCAACTGGCAGACCTTCGGCAAAAACATCGTCCTATTAGCTCTTGCCATCGTCTTCGTATGCTCACACAAATATATCAACACTACGTTTGTATGGGGAGCCGAATTGGCGTTCAGCCTTATAGCACTTTGCCTGACGATAGCGTTTATGCTGTATAATCTTAACCACCTGCCCGTTATGGATTTCCGTCCTTACAAAATAGGCAACAACATCCCGCAGCTGATGGAAGTACCCGAAGGTGCACCACAGGACGAATATGACATACATTTAATCTACGAAAAAGACGGCGAAGAGCAGAGTTTTACTCTCGAAGACTACCCTCGCGGCGATACGGCTTGGACTTTTGTCAGACAAGACTCAAGGCTGATAAAGAAAGGCTACGAACCGCCCATACATGATTTTGAGATACTCAACTCCGAATATGAGGACATAACTTACGACATATTAGAGTCCGACTCGCCGGTAACACTCGCCGTGATGTATGACCTTAATAAATCAGAAATAAAACAAACCCCCAAACTCGGCAGGCTGAAACAAAAGTGCCAAGATGCAGGACAGCAGTTTTATATCCTCACCGGCAGCGGGACGGACGACATAATAGCCTTCTGCCTTAAAGCACAAGAGGCGGGGATAACGGAAGAAGATATTTGCACATGCGACCCAGTAACGCTCAAAACGATAGTTCGAGCCAACCCGGGAATAGTGGTGGTGGAAAACGGAACAATAATAGACAAATATAACATAAAAAATAAATCATTCTGAATATGAGAACAAAAATGGTAGCAGGCAACTGGAAAATGAACAAGAACCTGCAAGAAGGCATAGCATTGGCTACTGAACTCAAAAACTCTGTCAACACTCCTGCATGCGAAGTGGTAATAGGAACACCCTTTATCCATCTCGCCTCTGTAGCGGAAGTGATAAAAGGAAGTCCCATTCAACTCGCTGCCGAGAACTGCGCAGACAAAGAAAGCGGTGCATACACCGGCGAGGTAAGTGCTGCAATGGTACGCTCCACAGGTGCAACCTACTGCATACTCGGACACTCGGAGCGTCGCCAGTACTACCACGAGACACCCGAAATACTGAAAGAGAAAGTGCTGCTCGCACTCAAAAACGACCTCAAACCTATTTTCTGCATAGGTGAGGTAAAAGAAGAAAGAGAAGCCTCAATACAAAACGAAGTGGTCAAATCCCAACTTGAAGGCTCAGTCTTCAACCTCTCGGCAGAAGATTTTGCGAAGATCACTCTTGCCTACGAACCTGTATGGGCAATAGGCACAGGTTTGACAGCCACTCCCGCTCAAGCCCAAGAGATGCACGCATACATACGTTCACTCATACGCGAACATTACGGCGAACAGGTAGCAGACGACACCACCATTCTCTATGGCGGCAGTTGCAACGAAAAGAACGCTGCCGAACTCTTTGCCAACCCCGATGTGGACGGCGGACTGATAGGCGGAGCATCGCTTGTAGCAGAGAAATTTACGGCTATCATCAACGCAAGATAACGATATGGCACTGATTAAGACCGTTAACCGCAACGGCGAAATACTCACGCCACGGATAGCAGACGATGTGTTTATGGCTGAAAACGCCACCGTTGTAGGCGATGTAACGATTGGTGAAGGCACGAGCCTGTGGTTCAACTCCGTGCTGCGTGGCGATGTAAACACCATTACCGTAGGCAAACATTGCAATATACAAGACGGCAGCGTACTGCACACACTGTATCAGAAATCGACTATCACGCTCGGCGACTATGTGTCTGTCGGTCACAACGTTACCATACACGGAGCGGACGTGGACAACTATGCACTCATAGGTATGGGTTCTACCCTGCTCGATGGCGCACACGTAGGCGAAGGAGCGATAGTGGCAGCCGGTGCATTAGTGCTGAAAAACACGCAGATAGGTCCCTACGAACTATGGGGAGGCGTACCAGCCAAGTTCATAAAGAAAGTGGACCCCGCCCAAACGGAAGAGATAAACCGCAAGATTGCACACAACTACGCAATGTATGCAAGTTGGTATGAAAATGATTGATAATTGATAATTTGGCTATGAAATATAAACGCATCTTGCTCAAGCTCAGCGGTGAAAGCCTGATGGGCGAAAAAGGCTACGGCATAGACGAGAACCGCCTTACCGACTACGCACGCCAGATTGGCGAAATAGCCGATATGGGTGTGGAGATATGTATAGTGATTGGCGGGGGGAACATCTTCCGAGGCTTGAGCGGTTCGCAAAAAGGGTTTGACCGCGTCAAAGGCGACCAGATGGGTATGCTTGCCACGGTGATTAACTCGCTTGCTCTCTGCTCCGCCCTCAACGCCATAGGGCAAAAGTGCAGTGTGCTGACCTCTGTCCGTATGGAGCCGATAGGCGAATTGTATGGGAAAGAGAAAGCACTGCGCCTTATGAAGGACGGCAATATCGTCATCATAGCCGGCGGCACGGGCAATCCGTATTTCACGACAGACACGGCTTGCGTGCTTCGCGCCATTGAAACGGAAGCCGACATACTCTTCAAAGGTACGCGCGTGGACGGCATCTATACAGCCGACCCCGAAAAAGACCCGAACGCAAAGAAATTCAGCGAGATACGTTTTGACGAGATTCTTGAGCGCAGGCTCCGCGTTATGGACTTGACAGCCATCACTCTCTGCCGCGAGAACGGAATGCCGCTGTACGTCTTTGATATGGACACCTCAGGCAATCTCAAAAAAGTGATTGACGGAGAGAATATCGGAACGAAAGTGATTCCATAGCAAGCACCGACAATCAGAAAACAAAACCAAAACACATTAAAATAAATATGAAAAGCCGTTTTTGTCTTTTGCTGTCAGCAACCCTGATTCTGCTTGCAGCCTGCACGCCGAAAGTGAACGAAACACCGGCGAAACTAACAGGTATCAAACTCAATAAGAAGTCATTAGAATTAGAGATTGAGGAGCAGTACCAACTTCGAGTCAAATACACACCCGAAGATGCGGCGGAGTTTGCCCCCGCTGTAGAGTGGAAGTCAGAAGACAAAGAGATTGCCCGCGTTACAAGTGAGGGCAAAGTGACGGCAAAAGCAGCAGGAAATACCATCATTACTGCCACTTGCGGCGAGTTTACCGCCGAATGTGAAGTTACTGTATTGGCACCCGAGCAGCCGGAACAGCCCGACGGACCAGAACAGCCTGACGAGCCAAAACCTTCAACATCATTTTCCGTATCGCCTCAAAGTATAAAATGTGGATATGCTGGCGGTCTTTTCACGATTGAGGTAAAAACACGTGAGGATGCCGACTGGACAGTTTCTACTGATGCAGAATGGATAACACTATCGCAGTCAGATGGTACAGGAACAGGCGACATAGAGGTCAGCGTAGCCCAATCGTATGTCAAAGAAACGACAACGGCAGATATTGTCTTCTCTTGGAATCATAACGATGTCGTTGTTACCGTTACACGCGCCGGATGTACTGCCTATTTCTCCGTAAGCGGTTCAAAGAAAGTGATCTTCGCTCCCGGCAACCTGCAATATCAGGCTTCAACCGGCACTTGGAGATTTGCCGAACACCAGTATGATATTATCGGCAGCAGCAACAAAAACATCTCCGCCTCATACAGCGAATGGATAGATTTGTTCGGCTGGGGAACAGGAAATAATCCGACACTTGTATCTAAAGACGCTGATGACTATTCTGTTTATACAGATTGGGGAGTGAACGCCATCTCCAACGGCGGCAACGAACCTAATCTGTGGTACACACTTACTGCAGGCGAGTTTTACTATCTGTTAGAATCGCGTACTAACGCCGGTGCATTACGCGGTAAGGCTACTGTATGCGGTCAAGCAGGAGCTATTCTTCTCCCTGACACATGGACAGCACCTGACGGCATAACTTTTGATCCGAGTGCAATTACACCCGACGTAAATGACTATTCTGCCGCACAATGGCAGCAGATGAAACTGAACGGTGCAGTCTTTTTGCCGGAAGCAGGACAAAGAAGATGGCAAAAACCATCAGAAGAAGCCACGATGGAAATAATGTGGAATAACGATAACGGTTACTACTATACTGCAGAAAGTAACTATACGACAACAGAAGATTACCATACTGAAGTTTTGTTTTTCTCATCTTCATCAAGTTACAAAAAAATACAAATTTCTACCAACTACAATGCCAATCGTCCGTATGGCTTATCTGTGCGGTTAGTAAGGACTTGGTAGAACTAAAAAGATTTACACTTAAACCAATATAAATAACATTCAATTAACAAACATCAAATGGAACAGAAAAAACGCGTTTACA
>DJXH01000024.1 GCA_002449665.1 Bacteroidales bacterium UBA7009
TTTTTGCAAAAAAATCCTTCGTTTTCTTGTGCAAACGAAAATTATGCCGTACCTTTGCGCGTTGAAAAGTGGGAAAATTGTGCCAAAGCCACAACAAGAAAAGACTTAATCCTTTGAGAATTAAGCCTATAAAGAAAGATTAAACCAAAAATCTGCCGGTGGAAATGTGCGATTCTGCGATGAATTATCTGCAAAAATTGCACAAAAACGGCTAAAAATCGGTCAAGAAAAACCTACTGATAATCAACGCCGTTTTGCAAGCAAAAACGAAGGATATTCCGTGCAAAGTGAGGCTGAAAATCAGTGAGATAGAGGAGCAGATTGTGGTTGTTTGGGATTTTTGACGGGTGTTGCATATATATAATAGGGTGTTGATTATATTATATATACGATGGTTTGGAAGCACACGTACATAAATGTGTGAAATACCGACAAGTGGAAACACAAAACAAACTTAATAATAATCGCTGCTATATGCAGCATAATACTAACAAAAAATGCGTATGAAAAAGTTCTATTCAATCCTGCTGGCAGCAGTGTCTCTGTTGTGCAGCAGCGCGCTCTATGCGATTAACGTTCCTCAAGAAATGAGCTTGCAGGATGCAGTTAATTCCGGAAGTGAGGTCGTTATTAATCTTAATGACAATGTAACCCTGACTTCTACGGTAAATATCTATTCCGGTCAAACTATTACTCTGAACCTTAACGGTAAGACAATCACAGGTAGCATCGCTAAATTGTTTGCTCTCTATCATGGTACACTTGATGTAACAGGTGCCGGTACGATTGAAAATACAAACAACACCAGCGGCAATGCTATAGTTTTCCAAGTTGAAGGTCATAGTGATTACACCAAGGCTGATTGGTCTGTTCTTACTATCGGTAAGGATGTGAATGTTGTCGCTTCCGGTACAAAAGGTGGTAAAGCAATTGTTGTTGACGGTACTGTTAATGGCAAGTACTATACCAATGTTAAAGCAACTGCTATTACCAATATTGTAGCATTTGATTATCTGACTAATGGTGTTTACGCCGAAAATGCCGCTGCTACCGGTAAAAACAAAGCCGCTGCTACCGGTTCGGCTTCTGCTATGTATGCTAACCTCGGGTATGCTAACAAATTTCCAAGATACGCCGCAACTTCTACTTCGACGTTATATGCTCCTAACAGCGTTACTACGTTGGACAAAAATGAATATCGCAATGCTTCTACTTCCGGTGCCGGTTCTTCTTTGGCATACGGTGTAAAGGTTACTATCAATGGTAATGTATATGGTACTATTTACGGCTACAAAACCAATGGTACTGTAGGTCTTGATGCAGAAGGTCATACTGATA
Source organism: Bacteroidales bacterium UBA7009 (assembly GCA_002449665.1). GTDB lineage: Bacteria > Bacteroidota > Bacteroidia > Bacteroidales > Paludibacteraceae > Colicola. The sequence continues at coordinate 1,339 of DJXH01000024.1, forward strand.
ATGCACCCGAGATTAACATCAACTCTACTGCTACTGTAAGTTCTGCTAATGGAAAAAAATCTGCAGGTGTTGCTTCCAACGGTCCCTCGGTTATCAATATTGACGGTGCTACCGTTAAAGGTGGTACTGGCGTTTATGTAAAAGCCGGTACTGTAACAATCAATGATGCCGTTATCGCTTCCACTTATGAAGGTACATACGAAGATCCCGTTGGCAAAACATCAGGTTTGGATGCCGGTGGTTCTGGTATAGTTGTTGAGTCTAATAAGACTTACGGTGGAGGTCAGAGTGTAACCATCTCCGGCGATACTAAGATTACCGGTTCTACAGGTTATGGTATTCAAGAGACCATCACTACTGCTGATCAATCCGAAGTTTCCAAAGTTACCATTGAAGGCGGTACTATCGAAGCCGGTGACCAAGGTTCAATCATCGTTTCTCAAGGTTCTGCAGAAGATGGTAAAATAGAAATCGTTGGTGGTAATGTAAATAAAAACATCTATGTTCAGGAAGGTGATGAGAAAGTAAATGCTACCGTTGATCAGTTTACTCCTAACGACGGCAATACCTATAAAACCACTTCTATCACCGACGAAAATGGTAAGACCACTATCGTTGTTACCAAGTTTGAAGATGCAGCCGACGTTCCCGTTACTGCTAACTCTGTTGTAGCAGCCGAGGATGAAACCGGCGTTGAATGGGTTGTTACCGCTGACACTGAGGAAACCCTCACCGAGGACAAGACTCTTACTTATCTTGAGGCTGCAAGCACATACAAACAGACCCTCACCGTTAGCAATGGTGCTACTCTGACCGTTGGTCGCGTTGTACTTGGCGTGAATGCCCAAATCATCGTTGAGGCAGGTGCAAAACTTGTCGTTACCGGCACACAAGGTATCGTAGCCCCCGTTACCGGCAACATCGTGCTGAAAGCATCAGAAGATGGCACTGCACAATTCCTCTTCAACCCGGGCGTAAAATCTAACCGTCACCCGAACGCAACTGTTGAGTTCATTACCAAATCTTACCGTGTGGACAATGACAATAAAGCATATCAACGTTTTGGTGTACCTACCCACAAGAATGGTTCGTTGGAAATCGAGAGTGATGCTTCAATTCAAACTGCGCTCTATTACTATGATTGGGATGTTAAAGATTGGATTAACTTTAGTATTCTCAATCGTGACGCTGTTGACTATTCAAAGATGCAAAATCCGTTCGATTCATATCAGATGCTGACCAACACTGCTACTGTCGGTACTATATATAAATTCAAAGGAGAACTTGTAGGTAATGACAATACCGACCTTACAGTACAAAGAAGAGCTTGGCAAGCCTTTGCAAACAGCTATTCGGCAAACATCGACATTGAAACCCTTGTTAATAATGGTAACTATGGTAACATCTATGTATATCGTCGCACAGGTGCCAACACTTACACTTGGGATCCTGTTGGTAAAGCAGACTTTGAAGATGATTTGTTCGGAAGCAATCCTTTGGCAACAGAAATTATGCCTCTGCAAGGTTTCTATGTAAGATCAACAGAATTAGGCAATCCTAATATGGTAATCAACTACGAGGGTATGCTCTATAATCCTGCTCTTGGTATTACCTCTGCTACTCCTCGTCGTGCTGCCGCTCAAATGCAAGACCTTACTTTGGCTCGCCTCCAAGTGATGAATATGAATGAAGTAAATGTAGATAACGTATATCTGATGGGCGGTAACTGCTTCACCTCTGAATTTGAAGACGGTTATGATGCAGAGAAGATGATTAACGACGACTTCAACCTCTTTGTTACCTCTGACGAGAAGATGTCTAAACTTGCTTCCGACAATGTTCTCGGTTCATATCTTGGTGTTTCTGCAAAATCTGAAGGTTATTACACTATCAACTTCTCCAACATCAAAGGTGAAGAGATGGTATTGGTTGACCTCGTAAGCGGTGCGAAGACAGTTATGACCGAAGGCGGTTCATATAGTTTCTATCTTGCAGCAGGTGAGAGCAACGACTATCGCTTCCAAGTGGTTGGTCGTGCAAATATGCCTACCGATGTTGAGACCGTAGAAAACGCAGCAGGTAATGGCAACGGCGTTTACACTATCACCGGTCAGTATATGGGCAATATGAGCATTTGGAACACTCTGCCCGCAGGTGTATATGTAGTGGACGGTGTAAAACGCGTTAAATAAGCTACAGCACATTCAATTATTGCACTATTATGTCAAAAACAAAAAATAGATATTTCACCCCTGCGACACTTTTGTCGCAGGAGGTGAGACTATCCACTTTCATCTGTTCAGGTGGTGATAGTACAGGTGATGCAAGCTATGATCCGTTTAGTGGCGGCTCACCCTCCAGAAAGACACCTTTGTAAAAACATTTAGTAACAAATAATAAAACAATCTATATGAAAAAAATGTTTATGTCGCTGCTTTTGGTTGCAGCAACAATGAATGTAATGGCTGCCCTTTCTTTTACAGCCAAGATGGAACTCAAACTGACATCTTCTACCGGTGAAGACTGCACAGTTCAACTCGTACAAAGCGACGAACTGACCCAAGAAGTGAATACCTATTGGGCAGAGATGAATATGGAAGGTCGTAAGGTAGCACTTTACGCTTGGAACAACTCGACAGAGTATCAGAAGTTTTTTGTAAACTCACTTGATAATCTTTTCCTTGGCTTTATTACCGACGGCGGCACATCTTTCACTATCAGTGCTTCGCAGGTAGGCGGCACCGAGACACTCTATCTCAAAGACACTCAAACCGGCATTACTTATACTATCGCTGACGGCACTGTTCTTACCTTTGATGCAGCTAACACCACCGACAACGCACGTTTCCAACTGACTACCGTTGCTCCTGCTCCTGCTACTCCCGAGATCTGCCACCGTTATGGCAAACTTGAGGTTCGCGGCTCAAACGGTATGACCGTGCAGGTGCTCAACCTCGACGGCACAGCCACCTCCGTTGCTGACACCGACATCACAACAGATGCAGAAGTTGACATCGACCTTGACGAACTTACCCCGGGTCAGCAGTATCTCGTTAAGTGGAACGGCAAAGAGCTGATTATCCAAATGTAATCATTTTAGGTCGTATAGACTAACATATCCAAGTACAACTCACAACACCCTGTACTTGGTAAAATAATAAATTTTACACATATTTTGTTGGAATCGCCCCGCTCGTGAGAGTAGGGCGATTGTTTTTTTAGTTCAAAAAATTTTGCCATTTGTTTCATTATATTGAAACTTTTGCTTACCTTTGCAGCCGTAAATAATAGTTTTATGAAACGCGAGATATTTGTATATAAGAATTATTTTTACGATTTTTTACATTCATTGTCAGAACAGGTTGTTAATAAGATTGATTATGCGCTTACTCTACTTGAAAGTCAAGATAAAATAAGTAAGAAATTTGTAAAGTATCTGCGTGATGAAATCTACGAATTACGTGCTGAATACGAAAGTAATATATATCGTGTGTTTTTTATTTTCGATAGTGGGAATATCGTGGTTCTTTTTAACGGCTTCCAAAAGAAAACTCAAAAAACACCAAAAAACGAATTGGAAAAAGCAATTAAATTAAAGGAGGAATACTATGCAAGCAAATCCTAATCTTAGCAGTTATAGTGCTGTCTTGGCAGATAAATATGGTGCTGTAGGTACTCCCGAGCGTGAGGCTTTCGATAATCGAGCTCGTACTTACTATATGGGACTTTTGCTGCAAACAGCACGCAAACAAGAGCATATTACTCAAGTCGAATTAGCAAAACGTACGGGTACGACAAAGAGTTATATTTCTCGTGTTGAGAATGGCGTAATAGATCCCACCATTTCAAGTTTTATTAAAATAATTAATGCTCTCGGGCTTAAATTTGAATTATCCCGGGCATTGGCTTGATGTTGATCCCCTTATTCCGCCAATTATATTTCAACCTTAATTCTTTGCTCTCCTTTTATCTCATGTCTTGTTCCATCGGGCAGGATGACGGTGGCAGTTACGCCGCGTGGCAGACTGATATGCCATTCTATTCTGTTGTAATCTTCGCTTTCTTTGTCATCTGACAGGCGTTTCCAACGTGAAACAATCTTTCCTGCGGGCGAGTTGTAAGCGGCTTCTGCAAAGGTCAGGTCTTCTGCAAAATACGGCTGCATCTCTATTGTCTTATAGCCGTTCTCTGCGGGGCGTATGCCACAGAGGTCTTCATAGAGCCAGACGATAAAGTCTCCGAGCAGCATAACGTGGTTGCCGGAGTTCATCTCCGGTGCGGCGGTATTGCCGTTCCACAGTTCCCAAATAGTGGTAGCACCGTTGTCTGTCATATAGCCCCATGAGGGGAAGGTGCGACGAGTGGCAATCCTGTAGGCAAGCGGTGCATAGCCATTGCGTGTCAGTCCGCGCATTAGGCACTGCATACCAATTACTCCGCAGCATACGTGGCTGTCGTGTCTGTTTGTTATAGTCTGTGCTATCGTTTCGGTTAGCGGCTGTTGTTCGCCGTCGGGTGTGAGTCCGTAGTAGAGCGAGATGATGTTTGCCGTGGCTGTGCCGTTGCTGTAACTATGTTTCTCATAGTCGTAGAAGCGGCGATTATAGGCAGTGCGTATCTGCTCTGCAATGGACATAAACTCCGCAGCATCGCCCGTTTGCTCTATGAGCAGTGCAAAGCGTTGCATTATGCCGAGCAGGTGGTACATGGTGGCAGAAGAGAGCAGTACGGGGTCGGTCTGTCGTGCAGGGTCTTTGGAGTGGATGATAGAGAGGTCTTCGGGCGGCATACACCAGTCGCCGTAGGTATCAACTGTAAGCAGACTGTCACGCATAGTGTTGGCGATAGTGTAACGGATGTATCGCTTCATTGAGTCATAGTGCCGCTTGACGGCAGTGGTGTCGCCGTAGCGTGTAAGGAGCATATCTGCTACGGCTATATAGGCTCCCGTCCAAGTTACGTTTTGGTGGCGGCGCAGTCCCCAAAACTGCGGTGCGATGTCGGCGAGTTGTCCTTCTTCTGTTTGCGTATCTTCTATGTCTTGCAGCCATTTGAGGTAGAGCGAGTGGTTGTCATAGACGAAACTCTCACCTATGCAGCCGGTAAAGCGGTCGCCAAGCCAGCCGAGCCGCTCATCGCGCTGCGGGCAGTCAGTGGGGAAATCGTGGTAGTTGCCTTTTATCCCGCGTACAGCCGCATCGTATATACTGTTCAGTGTCTCGTTCGAGCAACGGAAAGAGCCTGTCTGTTTCATCGGATTACCTATGTATATACCTTGTATGTCGTCTGTGGTGAGGATATTAGAAAGTCCGCTTATCTCGGCATAACGGAACCCTTGGTAGGTGCTGATGGGGCAATATGAGAATTGACCATCAGTGCGGGGTATGTATGTGTTGGTGGCGCGTGCGTGTCTGAGGTTACGGGTGTAGATGCCGTCTGAGTCGGGTAGGAGCGTTTCTGCCATACGAATAATAACCGGGCAACCTTTTTGCCCTTCGGCACGCAGCGACAGCCAGCCTACCATGTTCTCTCCCATATCAACTATCTGTGTTCCGCGTTCGGTCTGCCATACACGTATGGGAGTAATGGTGTCAAGTGTCGCTTGTGAAGGCGTTTGTTGCGGGCGCATTATGCCTTTGGGGGCGGTCATTATCTCGGCAGTGGCGTAGCAAAGTGAGTCCTCGTAGAGGGCGTTATAGGTCTCACCGTCGTAGAGGTTGGCTATGCGTATGGGACCTTTGTTCGTGGCGAGCCAAGTGGTGTCGGTGTTGATACATAGCGAGTCGCGGCGCGAGGAGATGATAATTTGTGCTTTTACGCGCGGATTGCCGTAGTCAGGCATGCGGTAGTCGGGGAGCAGGGATGTGAACCACCCATGTGTGAGAATGATGTCTATGCTGTTTTCGCCCTTGTGAAGCAGCGGAGTGATGCTGTAGCTGTTGTAATAAACGGTCTTGTCGTAGTCCGATGCAACGGTGCCGAACGGCGCGTTGTCTATCTCGCTGCCGTTGATGTAGCACTTGGCGTAGCCTCCTACGGAGAGGAACATAGTGGCTTGACGAGGCGTTTCGTCTATATCAAAAGTGTGGGTGAGGTAGGTGGCGGGCAGCGCGGCGTGGTGAGTGCTGTCAAAGCGCAGGCTGTCGGGGGTGTTAATACCTATCCACGAGGCTTGTTCGGGAGAAAAAGTGTGTTGGTAGGTGCGGTTGCAAGCACCGAGCAAAAGACCCAAAAGGACGGCGGCAAACGCCTGAAGAAGATTGCGCATAGGAGTATGAGTTATGAGTTGAACGCCGCAAAGATAGGCAATTTTGGCGGATTATGCAAAATGTTTTGCACATAACTGTATTTTGCTGTATCTTTGCGCATAATTTTAACTCTTCTGCAAAGATGACCGATTCGGACACACATTCCAAGGTTGTACAGTACCTGCTTTCTTTTCTGCTTTATGGTAATGCCGAGGCAGCACGGCAGATAGGCTATACCCGCTCTGAAGAGGAAGCGAAAAAATATAAAATCAACATCTTGCCTTCTCTTCTCTCGCCTCTTTGGGACAAAAGCAAGACGTGGAGCGACTTCTACCCCGAGGCGGAACGGCTGATTACCTGTAAGCACCTGCCCGCCGATGCCGACCTGCTGTCGCTTGTTTGCTTTTTTGTGTCCAATGCAGAGGAAACGGTGGTAAAAAGCAGAGACAATCACGGCAGGCTCTCGGGCAAAGACTCGCTCATAGGCAAACACGGTCTTAATATGATTCCTCTTGTGGACGAGATTGCGCGCAGCCTGATGAAGCGATTAGACCTGCCCGCCCCCGAGCAGACACTTACAGCCGTCAATCTTACTCACGATGTGGACACTATAGCCCATTTCCGCCACCTGCGTGGCGCGATAGGCGGAGTATACAGACATCAGACGGCGCAGGTGGTCAAGTCAATAAAAAGTATTCACAATGACCCCGCATACACCTTCCCGCTTATCAATTCGCTTGACTCACGGCTGCATGATTGCGGTAATGTCAATCAACTTTATTTTATCAAAGCCGCTGATGGCAAGGGCTATGACTATCCGCAATATAGTCTCAACGGCTCTGATTTCCGTGCTTTTCTTTATAGCGAAATATCCGGCTCACCCTTTTTTCGCTCGGGCGCGAACATAGGTCTGCATACCGCTTATAACGACCGCGATATGCGCAGGCAAAAACTCACACTCGAAAACGCCGTTCGTAGTGCGCTCTCTTCGCCTGTCACTATTACAGCCAATCGGTTCCATTATCTTCGCATATCCAACGCCCGCTTGCAGCAACTTGCCGACAGTGGCATCAAGGACGACTACTCGCTTGCTTTTGCCGACCTCGCCGGATTTCGCCTGCAGACATCGCGCCCCGTCAGATGGATCAACCCCGAAACGCTGCAACTGACCTCTCTTACCCTGCATCCGCTCACGGTGATGGACTGCACGCTGTCCAACGACAACTATATGAACCTCTCGGAAGAAGAGGCTTACTATACCACCGCCCAACTGATAGACAAGACGCGGCAGAACGCAGGCGAACTGACACTGCTCTGGCATAACACATCCTTTGAGCAGGGACAGTACCACCGCTCGCTTTATCCAGCCGTGTTGCAATACATAGAACAGGTACAATGAAGATTATCACCATAGTCGGAGCAAGACCGCAATTCATAAAAGCCGCCACCGTCAGTGCCGCCATAAAAAAAGCAGCGGAGGCGGGCTGCGATATAAGCGAAAAACTGCTGCATACAGGTCAACACTACGACTATAACCTTAGCGAACTTATCTTCAGCGAACTGCATCTGCCCGCGCCGGAGTGGAACCTCGCGTGCAAAGACAGCAACACCGAACTTATCTCGCAAGCCGTAGAGCCGGTGCTGCAACGCGAAAGTCCCGACCTCGTAATCGTCTATGGCGACACCAACTCAACGCTTGCAGGGGCATTGGCTGCCGATAGCCTGCATATCCCCATAGCCCACGTGGAAGCCGGTCTTAGGAGCCGCAACAAACAAATGGTGGAAGAGCAGAACAGAATCCGGACAGACCGTCTCTCCTCGCTGCTTTTCTGCCCGACTTACACAGCCGTTGAGAACCTGCGAAAGGAAAATATAACCGAAGGTGTTTACCACGTAGGCGATGTGATGTATGATGCGGCACTACGCTTTACCCCTGCCGAGCAAGACACTGATGTATTAAGCAAACTTGGTGTAGAACCTAAACAGTTCGTCCTTACAACCATCCATCGTGCCGAGACGGCAGACGACCCTGCCCAACTGCAAAGCATACTGCTTGCCCTGCAGCAGACAGGCTCTACAGTTGTTTTACCCCTGCACCCTCGTACGGCACGCACTATTGCAGCCGCGCCGCAACTCAAAGCCCTGATAAACAGCAGCTACAACATAAAGGTAATTCCGCCCGTGGGGTATATAGAGATGCTGCTGCTTGAGAGAAACGCCTCGCTTATCTTGACGGATTCCGGCGGCGTACAGAAAGAAGCGTATTTTCAGCGCACGCCCTGTGTTACTCTGCGCCGTGAGACGGAGTGGACAGAGACGGTAGCAGCGGGCTGGAACAGCCTTGCCGGTACTGACACTGTCGATATACTCACCGCCGTATCACGCGCCAAAAACGGCTCGGTCATCAACGACTACGGCAACGGACACGCCGCCGAGAGAATAGTGGAAACGATAATAAATTTGTAGGTATATTTGCAAGTTTGCGCAGATTTTTGTACTTTTGCGCGAAATTTCGGCTTAATCTTATGTTACCTCTTGACTTTATAGACTATATGCGTTCCACTCTCGGCGAAGAAGCCGAGTCGCTCTTTCGCGCATTGGAGCAAGAGCCGGTAACGAGCATTCGCCTTAACGACAAGATAGACACCCTCACTTTCAGTTGCGATATAGACGAGGTGCCGTGGCACTATGACGGTTACTACTTGAGCGAACGACCACGTTTTACTCTTGACCCGCTTTTTCACGCCGGTTGCTACTACGTTCAGGAAGCCAGCAGTATGTTCTTGCAGCAGGTCTTGGACGAGTATGTCCCCCGCGATGCCATAGTGCTTGACCTCTGCGCCGCACCGGGTGGAAAATCGACTATCCTAAGTCAGCACCTTGCCGACGAAGGATTGCTCATAAGCAACGAAGTGGTAAGGCAGCGCGTATTTATCCTCTCGGAGAATATACAAAAATGGGGCAACGGCAACGTGGTGGTAACCCACAATAAACCCTCCGACTTCGGCGACGGCTGCCGCTATCTGTTTGATTGTATTTTAGTTGATGCGCCCTGCTCCGGCGAGGGAATGTTCCGCAAAGACCCCGCTGCAAGAAGCGAATGGAGCCTTGATAACGTGGAGATGTGCGCCGAAAGACAGAAGTCTATATTAGAAGACGTATGGGATGCGCTCAAGCCCGGAGGTGTGCTTATCTACTCCACCTGCACTTTCAATAAGAAAGAAAACGAGGACAACGTGCGCTGGATGACCGAGTATTTCGGTGCTGACATACTGCCTCTTACCACCGAGCCTGAGTGGAAAATAAAAAACACCCCGTTAGGCTGTCATTTCTATCCCCATCTGACACGCGGTGAGGGCTTTTTTATAGCCGCACTGCGGAAACCCGATACCAATTTTACTCCCTTCCGTATCCGTACCTCCAAAAAGCAGGACACAACTATAAAAGCCGACCTCGAACCGATGCTTCAGTGGCTGAAAGAACCGCAACAGTGGGAAATCAAGCAGAGCGACCGCTTTATGACTGCCTATCCGGCACGGCATAAACCGCTGATAGACTTTATCACGGGTTTTCTTACCTGTATCTCTGTCGGATTTGGTTTGGGCGAGTTAAGGGGGAAAAATATAGCCCCGCAACATAGTCTGAGTATGTCCAAGGCTCTTAATCCGGCTGCTTTTCCGCAGTTTGCTCTTACTGAGGAGCAGGCACTTGCTTTTCTTCGCACCGAGGCTCTGTTGCCGCCTGACGGTATGCCTATGGGGACGGTTTTGCTTACTTACGACGGCGTGCCTTTGGGTTTCGCCAAGAACGTTGGGAACCGCCTGAACAACCTTTACCCGAACGAGTGGAGGATTCGCAAACTTTGACGGGCGGTGCTTCACCCATATCCTCGGGCAGGGGCAAACGCTCTATGCTTTTCTTTAGGAACTTCTCTATTTTCTCAAAGTATCGTCTCTCTTCCACGCTTACTAACGTAACAGCAGCACCTTTGTTCTCCGCTCTTGCTGTGCGCCCTATACGGTGAACATAGTCTTCTGCATCGCGAGGTACATCGTAGTTGATGACAAGTGGTATATCGTCTATGTCTATGCCGCGTGAGACTATGTCGGTTGCCACAAGGATATCCACTTTGCCGTTCCTAAAGTCAAGCATCACCTCGTCGCGCTCTTTCTGCTGAAGGTCGGAGTGCATAGCACGAGCATCTATTCCTCCACGCCTAAGAGCAAGTGTAAGTTCTTTGGCACGCTGTTTCTTGCTTACGAAGATAATCACTTTCTTCAGGTTCTTCTCTTTGACTATGCGCAGTATCATCTGTGTTTTCTGCCCTTCGTACAAGTCCACCGCCATCTGGTGTATGGTCTCGGGCGGACGGCTGACGGCAAGGCGTATCTCGGCGGGATGTCGCATGATAGCGCGTGCCATACGGCGTATGTTTGCAGGCATAGTAGCGGAAAAAAGTATGGTCTGTCTGTCTTCCGGCAGCCGCTTTACGATGGTCATAATATCATCGTAGAACCCCATATCAAGCATACGGTCGGCTTCGTCGAGGATAAAATACCTGACACCTGAAAAATCTACATCGTATATGTTCATGAGGCTCAATAGTCGCCCGGGGGTGGCAATGGCTATGTCGGCTCCTTTCTGTAAGCCTGTCGTCTGCGTACCCCATGCTCCGGAGTCGTTGCCGCCGTATATGGCTACGGAGGAGAAAGGTACGTAGAACCCGAACCCTTCCATCTGGCGGTCTATCTGTTGTGCCAATTCGCGGGTGGGAGCCATGATGATAGCATTGAGTTTGTCGGGGTCGTGTCCGTCTGTGGCGAGGCGTGTAAGTAGAGGCAGGATATATGCGGCGGTCTTGCCGGTGCCGGTCTGGGCGCAACTTATCACGTCCCTTCCGTCAAGGATAAGAGGAATGGTCTTCTCCTGTACGGGGGTGCAGACATCAAAGTGCATATCCCATAGTGCATCAAGCACTTCGTCGGTCAGTGGCAGTTCGTCAAAATACATAATCCTGTTTTTCTCTTATGCTGTTATCTGTACGTCAAAACCGTCCTGAATGAGCGGTTCGGCTATGCGCTGCATCTCTTCGCGGGGGATTTTCCGTAGTGTTTCCACCGGTGTTGCACGGTCTATGACATAAATCATTATCTGCTTGGGGCGCAACTCTCTTACAGCCTTATACCAAGCGTTCAGTTCGCTTTCTATGGTGTTGTCTATCACTTTGCCGTCTCTCTCTCCGCGCAGGAAACACGTTTGCAGTGTAAAGTCTCCGTTGAAAAGTTTCAGATGTTCGATTATATCAGCAGGTGTAAGGTCTTTGTTTACAGGGACGTCTATAAGTCGGAAGGTGTCGGTTACAGCCGAGTCCAACTTCATAATGCGGTTGTCGGCTTTTTTTAGAGCCTCTGTTACGTCAGGGCGGAAGAGTTGCGTCGAGTTGCTCAGTACGCTCACTTTGGCTTTCGGACAATACTTATCGCGAAGAGTACAGGTGTCGTCTATTATGTCTGCGAAATGAGGATGCATCGTCGGTTCACCGTTGCCGGAGAAGGTGATGACATCGGGTGTTTGTCCTTCGCCGAGCGATTGCAGTGCCTGCTCCAACGCCTCTCTCACTTGCTCGCGGGTAGGCAGGATGGGGTGCAGGTGGGGTTGCAGAAAGCCGCACTCGCAATAGACACAGTCAAAAGAACATTGCTTGCAGTCGGTCGGCATAAGATTAACGCCGAGCGACATTCCGAGTCGGCGGGAGCGTATCGGACCGTATATGATACTTTGGAATAACATTGTTTTAATTTGGCAGTAAATCGTTTTCTTTGAGGTACATATATACCCTTTCTATCGGGAACCCCATCACGTTGAAATACGAGCCTTCCATTCGGGTAACGCCTACATAGCCGATCCATTCCTGTATGCCGTATGCTCCGGCTTTGTCTGTAGGATTGTAATTATCAACGTAATAGTCTATCTCTTCGTTGCTTAAGTCGCGAAAGGTAACGTCAGTCTTGTCGCAGAGCGTGTCTTGAACTTGCTGTCGGCGTTTGTCGTCATACCACGTGAAGCACACTGCCGTATAGACTTGATGTGTCTTGCCCGAAAGCAGGGACAGCATACGCTTGGCATCAGCATTGTCTTTCGGCTTGCCAAGCATACTGCCGTCAAACCATACGATAGTGTCGGACGTGATAAGCACTTCGTCTTTGCCGAGCGCCTCTGCGTATGCATCGGCCTTTTCGCGCGATATATATATAGGTATATCTTCTGCGGATAAGGAAGACGGATAACTCTCCTCCGTATCGATTTTTACCCACGAAAAAGGAACATCAAGTCCTCCGAGCAGTTCACGACGGCGTGGACTTTGCGAACCGAGTATCAACTTCATAACATTCTCATTATAACGAAACTGTACATCACTCCCAAGAACATTATGAACTTCATCAGACCTTGGGCTGTGCGGTAGTCGGACGGAATTTTTGCCGACCACAGCAACGCCGTCTCGCAAGCGAGCGGTACGAAGAATCCGAATACTACATATCGTGTGGACAGACTGCCCCACGAGTGGTCAAACGGCAGAACGTACCAGTTGGCTACAGCAAGCAGGGCAACGACAATAGCGATAAGCACCGTAACACAGATGCGTGTCGGGTTGATACCCCATACGACAGGCAGCGTATGACATTCAAGTTCGCGGTCGCCCTCCAAGTCTTGCAGGTCTTTTACCATCTCGCGTATGAGCGTAGTGAGGAAAGCGAAGAGAGCAAAGCCGCTTGACCATTGAACCAACTCTTTTATCACCGGCACGTATCTTGCCCATTCGCCCATCGTCTTCTCTATGAGTGCAGTGTTACACAGAGCAATAGTAAACGGCACAAGCGCACAAACGAAAGCTACTACCAGATTGCCTATCAGGAAGATACGTTTGTATGAAGCAGAGTAGAACCACAAAAGTCCCGGGACGAGCAACATCACCATCGTAAGTGGCAGACTCTTTACGTAATACGCTACAATAAGGCCGCATATAAGTCCGATGGCGGTCAACACTTCAAACAGGTGCATTGCCGTCTTCTTGCTTACGCTCGTGGACACAATCAGACGGTCGGGGCGGTTGATACGGTCTATCTTGATGTCAAAATAGTCGTTTATCACGTACCCGCCGGCGGCAATAAGCACTACTGCCGCCGTGAGCAGTGCGAGCAGCCACCAAGGCATCAGTTCGTACATACCCGACCTTACAAGCAGCAGCACTGCCACCCACTTCTCCAACGCCCAAAGCATAACGGACAGGAAAAGCAGATTGTCCCACCTTACTAACCTCAGATATCCTTTCATTTAGCCTTACTTTTCGGTTGGATTTCCTCCACTTTTATTATCATTGATTTCCAAGCGGGCAAAGTGAGCCTTATCTCTTCGCCTGTCAGGCTCACGCCTCTGACTTGTTTGCCGGTCAGCAGGTCGGTGGCTTTTACTTTCTGCCACTTGGGCTGGGCAAGATAGGTAAAAGCATCTTCGGGAATACGTACGCTTACATCCACCTGCTTGTCGTCGAAGTTGACAACAATGAGCAGCAACTCCTCGTCTTTCTTTCGGAGGAATGCATATTGCTCGTGCTTGTTGAAGCCCTCTTTTTGTGCATACTCAAGGTCGTACATCAAGCCTTCTGTAATTGCTTTGTTATCACGCGCGATAGTGAGCAGACGCTGATAGAAAAGTCTCAGTTCTTTCTGCTCTTTGGTGAGTTTCTTGCCGTCAAACTTGCCGTTGTCAGCCCAAGCCTGTATGCTGCTCAATCCCCAGTAGTCAAAGATTGAACTGCGACCGTCTATGCCCGAGAAACCCTCTACGTCCATACCTTTTTCGCCAAGTTCCTGACCGGCATATATAAGCACGGGGTTCTTGCCGAGCGTTGCCGCTACGGTCATAGCAGGCTCCGCACACATGCCGCTGCCGCAGAAGAAACCAGAAGCGATACGCTGTTCGTCGTGATTCTCAAGGAAATAGAGCATTCTCTCTTGCAGTTCGCCCACTGCCTGCCACTGCTGCGTTATACCCTCTGCGGGCCACGACTTGCTCGTTACACCGCGTAGATAGTCGTACATTCCCACTTTGTCGTACAGGTAGTCAAAGCCGGCACTCATATAGGTCTGATACAGTTGCGGGTTGTAACATTCGCCTATAAACTGCACATCGGGGAAGAAAGTGTGAATCTTCGGTATTGCCCACGCGAAGAACTCCCACGGCACCATCTCTGCCATATCTACACGGAAAGCGTCTATGCCCTTGCGCGCCCAGAAATGCAGAATATCGTGCATCTTCTCCCACGTGGAAGGTACAGGCGTAAACTGCTTCTCGCAGCCGCCGGTGTAGTGAACGCCGTAGTTGAGTTTGACCGTCTCATACCAGTCGTTCTTGGTCGGGTGGGCGGTAAAGCAGTCGTTACCCGTTACTTTGGCTGGCATCTCCTCGTAGTTACCTATGTTGAAATCGGGCGCAAAACGCTCCCCCGGGAGATAGTAGAAATTGTTCAGCGGCGAGAATGCCCAGTCGGGATTATCATCTTCGCCGAGGTCTCTTATGCCCTTCGGCTTGCACAACGACTTGTATTCGCGCGACACATGATTAGGCACAAAATCTATCACCACTTTCAGTCCCGCCTTGTGAGTGCGCCTTACCAAACCCTCAAACTCAGCCATACGCTTGCTTTCGTTCTCGGCTATGTCGGGGTCGATGTCGTAGTAGTCGGTGATAGCATACGGACTGCCCGCTTTGCCTTTGGTGATAAACGGATTATTGCGCTCGGCTGTAGCGTGGCGTATAACGCCGGTGTACCATACGTGTGTCGCTCCTAATGATTTTATTTCTTCAAGTGCCTTGGGTGTAATGTCGTTTAACTTTCCGCAACCGTTCTCTGCGCGACCGCCATTAGGCAAACGTGTCTCGTTGTAGTTTGTAAATGTGCGCGGAAAAAGTTGATATATAATCGGTTTCAAGATATTAGATGTTATAAGTTAGATGTTATAAGTTATATGTTAGAGGTTGCTGACTATGCGTTCTGTGTCCGTGGCTATCATCAGTTCCTCATCTGTAGGAATAACGCAAACGGTAACTTTGCTGTCGGGTGTGGAGATAACCGTCTCTTCGCCACGGCTCTTGAGGCTCTTCTCTTCGTCTATCTTCACGCCCATATAGCCGAAGCCCTTGGCAATCTCGGTGCGTATATAAGTATCGTTCTCGCCAATGCCGCCGGTGAAGACCAGTATGTCCATACCGTCCATTGCAGCCGCGTATGCGCCGATGTATTTCTTTACTCTGTAGATGAACATCTTACGGGCGAGGTCTGCACGTTTGTTGCCTTCTTTGATGGCGGCATCTATGTCGCGTGCATCGCTGCTCACACCGCTTACGCCGAGCAGACCCGATTTTTTGTTCACAAGGTTGGAGAAAGCGGCGGTGTCCAAGCCCTCTTTGTCCATAATATAGGTGGCTGCACCGAGGTCAAGGTCGCCTGCACGTGTACCCATCATCAGTCCTTCAATAGGAGTGAGACCCATACTGGTATCAACTGACTTGCCGTCCATCACCGCAGCGCAACTGCCGCCGTTGCCGATATGGGCTGTAACGATTTTCTTGCCCTCGGGTTTTACTCCGAGATACTCGCAGACGCGTGCGCTGACATAACGATGGCTCGTGCCGTGGAACCCGTAGCGGCGAATGGCGTATTTCTCATACAGTTCGTAAGGCAGGGCATACATATAAGCGTAGTCAGGCATAGTCTGATGGAAAGCGGTGTCGAATACGCCCACTTGCGGTACGCCCGGCAGGGTCTGCTCTATGGCGGCTATACCCTTGAGGTTGGCGGGATTATGCAGCGGAGCGAGGTCTGAACACTCGATAACCTTCTGCTTTACCTCATCTGTGATAAGCACCGACTTGTTGAATTTCTCGCCGCCGTGTACCACACGATGACCTACTGCATCTATCTCCTTAAGGTCGCTTATGCAGCCGATTTTCTTGTCTGTAAGAGCATCGAGTATAAGGCGAATGCCTACGGTATGCTCCGGCATGGGCTTTTCTATCTTCACCTTCTCGCCGTTTGGCAGTTTCACTTGCAGGAAGGCATCGGGCAGACCTATTTTCTCCACTCCGCCTTGAGCCATCACCGACTTGGTGGACATATCAAACAGTTTATACTTTATGCTGCTGCTGCCGCAGTTTAATACAAGAATTTTCATAGTGGTATTTTGTTTATTGTTTTGTGTTATGATTACATAGCTTGGTTGGCTGTGATGATTACCATCTGTACTATATCCTGTACCTTGCAGCCTCGGCTAAGGTCGTTCACCGGTGCGGCTATACCCTGCAGAATAGGTCCTACGGCATCCGCGCCGCTGAAACGCTCTACAAGTTTGTAGCCTATGTTGCCCGCCTGCAGGTCGGGGAAGACGAGGACGTTAGCCTTGCCTGCCACGGGACTGCCCGGAGCCTTTGATGCTCCCACTTTCTCAATGAGTGCAGCATCTGCTTGCAATTCGCCGTCAATCATAAGATCGGGTGCAAGTTCCTTGGCAAGGCGGGTGGCTTCGGTTACTTTGTCTATAAGTTCGTGTTTGGCACTGCCTTTGGTGGAGAAAGAGAGCATCGCTACGCGAGGCTCTATGCCGGCAATTGTGCGAGCCGTCTCGGCTGTGGAAACGGCTATCTGCGCAAGTTCGTCTGCAGTGGGGCAGGGGTTGACCGCGCAGTCGGCAAAGATAAGAAAGCCGTCCTCACCGAGCTGTTTGGCAGGGGTGAACATAAGGAAGGCTCCCGATACGATTTTTACCCCGGGTTTGGTCTTAAGTATCTGGAAAGCAGGACGGATGGTGTCTGCTGTTGTACCTCTCGCACCTGCAAGTTCGCCGTCTGCATCGCCGTTCTTTATCATAAGGCAGCCGAGGTAGAGAGGATCCATAGCCTTGCGGCGAGCCTCCTCTTCGGTCATACCTTTTGCCTTGCGCAGTTCATAAAGAAGGTTGGCATAGACGGGCATCTTCGGGTCGGTGGCAGGGTCGAAGATAGTGGCATCTTTAATGTATTCGTAGCCGTTGTCTATAGCCATTTTCTCAATTCCCGCTTTCGGACCGATAAGAATCAGTTTTGCCACTTTGTCACGAAGCAGGATGTTGGCTGCTTCAAGTGTACGAGGTTCATCGCCTTCGGGAAGAACAATGCGCTTTTGGTTTTGCTTGGCGCGCTCAAGCATTTGTTTCAATATATCCATATACGTTTATATTTGTAGATTAAAATTCTCGTTATGCAGATAAAGTGCGCAAAATTACATTTTTTACTCTATACGTGCAATATATTTTAATATTTTTTGCATTTTTTGTTGCAAAAGTTTGATAATCGAAAAAAAATACGTACCTTTGCGCGTTGAAATCAAAATTATCCATACGCTAAATACTCATAAACCTATGCACAAATCTTTACCTCTTATAGCAGCGTTTCTTTTAATGTCGGCTCCTTTCGTGTCTGCCCAAAGCGATACGGAGCAGCCGCAAGTACAACAACGTATGGTATTTGAGGGGGATACCGTTACCTCTGATACTTTGAAACCTGTAGGTGTTCACCCTTGGAAGAAAGTCGCGCCGGTTACGCCTGAAGAAGCGTTTTGGACATTGTATATCCAAGGCGGTTTCAATGTCTTTGACGGCGACTTTACGAGCGAGAAAGACCATGCCGTGCAGGCTCCGACGCTCGGTATAGGTGCCGCGTATTACTTCAATAACACTTGGAGCATAGGTGCCGAGTACTTATGGCGCAGATATGGTGTTAAAGGTAAAGGTACGGAGAATACCGCCCCTGTTATGCTAAAGGGTATGGCGCATCAGGCTGATGCGTACATCACCTTTGATATATTCAACGCTTGGCGTCCGCAGAATAAGTTCAAACTTTTTGCTTTGCACCTGATAGCCGGTGGTGGTGCGGGCTGGTTTAAGAACTCGCTCTACTATCCTAACGAGTGGCATAAAGAGCCGGATGGCGTAACGGTTACTTTTCCCCAGTATTTCAATTACCACACTGCACAGCAGAAATATGAGTCTGACAGTAAATATACTTGGCGCAGCCTTTTCCTCGGCGGTGCTTCGTTTGAGTTTAATGTCAATCGCTCTCTCGCTCTCGGTGTCCGCGGTGTATATACTTATTATATTAAGGACGACATAGACGGTCGTATTCGCGGTAACAATAACGATGGCGTATTTGACGTTACCGTACTGTTGCGCTATAAGATAGATGCCGTTAATAAATCCCACGTGGCTAACTTCCGCAGCGAAAAAGCACTTGCAAGCATCGTTATGGAAACTAATCCTAATGCCGCCGGTGGTGGTAGTAATACTGCTGCGGCTCCTGCCGGTAAGGATACCGTATATATAATAGAGCGTGATACTATTGTTGCTGTTCGTGGAGCAAGAGATATTAAACCCGAACCGACATACGACCAAAAGATATTCTATGTATATTTTGACCCGAACGAATATACGCTCTATGATCAAGCTCTAAAGACCATTCAGCAGGTGGCAGACCGTATGCAGTCGGATGATGACCTCTATATAGAGATTACCGGCTATTGCGACAATACAGGTGCTGACGAGTACAACAAGACTCTCGGTATGAATCGTGCAAAGAGTGTTGCAGAAGAGTTTATTATGGAGCATGGCATAGACCCTGCCCGCATAAAGAAAGTAGGTCGCGGTATTATTCGCGGTCGCCGCAGTACGGCTGCCTATAGCCCGAACCGCCGCGTTGTCATACGTATAATGTCCAAAGATGAGTTTGAGCAGAACTATGGCGAAAAGCCGGCAGATAATCAGATGTTGCCCGCGCCTAAATCGATAGTTGTTGAAGGCGGTGAAACTCTTTCAAGTATCGCTCGCAAGTACTACGGTAACACCCACTGCTGGATATATATCTTTGAGGCTAACCTTGACAAACTTGCCACTCCTTCGTCGCTTAAGCCGGGTATGGAACTCTCTATGCCGCAGCTTACCGAAGGTCAGCGCACTATCAGTAAAGTGGAGGCTGCCAAACGATATGAGAAACATCGCTTGTAAAATCTGCCAAATTTGGCAGAAATGGGGTGTTTGGCAGGAAATCCTTGCTTTCCAACCTGAAAAACTGTCAAAATGCAGGTTTGGCACGGAGTTTGTAGATGAATATACGCGCAGTTAATCTGCCAAAAGAGCAGTCGGTGGCTCTTGATACACCGACACGGGCAGTCGTCAGCCCGTTACAAAAAAACGATGAGGGTCTCTTAGCTCAGTTGGTTAGT
>DJXH01000010.1:0-5687 GCA_002449665.1 Bacteroidales bacterium UBA7009
TCGCACTATCTGCGCCGCGAGTTCTCCTACACCAACTACGAGCAGAAGTACACTCTGCCGGATGATGTGAACGAAGAAGAAATCAACGCCAAGGTAGAAGACGGTATTCTGACTATCGAACTGCCGAAACTCCAGAAAGTAGTAGGCAAGACGACGAAGCAGATTGAGATTAAGTAGTCGAAAGTCGCAAGTATCAAAAAACGGCAACCGAAAGGTTGCCGTTTTTGTTTGTTGTTATACTTTTTTGAAAAGTTCGTGTGCGTGATCGCCTACTACAATAAGGCGATAGATGAGTGTCTCCTGAAGCGGTTTGACGTGGGCTTTGAGTATGTTTTTGCCGTGCATCAGATATACGAAGTGCAGGTGTCCGAGACAGTCGTCTATGTTGTCGGCAATCATATCAAGCAGGCTCTCTTGCAGGTCTCTGTTTTGGCGGACGAAGTCGTCGCTTATCCAGCATAGTGTCAGTATGTGTGCTATGGCTTGTTGGCGGACGAGCGGTTCGTTATCCTTGTGTGTGGCATCGAAAAGCAGGGACATAACATCGTAGCGCATTCCTTTTTCCGAGAGATTGAGTGCTATACCGAGCATTGCCGATGTGGCATCGGTGGGGTTCTTATGGTCGAGCAACATAACGTCAAAGTCGGCTTTGTCGTCTTTGCTTATGCGGTCAAGACCGCGATACCATTCCATTACTTGTGTGTTCTTGTCCATTTATTTTACTCTTACGCCCTCAGCTGTATAGACGGCTTCCTGTGTTATGATATAGAGATGTCCGTTCTTTACTTGCTTTGTGGCTTTTGCTTTGGTGATTGTCGTTTCGTTCAATCCGGCAGGATTGAGAATGGATATCTCTACGCTTACCGGTTCGGCGGCGAGGTAGTTGTTATCCCCCTCCTGTGAGAGCGTTACAATAATCGTACCACTTGCCGTGGCTGTCAGTATATTGTCAGTAATCTCTGCCAAATCTTTGTTGTCAATACTGTATGTGATGTCAAGTCCTGAGGTGGAGTAGGCGTTGAGGTTAAGCGTTTCGCCTACGGTGAGAACGGTAGTGTCGGGTGTCCAGGTGATTGTCTGTTCGGCTTGAAGGATGGTGAGCAGGTAGGTGGTTACGGAGTCGCAGCCGAGTGAGGAAATACCTGTTTCTTGGCTCTCATATTCGCCTGCATCGGGCGTGTCGTTAAGTGCTATCCACTCGTCTGTGCCATAGGTTACGGTAGTTTCCACGGTGGCTGCAGATACAGGTAGGACGATGAGGGTGAGGGTGATTATACTATCGCTGCCAAGGTAGTTGGTGAGTGTCAGCGTATAGTCTTTGGCTTCATTGAGTTCCGCAAAGTTTTCGTCCGTATATGTCTCGTTAGCACATATTGTCGCCTCGTAGAAATAGTAGGTGGTAGGACGTTCAATGACGGTGAGCGAGAGCATATAGGTGCTGTCGCAGCCTATTGTGGTGGCATTCTCGTCCATCAGTGTTTGGAAACCAACAGGTTGCAAAGCGAGGTTAATGTTATGCCAAGTGCCTTCTTCGCCTACGTACATTACTTTCTCTTCTTGGAAGAAGTAGGTTGGGGCGTAGGAGAGGGTGAGCGTTATAATGCTATCGCCGCCGTATTGGTTGGTGAGAGTGATGTTGTAGTCTTTGGCTTCACTCAGTTCGTTGAAGTTGTCGTCGCTGTATGTGTCGCCTTGGCAGATGGTTGCACTGTATGCCGTGTTGTTGTTCGGTTTGTCTTTTACGGTGAGCGTGAGGGTATAAACGCTGTCGCAGCCGCTGATGGTAAGAAGGCTGTCGTATATTGTGTGCGTTCCTACGGCGATAGCAGAGAGGTCTTTGCCGCGCCAAGTCTTGGCTTGGTTCTCATACATTGTTATCTCATCGGTGAAAGAGTAGGCGGGATTGACTGTGAGCGAAAGAGTAATAATACTGTCGCCGCCGAGGTAGTTTTTGAGCGTTAGCGTATAATCGTTTGTTTCTGTCAGTTCGTTGAAGTTGTCATCGCTGTATGTGTTGCCTTGGCAGATAGTTGCGCTATATGCTGTGCCGTTGTTCGGTTTTTCTTTTACGGTGAGTGTGAGGGTATAAACGCTGTCGCAGCCGCTGATGGTAAGAAGGCTGTCGTATATTGTGTGCGTTCCTACGGCGATAGCAGAGAGGTCTTTGCCGTGCCAAGTCTTGTCTTGATTCTCATACATTGTTATCTCATCGGTGAAAGAGTAGGCGGGATTGACTGTGAGCGAAAGAGTAATAATACTGTCGCCGCCGAGGTAGTTTTTGAGCGTCAGCGTATAATCGTTTGTTTCTGTCAGTTCGTTGAAGTTGTCATCGCTGTATGTGTTGCCTTGGCAGATGGTTGCGCTGTATGCCGTGTTGTTGTTCGGTTTTTCTTTTACGGTGAGTGTGAGGGTATAAACGCTGTCGCAGCCGCTGATGGTAAGAAGGCTGTCGTATATTGTGTGCGTTCCTACGGCGATAGCAGAGAGGTCTTTGCCGTGCCAAGTCTTGTCTTGGTTCTCATACATTGTTATCTCATCGGCGAAAGAGTAGGCGGGATTGACTGTGAGCGAAAGAGTAATAATACTGTCGCCGCCGAGGTAGTTTTTGAGCGTCAGCGTATAATCGTTTGTTTCTGTCAGTTCGTTGAAGTTGTCATCGCTATATGTGTCGCCTTGGCAGATGGTTGCGCTGTATGCCGTGCCGTTGTTCGGTTTCTCCTTTACGGTGAGCGTGAGGGTATAGACGCTGTCGCAGCCGCTGACGGTAAGAAGGCTGTCGTATATAGTGTGCGTTCCTACAGCGATAGCAGAGAGGTCTTTGCCGCGCCAAGTCTTGTTTTGGTTCTCATACATTGTTATTTCCTTGGCGTAGGCATAAACAGGGTTGGCTTTAACATTAAGAGTGATAGTGCTGTCGCCGTCCCAAACATTGGGAATATGTATTTCGTGAGAGCCTTTGGTATAGAGGTTGCCGAGATAATCATACTCGCTGCCTTCGCATACATATCCGTCTATTGTGTTGTAGGTAATGGCAGGATGAATAGTGAAAGTCTTGCTTATAGCGGTGGCGGCATTGAATCGTGTGCTGCCTGTTTGTGCGGCTGTGACTGTTACATTACCTGTGCCTATAATGTTAAGTGCGCCCTCGCTTGCAGAGATGATGCCTTCCGGCTCAAAGGTGTAGGCGATGTCAAGACCGCTTGATGCCTTTGCGGCAGCAAGAACGGCATCGGAAAGGAACGTACCGTCCGTCTGCTCCCAACCAATAGTCTGGTCTTTCTTCAACCCTGTACCGCTGATGTTGATTTTGAGAGAGTTTGTGCCGTCTGATATAGTAACGATGCCGTTATATTCCTTGCCTTCTTGCGGGCAGAAATAGATATCAAAATCATAGTTGCTTATCTGTCCTCTGTTGCTGCCCCCTGCCTCGCCGTTGCCGTTCTTGTCGGCAAGTGCGTTCTTCCCGATGGCGTAGGTCAGACCTTCTGTGTTGTCCGCGCTGCCTATGCGGAAGACATCGGGTATGTCGCTTGTAATGGTTATGTCGCCGTTTACGTAAAACGAGTGCAAGGCTATATGATATGGCTCGGAGGTATCGCCCCAAGTGAGCGAACCGAAATCTTTACTTTTGTCAGTCGTCGTCCCCTCACTGCCATCGTCAAAGTATATGTGCTTGGCTATCGGCACTTCTATCTGATATACAGTTATCTTATGGGTGTTGCCGGTCGGTCTGTCCCATTTGAGAAAGTTGGTATTAGGGTTGATTTTGCAGCTGAAACTTTGCTCCTGATCCCATTCTTCTTTTGTCAGTGTGCCTATCTCATTCATTGTGCCGCCGCCATCTGCGGATTCGTAGATGTGGGTGTTGTTTACTGGGAAAACACCGAGCAAATCCACTTTTGTGTATTTCCATTTGAAACTCAGCGTACCTGCTATCGGTTTGTAGCTGAAAGTCTGTGTGCGGTTGGAGATGGTGTTCAGTTCAAGACTACCTTCGTTATACAGCGAGTACCATTGACCGTTGTTGTAGGTTTGCGCAAATGCCGAAAAAACAATTAACGTGAAAAGTGAACAAAGTAAAGATTTTTTCATCATATTTTAGGTTCTTTAGTTTTCTGTATTTGAGTTCTTTGCATAGAGTTTTTCAGCCGTGCAGCCATACTACGCAATTTCGGCTGCAAAGGTACGGCATCAAAACGACATACCAAATACCTTTTGCTATTAAAAAATTGTCTGTTATTATCAATATAGATAATAAACGGCAGTTCTTACGGCTGATAAAATTTACTTTTCTTTAGATTTTTGCAAATTTAACGCATTTGCCAATATCTGATATTTTCCCTACCTTTGCCGTCAAAATAATATAACTTCTAATATCTTCCTATGACCTACGGCTATATACGTGTTTCAAGCGACAAGCAGACTGTTGAGAACCAGCGGTTTGAGATAATTCAGTTCTGCCTCCAAAACGGTCTGTGTGTAGATGGCTGGATAGAAGAAACCATCTCAGGGGCTGTGAGTTACAATGGTCGCCGTCTCGGCGTACTGTTGCGTAGTGTCAAGAATGGAGATATTATAGTCTGCTCCGAACTTAGTAGGCTTGGACGTAACCTGCTTATGATTATGGAGATACTCAATGTCTGTATGGAACGCGGGTGCAGAGTGTGGACCATCAAGGACGGCTATCGGCTTGGCGATGATATCCAGTCCAAAGTGTTAGCTTTCGCTTTCGGTATGTCTGCCGAACTTGAGCGTAAACTTATAAGTCAGCGTACAGCCGAGGCTATGGCGCGTCTGCGCGAACTCGGTGTTCACGTCGGTCGTCCCAAGGGCAAGTGTATGGATCAGGCTCACTATAAACTTTATCGTCAGGACACTCTTTTTCGAAAATGGCTTGCAGAGGGTATGAGTATGTCTCAAATAGCGCGGCGTTTCCGCGTAAGCCGCACTACTGTACTGCGTTACTACCATCGGTTTGTAGAAGTTAAAGAAACGGATTTAGAGGTCAAAATGTGATGGACCTTAGAAATGTTAATTTTCCAGACGCGTCTGGAAAATTCGAATTCAATAATACTTTCCATACCGATTGTGTCATAGTCGTAGAACTTGACACGGTCTTTGATTGAAGCAAAGGCAGATTTCTCAATTTCTTGTTGATACTTATTGAGTTTGCTTTTGTCGTGAGGAGCAATCAGATGCATTGATGTATCAAAATCTTGCAATAAGAATCTCGTCGAAAGTAGTATCACAAAGATATTGAATGGAATAGTACACAAGAAAAATGACATACACAAGAGTGCATGCCATTTTTCTTGAAATTTTATGTATTGCAAAACGCTCGTCTATTATTTCTCGTCTTCTACGGCTGCTTGGGCGGCTGCGAGGCGGGCGATAGGCACGCGGAACGGGCTGCAGGATGCGTAGTTCATGCCGACACGGGCACAGAACTTAACGGACGAAGGTTCGCCACCATGCTCACCACAGATACCGGTACGGAGTCCCGGACGAACGGCACGACCTTTCTCTACCGCCATCTTGATGAGTTGACCGACACCTTTCTGGTCAAGTACTTGGAACGGGTCGGCTTTCAGAATCTTCTTCTCAAGATATACGGGCAGGAACGATGCAATATCGTCGCGGCTGTAGCCGAAGGTCATCTGTGTGAGGTCGTTGGTACCGAAGGAGAA
>DJXH01000010.1:5801-6025 GCA_002449665.1 Bacteroidales bacterium UBA7009
GCGGCACGCGGAATCTCAATCATCGTACCAATCTCATACTCAACCTCAATGCCATATTCTGCAAACACTTCCTTGGCAACGCGTTTGATAATCTCCTGCTGTTGTTTGAACTCGTAGAGGATACCAATCAGCGGCACCATTATCTCCGGCATCGGGTTCTTGCCTTCTTTCTTCAGTTCGCAAGCTGCCGACATAATTGCGCGGGTCTGCATAGCGGTGATTTC
>DJXH01000034.1 GCA_002449665.1 Bacteroidales bacterium UBA7009
GCATCAAGGTAAGTCCGAAACGGATTGAGCATCCAGTAGTTAGGTCGTTTGATGCGGCGCGTATATGACGCACTGACGGCTATCGGCTGTTGCAACCGTCCTAACGGCGAACTCGTATAACCGAAATATGCCGTCGGGAACGGGTCGAAATACGACTTTCGAGTGATACTGTCGGCACTGCTCCAGTCACCATGCGAGTAAGTGTATTCGCCACGCAGACCGAGTTTCACCGACCAGTGCTCGCCAAACTGCTTGCCCACAGAGACATACGCCGCTGCCACATGCTCGCGATAAGTGAAGTCCTGAGGTGTCAGACTAAGGAGCAGACCATTGCGGATGGAGTCAGTGGTCATATTATTATCGGTCGAAGAAAGCGCATATTTCACACCTGTCTCTATCATGCCTGTCTGCCAGAACTTTGTCTGAAAGTCCAACTTCGCAGAATAGATATTCGCCGCCTGACGGGTGTTGATATCAAGCCCGAGCACGTTCGACACATCACCGCTGTATTGAGTGTTCTGCATATTGCGCGAGCGGGTAGAGTAGCGGTTATAGTCCACATTGACAGTCAGTTCGCGCTCCAATGCCTCACTGAAGGTGTGCGTGAAATTCAAGTTCGCCGTATGCTGCGGTGCCTTGGTGCGCGATGATGTAGATGTCGTACTGAACGTAGTATCGTTGCCCTGAACCGTATAGCCGATATTACGCCCGTCGATGACATTCTGCGAGGCAACCATATACGGCACCTGCACGATGAACCCGAAGGTGTTGGTTGAGTCGATATACCAGTCGTTGCCGGCTTTCATCATGTAGTATTGAAAACCAATGTCATAGCCCGAACGGGAGTAGTTCGATGTTGCCGGTGCAGAGCCTGTTGCAGGCACGGTGCGGCCGGTCTCGAAGTCTATATCGTTCTGCGCAAACACCTGCGTCAGTTGCCCGAAAGTATAGGTCTTCTCGCCACGATAATTCAGGTTGAGCGACACCATATCCATCTGCAACCAACGCCGTACATCACCGAAATACATACCGCCATAAGCTGCCGAGAGCATGCCGTTCAAGCCTCGCATCATGTTGCGTTTGGTCTTTATGTTGATAATACCGCCTTGCCCTGAAGCGTCATATTTGGCTGACGGATTGGATATTATCTCAATCTTCTCAATCGTATTCCCGTCGGTGCCGTCGAGCATGGCTTTGAGTTGTTGGCCGCTTAGGTATGAAGGTTTGCCATCGATATAAATCTCAACTGATTTGCCGTTGACGGTTATATTACCGTCCTTGTCAATGCGCACGCCCGGGGCACGACGGAGAATATCATTACCATTACTGCCGGCAGCGAGTGGCGACTGGCTCACGTTCATGACCAACTTATCCATCTGTCGCTCTATCAGCGGTCGTTTGGCTTTTACCTCCACTTCTGCCAACTGCTCGGTCTCATCCTCTAACACAAAATCCGGTCCGCCGAAAGCCGTCTTATAGCCCACAAACGACGCCTGAAGGATATAACCGCTTTGGTCTTGCATTTGTTGACTCGCGTCTTGAGCCTTTGGTTTCGCGTCACCGGATTTATTATTTATGTCTTGCGCCTTACTATTTTTGACTTCCACACTATATCTCCCATTCTCATCGGTTATCGCACCTGTCACGAGCACCGAATCTCGACCAAGCACCGAGATAGTAACAAACGGCATCGCCTCACCCTTCCGATTCGTAACCTTACCAGTAATCGTCTCAGCAAAAGTGCCAACAACACCAATAGTGAGCATAATAAAGCTCAACAAAACATATCTGCCTTTCATAATCACCTTATCTTTAGTATAAAACAGAATTACTCTACTCTTATTTATTCCTTATGGCACATGCTTTTGATTCCATCGCAGCAAACATAAATCCCCACAATAAGGATGATGCAAGCCGCAAAATATGGTTCGTACACATTTTCCCACTGCTCCGACATAAAATTCAGAGGAATAATACCTGTCAAGTACAGCAATCTGAACACTGCCGCAATGGCCAATATAGCACCGATAATCGTTTTAAGTTTCATAACGCATAAATTTTTAGAGTTATACTAAATTTTGGAATAATACTATACTTTTGGAAGGCTTTATGCCATTTCCCAATTCCGCTGCAAAATTACAGCCCCTCGCTCACCTGCAATATGAAAAATCGGACATTTGACTTTCTCACCCGAAAAACACCGAGAAATCACCCGTCAGCGGAATGCCAAGCATACGGAACTGCCCCGGCGAGACGCACCCCATCTGCTGAAACTCCAATGCCGCATGGCTCAGGTCGTAATAGCCGTGACGGAGTACGGTGGCGAGCAAGTCGATTACCCTACCCTGCCCTGCCTGAAGTTGCATGTCCTGTATCGTTCTGTGAAAACGCCGAAGCCTTAGAAATTGCTTAGGCGGGATACCAACATACCTGCGGAATACCCTCAGGAACTGCCGCTCGCCAAGACAAGCCGCACCTGCCATCTGAGCCGCAGTAACAGCACCTCTCGCCTCGTCGCATACACTCACCACATCACATATTCGCTTGTAGTTCAAGTCTTCCGTATGTGGCAGCCGACCGAGAAAAAACGCATCCAACAGCTGCGCGATATCCTCCGCTTTCAGGGTGTTCTTAAAGATACGGTCGCAGTTCTGCAATCCCTTGTCGGCATACTCCTGAGCTGACAATATTTGCCCTGCAAGCCGTTGCATATCCACTCCCAACAGCGCGTGCATCGCCCCGGGCTCGAAGTCCACCATCATACCCTCAAACCAGCCGCTTACAGTCTTCAGACCAAGCGTCGTCTGGTTGGCACCGAGCAGTATCAGCCCGTCGCAAGTCTTGCCCCCAATCTCTATCACGGCATTGCGCACAAATATCAGACTGCCATAATTCGGCAGCAGCGGCTGCACGTGCTTGCCATTAACAAAACGCGGGTCATCCTCCGGCGGCTGCATCGTATCCGTCGAACCCTCCGCCCGCACGAACACATAGCGATAAACATATCGCCTTAGTGCCTCCGTCGGCTGTATGATTTGAAAATACATATAACAATCACATTATTCCAATCGCAAAGGTACAACAATCTTCCCAATTAACAAAATACCATCCGCCCCTTTCCTCTTCCAACGTCGCATACCATCTGCCCCTTTCTCCGTCCATTGCGTCGGCATTCAATGCCAATATCATCTCTGCCGACCTTCTCGTCATTATATCGGTCGGCATTCAATGCCGACCTCAGTTTTATTCCGCCCTCATATTTCCCCCTCTCACCCGAAAAACACCGAAAAATCACTCGTCAGCGGAATCACAAGCCTAATGCAAAGTTTTGTATCTATTTGCAGAAAAGCGAAAAAAGCAGTATCTTTGCGGTGTTAATCTGAATCATATACCACATGACTGTAAAAGAAGTCTTTGAGTTGCGCAAGCAGGGTAGGGTGGAAGAGGCTTATCAAACCATCCTGCCGATGTACAAAGTGCACCACGGGCACTACACCACCATCTGTATGTTTTGGTGCGGAGCGGATATGGCGAAACTGCACCTCGAACGCAAAGAACCACAACAGGCAGCGCGCATTATAGCGAGTCTGCAACGCCTCTATCCGTCATTGGACGACAAAGACCGCTCGGCGCATCAGGCATTGCTTAATCTTGCTATTGAGTTGGCTAAGACCGAGACGGAGCATTTCTCTTTCGTCCAATTTATGGATTGATGGGGAGTTGATAACCTGACCGATGACGATTGGAAAGCAGGCGAGAGCAATGGTCATCCGCTGCCTGCCCGCGGTCAGAAGATAGCCACCTTGCTCTTTCACGAAGCGCGGCGCTCGGACTCTGATGAGACGAAGAAAAAGGTACTGACTTTCATCGAAAAGGCGTTGCAACACCTCCCTCGTAATCGTAACCTGCAGCGCGCTAAGGCTATGTTACTCGCCCAGACGGGTGATAAGCAGCAGGCAATAAACGAATACCGTCGTCTTGCAAGATATGGCAAAGAGGCATATATCTTCAGCGAGTTAGCCGAACTGACTGACGATACAATTGAGCAGATTGCGCTGACAGTCAGAGCTGTGCAGTTGCAGCGCAGTGAGGCTTTTCGTCAGAAAGACCGCCTACGGCTTGCCCTGTTGCTTGCCGAAAAGCGACCGCAATATGCGCGATATGAGTTAGACCAAGTGATAGCACAGCGTCAGCGTGTCGGTCAGCATAACAACCGCCAAATCAACACCTTACTCCGCCAACTGCAAAACACCACTCCCGCCACACACACCGAGCAGCAAGAATTCTACACCAAAGCCATCAAGTGCTTGAAGTTATAAATAAGAGAGGAAGAATACGACCCACAGATAGACTAATAATTTTACGAGTAAGTTGTTTTAGTGGAGACTATTAACACGTTCATAAAATTGTCATTGGAGATTTCGTTCTGCATTGCATAAAAATCAAAAATCATTTAAATCATTGCTATTTATGGAATACATTAATGAAACATATGAAGAGAAAATAGAAATACCTGTTTATGACGATGAAAAGTATCCGGAAAAGGTTTTTTTTGATGCACCTCCAGATGTTCATTACAAAACAAAAATAAAATCTTTTAAATACGAAGATATTTTAGCCATTACCACAAAAGATTCTTCGGTGGAAAGTAAGTATCATTGTTCTCGCGGAGGAGCTTTAATCTTTGTCAAAGGTAGAGATATCCCATACCTAACTGAAGACCATTATTCAGTCAAGGTTATTTACAAGAAACTTAACCAAAATCCACTTTCTTGCCTATCAGGATTAAATCAAATTGGTTCGCCACGTATATATGCGAAATACGCTAAAATGATAGGCAATGAATATGTTTTACCTAATGGAGTGAGATTATACCTCACAAAAGATGCTGTTCGTAAAATAAAATTTATAAATCATATATGCACAAAAGGACCCAAGAAAACTTGCTTTTTTGAGACCAAGAAAAAACATCGCAAAAAATGAACCCTTTTTCCGAAACTTGCTGCCAA
>DJXH01000009.1 GCA_002449665.1 Bacteroidales bacterium UBA7009
GGACGGAAGAATTCGATACATGCCAGATAAAATAGTAAAATTAAAAATATAATGCATTATGAAAAATTTAAAACTTAATCTTAAAGGACTGTACGGTTATAGGCAGTCACTTTTATCTCGAAGTCCGCAACCGAGAGACGAGCGAGAGATGAGCGAGAGAAGACCGAGCGAAGAGCGGACTCTTTTGGCTCCCCTCCCGCAGCGCTTCGCCCGCTATGCGGCAATGCTAATCATGCTCCTCATCCTCGGAGTGGGACAGATGTGGGCGGCAAACAGGACGTACGATGGAAACACGTATTTCTTTTGGAACGTAACTCCTTCGGATGCAAATTGGTGGAATAATGATTCACCTACACACAAAATCAAATTTAAAGACACCAGTGGAAACGAATCGGAAGCGTATACTGCAACTGTGGTTGACGGTAAGGCCTCTGTTAAAGTTCCCTCTGGGACATATCAGTCATTTAAATTGTTACGAGGCGATTGGAATGATACGGACTGGATTCCATTTGATTCAGATGCAAGTAAGAATTATCTGTCCAACTTTGCAGATAATGCAACATCTGGTACTTTTGCTGTTAATACATCTTTGTTAGTATTTTCACAGGAAGGTGTGTTGTATGTACAAATGGATAAATGGTGGAACGGTTCCGGCTGCTATCATTATGCTACTTTCACTAAACCGGACAATACAACGACAACATTGCCGATGTATGATTTAGCCTCCTATACAGCCGATAATAGTGCATCCTTATCTACTGCTTCTTCTGATGCGGATAATAAGAAATTCTTTGTTACGATACCCTCCGGAACACAAATAGTTAATATTAAATTATATCGTAAAAAGACAAATAGTTCAAGTGCGGATAGTTGGAATGAAAGTAGTACATTCGCTTTGTCTACTGGAAATAATAGTGCAGGAGATGTAAGCGATGGAACTTCTATTGGTTCTTGGAGTACATCTCAGGTCACTTCTACGGCATCATTGGCAGCAAGTAGCACATCTATAACAACAGAGCAGACTTCTTCGTTAACTCCTTCTTTGGCTACTAATACCAGATGTAACGTAATTAAGTCCACCTCATATTCTGTTACCACTAATCCGGGTAGTGCCGGTTCCGTAACTTCAGCAGGTGTTTTCTCTGCGACAGCAGCAGGTACTTATGTTGTAACCGCAACCGTTACCTATAATGCAAAGGGCTTCCCTAGTATTACCAAGACGGCAACCGCTACACAAACAATCACAGTAACAACACCGGTGGTTAATACCCTTACTGTTCAAACGGATGGACATGGAAGTATTACGAAGCCTGATGGTGGATCAGCGGTATATACAATAGGTACTCCTGTTGCTATAGCAGCTACTAATAATAGCGGTTATACCTTTAGCAACTGGACGGTACCCTCTGGTACTGTAACGATTGCCAGCACCACAAGCGCAAGCACAACGGCAACCGTAACAGCCGGAACCTCTGCAACCGTTCAGGCGAACTTTACAGAGAACATGACTACCGTGACTATCAATGCAAGTCCGTCAGGAACAGGTACGTTTACGGTAGATGCTTCTGCATTTACGCCGGGTAATACCACTACGGCAGGTGTTTCGACAAGTCATACCGTTGTAGCTACGGCTCACAACGACTATACCTTCTCATCTTGGGGAGTTACAGGAAATGCAACCGGTACAAGCAGCACGAACACCTATACCCTCAAGGGTAACGGTTCGGGTAGTACCGGTACTTTGACAGCGAACTTCACGCTCGTGCCGTGTATGCTTTGGTATGGAGATGCAAAATTTGCTACCGCTTCTAAAGCTGGCGCATATACGATGAATTATGACTTGACAGAAAGTGCGTATTATTGTGATGTGACGACCGACCGTTCGCCATATTGCTTCCGTTTCTATCATAGTAGTAAGGAATATTCCTGTGTTTGGGGTTCTGATGGTACATTGGAAGTTGTTGCTAATGGAAGTAAACAGGATGCTGCTTCGGATGTCACAAGTTGGGAAAATCATTCTACTTTAAAATACAATGGTGTAAGCGGTTCACAGATTCGTATTTGGTTCGACTACCAAAACCAGAAGACATGGATTACAACTGATGAAGAGAAATGGGCTTTATCCGGTGGTGATAGCGGTGAGGCTGATGATGACGGTGATGATTTGGGAGACTGGTCACCTAATACTCATCTTATGTCCGAATCGGCGACTAATGTTGTCAGCACTACCGTCGATTTCTCTGAGTCAGGTACCTACTACTTGAAGGTTACTGACCGTTTCTCCAACAGTTGGTACGGAAAGAACAGTACCAGTATCACTAGGGCTTCTAACAGCGCAAGTGGTTTGAATACAAGCGGTGCTAATATCACGCTCACAGTGGATATACCAGATGAATATACATTCAATTACAATACCTCTGAAAATACTCTGGAAGTTATCTATCCGACCGAAACAGGTTACACGGTAACAACTTCTTCATCAGCGGGCGGTTCGGCAGATGCTGCTTCCTATACAGCCTACCAATATACCACAACCGCTATCTCAGCAACAGCAAACACCGGATATTACTTCACCGGCTGGGAGGCAACGGACGGTAGTGTCACTTTTGCAAATGCTTCTTCGGCAAGCACCACTATCAACGGTGTGACCGCAGCGGCTGCTATCAAAGCCAACTTCGCACCCAAATGGGTGATAGCCGGCGGCGACTCACAGACTAATGAAAATGGCGATGATGTGATGGGTAACTGGAGTACATCGGCTAACCTCATCACGAACATAGGCACTAACGCCAACAGCAAAGATACCGGTTATGTAGAAATCACGCTGCCTGCTAATACTACTTTCTATTTCAAGGTGAAAGACCGCACACAGGATTCAGACCATGGTTGGTACGGCAACACCGGCACAATGACCTATGCCGCAAACAACAAGCAGGGTTGGGATATGTCAACGGATGTCAGCAACAACTGCGGCATCACCACCGCAGGAGCAGGCACATATAAGTTCGCTTGGAACTTCACCGACAACAAAGTGACTGTTCATTATCCCACATCCTGCACCGTCACCTTCGGTTATGGCACGGGTGGTAGTGCGGTAACAGCCTCCGGTAGCACTTCAGGTAGTATTACAAGCGGTCAGTATGTGGCGTCGGGCGAAGATGTTACCTTCACGCAAACACCTGCTTCGGGTTATACCTTCAATGGGTGGTACACCACTTCTGACGGCAACACCGCCGTGACGGGCATGGGCGTGAGCGACCCCGTGCTTGACGACATCGCCGCCAACGCCACCGTCTATGCGCAATATACGGAAGATATGCACACGGTAACCGTATTAGCAGGCACACACGGTACAATCACCACCCCCATAGGCGGTTCGGGTGAGACAGTAAGTGCAGGTATAGCAACAAGTGCTGCTATCGTGGCGAAAGTAGCGGATTATGGTTATTACTTCCAAGGATGGACTGTAGAAAGCGGTACAGCCACCATTGCCGATGCGTCGGCTTTGAGTACTACCGTCACCGCCACATCGGATGCCACCATCAAAGCCAACTTCGTTTCACACTGGACCATAGCAGGCGGTGATACGGAGAGCGCAAACGGCAGCGATGCTATGGGCGACTGGAGTACAGTGGCTAATGGCATAGACCACTTCACAGAGGTAGAAACAGACGTATGGGTGGGTTATGCCGAAATAGACCTGCCTGCCAATACCACTTTCTATTTCAAGGTGCGCGACCTCTATGACGGCGAGGCATGGTATGGCAATACCGACGAGATGACCTATACTGACTATGAAAATTGGTCAATGACCAAGAACACCGCCAACTGCCGTATCACGACAGCTGGTAAGGGTACCTATCGCTTTACATGGAATGAGAAGAACAAGACTCTGACCGTTACTTATCCTACCTCATACACAGTTGCTTACAGCGTCTATACTTTCCTTGGCGATGACGAGAGCAACAGCGAAAGCACTACAGGCGGTTCTATCACGTCCGTAGTGGACGGTGACGATATAGCCTTTACTTCCGGCAAGTATGTCGTCAACGGCGGAACGGCTGTGTTCACTCACTCCACGCCCACAACGAACTACCACTTTGACGGCTGGTACAGCGATGCAGCCTGCGAAACGGCATACGTGGACGGCGAAGGCGGTGCAGCAATTGATGATGAAGATGGCACTTTAACCCTGAGCAGCCTTGCTGCTGACAAGACCGTCTATGCGAAGTTTGCGGAGAACATGACGACCGTTACGCTCGCAAGCACAGCAGGCGGACATATAGAGATAGGCGGCGCGCCCGTCACCTCTACCACCGCCGGTGTCTATACCACTCGCAGCCTCACACCTGTGGCTAACACCGGTTACTACTTTGCCGGTTGGACCAAGACATCCGGCACCGACTACAGCATCAGTGACGATGAGGACGATGAGGACAATACCACTATAACCCTTACCGGTGGTGGCTTAGGCGAGACCACCGGCCAGACCCTCACCGCCAACTTCGTAGAACTTGAGAAAGTCTATTTCCGCAACTGGAATGCTGATGCCAATGAACCTTTGTGGGATAATGTGTATGTATATTTCAGTATTAGTTACGATGGTAACTATGCTAAATCCAATGGTAGCAGCGAGTACAGCGGAATATTGATGACGCAGGAAGGTACATCCAATGTTTATTGGGCATACGTTCCGCGCGGTACTACACGTTACAACTATGCAGATGACACCAATAACGCAAACAGTAATAACGACATCGCATTTAGCAACCACAACTTCGGTACCAATAACGGCAATGGTTATACGTTCTATGAATATGAAGCCGTAATGCGGGGTGACTACAAGACCGAATGGAATATGTTCGTACCGCAACACGGCAATTTCACAGATCAGAATACAAATAGTACTAAGTACTACAACGGCTATTGGAAACACCATAACGTTGCCGTTGGTTCAGACGCAGGTTACCGCATTGAGCGTTACAATGGTAGCGGCTACGTTGATCCCGCCGACAATGGCGATGGTTCGGAACACCACAGAGATTTCACTGTTACAAGCGAGAACACCATCCAGTACCAACTGCGTGTGCACAACCTCACAAGTGGTTACAACAACTATATGATTTACAACGTGGGTGGCACACACTACATCACTTTCAACAGCAGCCCCGTAGAAACAGGTTACACCATCACTAACACCGACTGCTCGAACATCGGTTTGAGTGAGTACAAAGACGGCAGTCCGCGCTTCTATATCACCCCGACCTCCGAGGGTATATACACCCTGACCATCGACATGACGGGCGATGTGATGCGCTTAAGCGTCAACTACCCCGTGGCTGTGGGTGACTATATGCTCGTACATACCTACAATGACGGCTCAGCGAAGAAGTCGCGTTCAGATATTATCAAGTCAATGGAGGTAAGCAAGCGTCGCTACTCAATGTTTATCGACAATAAGTCGGCTCACTCCCCCTCGCTCGTGCTGAAGAAATGTACTTCACTCTCGGATGGTAATCCCGTATGGGATGCAGGCAAAGCAGTCAGCATGACCGGCTTTGGTACAGCAGGCGGCTTCACAGCCGACACCGCAGGTGTGTTCGTCTTCGATGTGGCTATAAACAATGATGCTGCCACACTGAGCTATATAGAGCCTTATCGCGGTTCGTATTACATTAAGACCGACTGCGCTGACGGCGGCTGGACAGCATATAAGAATAATGTAATGGATTTGAACACTATCACATTTGACACTTCCGACCCGCAGGCATACGATTATCTCTACTGCAAGTGGGTGGATAACACAGCAGCAGGAAAGAACGTTAATGTTAAGTGTGTTATTGCTAACGACTACTGTATTGCAGTAAGCGACACACTGACTGATGATAACATACTCGGTACAGGTGTTCAGACACTGCCATACAGTGCCAACGTCCGCTTCTCATACAACTCCACCACCAACGAGGTAAAACGCACCTATATCAACGGTTCGTCCTACGCAAGCGACAGATACCTCGTGATGGTTGGCGATGACAAACTGTTTAACCGTGACGGAAGTGACATTAATTGGGATGGTCTCAATGACAACGAAGTAACATTCACCGACCGCAACAACTGGATATATATAGTCAACCTCCAAGCACAGTCGGGTGCTGAAGTATATATCACAGCCAACTACAATGGTAAAGTGCAAAATCTCGTAGGTTCAGAAACAGCAAAGCAGACCGTACTTACCACCACAGCCGGTGGTGAAACTAAATACAACATCTGCGCCGTATATGACTTCAAGACCAACAAACTTGTTACGGCATGGCGTCCGGGTGGTGCTATATCAGAGACGTTGAATATTGAGACCGATGTTATGATTATGCGTACCAATAATACGGAAACGGAGGAGATTACCTTTGGTGCTGGTGGATCTATACCTGACAAGAAGACGGTATATGCTCTTATTGAGTTTGACAAAGCCACCCTCACTGCCTCCACTCCGCGTACACAACGAAGCATATACTGGATAGGCTTCCCGTTTGACGTAAAACTGAGCGATGCATTCGGCTTCGGCATATACGGCAAACACTGGATTATGCAATACTACGACGGCGCGGAGCGTGCTGCTAAGGGACAATGGGCTGACTCACCCACTCGCTGGAAATATATCACTCCCGCTATGCGCGAGGCAGGATACGTACTGAAAGCCAACGTGGGATATGTACTCAAACTTGACCTTGACGAACTCGGAGCAGAATCGAAAGTATGGGATAACAGCGTTACCCTGCTTGACATCTACTTCCCATCAAAGGAGAAGGTCGCTATTGACGATG
This sequence comes from Bacteroidales bacterium UBA7009, assembly GCA_002449665.1. Classification (GTDB taxonomy): domain Bacteria; phylum Bacteroidota; class Bacteroidia; order Bacteroidales; family Paludibacteraceae; genus Colicola. The sequence continues at coordinate 6,822 of DJXH01000009.1, forward strand.
ACCTGCCCACCTCAATGGAAGTGCCTGCTCATCCGTGTTCCATCACTCGCGACCGCCGCGATATATGGGACAGCAACTGGAACTTGATTGCCGTACCTTCGTTCGCGAACGTAGGCGGACTGAATGTAGTAACGCCGACTGTTGAGGAAGGTGTGGAAATCGACAACGGATCATCACCAAACGCTCTCAGTTTCTACTATAATTACGACGGCTCAACCAACAGTTTCGGCGTTGCTAATGCCAAGCAAACGACATTCAATACGATGTTCGCCTATATGGTACAATACGCCGGTACACTTAACTGGAGCGAACGCCCCGCGTCTATGCCCGCCGCACGCAGGGCTGACAGCGAGACGGAGAAAGGCAGTTATACTCTTGACCTGCACGTCAGTCAGGCAGGCAACGCGGCCGACCACACGTTCGTCCGCCTGCAAGACAACGCCACAGAGAGTTATGACCTCAACATCGACCTCGTGAAAGCCGAGAACGCCGGTATAACCAACCTCTATACCATAGTAGAAGGCGTAAGTATGGGTGCCAACTGCTTGCCCGTACCTGCTACGACGACCACCGTTCCCGTAGGCATAGATGCAGCGGCAGCAGCCGAATACACATTCTCGCTGCCCGAAGGCACTGACGGTATGAACGTCAGCCTCATTGACTACGAGACCGGCATCACCACCAACCTCGCTCTCGGCGATTACACCATCGCATTAGGCAAGGGTACGTACAAAGAGCGTTTTGCACTCGTCATCAACCGCCGCCAAGTAACCACCGACATCGAAGCCGCCGAAGGTGATATGCTCACCACCGGCTGCGAGAAAGTGATAATAGACGGCACTCTCTACCTGCGTAAAGACGGCAGAGTATATGACGCACAAGGCAAACTCGTAAGATAAATGTGAACGTAGTTTTTCGTAGTTTGCGTAATCTACGTAGTTTACGTAAACAACGAAAAATACGAAGACAACGTATAACCATAAGACGCAAGGGCTTAACCTTGCGTCTTATGGTACAAAAAAACACAACCTGAAAACATATATGCGCCGCAGTAAAACGACAGAACAGATTGCAGCCGCAATACACAGCATCAAGCCGGATGCCAAAGTCATCCTTTTCGGCAGCGAGGCACGAGGTGATGCCAAGCCTGACAGCGACATAGACCTGCTCGTTCTGCTGAATCAAGACAGTGTGAACAACAGCGAGAAAGATGCTATCTGCACTCCGCTGTATGAGATAGAACTACAGACAGGCATTCCCGTTAATGCGCATATATATACTCAACACTACTGGGACACCAGACCTACAGACCCATTCAAGATAAACATACAAAACGAAGGAGTAATACTATGAGTGAAAACTTTGACGACAAGACACGCCTTGCCTATACCACCTACCGTATGGAACAGGCAGAAAACGCACTTGCCGATGTAGAACTGCTATTAGCAAACGACCGACTGAATGCCGCAGCCAACCGTATGTACTATGCCTGCTTTTATGCAACCGAAGCACTGCTCATACAAAACGGCATCAAAGCCTCAACGCACACAGGTGTCAGGCAGATGTTCGGACTGCATTACGTACAAAAAGGTATTGTTGATGCCCGTTGGGGACGCTTCCTCACCCGCGCCGAACAGATGCGCGAAGGGGCAGACTACGATTTCTTTATACAATACGACAAGCAGGAACTGCAAGACTTTTTCAGCGAAGCCATGCAGTATGTCAATATAATAAAAAACCTACTCAACACCCCGCAACAATGAGCAAACGCTTCTATATCATACTCTCCGCCGTCATCGGCTGCCTTTTTATATCGGCTTGCAAGAACAGCGGCGGTCTGACCCTGCCTTCCGCCACGGGCAGCATATACGAATGTGTCATAGTAGCCGACAAGACGGTAAGCGACATAGTAGAACAGACCCTTGCTGCCGACATGCCCTGCCTGCCGCAGATGGAGCCTTACTTCAAGACGATGAACGTACCGCCAAAGCAGTTTGACGACTTCCTGCGCTCGGCACGCAATATCCTATACGTAGATATTCAGCCGGCGCGTTACACAGCCGCTAAAGCCGTATATAGCCGCAACCGCTGGAGCAAGCCGCAAGCCGTATGCAGCATACAGGCTCCCGACACAGCCGCCTTCACAGCCTATTGGAACGAGTACGGCGAGCAGATAAGAGAGTGGCTTGTAAGAGAAGAACTTGCGCGGCAAGTGCATTTCCTCCGCGCAAGCACCAACAAACAGGCGCGCGCCGCAATGCAAAAACGCTTCGGCTGCGATATGCTCATACCCGAAGACTATATGCTCATAAAAGACACTGTTCTGCAAACTACCACTACCGCCGTCAGTGTCCTTTGGTGCTGCAACAACAAAGGTCCTGTGCGGCGCGACATTGTGGTATATAGTTACCCCTACACCGACTCCCTCACTTTCACCACCGACTACCTCTGCCACAAGCGGGACGAGGTAGTAGGGCAATTAGTCAGCGGAACGGTGGAAGGCTCGTATATGGGGACAGAGTACAAGCATTTTCCGCCACAAATGAGGTTTATTCGGCAGTTAGAGGGGATTAGGGGAACTAATAATCATAGGAATCCTATGGAAACTATTAATCCTAACAATCCTACCCCTTCTTTCTATGCTACGGAGTTGCGGGGGTTATGGCGGCTGTACGGCGGTGAGGCGATGGGCGGACCGTTTGTGAGCCACTCGCTGATAGTAGGAGCAGAGAACACCTTTGCTGAAAAAGGAACGTGGATTGTAACGGCGGAAGTGTTCATCTACGCCGCCGGGCAGAAGAAGCGCAACCCGCTAAGACAAGCAGAAGCAATATTATATTCTATAGAGGAAAACTAGGAGAAATAGGAAAACTAAAAAAAAACTTCCCAACTACTATGACAAAATATATCTTCGTTACCGGCGGGGTGGCATCATCCCTTGGCAAGGGTATCCTCGCCGCCTCACTTAGCAAACTGCTGCAAGCACGCGGGTTCAAAGTCACCAACCAAAAACTTGACCCGTACATCAACATCGACTCCGGCACGCTCAACCCCTATGAGCACGGCGAGTGCTACGTAACGGAAGACGGACACGAAGCCGACCTCGACCTCGGACACTATGAGCGTTTTCTCGACATACGCACCCACAAGATGAACAACCTCACCACAGGGCGCATATACAAGAGCGTGATAGAGAAAGAGCGGCGCGGCGACTACCTTGGTAAGACCGTGCAGGTCATACCGCATATAACAGACGAAATCAAACGCAACATCACAGCCCTTGGTCGAACGGGCGACTACGATTTCGTCATAGTGGAGATAGGCGGCACGGTGGGCGACATAGAGAGCCTGCCGTATATAGAGACCGTCCGTCAGATGAAGTGGGAGCACGGGCGCGACTGCCTCTGTATCCACCTCACCTACGTCCCATACCTGCAAGCGGCTAAAGAACTGAAAACGAAGCCCACACAGCACTCCGTAAGAGACCTTCAGCAGGAGGGCGTACAGCCCGACATCATCGTGCTTCGCACCGAACACCCGATAAACGACACTCTGCGGCGCAAGGTGGCACTATTCTGCAACGTGGACGAACGCGCCGTCATTCAGTCTGCCGACGCTTCGTCCATCTACCGAGTACCGCTCAATATGCAAGCCGAGCATCTTGACGAGGTAGTGCTGCAAAAGACCGGCTTTGACTTGAGTCGGGTACCGACAGCCGATATGACCGACTGGAACGCTTTTCTGCAAAAACTCGAAGGAGCCACGGAGGAAGTGCGCATCGCGCTGGTAGGCAAGTACGTACAACTGCAAGATGCCTATAAGTCCATCCACGAATCGCTCTCCCACGCCGCCGCTTACAACAACCGCCGCCTTGTCCTCACCTCCCTTCTCTCCGATGACATAACGGCTGAAAACGTAGCAGATAAACTGCAAGGTCAGCAGGGCATACTTGTTGCCCCGGGCTTCGGGCAGAGAGGTATGGAAGGGAAGTTTATCGCTCTACGTTATGCCCGCGAGAAGAATATTCCGTGTCTCGGTATATGTCTCGGTATGCAGGCTATGGCTATTGAATTCGCGCGCAACGTACTCGGCTACACCGATGCCAACAGCGTGGAGATGGACGAGAGGACGACACACAACGTCATAGACATGATGGAAGACCAAAAGACTATGCTCAACAAGGGCGGCAGTATGCGTCTTGGAGCATATCCGTGCCGACTGAACAAGGGCAGCCGTGTCTATCAGATATACAAACAGGAGCAGATAGTGGAGCGGCACAGACACCGCTATGAGTTCAACCAACTCTATCAAGCCGAGTTTGAAGCCAATGGTATGCACTGTACCGGCGTTAACCCCGACACGGGCTTGGTGGAGATAATCGAACTTGAAGGACATCCGTGGTACATAGGGGTGCAGTTCCACCCCGAATACTCGTCCACCGTCCTCCACCCCCACCCGCTGTTTGTGTCGTTCGTCAAAGCCGCAATAGAGCAAAAATAAGATGAGGCGATTTCATTACATAATTATTCTGCTGTTGCTGTCGGCTTTTGCTATGCCCTTGACCGCACAGCACGTTGTACACGACCGCCCTACCCCCACCCGCTCCAAGCGTTCGCCAAAGGTCAAGCACCCGCAGAAGCGCAATGCCGACTACGTTAAGAACAACCATCGCGACGAGACCACGCCGAAGGTGCAGATGCACTACCGCATAAGCGGTATAACCGGCTGGCTCAACCGCGATGACAAGATTGCAGGGACAAAGACGATGTACGGACTGACAATGGACAGACCGGTTACTCTTGGCGGCAGCGTGGCTGTGGAGTTTTTGCCGACGGGCAGACTGCGCAGTCTTCAGCAGTGGAACAACGCGAGCATAGGCTTGGCTTTCAGCGCATTTGACCTCGGTCAGGACCAATACTTGGGTCAGGCATTCGCCCCTCACGCCTATCTTAATATACCTCTATACAGGAGCAAACACTTCGTTTTCGGCTTGCGCCCGGGCATAGGTATAGGGTTCGTAACAAAGACGTATGCTAACACCGTCCCCGAAGAATATAAGTGGGAAGCCTATCAGATCAGCACCGGCGGGAGCAAGAAGCAGCAGATAGCGAATATATCCATGGGCAGCATTGCCAATGCTTTTCTAATGGGAGCAGTTTATATGGATTTCCCGATAAAGAAAGGCTGGGACATCACCTTCAATGCCGGTTGGCAGCACCTGAGCAACGGCAGCGTGATGACCCCTAACGCGGGGTATAATATGTTTAACGCCGAAGTGGGAGTGGCATACACTCCGAGTCTCGGCATATACGGTATGCACCGCCACGAGCCATACAGCGAGGTGCCTCACCACCTGAACGACGGCGTGGACAAGCCGTGGGCGATAGAGATTCTCGCAGGCGGCGGCGTAAGGAGCGTGTATTACAAAGACCGCCGGTGGTACGGCATAGCCACCGTCTCCGTCAGCGCATACTGGAAACCGCTGAGTATATTCCGCATAGGTATAGGTGCAGATGCTTTCTACGACGGCGCGTACTCGGCTGTATATAAAGACTTTGCCGATGGTTCAACGAAGAACGTAACCCACTTTGGCAAGACCTATCTCACGGAAAGCAATCAGGTTAACTGCTTCCGTTTGGGTGTGAGTCTGCAGCCGGAGATGGTGCTTGGCAGGTTCAGTTTCGGCTATCACATAGGCATTTATATGATTGACCCCGTGAAGAACCTCGAGCCGTTTGAGGAGGCAGCCAAAGGAGGATTAAACAGAGGGATAATATACAAATACGACCCGACTAAAGCCAGCACTTATCAAGACGGATGGTGCTACCAGCGGGTGCAACTCAAGTATCTTGCCACCGACCATTTGCTCGTTCATCTCGGGCTTAAACTGCACATTATGAAAGCCGAGTACATAGATGCCGGTATCGGCGTAAGGTTCTGACGGTTAATTCAGCGGAACGGGAAAAGGCTACTCGTGGTGGTAAGGCTCACCGCGCAGGATAGTCATCGCGCGATAGAGTTGCTCCACGAAGAAAAGGCGCACCATTTGATGTGAGAAAGTCATACGGCTAAGGCTGATCATCGAACCGGCGCGTTTATATACATCCTCTGAAAACCCATACGGTCCGCCGCATACGAAGACAAGGTCTCGCGCGGCAGACTGCTTTTTCTGCATATACCGAGCAAACTCTATACTCCTCATCTCCTCTCCCCGCTCATCAAGCAAGATGAGGTCTGCAGAGGGCGCGACACGCTGAATAATCATTTGCCCTTCCGCTTGCTTTTGCTGCTCTTCTGTCAGGTTCTTGGTCTGCTTGAGGTCGGGCAGCACCTCAAGCGAAAAAGGCAGATAGTGAGTAAGACGCTTGGAGTAGTCGTCTATGAGGACTTGAAGGTGGGGATTGACCGTTCGCCCTACTACAAGGAAAACAGTTTTCATTTTAGTGATTTTTTACGCGGCTGCCACTGGCTGATAAACAGTCCGATGATAATAAGCAATATACCTGCCACTTTGCCCCAAGGCAGATGTTCGCCGAAGAACAAGAACATAATAATCGCCGTGAACATAGGACGGATATTATTGAAAGCATTTGTGCGCGTTACACCTATTTGCCGTATGGTATGACAATAGAGAATGAAAGCAATCACAGACGAACAAGCAGCGAGATAACCTATAGACAGAAGAGCCTGCTGCCAGCCTTCGACAGAGGTGAGCGAAGAGAAGAAAGATATGGCATCACTACCTTCCACCACTCCCCACATCGGATAGAAAAACAGAAGCGCAACAAGTTGGGTATAAAACACTATAGACAGCGAGTTATACGTCTCGGGAATACGGCGCAACACTATAGTATAAAAAACGGCGGCGCAGACAGCGGCAAAAGCCAACAGCAGCCCCCACTTACTGCCGATACCGAAAGACGAAGAACCTAATAAAACAAGCATAATCATACCGACGGAAGATATGATTATACCGAGTATATTAAACTTCGTAACTCTCTCTTTGAGAATAACGTAAGCAAATATCGGAGCCAAAATAGGCGAGGTGGACAGCAGTGTCTCGGCTATAGTGGGAGACGAGAGTGCATCGTAGGTGTAGGTCTCAAGCAGATAATAAAGAACAGGCTCAAAAAATCCGCCCAAGAGGAAAAACGGAATATCTTTCTTCTGCAACTTATTCAGTCCGAGCATAGAGTTGCCTCTGCACGCAAGCCCCACGACAAGCATCAGCAGCACAGCGAGGGTAAAACGCGTAACTATCAAAGTAAGAGGGGGGAAGACGGCAAGAGCATGCTTTATGGCAATACCCGAACCCGCCCAGATAAGCATAGCCGTAAGAATGGCGATGTATGTCAGGAGTTTTTTCATATACATATACGCAAAAAATCGTGCAAAGGTAGGCTAAATTCGTCAGTTATGCAAAACATTTGCACAAACTGCTTGTACGTATCTTGATTTTGCCGTACCTTTGCAGCCGAATAAATACGCAGAGATATGATACAAGACGAGATAAGGCAACTTGCCAAGCAGAAGAACGCCATCATTATGGCTCACTACTATCAACGCCCCGAGATACAGGACGTTGCCGACTTTATCGGCGACTCGCTTGCCCTTGCGCAGCAGGCGGCTAAGACGGATGCCGACATCATCGTGATGTGCGGAGTACATTTTATGGCAGAGACCGCCAAGATTCTCTGCCCGAAGAAGAAAGTGCTTATCCCCGACCCCACCGCCGGCTGCTCGCTTGCCGACAGTTGCAAAGCCGAAGACCTTGCCGCGTGGAAGGAGCAACACCCTGACTATAAGGTCATATCCTACGTCAACACCTCCGCTGCCGTTAAGGCTCTGACCGACATAGTGGTTACAAGCAGCAACGCGCTGAAGATAGTGGGCAGTATGCCGGAAGGCGAGAAGATTCTCTTCGGACCCGACCATAACCTCGGCAGTTATATCAACTCCGAGACCGGCAGAGAGATGGCACTATGGGACGGCTGCTGCCACGTGCATGCCCGCTTCTCGGCAGAAGCACTCATCTTGCTCAAAAAAGAGCACCCCGCCGCTCCCGTCCTTGCCCACCCCGAATGTAAGCAAGTGATAATCAACCTGAGCGATGTTGTTGGTTCAACGCAGGCACTGCTCAATTACGTTAAAGCCCACCCCGAGACAAAGCAGTTTATCATCGCCACCGAGTCCGGCATACTGCACGAGATGCGCAAAGCGTGCCCCGATGTGGAGTTCCTACCCGTCCCGCCGGAGACGACGGAAGGCGTAGGCTGTATGTGCAACGAGTGTGAATATATGCGGCAGAACACTCTTGAAAAACTCTACAACTGCCTAAAGAACGAGACAGGCGAAGTGGTTGTAGATGAGCAGATTGCCAAGCAGGCTTTGCTGCCTATAGAACGTATGCTCGAACTGAGCAAATAGACACTTTTCTATATGAGCAAAGGACGAGTACTGATGGCGATGAGCGGCGGCATAGACAGCAGTGTGGCTGCTATGCTTCTGCTTGAGCAGGGGTACGAACTCGTAGGTGTTACCTTCCGCACGTTCGACTCTATCAAACCGTCCTGTCTTGCCCGCGAGAAAGGCTGCTGCTCCGTGGAAAGCATAATGGAGGCACGGCACCTTGCAGCACAATTAGGCTTTGAGCATCATATAGTGGACTTCCGCGACATCTTCCGCCAACATGTGATTAGCGACTTCGTAAATGAATATCGACACGGACGAACACCTAACCCCTGCGTACTATGTAACTCTCACATCAAGTGGGGCGTACTGCTCGAAGAGGCTGACCGCTACGGCTGCGACTATATAGCCACGGGGCACTATGCCCGCATAGGCGAACACAACGGACACACCTACCTCAAGAAAGCCGCTGACACCAACAAAGACCAGACCTATTTTCTTTGGATGCTCACGGAAGAAAACCTCAGCCGCACTCTTTTCCCGCTCGGCTCACTGACCAAACCCGAAGTAAGAGAGATAGCACGACAGCACGGCTTCGAGCAGTTAAGCCGCAAGACCGAGTCGCAGGAGATATGCTTTATCCCCGACAACGACTACCGCACTTTCCTGCAACAGGAAGGCGTGGAGATAAAAGACGGCATCTTCCAAGACAAAGACGGCAAAAAAGTAGGACGGCACACAGGCTACACCAACTTCACCATCGGTCAGCGCAAAGGTCTCGGCATAGCACTCGGCTATCCGGCTTTCGTTACTAAAATAGATGCCGAAAACAATATCGTCAGTCTTGGCAGGCACGATGACCTCTATCAGACCGATGTGCATTTAGGCAGACATTTCTATTTTCGCGGGAAAGAGGACACGCCCGTTATGGCACAGATTCGCTATCGCAGCCGCCCCACAGAGGCAATGCTCAACAACCACACACTACGTTTCAGCGAACCCGTATGGGCAGTGGCAGCCGGACAAAGCGCGATAATGTACCAAGACGACTATCTTGTCGGTGGAGGGATTATAGAAAAATAGCGCAGACAACGCTCCGTCAGTTCATCAAAACCGCTTACCGCCTCAAGTACGAAAGGCAGCACAACTACCTGATTCTTATACACTACTCCTGCACACACACCCGTATCCGAATAGCGAGCCAAACGCTCAGAAAGAGCAGTGGGGGCAATGCCGTCTGGAGCCTCGCAACAGATAACGCTGTCGTTGGGCGTGGTGGCAAAAGCATACTCGGTCATAGGAAGGAAAGGCGGCTGCAAACAGAATCTGCCCGTATGGGTTGCTTTGGTGGAATAGAGGCGATAATGCAGAGTGTCGGCTGCAAATCTGCGGTCTTCTTTTGTCTGTAGTCCGCTTGCTATATACGCACCGCTCATCAGCATTTTGCCGCCGTCTTGCAAATGACGACTTATAAACGAGCGCAGCGGCGCGGAGAAATAGGCACTGTCGCCTTTCTGCTTGCCCTTGATAAGCACCAACAAGTCATATTTGCTTTCGCTCATACCGCCTACGGCTTGCTCCGAAGCCGACACGCAGGATATACCCGCGCGGCGCAAAACATCGGCGTAACGCGAAGGATAATCAAAAGTGTTGCCGACTGTTACCACGCCCGCATAGTCGGAATATGACATACCAAAGCCGCACTCGTCATCGTTGACCCACTCGTGGCGGCGGTCGTAGTCGCTCTGGTTGCCAATAAACGTAACATCCTCGCCGTATGGGATGGCATACGACCCGGGGACAATGCCGCCGGTCAGCGTATCACGGTTCACCGTCTCCGGCGCAGCCACACGGCTGAAACCGTTTATTATAAGCGCATTATAAGGACTGTTTTTTATTATACAAGCCGAGAGAGTCTCGCTCATAAGACTTATGCCGCCTGCGTTTCCCGCTGCCACGCGAAAGTCGTAGCGAGTGTTGTAGTCTGCCTTTACGGTCTTTCTTACAATTAGGTCTTTAGAGTTGATTTTCACTCCATTATCCCAGTCTTCGCCCTCGCGGCGGGTGAAGAGGATATAGTAATCAGGCTTGGCTGTCGGCTCAAGCGTATCTGTCGTCTGCTGCCACATGAGCCTAATGTTATCACCTCCTGCCCGCTCTATGGCGAAAGAGCGCACAGGCAGGGGCTGCACTACATAGGGCGTGCCGCTCTGCTCGTGCAGGAAACGCAGTATGCCTTTGTATATGGCACGAGAGACGACAAACTTAAACTCCGGATTAAGAGCAAGTTGCATATCGGCGAGGTTCTGGTGGCTGAGCATCTCCACCAGCACGCTCGGCACTTCCGGCAGCCTTGCTTCCGAGTAGGAGGCGTTTTTCAGTCCGCGACGGCTCCAATCGCTGCTGAAAGTTTTTCTTATATCTTCCACCACCTGCGTCTGCACTCGGTCGGCAAGGTCGCGGTTGATAAGACGAGTCGCGCCCGAACGATAGTTGGTGCGCTTGCTGTCGTTCTTCTCCGAGTAGATAGCGAGAGTTCCTATAGTAGTTGAGTCAAGCGTAAATCCGGCATCGGAATGCAGGGCTATGCTCATAGAGAGCGGGACACGAAGTCCCTGTCTGTCAGGCAAAAGCGTACTGCCGCCGAGCAGATAATTGACCCATCTGCCTCGTGCCGCAAGGTCGTCTATATAGTCGTTCTTGCCCTCTGAATACGAATATACGCTGTCGGGATAGCCGCTGTACTCAAGGAAATAGCGCGCTCCTTCCATAAACCTCGGGTAGCCGCTCACGGCAGAATACTCGGCGAGCCTCGCCTGCTCCGTCGTATCTTCGGCATACGGACAGCGGGCTACCGAACCCATACCGCCGCCGAGCCTGACCTCAAGAGCGTCAGCCGCAGCACCATCCTTGCCCTCGGCGGCAAGTGTGATAAAATTGCGGGCAGGGTTGGTAGTAAAATAAAACTTATCAAGATAGACCCACACCCCAGCCGACATCTGCTGATTGACCATATATGTGGTCTTTTGTCCGGCGTGAGTGATAGTATAGACAGCCTGTTTCGTATTGTTACCGTGATAGTTATACCTTACATACACGGCGTAGTTGCCCGCTTTCTTTATTTGTGGCACAAACCTGCCTTTCTCTGCTTCGGCTATCGATTCTTCAGTCTGTGTGTCTCTTTCGCGTGGCTGAAGTACAACGGCACCGGCGTTCTCGAGCATAGGGACAAGGAAAGGCATAGTAAATCCGGATGTAAAGAGGTCTTCCACGGTGGTCCACAGTTTGGCTCTCTGCCACTGCCAACGCATCTCGTCCTGCTTGTAATACAGTCCGTGGCTTGCCCAGAGGGCTATATGCCTGCCCTCAAGCCCTTTGTCAGCCTCATACGAACGAGAGAGGTTGCGCGTAAGAGGATAAGAGGTCTGCACGGACATCTTGTTACGGTCGGTACGCTGCTTGTAGCGCGAGGTGATAAGTTCCGCAAGTTCGTGCTTGTCGCTGTATATGCTCACCTTGCCTTTGCTATCGCCGCGAACCCACATACTGACCTGCCTTTTGAGCAGCAGCAACTCATCTGGCGAGAGAGAGAGTTGACTAAGCGAAGGATTGGTATACACGGCTATGTTCAGTCCGTTTTGCCTTATGTTCTTCACCTGCACGGGTTCGATATTGGCAAAACGCTGACTGTAAGCGAATAGAGAATCGCTCAAGTCTTTAAGCGGGATGGCATAAGAGCCGCCCCGCACCAACAAAAAAACAAAAAAGAGGAAGAGCCTCAACTTAAAGCCCTTCCTCCTGTATATAGATATTATACTATCTTTGCAGCACACAGTTTTTCGCGTATCTTGACGTAGATGATAGTCTCTTTCTTTGAGAAAGCAGTCTTCACGTAACCCATACCTATACCTTCTTTGGTGTTGGGCAGCATTATACCAGATGTTACGTTACCTATCACGTTGCCTTCCGCATCGCAAATCTCATAGCCGTTGCGGGGTATAGCGCGCTCCTGCATAATGAAGTGTACGAGTTTGCGCTGTACGCCTTCCTGTTTTTGCTTGAGCAGGAACTCCTTGTCAATAAAGTCCTTGGCATCGAACTTGGTTATCCAGCCGAGACCTGCCTCAATGGGCGAGTGGTCGTCGTCGATGTCGTGACCGTAGAGGCAGAACCATTTTTCGAGACGCAGACTGTCTCTTGCGCCGAGACCGATAGGAGCCAAACCGTAGTCCTTGCCCACCTCGAAGAGTGCATCCCAAATCTGCTTGCCGTACTCTTTCTTAAAGTAGAGTTCAAAGCCGCCTGCGCCGGTGTAGCCGGTGTTGGAGAGGATAACGCCCTGTACGCCAGCAAAACTCCACTCGCGGAAGCAGTAGTAGGGTATGGCACTGAGTTCGGCATCTGTCAGTTTTTGCAACATCTCGGTGGCCTTGGGACCTTGCACGGCGAGTTGACCGTACTGGTCGCTGGCGTTCTCAAGTTGTACGCCGAAACGCTCGGTGTTCTGCTTGTTCACCCAAGCCCAGTCTTTGTCTATGTTTCCGGCATTGACTACGAGCAGGTACTTGGTGGTGGAGTACATATAGACGATAAAGTCGTCCACAATACCGCCTCTGCCGTTGGGGAAGCAGGTGTATTGAGCCTTACCGGCTTCGAGTTTGCTGACATCGTTGGTGGTGATATACTGCAAGAAATCAAGTGCTTTCTCGCCTTTTACCCAAAACTCGCCCATGTGGCTCACGTCAAACACGCCCACGCCCTCGCGTACTATCATGTGTTCACGATTGATGCCTGTGGGGTACTGGATAGGCATATTAAAGCCGGCAAAATCTGCCATCTTCGCACCCAAAGCGATATGGGTGGCGGTGAAAGGAGTTTCTTTCAACATAGTGGTAATAAATTTATGGTTAAGGTTTTATGCTCTTTCTACTATATGCAGTATGGTCTGCATTGCTTTCTCCATACTCTCTATGGGGACGTACTCAAAGCGGCTGTGGAAGTTCTCCCCGCCTGCAAAGATGTTCGGGCACGGTAGCCCTTCAAACGACAGTCTTGCTCCGTCCGTACCGCCTCGTATAGGCTGCACTTTGGGCTTAACGCCGGCTGCTTTCATAGCCTCTTCGGCGAGGGAGATGATATGCATCACCGGCTCCACTTTCTCGCGCATGTTGTAGTACTGATCGCGAATCTCGGCTGTGGCAGTCCCTGCGCCGTACTGGTTGTTAAGCGATTGCACAAGTTCTTCCATTTGCTGTTTGCGCTCTTCAAACCGTTCGCGGTCGTGGTCGCGAATAATCAGGCTGATGGTCGTCTGCTCCACCGTGCCGCCCATACCCGTAACGTGGAAGAAACCCTCATAGCCCTGCGTTGTGGCAGGGGTCTCGTTCTTGGGCAGCATATCTACGGCTTGCGTGGCTATGAGCAAGGAGTTTTTCATCTTGCGGTAGCCGTAGCCCGGGTGGACATTGATACCGCTGATGTGAATCTTGCAGGCAGCGGCATTGAAGTTCTCATACTCAAGTTCGCCCACTGCCCCGCCGTCCATTGTATATGCGAAGTCGGCTCCGAACTTACTAACGTCAAAGTGGTCGGCTCCCTCACCTATCTCCTCGTCGGGGGTAAAGCCTATGCGCAGTTTGCCGTGTTTTATCTCGGGGTGGGCAAGCAGGTATTCGCACGCCGTTACTATTTCGGCTATGCCGGCTTTGTCGTCCGCGCCGAGCAGTGTCGTACCGTCGGTTACGATGATGTTCTGACCTTTGTAGCGGAGGATTTCGGGGTACTTTTTCGTCTCAAGTACTATCTTCTGCTCCTCATTAAGCACGATGTCGCCGCCGTCGTAACTCTCCACTATACGCGGACGTATGTCTTTACCGCTTGCGTCGGGGGCGGTATCCATGTGGGCTATCAGTCCTATCACGGGTTTGCCCTCGGTGTTGGCAGGGAGAGTGGCCATTATATAGCCGTTCTCGTCCAAGTCCACCTCGGTCAAGCCCAACTGCTGCAACTCGCCTTTGAGGTACTCGGCAAAGACACGCTGCCCGGGAGTGGAAGGTGTGGTATGAGTGTTTTCGTCGGACGTGGTGTGAAAACTCACGTACTTTAAGAATCTGTCTGTCAGGTTCATCTGCTTCCGGTAGTTATAGTTATTTGCTGAAAAGATTGAAAATCGATTTAAGGCTTGATGCGGCAGAAGCGGCAGCCGAAGCGGCTTGTGAGGCGTTCTGACCGGCAGACTCAAGTTTCTCGGTGTCAATATTTTGCATCATGTTGCTCAGTTGCGAGGTAACGGTATTGGACACCTGCTGCGTAACGAGGTTGTCGGAGCCGAGGATAAGTCCTTGAGCAAAGGCTTTCCAATAGTTGGAGTCCTTAAACGAGGTTTTCAGCCCTTTGCAGTTCTGAATGAGAAGCATCGTGTTGGCGATGTTACTCAGGTTGGTGGCATCAAACTTGCCGTCAGCCTTATACTGGGTATAAAGGGCTTTCAAGGCTCTGCCGGCTGCCTGTCCGTCAGTGGAACTGCTTGTAGCGGTTGTAGATGTGGTGGTGGCGGCTTTCTGCATAGTGCCGCAAGATGCAAGCAGCATAACGGCTGCTGTGCATAAAAGAAGTACTTTTTTCATTATCTGTTGTTTTTTAGAATGTTCCGTTTAACTCGGGGTAGAACCCATTCTTTGCGGCTGCAAAGTTATTGCATATTTTTGAAGTGTGCAAGATTTTGCACACTCCTATTTTGCCGTTATGTTGTTTTTTTATGGAATTTCTGCTTTCCTCTTCCCTACCCGCTTGCAGTTGCGGCAATTATGCCGTACCTTTGCACACTCATAAAATGTTCGCTTATGAATCGTATCGCTGTTTTTGCATTATTATTACTATCTTTTGTCTCCTGCACGCGCCGTTCTGCCAACACCGAGGCACGTGAGGGCAACCTCTATGCCGCCGGATTTACCCTCACCGACTCTGCCGACTGCCGTATCGCCACCGTCTATTCGCCATGGGAGAAAGGCAAGGTGATGGCTATTTATCGTCTTACTCGCGGCAAGGCGCAAAAAGGAGAGATACACGTGCCGCTCAGTCGCATCAACATAGCCTCGTCCACACACGCGGGGTTTATCGACGCCATAGGCTGTACACGCTGTATTTCAGGCGTTTGCAATCCGGAGTATATTTACACATCGCTTGACAGTTGCTTGGGTACAATAGATGACTGCCTTAACCTCGGCGATGGTATGTCACCTTCCGTAGAGCGCGTACTGCTATCGCGCCCTGATGCGATGATGATTTCCACCTACGCACAGGGCGATGCCGCCGCCAAACAACTGCTCAAACTCAATATACCTATTATATACAACAACGAGTGGATGGAGCACCACCCGCTTGCACGAGCCGAGTGGATACGCTTTGTGGCGGCGTTCTTTTGCAAAGAAGAGTTTGCCGACAGCCTTTTCTCCGCAACCGTGGAGAGATACAAGTCGCTGTGCCGTTTAGCGGCGGAGAGCCAAAAGAATGGACAAAAAACCATAATGTCAGGGCAGGACTTTCGCGGCACGTGGTACGTACCGAGCGGCAGCACCTATATGGGACACCTCTTCCGCGATGCCTGCGCCGCCTACCACTATGCCGACGACCCGCACGAGGGCAGCATTCCGCTGACAGTAGAGCAGGCTGTGCAAGACTTTGCAACGGAGGCTGACGTATGGGTGGGAGCATCAGCAGCAACGATGGAAGAACTCAAAAACGCCGACGAGAAACACACGTGGTTCAAGGCTTACCAAAACGGCGAAGTGTATAATTTCCACCGCCGCACCACACCTTCAGGTGCTAATGATTTTTGGGAAAAAGGCGTTGTCTGCCCCGACCTTATTCTCGCCGACCTTATATCCATTCTCTACCCCGAAGTGCTGCCTGACCACCAACTGATTTATACCGAGAAACTGAAAGACTGACAAAAGGCGCTAACACAAGTCCTGTTTATACGAATCTGATACAGCGTAAGTCCGTTCATTTGCTCCATATAATCGGAACTAACAAAAGAATTAGTAACAAAATTGTTACTAATTCTTTTATTACCTATATACAACGCTGATATTGTGCGCTTTTTAGATAAAGCCGACCATAAATATAGCATCGTATTGTGATATATTTAAGGTCGGCTGTTTCATAGGGGAGGGCTAAATAAAA
>DJXH01000027.1:0-128423 GCA_002449665.1 Bacteroidales bacterium UBA7009
TGTTCGCCACGGGGATAAGGGGGCAGACGTCGGTGGCACCGCTGCGGGGGTGCGCTCCGTGATGGAGGCGCATATCAATGAGTTCGGCAGCTTTTTTTGCTCCTTGTAAGGCGGCTTCCATTACTACCTCAGGTTCGCCGACGAAGGTTACGACCGTACGGTTGGTGGCTTCGCCCGGGTCAACGTCCAACACTTTTACTTTCAGTCCGTTCACTTCAGTAGCGGCGATGGCTGCTACGATTTGGTCAATCACTTGACGGTTTCTGCCCTCCGAGAAATTGGGGACACACTCAATAAGTTGTTGCATAACGAGTATGGTTTTAAATTTTCAATGTCTTGTGGCAAAGGTAACGCAATATTTGTAAGTGTGCAAATTTTGTACTACCTTTGTGGGCAATTTACACACAAAGTATTATTTTTTATACATTTTATGGAGGCTATTCCCGGATTTTTGAATGAACTAAATCCCGCCCAGCGTGAGGCGGTGGAATATACGGACGGTCCGTCGCTTGTAGTGGCAGGAGCGGGGTCGGGCAAGACGAGAGTGCTGACCTACAAGGTGGCTTATCTGCTATGGAGGGGCTTGGCTGCTAACCGCATACTTGCTCTCACTTTCACCAACAAAGCCGCTCGCGAGATGAAGGAGCGTATATATAAACTTGTAGGCGAGGAGAAAGCGCGTTATTTGTGGATGGGTACTTTCCACTCTGTTTGTGCGCGAATCTTACGTCAGGAGGCTGACGGATTGGGCTATACACACGACTTTTCCATATACGATACGCAGGATAGTAAGTCTGTGGTAAGGCAGGTTATAAAAGACCACAGGCTTGACGAGAAAGTGTATAAGCCGTCTCTCGTTTTATCCCGCATTTCATCGGCAAAAAACGCGCTGCTCACCCCGCAAAATTACGCCCTTAATAAGCAGATGACGGACTACGACAGAATGAACCGTCTGTATGAGATGCCAAATATATATGAGGCGTATGATGTGCGCTTGAAGCAGGCTAATGCTATGGACTTTGATGACCTGCTGATGAATATGTGCTTGCTTTTGCAGCGAAACGACAAAGCGCGGGAGTATTATCAGAATATCTTTCAGTATATACTTGTGGACGAGTATCAGGACACCAACTATGCGCAGTATCTGATTGTCAGGCTTTTGTCGGAGCCGCAAAACAAGGTCTGTGTAGTAGGTGACGATGCACAATCTATTTACTCTTTTCGCGGTGCGGATATACGCAATATACTCACTTTCCAGCGAGGTTATGCAGATGCGCGGCTGTTTAAACTTGAGCGTAACTATCGCTCAACCAAAACGATAGTGAATGCTGCCAATTCGCTTATTCGTCATAACGAGGGGCAGATACCGAAGAACGTGTATTCGGAAAACGAAGATGGTGCACGCTTGCAACTGACTGCATATATGTCTGACAGGGACGAGGCTGCGGGTGTTGTCCGAGAGATAGCAGGTCGTTTAGGTAGGGCGGTTGAGCCGGACGATGTGGCGGTGTTGTATCGCACTAATGCGCAGTCGCGTGTTTTTGAGAACGAGATGCGCAAGCAGGGTGTGGCTTACAGGATATACGGTTCTACATCTTTCTATCAGCGCAAGGAGATAAAAGATGCGATTGCTTATCTGCGTCTTGCTGCTAATCCGAAGGACAACGAGGCTTTGCTGCGTGTGGTCAATTTTCCGGCACGAGGTATAGGCAGTACGACGATGAATGCTGTTATTGAGTGTGCTGCGGCTAACAGAGTAAGTTTGTATGAGGTGCTGACATCTCCTCAGCCTCACGAACTTAATCTGTCTGCTGCACCGAAGAAGAGGCTTGCGGGGTTTGTGACTCTTTTGCAGAATATACAAGAGGCGGTAGATACGATGGATGCTTTTGAGTTTGCCGACTATGCGTTGAAGGTGTCGGGTGTGATGGCTGCCGCTGAGGCTGACAAATCGCAGGAGGGGATAGACAGAAAACAGAATATAGACGAACTGCTGTCGGGCATACACGAGTTTGTGGACAGCCGTTTGCAGGAGGGGGTGTCTTTTACGCCTATTCAGGATTTTCTTGCCGATGTGAGTCTGCTTACTGACCAAGACGAGCGGCTTGACGATACTACGCCGCGCGTAACGCTGATGACGGTGCATGCGGCTAAAGGTCTGGAGTTTAAGGAAGTATATATAGCCGGATTGGAGCAGGACTTGTTCCCTTCGCAGTTCTGCACCTCTCCGAGCGAGATAGAGGAAGAGCGCAGGCTGCTTTATGTGGCTATCACTCGTGCTATGGAGCGTTGCAGTTTGAGTTTTGCGCGCTCAAGGTTCCATAACGGTCAGGTTCGTTTTTCTTCGCCATCGTCATTTTTGCAGGATATAGACAGACAGTATCTGTTGGTTTCGGAGCCGTTGGAGCCGTCTGTGCCGGTGTCTCGTATGCGTTGGGAGCATAGTACGTGGCAGGAGCCTGCAAAGGAATCAGTGCCTGCCTTTTCTGCTCCTGTACAGCAGCGGTTGCGGTCGGTCAGCGGTGCGGTTACGGTTGTTGAGAATGCAAGTTTTGCAGCGGGGGACAGGGTTAGTCACCGTGTGTTTGGAGCGGGGACGGTGGAAAGAGTGTATAGGGATAATGGTAATGATAAGATAGATATTCGTTTTGTCAAAGTGGGGGTGAAGACACTGCTACTTGCGTATGCTAAGTTAGAGAAGATATAAATTTTGTTGATATTCAAAACTAAGTGATGTAGAGGTTATTTTTTAATAAATTTTCTGTTTTCAGTTAAATTTAATCAAAAAGTAACGAATTTTTGCATTTTTATTACAAAAATGTTGTGAGTGTGCGAAAATGTATGTACATTTGCGCACTTTTTGTATGTATTTGTGCAAAAAGTGAAAATTATAATAAAGGTACCACACAAACTAATTTTATGTCTATGAAGCAATATTACTCTAATTCTCTTTCTTGGTTGTATCGATCCCGATGTTTAAGTTCGCTGCTTTTGTTGGTGATAGTGGTGTTCTCTCTATTTTATTCGCCTGTTTCTGCTCGTGCGGAGGTGGATTATTTGTGTTTTACTGCTGTTGAAGCAGGGGCGGTGATTAAAATAAACAGAGGTAATAGCCCCAAGCAAGACCTTAAGATAGACAAAAGTACAGATAATGGTCTAACTTGGACATCTGTTACCATATCAGCCGGAACGTCAGGTACTATTATAACTACTTTGGCTAATGTAGGTGACAAGTTGTTGTTACGCGGTAAGAATAATACAGCTAAAGGCATTGGTAGTACTCAAGAGTCGGGAACTAACAAGTTTTATAAATTTGAAATATCTAAAAACGTGGCAGTAAGCGGTGATTTGATGTCGCTTATTGACTATGAGAATGAGGTAACAACAATACCGAACATGTATTGTTTTGTCAGGTTGTTTGAGAAGTGTACTTGTTTGGTGAGTGCAGAAAACTTAAAGTTATCGGCAATTGAACTGAAAAACGGATGTTATGAAGGAATGTTTGACGGTTGCTCCAATCTAATTACTCCTCCAAGTATATTACCAGCTACAGAACTTAAGGACAATTGCTATAACCAGATGTTTCAAGGCTGCAATAAGATGACATCTACGCCGACTTTGCCAGCCACAACTCTCGCAGAGCAATGTTATTATAAAATGTTCAATAATTGTAAAGTCTTGACTTCAGCTCCTTTATTGCCGGTTACCACACTTGCTTCCGGATGTTATAATTATATGTTTGGAGGGTGTATAGCTTTGACTACTGCGCCCGAACTGCCTGCTACCACTTTGGCACAGAGTTGTTATATAAATATGTTTAATGGTTGTACTGCATTGACCACTGCCCCTGAACTGCCGGCTACCACTTTGGCAACTGACTGCTATAATGGTATGTTCAGTGGATGTACCTCGCTTGTGAACGTGCAGGACGAACTGCCTGCTACTACGCTGGTTGCGCGGTGCTACAAATATATGTTCAAAGGATGTACTGCGCTTGTCAATGCTCCTGTTATAATGGCATCTTCATTGCCTGCTAATACCACGGCCGATGCAGGATGTATGGAGTACATGTTTCAGAACTGTACAGAATTAAGAAGGTTGGAAGTCCGTTTCACCGCGTGGGACACTAATAATGCTCATAATAGTACAAAAAACGCTACGTATGGTTGGCTTAATGGAACTACAAAAAACTCATCGTGTAAATTTATCTGTTCATGCGACCTTCCTGATACAGATAGAGGCGACAACCGAATACAAACCTACTGGACGCGTAGTACAATCAATACTTATATCTTCGATGTAGCCACCAATGGTGGCACGTGGGATGGCTCGGACGATGCCGATATGACGTATGAGCGCATATCCAACGATGTCTCAACCAACATCGTTACACTACCCACAGCACAAAAAATAGGTTATTTCTTTATCGGCTGGAATACTGTCGCTGATGGTTCGGAAACGACGCTGACTATTGATAACCAGACTGATTACACCTGCTCAAATATGTTCTATGCTCAGTTCTCTCCTCAATACACATTCCGTGTCAATGGCGGCAGTTGGGACGGCTCAAACACCGAGGACCATGTGCTGACAAATCCTGTTACTTCTGTTGCTGACCCTGTATGGGACGGTTACTCTTTTATCGGTTGGAACACCGCCATTGATGGTACAGGTGTCGATTGGGATATAGACAATCAGCCTTCAACTCCTACCACCTACTATGCTCAATGGGAATTGATTGTTCCGGCTACGCTCGAACTTTATGATAACACCGACAACACGGCGTTGCTGACAGACAACGATGGCAATACGCTTGATGTGCATTTTATGAACCGCACGCTTGTCGGCGGTACGCTCAATACTCTCTGTCTGCCGTTCAGTCTGACAGAAGAGAAGTTGGCTATAAGTCCGCTTGCCGGCAGCACACTCTATACTTTTAGCAGCGCAACAATTGACGGCGATATGCTTACCGTGGAGATGGCGGAAACGAATGCTATTACAGCCGGTGTGCCGTATCTTATACGTCCGATGGCAAGCATAGAGAACCCTGTGTTTGAAGGTGTTACTATCTCCACTGCCACAGGTTCGTCTTGCGGCGACAGCGAAGTGCGTTTTATGGGCGTAATGCTGCCTACGTTGCTCGAAGCGGGAAGACAAGACCAACTTTTCCTCACGGCGGGGAATATGTTGCAGCGTCCGTCCGTCAGCAACTATATGCGTGGTTTCCGTGCTTATTTCTTGCTCAATGACGGTCCGGCTCTCGTAACGCCACGAGCAAGGATAGCGTTCGGTGGAAACACTATCGGTACGACAACCGATATAGAAGAAACGGCAGACAATAAGGCAGATCAAAAGAAAATAATGATTGACGGTACGCTCTATATTATCCGTGGCGGCGAGAGATATACCGCCAGCGGCATAAAAACAGAATAAATACGATATAAAACTTTATAATATTGTGAAAACAAAACTTCTATATTTTGCGCCCGCTACCGAACGCACTATGCTCAAAAGACCTTTGTGTGTAGATTTCGGAGTAGGTAGCGGAGCAGATCCGGGGGATGCACTTGCGCCTGCAAGAAGGCAGCCGTCGTATTACCCCGAGTATTAAAAAATGAAAGGCTGAGTACACATGCGACACCCTATATTTTATCGGGTGTCGGTGTGTATGTAATAGCAAAAGCCGTAGTATAGTGCCAAAAAGAGTAAAAAAACTCTCAAAAAATTGTCAAACTGATATATATTGTGTATTTTTGCCGCCGTAATATAATGAAACATTTTTATTTCACTTGTCTTTTCTTGTTGCTTGGCTCAACTCTTTGCCATGCAACTGACTATTTCACCGTCACGGCAGAGGCTCCCGCTGCCAAGATCTCGCTCACCAATGTAGGTACGGGCGGCGACAAACCTTCGCTGCAATGCTCTACCGATGGCGGGGCGACATGGAGCAACTTCGTGGCAGGCTCCAATACCGTTACGCTTACCTCTGTTGGGGACAAAGCGATGTTTCGCGGTACTAACCCTGCGGGGTTCAGCCGCGATTATGCCAAGGGATATAAGTTTGCCGCAACAGCCAAAATAAGTGTCAGTGGAAATATAATGACACTTGTGGATGGTGATAACCCTTCTGCCGTCATCTCCTCCACCGCCTGTTTTGCCAATCTTTTTAACGGCTGTACCAATCTTGTTTCGTCAGAGGGTCTGATGCTGCCCGCCACACGTCTTGCGCCCTTCTGCTACTACCGTATGTTCTACGGCTGTACGGCTCTTGTGTCGCCGCCGAAGCGTATAGAGGCTCTGTCTGTGGCTGAGAGCGGCTGTCTTGATATGTTCCGTACGTGTCGCGCGTTGACCGCCATACCTGTTATTTATGCCGATACGATAGGCGAGAGCGGGTGTGAGAATATGTTTATGGGCTGCACCTCGCTTGTGGCTCCGCAGGACATAAGAGCAAAAGTGATAGGAATAAAAGGTTGTTCGGCTATGTTCTCTTCCTGCACGGCGATGACGACTGCTCCTGCCATAACCGACATCGTGTCCATAGGTGAAAGAGGCTGTTTCTCTTTGTTCGCTTCCTGCACCTCGCTGACCTCTGTTCCTGACTTGCAGGCTAAGACGATTGGCGAATGCGGCTATCGTGAGATGTTCAATAAATGTACGTCTCTTACTACGGCACCGGAGATAAAAGCCGCAGTGATAGGCAAGTATGGTTGCTATAAGATGTATGCGGGCTGTTCGGCTCTCGTCTCTTCTCCCGACCTAAAGGCAGAGAGCGTAAGCACTAATGCCTATCAGGAGATGTTTGCCGAGTGCGGACAACTCACCGCCGCTCCGTATATAGCAGCCAAGGTGATAGGTATATCCACGTGCAGCAAGATGTTCTACAACTGTAAGAAACTCTCTCTTGCACAAGCCTCGCTGCCTGCCACCGCCGTGAGCGACAGCGGCTGCTATAGTATGTTTGAGGGCTGTACGGTTCTCACTCACGCCGTCTCTATGCCGAGCGTGAAGGTGGTGGGACTCCATGGCTGCCACTCTATGTACAAAGGCTGTACGGCACTTACTACCGGTGCGGAGACGCTTGCTGCTACTCGGGTGATGAACTACGGATATGCAGAGATGTACCGTAATTGTTCCAAACTGACAACGGCTTGCGAAACTCTTCCCGCCGAGATAATAGGCAACTACGCATATCAGTATATGTTCGGTAATTGTGCGCTGCTCACTGCCGCACCCGAGATACTTGCTACAAACATAGGCACCAACTCAATGGCATATATGTTCAGCGGCTGTAAGGCTCTGACGACGGTGCAAAAGTTGCTTCCTGCAACACGCCTTACGAACAACTGCTATCAGGGAATGTTCTCCTCTTGTACGGCATTGACCACTGCTCCCGAACTGCCGGCGATGACGCTTGCCAACTACTGCTACAACTCTATGTTTAGCGGCTGTACGGCTCTCGTTAACGCTCCCGTATTGCCGGCACTTTCGCTAACGTATGACAACAATGGTACAGAAACGAATTATACCGGTTGTTACTCGCTGATGTTCAACGGCTGCAAGGCGTTGAAAGAGATAGAGGTACATTTTACATCTTGGGGATTGGGCACGGGTAGCAATACCGACACAAGCAACAAATATCCGACCAACCGCTGGCTTGACGGCGTTGCCGCAAACGGCACTTTCCGTGCGCCGTGCCAACTCGAAAATATACGCGGCGTGCATAATATCCCTGCTAACTGGCAGTTTGAGTGTATGGTCAGTGTTACTTTTGACGTGAACACTAACGAAGGTACATGGGACGATGGCAACACTGACAGCCGTATGCTTTTTGTGCCGCTTGACGAGATCCCGCAGGCATATAAGGAAGGTTGTCTCTTTACCGGCTGGAATACGAGTGCAGACGGCACTGGCACCAAGTTTGAACTTACTAATCAACCCGTTGAGGCTACTACCTATTTTGCGCAGTTCAGACCCATAGCGTTTGATGTTGTTGACTGGCAGAATAACCTGTTTGTTGTCCGCACCACCGCTACCGACATAGTTTCGATAGATGTGCAGGCAGAAGGCAGCGAGAAGAAAGTAAGCAATGCACTTGCCGATTGTCTTATTGACAATCCCGGAGTGTATGCTTTGTCGTTTAACAGGACGGATGTATATGACCGTTTCGGTGGCAGACTGAACCTGACATTCAGAGATAATGCGAATACGATTATAGGTTATTATGTTATTCCTATTCCGGTGCTTGTGGATGATGCGACCAACTCGTCTTCTTTCGCCGACCTTACGGACAAGGATATATGGGTGCTTGACGGCGGACAGATGACTATAGATGGCAGCGTGGAAGCGCAAGACCTCTATGTGTCCGGTGGTGGTAAGTTGGTAGTACCAACGGGCTGTCAGCTCGCTGTCAATCGTCTCGTTCTTCGTGGAGGCAGACTTAATGATGACGGTTCATACTCGTTCTGCTACCCGCAACTCGTAGCCAACGGCGCGGTACGTACCTTCGGCTCGGTGGTTGACTATGAGTATCTTGTGAGCGATAAGCAATACTACTCGCTTGCTCTGCCATATACGGTAAACATAAAGGATGTAGCCTATCTTGACGGCAGTCGTGCCGACCTTGTGGTAATGCGCTACAACGGCTTGCAGCGCACATCAGGTCAGACAGGCTGGCAAACAATGTGGAACCCCTTTACAGGCAGCAACTCTTATCCGAATCTTGAAGCTGGAGTCGGATATACTATATATGGTGTGTCGCCTCAAGTGAAGATGGAGAATACGGAAGGAACGGCGCAGCGTGTATATTGCTATTTGCGCTTCCCTATGCAGGTTAACCTGATGCTCGGGGAGCGTAGTCAAGACGGCAGCCGTACAGTCAGTGTAACACCTTACGGCATAACGGCAAACACGCTTAATGCAGGTGTCAGACCAAATGATGCAGGTTGGAATCTTGTAGGTAACCCTTATCTTGCTGATTATAATAGTGTAAGTACGCTTAATGGTGCAAGCATAATAGGACTTTTGCAGATGCAGGACGGCGAGTATGTATGGGTTGGCAATCAGCGTTATGTGGTTATCCCATCAGATGATGGCCGCACCTATACGCCCGCTCTTGCAGCAAACGTTGCTTTGCCTGCTTTCCGAAACTTCTTCGTGCAGATTGGTACGGGTGATGTCCTCTCTTTTGATATTACTAATCGTGCTCAAAACGCCCCTGCGCGGATGTTGGTAAATGAAACAACGGCAAGTATTGAGTTAGCGGGAAATGGAGAAAAAGATATTGCAGGCTTGCTTTTTGCAGACGGATATACAGCAGATTATGAGTTTAATGCCGACCTCGCCAAGTGGAGTAATGCCGGACTTGAACTTGCGGTGAAGGCAGGTGATGATCACCTGTCGGTGGCAGCACTGCCACGAAGCAGCGAGACTGAGTTTATCCCGCTGTCGGTGAAAGCAGTCAAAGAGGCAGACTATACTTTCTCTTTGACTGATGATTTGGGCGAGTGTAACACTTCGCTGTATCTCTATGATGCTGCGGCTGACGTGCTAACCGACCTTACGCGTATGTCTTACTGCTGTTATCTCGGCGCGGGCAGGTATGATGACCGTTTCTTTGTCTCAGCCGTGCCGCCGAGAACACCTACTGCGATAGAGCAAACGACGACAGGCACAATGGTGCAGGCAGCAGAGGGAGAGATACGGATAAGGGCAGCAGTAAAGATGCTTGTCAGCATATATGATGTGTCCGGCAAATGTCTGTATTCCGACGAGATAGATGGAGACAGACGGTTGCCTGTGGATAAGGGTGTGTATATAGTGAATACTGCTGCGGCTGATGCGGCAGGTTCGGTAAAAATAATCATACGATAAAATGGAGGACACGACAATGAAGACTTATTTTACACGTATGATTGCAGTTGTTGCCCTGTCGCTTTTGTTTGCTCTCAACGCTCTTGCTGACAGTCCGTGCTTTGACTATACCGATCTCTCGTCTGCCAAGTGTGAGACCGCCTCTTTTGATGACCAAGAGCGGCTTCGCTCGTGGAACGCCAACAGGGTAGATAACGGTCCGGAAGCATCTACGAGTCGGCATACGGTGCATACCGACCCGCTCGAACTTGATGCTCGCACTGCTTACCAACTGCGCACCACCTTGCCCGATGGCAGACCTTCAGTAAGGCTCGGCAACTGGGATATAAACAAGCAGGCAGAGCGTATAACATATTCATATACTGTGCCGGAAGATAATCCCGTGCTTATTCTTTACTATGCAGTGGTGCTTGAAGATCCCGGGCATGAGGAAGAGGCGCAGCCGCGTTTTACTATGGACTTGCTGCAAAACGGAGTGCCGGCTCAAAGTGAGTGTTTCTCTTTTGACTTTAAGTCGGGCTTTGATATGGACTCCGCTTCGTGGCACCTTGAGATGCCCGGTATATGCTGGAAAGACTGGACGATGATGGGTGTCAGTCTTGCCGACTTTGCAGGTCAGACAGTCCAGCTGCAGTTCACTACCTATGACTGCTCCAAGGGCGAACACTACGGTTATGCCTATTTCGGTATCGAATGCCGCAGCAACAAGATGGAAACAACTTCCTGCGGCAGTTATGAGGACAGTGATGCCGCCACATTCATTGCCCCTGACGGCTTCAACTACCGCTGGTATCTGCCATCTGACCCCGAAACGACATTATCGACAGAACGCACCTTCCACCATACCGGCGCAACGGCGACATACTATTGCGATATAATAAACAAGGAGAACGAGAATTGCTACTTTACTCTCCAAGCCACGCCGGAAGCACGCTATCCTATTGCAGAGTTTGCGTTTACACAACAGATAACAGAATGTGCTGATACAATTTATGTTACCAACTTGAGCGGAGTGTCGGCTGACGGTGTAAGCAAGAAGGACCCGATAGAAGACTGCGACAATTACTTGTGGGACTTCGGCGACGGTCGCACATCCACTGATAAAGAGCCTGTTATATCTTATTCCGCTCCCGGCACTTATACCCTTTCTCTTATTGCCGGACTGAATGATTGGCAGTGTGCTTCGTCCGAATATACCGCTACTATTACCGTTGAGCCGCGTGCAGAGGCGGGAAAAAGAGAGGTAACGATGTGTGAGGGTGAGCGTATGCTATGGCATGGAAAGGAATATACCGAGGAAGGCGAGTATGCCGACCCGCTCGGCAACGGACTATGCGACTCGGTGCTTATACTCACAGTCAATCCCATAGGCAAAAGTGTGGTATATGATACTATCTGCCACGGCGATGCATACTCTTGGCGCGGTGCAACGCTCTCGCAAGCAGGTGTTTATACGGATACCGCATACAATAAAACAGCCGATGGATGCGACAGTGTCTATTATCTGAACCTTGCTTATTATACTCGTTACGACCGTGTTCCTCAAGAGTTGCAAGACCGTATGAACACTGCTGTATCACGTCGTCGCGATGTAAGTTACTACTCGTCTAACGCCGAACCTTGGGACGACCCGTATATGCTTGTTCATATAGACCACGAGACCGTCAATGCCGCAACTTTTGACTGGCACGGCAAGACTTATACAGAGTCGGGTGTATATGCAGACACGTTGAAGACTGTGCAACACGGCTGCGACAGTATAGTCTTCCTCGACCTTACTCTTACCCTCGTGCCGACAATGACGGTAGTTCCCGAAAGCGACAGTTTCTGCAAGGGCGATGTCTATATTTGGGTCGGGCGCGACAGTAAATTCGCTTCGCTTACCGAAGGTGGCGAATATCGTGATACGGTTGTTGCTCCCGTTACACTTGATACAACCTTGTATGTTCTTACGCTTACAGAGTTGCAGCCTTCGGCAGATGATGTCCGTCTTACTATCTGCGATAAGCAACTGCCTTATACTTGGAACGGCATTACATGCAATTCTGCTAATGACTATACTTATACTACTACTAATGCGGCGGGGTGTGACAGTATAGTAACGCTGCATCTCAAGGTGGACACTTATTCCGCTTCAGATACGACTGCCTCTATCTGTGCCGCCGAGTTGCCTTATAAGTGGCATGGTAAGACACTGACAGAGGCAGGGACGGCAACAGATGTAGTGGTCAATTCCGTCGGCTGCGATAGTATAATAACTCTGACACTTAAAGTGTTGCAGCCTTCGGCAAGTAGCGAAAATGTTACTGTATGTGATACACTGCTGCCATATATATGGAATGGCATTAGATGTACGGAAACTAAAGACTATACCTATACCACAACTAACAAGGCAAGCTGCGACTCCGTTGTTACTCTGCATCTTACAGTTATTACTTGTGAGCGACCTGAACCTGAACCCGAACCTGAACCCGAGCCTGAACCCGAACCCGATTGTAACGGATTGCAAGCAGTAGTAACGATGGATACACTTTGTGCCAACGACAAGTATCTGCCTATTGATATTCAGATAACAAGCGGCAAGTGGACTAACTGCTCTGCTGTCTTTGACGAGAACGCCAAGGCGCAAGGCTTTGAGGATATAACTTCTGTTACTATGCTTGGGAATATGCCCCGCATACCTGTTCCACGGCAGGCAGACACCACGCAATATGTTCGCCCGGACAACTATACAATGACTTTGAGCCTGACGGACACTTGTGGCAAAGTTAATAATTTCACGCTCGGTTTTACTGTTCTTTATCCGTCGTGGATAATATTACAGCGGTGGAACGATGTGCTGGCTCTACTTAATGACCGCTACAATGGCGGATATGTCTTCTCCTCTATCCGCTGGTTCCATGAGGGGCAAGAACTTGAAGGCAAGGGCGAACACCACTCGTATGTATATATACTCCCCAACCTCAGTTATCAGGAAGCGCACTGGGCAGAACTCACCCGTGCTGACGATGGTAAGACTTTCCGCACCTGCTATATCTATCCACGTCCTGCCGGCAACGGCACCACTTTTGCCACCGAGCGTGTGCGACTGAACATCATTTCAAGCAGGCGTTATGGTATAACCACCGACCTTAACGGACATTATACAGTATATCACGTCAGCGGCTGTCTTATTCAGACCGGCGTTTTCGGCTCCGTTTATGGTTCGCCTGACTTGAAGATGGATGTAATACCTACAGGGACCTATATAGTCGTTTTCCGTTCGGATGACGGAGTGGTGGAGACGAAGAAATTGTTTGTTGATTGATTATAAATATAATGAGAGAGATGCAACGTTTATCTTCTTGGATTCGTTTGTTTTGTTGGTCAGCCTTATCGGCTTGTGGAGTGTTATCTGCATATAGTCAGTGTTTTAATATGGAGACACTTGATGCCGCAGGTACGGAGTGCAAAGTGGCAAACCACGAGTTTGAGTATTTGGATTCATATAGTTATTGGTATGCTTGGAAGTGGTATGACAATACTCGTGAGGACTACGGACTGACAGGCTATAACTCTCGCTATCGTATGCAGAACTACCAGTGTACACGCCAGACGGTGGTTCGCACCGCCGGTACAGACCAACTGCAGCCCGCTCTCTCTATGCTTCCCCCGGGCAAGACTACAGCCATTCGTCTTGGTAACCCTTGTACAGGTACCCCAGGGCAGACTGCTCAAATCAATCCGCAACAGTATGCATCTTGGCATCCGCAGGCAGAGATGATTACCTTTGAGTTTACCGTGTCTGCAGATAATCCCATTGTGCTTATTGATTATGCGGCTATTATGGATCGCGTAAACCACCAGTTTGCCGACTCGAGAAAAGACAATTCACCTATCATAGCATTTAGTATAGACGACACGAACGACAAAACGCTTGACGAGAATACAACATCGTTTGCCAAAAGAGGTAACAGCACTATTCAGACCGACCCCGCTTGGAAGCGTTTTTCCCGCCCCGGGTTCTCCAACTGCTATTGGAAAGATTGGTCCTCTGTCGGCTTTGATCTTACTCCGTATATAGGCAGGCGGGTGAAGTTGTGCGTGGAGAACTACGAATGTTCTTTCTCAACAGGCACGCTGACGTATGATGGTCATATTTCAAGTTTCAAGTATTGTCCCGACCATTTCTCATACGTTTATTTCTACGCTTCCTGCGCTCCGAAGGTGATTGAGACGGAGTGTCTTGAAGAAGGCAAGGCACGCCTTACCGCTCCGGAAGGTTTTACGTATCAGTGGTTTAAGCAGTCTGCTCCGAATACAATCATCTCCACGGCGCGCGATGTGATAGTGGCAGGTGACGGCTCAACCTACTCCTGCCGCCTTACTCAAAAAGAGGGTATGACCGGCAGTTTTGTGCTTACCGCCAAACCTCTTTGTGCCAAGGAGAAATACATATACAAGACCATCTGCGACGGCGAAAGTTATTTCTTCAACGGAGCCTATCGTACCAAGTCTGACACTTACGTACAGGTAACTCCTCTCGGCGGAGGTATAGACAGCACGACCTATCTCGTTTTGACTGTGCAAAAGGCAACCAATGCTCCCGTGGAGTATGCCACGTTTTGCGAGGGCAGTCCGTATAAGTGGGAGAAACACGGAACGAAGTTCGCAGCCCTGACGGAAGAAAAAATATACCGTGATACGTTGCGCACGAGAGCAGGGTGCGATTCTATTCGCTACGAACTGCATCTTACCAAGCAGGAGCGTGTGCGCATAACAGAAACACACACCGTTTGCCCCGAGTTCTTCGACGGCGGCAACGGCTTTGACTGGCACGGTATAAGCATCTCGCAGATGGCAGACGAAGGACGGCAAGTGTCAGTGCCGTCCGTTACAGGCTGCGACACACTTTTTACACTGCACCTTGAGACGAGTGAGACAGTCGTTTCATACGATACAGTCATAGCCGAGGTATACGGTTTGTGGACTGCACCCGATGGTCGTTCATTCACGTTAAATTCGATGTTAGCTAATCTGTACCATGATAACGGTTACTCTTTCCAAAACGGAGCGTGCAAAGAGAAAGTGTATCTTACTGTTATTATCGCAAAGACAGAAACGGAGCATATTACCAAGTGTTCCAACGAACTGCCCTTTACTTGGCATGGCAAGACTATTTACGGAATGCAGAACAACGGTCTGCGCGTAGAGGGCAAGGATGCAGACAATAATCTTGTCTATTATCAGCTTGACCTTAAAGTGAATCAGACATCGGCTGTTACTATAGACACCGCTCTTTGCTATGGTGAGACATTCCGCATTGGTTCTGAAATGTTCTCTGAAACAGGTGATTATGTCCGCACCCTTGCAAATGCCGCCGGTTGTGACAGTGTAGTTACGTTGCATCTGCGTGTTGCCTCCAAACCGCAGGAGGTGGTGGAGAATTGGGATATATGTGCCGGTGAGAGTATCCCATGGTTTGATCACGAAGCAAAATATCCTTCCCTGCCTGCTGCCACAGACACCTACCACGATACGATTTTCAACTCATTCGGCTGCGACAGTATCCGTTTCACGCTCAACACCACCTTGCGACATCCCTCAAGTGCTACGCTTAAAGACGAGATTTGCAAGGGCGATAGTCTGCATTTCTTTGATACTGTTCTATATACCACAGGCATATACGAACGGCATATCTTCAATGTCTATGGCTGCGACAGCCTTGTTACAATGGACCTGACGGTAAGTGATACCAAGTCCGAAACTTTTGCCGATACCATCTGCGAAGGTGAAACACGCGCGTTTGTGGATACTTTGCTTAAAACGACAGGTACTTATTCACGCCATCTTACTACTTACAAAGGCTGTGACAGCCTGCTGACTATCAACCTTATAGTGGGCAAGAAATATAATATCGTTGTCGATACCGCTTTCTGCGAGGGTGGAGTATATGCTTTCCCCGATACGGTGGTCAGGACGACAGGCGTTTACACCCGCTCGTATCTTACTTATCTCGGCTGCGACAGTATCGTAACCGCCCGCGTTAGCGTTCACGACAATGTGTTGATAGAAAAGACACTAAGTCTGTGCAGAGGCGGTGAATATGCTTTCTCAGATACTACTGTGAATACTACCGGCGACTATACTCGCCACTATGTCAGCAGTACCGGCTGCGACTCTACCATAGTCTTGCACCTTACCGTAAACGATATAGCCACCGGCGATACCACAGCCTATATCTGTTCGCCCGAACTGCCATATACCTGGCACGGCAAGACCTTGTATGCTGCAGGTACGGAAACGGATGCGCTGACCTCTTACCTTGGTTGCGACAGTGTAGTAACTCTGCATCTGAACGTGAGCGAACCGACATCGGCTGATGTGTATGACACTATCTGCGGCGGCGAGAAATATCCGTTTAACGGCAATAACTATTGGAGTACAGGCACTTATACGGCAGTCCTGACCAACGCCGCCGGTTGCGACAGTACGGTTACGCTCCATCTCTTTGTAGCCGACCCGACCTCATCGCTCGTGTATGACACTATATGTCAGGGCGATACTTACGCCTGGGAAGATACCGTGCTTACCACTGCCAATACTTATCATCGCCATTATCTCAATTATCTCGGCTGCGACAGTACGGCTTCTATCCGCCTGCATGTCAGTCAGCCGTCGGTGAAGAACCTCAGTCTCAAAGTCTGCGAGGGCGAGAAGTACGCTTTCTCCGATACGGTTGTAAACACTGCCGGTATCTATGTCCGCCACTATACTAACGCTGCCGGTTGCGACAGTACCGTTACGCTCGATTTCTCCTTTAGTGATGCAACGGAACTCGCCGTTTCCGATTCTTATTGTAAGGGCGGGTTCTATATCTTCGGCGACTCTACTATCTATACCCCGGGTGTTTATACTCACACTTTTGTTCGTGAGGGTAAGTGCGATTCCACTGTCATACTGACCCTTGCGGAAGAGGAGGCGCCCATAAATTATGAAACGAAAACGATAATCAAAGGGCAGACCTACCGTTTCGGAGGCAGAAATCTGACAGAGGCTGACGTCTATCGCGATACTACGTATGAGGATATAACACATTGTATGCTCATTACGGAACTTACTCTTATAGTCAATCTACCCGATGAGAATACCATTTACGAGTACGATACCATCTGCCTTGGCGACAGTTATACTTGGACCGGGCATGAAGGTTTTGAAGACCTGACGGAAGAGGATGTATATATAGACACCTCCGTGCCATATACCACTTATATCCTTACTCTTACCGTTCAATCACCTGTAACGGAATCTACTATTGAAGCCATTGTCAGTTCGGCTGAACCTTACAACTGGCTTGGTCATCCGGGTTTTGATGCGCTTACGGAGTCGGATATGTATTACGATACTGCGTACTATGCCACCGGCTGCGACAGTGTCTATTATTCGCTTCATCTGCAAGTGTATAACCCTGTTGTGGAAGTGGAGATAACAGCAGACACCGTTTGTGCGGATGACGATAGTTTTGCTCTTTATATTGCAACTCTTGACGGCAGACCTGCCTCGGCTGATGTCGTCTTCTCCGATGCTGCACACGCTTTGGGCTTCAAAGATACTTCCGATTTGGCTATCGGCGGCGATAATGCGATTTTCTATATCTCTATGCCCGAAAATGCCGATGAAACCAAGTATATTCGTCCGGACGATTATTCGCTGACGGTGAGGATTACAGATATCTTTGGTCATATCACGTCTCACGTAGCTCACCTTACCGTCATCTATCCCTCTTGGGTGATAATGCAGCGTTGGCAGGATGTGCTTATGGTGCAAAACGAGCGATATAACGGCGGTTATGTCTTCTCTGCTATTGCTTGGGAGGCAGACGGCAGGAGCGTACAAGGCAGAGGTGAGCATAACGGTTATCTCAGAGTGGACGGAGGTCTTAAACCGGAGGTGGCTTACCGTGCTTTGCTTACTCGTGCTGACGACGGCAAGACTTTGCCTACTTGCGATGTCTATTATGCCGATACCGTGGAGAGTAAGACCACATTGAAAGAAGAGTTCGTTTTTCTCTCTCCTCGTGGAGGCAACTATCGAATGGTGAAGGTGGAAGCCGACTGCTCCGGTTCATATATCATTTATGCAGCCGACGGCAAACGGATAGGCTGCGGCAGGTTTGGAGCAGCATATATGCAGACTGACATTCAGTTTCCTCTCTCCGCCGCACAGGGTATATACCTTATTCGTTTCTCCACAGACAGCGGCAATACTCTTACCCGCAAATGGCAAGTAAAATAAATAAGACAAGACTAAAATACCACAATAGATGAAACGCCTTCTCTATAAGATGTTCTTAATGGCGGCAGTCGCTATTTGTATGTTGTCGAGCGATAACCTGTATGCACAGTGGACAACAGACCTGTTTAATTATAGTGCCTGCACAATCAATTATTTCGATTGGGACTATGGTACGACCGACGGACAGAATTATAAGTGGGTGCCTAAATTGCGCAGTAATGCCGATGGGGAGCGTCATAAGATAATAACTACAGCCAACACTATCGGTACGGATCCCAATGTGCCGATTACGGAACTGCCTCAGGGGAATAATACTGCCATCAGACTTGGTACGAGTAAATACAATACCGTGTATAACCATGGCAGTATAGTGAGTACAGAGTATGCAAAAGGCGGCGGTGTTATATTCCAATATAAAGTGACTGAGAATAATGCAGTTATCTATATTAACTATGCTGCTATGCTGACTGACCCGATGCCGGATCATGTTAATGCATTGAAAGGAATTTTAGGAATGAACGCTTGGAATCCTTACCTGAACAAATACTCAAAGATTAGTGATTACAAGACATTCTATGAGCCAACCGACTGGCAATTCCAACAGCCTTACGTAGATTTCTATCTCGGTGTTGACGGTTCAGAGATGGATTGTACATTCTTGTATGAGTTGTTATATGATGAGAGTGGTCAGAAGATAACTTTGTCTTCTGACTGGAAGACTAAATCGTTTAGCATATCCGACGGCACTGCCAACTATAATTACGATTCATATTATAAAGACTGGAGTCTGATGGCTGTTGACCTTACTCCCTACATTGGGCATACTATCTCTTTGGTGGCTGAATATCGCGACTGCGCAATGGCCGGGTGGTACTACTTCCAAGAAGATACGCAATATGAATCCCCGCAAATATATACATGTGATGACCACCATTTGGCACGTCTTTACCTCAATGCCTCTTGCTCACCCGCTGCCATCACACTCGACAATAAAGATTGCTCCAAAAGACAAGTAACCTGTTCGGCTCCTGTAGGTTTTGCCTCCTACAAGTGGTTCACGTCAACTAACCCTGATGTTACGCTTTCCACCTCACAGACATGCACTTATACTTTTACCAAGAACGGCGAAGAGAATGATTTGTGCTGTACTGTTACAAGCCTGTTGACCAATGGCTGTGACACCGGGGAGACAACAATGAAACTTCATATAGTCAATGACTGTTTGGAAGAAGAAACGGTTAACCTTACTCTCTGCTCGTGCGACTTACCATACAGGTGGAACGGTATAGATTGCTCTGAAACAAAACAATATAATTATCAAACAGTTACATCTGACGGCTTGGCAGATAGTATTGTTTACCTTAACCTTACAGTTCTTACTTCTACCGATATGCCTTTACAGGAGGCGGTGTTCTGTGAGGGAACAACCTACAACTGGTCGGGACATACGAGTTTTGGCAACTTAAGCGAGACAAAAACCTACTTTGATACCGTCTTCTATTCCACTACGGATTCTTATGGTAAGCGATGTGCGCAGTATTGCTACTCGTTTAGGCTTGATATGAATCCTAAAATTAACGTCGTATTATCTCAAACCCTTTGTTACGATGATGCGGCGGCTTTCTGGAGCGGACATAGTTTTGACAAACCTCTGCCTGCCGTATCAGCGGAGCCAATAACTATCTCTGTTTCAGAGACTATACCCTCACTGCTTACCGGCTGCGACAGTACCACTACATATAACCTTACGCTCAATCCTACTACCTACGGCACAGACAATCAGTGGGTTTGTGCCGACGATTTGGCATCAGCGGGCTTCACTTGGGGCGGAAAGACCTACTATACTCTGCCTGCTGTTGCACCCGTGCAAACACTTGTCGGTACC
This sequence comes from Bacteroidales bacterium UBA7009, assembly GCA_002449665.1. Taxonomy (GTDB): domain Bacteria; phylum Bacteroidota; class Bacteroidia; order Bacteroidales; family Paludibacteraceae; genus Colicola. Next base: position 20,033 of record DJXH01000027.1, read on the forward strand.
TATGGCTGTGATAGTATTGTTACGCTTAATCTGCAAGTGGATGAAGTGGTTGAAATAGAAGAAACCACTACATTTTGTCTTAGCGACCTGCCCGACTTCAGTGCTGCGGAAGAATATACCTATACCTTTGTGCAGGATAATCATAGTTTGTCCGTCAAAGATACGCTTGGAGCCGAGCGACTTGGCAGGTATTATGTATATCGTGACACTGTGCGTAATATAAGAGGTTGCGACAGTGTACGTTACGCCTTAAAAGCGGCTGTTGTCCGCCCTGTCGTTATGCCTACCGAGGTACGCTACCGTTGCGCCAACGATATGATGGCTGGCGAAGACTGGTATATAGAGGGCTGGGCGGAACATAATGCCAAAGAGGAGTATGAGGCAATGGCTCTGCCCGGATTATATGAAGATACGCTCAGGTCAAAGTCGGGCGGGTGCGACAGCATTATCTATTCGCTTGAGATTATAGAATACACCGCCTACGCACGTTATAAGTTGTCTTTCACCGACCCCGAACCTGTGGACTATCGTACCAAACTCGGAACGGTCTATATCGCCGAAGGTGAGAGTTTCCGCTGTGGTAACAACGACTACAACTCAACAGGCGACCACGAGGAAAAAACGCAAACGATACACGGTTGCGACAGTATCATCGTCTTCCGCCTTGAGGTACTGCCTGATATGGAGCATATCTATGATACAGTATGCGAGAATATGCTACCGTATATATGGCACCATAACGACGGCGAAGACGGCAGTTATACCGCTTCCGGCGACTACACTTTCTCTACAAAGACCATACAAGCCACCGACTCTACGGCGGTGTTGCATCTCACCGTCTTGACGGCTACCTCTATGCCGGTTGAGAAAATCACAATATGCAGTACGGAAACATACGATTGGAGCGGACATCCGGCTTTCACTGGACTGAACGAAACGAAACTTTACACCGATACTGCCCGCTATATATATGGATGTGACAGTGTTTATTACACGCTCGACCTCACCGTCCTCCCCGCGCCTGCGGATAGTGTATACAGCCGTGTCGTCTGCAAAGGTGAGACCTATACGGATTCCTACTTCTCCGGCATAACCGCCGCAGATACCTATTACGCCTCTGTGCCTTACTTTGGTACTGCATGTGATAGTGTCAGGTACGTGCTTACAGTCAAAGATGACTGCTCCTCTATAGAAGCGACGGTCAAGGCAGACACCGTTTGCGCCGATGACAGCAATGCAAGAATAGCCGTGTCTATACTTGCCGGCAAGCCTGAGAGTATGGTCGTTCTTTTTGACGATAAGGGTCATAGTGCAGGGTGGCGTGATACGAGTATTACAGATGTTGCGGAATTGGAGCAAATAGTGTATGTAGATATGCCTGTCGTGGCAGAAAAAGAAAAGTATCTGCGTCCTGATGATTATCCGTTTACTGTTCGTATATCAGATGCTTTTGGCGATGTTACCACTTACGAAGGTACTATTACCGTTATCTATCCCTCTTGGGTGATAATGCAGCGTTGGCAGGATGTGCTTATGGTGCAAAACGAGCGTTATAACGGCGGTTTTGTCTTCTCCTCTATTGCTTGGGAGGCAGACGGCAGGACCGTAGAGGGCAGAGGTGAGCATAACGGTTATCTTCGAGTGGACGGAGGTCTTAAACCGGCAGTGGCTTACCGTGCTTTGCTTACTCGTGCTGACGATGGAAAGACTTTACCCACTTGTGATGTTTATTATACCGACACCGTTTCCGAAAAGACGTTGCTCAGTGAGGAAAGTATATATCTCTCTCCTCGTGGTGGTAACTATCGTATGGTGAAGGTGGAAGCCGACTGCTCCGGCTCCTATATTATCTATGCAGCCGATGGCAAGCAGATAGGCGGCGGCAAGTTTGGAGCGGAGTATATGCAGACTGACATTCAGTTTCCTCTCTCCGCCGCACAGGGTATATACCTTATTCGTTTCTCCACAGACAGCGGCAATATCATCACCCGAAAATGGCAGGTGAAGTAGGCTGATGTGAGTGAAAATAGGTATAAAATAAGACAAAACAGATTAAAATATCAACAAATTAGTGCAAATGTTTGCAAAAACATTTGCACTTTTGTATCTTTGCAGCCCAAAATGTAAGTAATGTCGTAAATTCTATATCTTATGAAAAATATAATGGGAAAAACAACCCTTGTGGTTTTGTTTTTTGCGGCTGCGATGTCAATGAGTGCTCAAGGTAAGTATGACCTGCTTAACAGCGATTTTGCAACGGTGAAATACTATAACTGGGACTATGGTACGGAAGATGGACAGACATACGGCTGGCTGTTCTCACAGCCTACAGGCGGTATGTCTCCCGATGCAACACGTCAGAAAATCATCACGTCTGCCAACTCTACCGGCAACGACCCCAACGTGCCGATAGCAGACCTGCCTTCAGGTGCTACATCCGCTCTGCGCCTTGGTACTACAGGATATGAAACGACATACGGCATAGACAATCAAGGGAATGTTACTGTTGAAAGTACGGAGTTTGCCAAAGGCGGCGGTGCTGCTGTTTCTTTTACCGTAACACAAGAGAATGCACTGCTTTTCGTCAATTATGCCACTATCTTGACAGCATCGCTTAACGACCATTATAATACTATGGTAAATCTTGTAGGTCAGCAAGTGTATAATCCCTATACCGGTGGTTACTCATACATAGGCGATGCGGCACTCTTTGAGTATCCGAACGACTGGCAGTACCAGCAACCTTATGTTCACATGTATCTCGGCGTTGACGGTCAAGAATTGGATTGTGCCACTCGCTATCAAGTGCTTTATGACGAAACCGGTACGCCCATCACGCTCACCAACGCTTGGAGGTCAACTTCGTTTGACATACCTGACGGACAAGTATATTACCACTACGATGCTTACTATAAACCGTGGGCAGTAATGGCGATAGACCTTACTCCATATATCGGTCATACAGTATCTTTCGGTGCCGAATACAAAGACTGCGCTATGGCAGGTTACTATTTTTATGAGGAAGATACCAATTACGACTATGCGCAAATTTATACTTGCGACGACCACCATCTTGCACGTCTCTATATGAGCATATCCTGCTCTCCTGCCGGTGATGGTATAACGGTGGAGAGTCCGTTGCAAATAACGGCGGAGAACTGCAAGACACGGCAAATTTCTCTCCAAGCACCTGAAGGCTTCGCTTCCTATCAGTGGTATGCTTCCACTAATCCGAGTCAGGTGCTTTCTTCTACGCAAACCTGCAATTACTCTTTCCCCTCCGGGGCTAAAGAGGCTTATATCTATTGCAAGGTAACGAGCAATATGACCCTTGGTTGCACCTACGAAACGACCACTCTGCAACTCTATTTGGAAAATACTTGCACTTGCGAATCGGAGATAACCGTGCCTGAGAACGTCTGCGCAGATGCTGAAAAGATTGTGATAGATATGAACTATACCACCGGCGAACCGACATCGTTTGATGTTGTTTTTGACGAGATAGCACAGGCTCAAGGGTTCCAAAATATAACAGGTCAGACTATATTGAATCCCAAGAAAATAGAGATTCCTATGCCTCAACCGGAAACAGGGTATATTCGCCCCGACCGCTATAATGCCACTCTCGTTATACATCAGAGTTGCGATGAAGATAAGGTCGTTCCGTTCGGGTTCTATGTCCTTTACCCCTCTTCCGTGATAGTTCAGAAATGGAGCGATGTGATGGCTGTGAAGAACGCAACCAACAACGGCGGCTACACCTTCTCCGCCATACGCTGGTATAGGAACGGCGAAAATATACCCGGGCAAGGGAATACAGGCAGTTATATATACGTCTATCCTTCCACCTTCGGTATAGGCGATCAGTATTGGGCAGAACTGACACGTGCTGACGATGGTAAGACTTTCTGCACCTGTCCTATAAACATAGAGCAGCCCGAAACGGCTATGCCCGAAAGGGAGCAGAAGATAATTATTACCGCCGAGCAGGATCTGCTGCATATTTCCGCTGTGAGTGCAGGCGAGTATGTGATATACGATATGACAGGTCAAGTGGCAGGCAGAGGAAGTTTTGAAGCAGGCGACCGGACTATCACTTTGCACCCCGCCGCTACGGGAACATACCTAATCTGCTTTACGCTTGCAGACGGTACGCGAGAAACACGAAAGGTGTTTATATATTGATAGAAAACTCTAATAAAAAGTGTGCCTTTCGCTCAGATATGGCACACTTTGTTTTATAAGATGAAGATGTATAAACTCATATTGTTATCCTTGTTTGCAGGGATGTGCGGCGTGTTTCAAATGTCGGCACAGAGTTGTTTTGGTATGACCGAACTGAATGCATCATCGTCAGTCCGTCTGATTGACAGAGATATCTATCTTGCCGAGGTAACGCAAACCAAGGACAATGACGGTAAGGTGACCAACCACTATACCTATGGCTGGAAAAGCACTTTGTCTTCAGACGATCATCCACGTCAGACGCTGATGACAGCACCCGACACTGACCCGCTGTGCCCGCAGTTGAGCGTCTTGCCGCCTGACGAAAAGACTTCCATTCGCCTTGCTTCCAATGGCTATCTTTTGCCTACCGACTCTGCTAAAGGGGAGATGATATACTACGATTTTACGGTTACATCCAAGCGACCGTTCCTCGTGGTAAAACACGCGGCGGTGTTGCAAAACCCCGACCATGCGATAAAAGATATTTATCCGCGATATGCTGTGCCGTGGTGCAGGGTAGGGCTGTTTGTGAAAGACAGCCTTTATGAGCGGCTCTCCATAGACCATTGTCCCGCTTTGCCCGAGACGATAAAAGATTTTACTGCTTTTACCGATGCAGAGGGTCAGTCAGCCTTGTGGCTTGACTGGCGGACGGATACGATTAACTTGAAAGAGTTTGTCGGGCAAACGGTGTCCGTTGTGCTTGACTGCCGCGATTGTGCTTTGAAGCGTTGGATAGACGATAAGAGGACGGCTTTCGATTTTTGTGAAGAGCATCACCGTGCTCGTATGTATGCGCATCTCTCGTGTGCTGCGGAGTTTAATTATACCTGTGAGGGTACGTTCACCGCTCCTGACACTATCTGTGCCGATGCCGGCTCTTTTGTTTTGGAAAATCATTTTACCGAAGGTACTATACTCAGTTACGATTTGCGGTTTAGCGAAAATGCTTTGGCAGAGGGGTTTGCCGATTGTTCTTATAAAGTTCTGCCGAACGATACGGCTTCCATCGTTGTCCCTGTTCCGCAGAAGAGCGGTTCTTATCCACGCCCGGATGATTACACGCTTGACCTTGTGCTGCATACACGTTGTGATAATGATACGGTCATACCTGTAAAATTTAGGTTGTTCTACCCGTCGTGGGTTGTGTTCCAGCGTTGGAACGATGTGCTGTCAGTTGCCAACAAAGACTATAACGGCGGATATGAGATAAGCGATGTAGTGTGGTATAAGGACGGAAAAGAGGTACAGGGTTTTGGTGAACACGGAGCGTGGTATCAAGAGCGGGGCGGCTTTGAGTATGACTATATAGAAGAGCTGACGGGCGATAGTGTGTCGTCTAATGTCTATTATGTCGGTTTGGTACGTAGCGGCGAGATCAAGCGCATCTGCTCTTGCAGATTCTCTCCTCGTGAGCAGGAGCAAAAGACTATGTTTGGTAAGCCTGCTATAGTCGTAGAAAATGCTGCCGATGGTTCGCGCCGAATTAAAGCCAATAAAACAGGCGAATATAGGGTATATACATATATGGGGACAATGTTGAAGCAAGGTTATCTCGCCGCCGGAGAGCAGTTGTTTTTGCCTCAACATTCATCAGTTGAGTTGCTTGTTTTCTACCCTGATAGCAATTCTCAACCTATCGTTTTGCGTATATATTCTTTAAGATAAATTGTTCAAATAGACATAATTTTCAGTTATATTGCTGAAAAAATGTAAGAAATTGTGCAAATGTTTGCACAATTTCTGTTTTTTATGTACTTTTGCAGCCTAACTGCGGTGTATATATTTCCAAAAAACTAACACCCTGCCTATGAAAAGACTTAAATTACATCTTGTTTCGCTCCTTATCCTGCTTATTTTCACAGGCTTATCTTCGTATGCACAGACCTGCTGCCCTGTTAAAAGTCCGCTTGGTTGGCGCGACCAATTTATGTTTAATATGAGTGGCGATAACATTACCTCACAGACGTTTAGAGATAATGATGAAGATTGGGCTACTATTACTAACTATGCAGGTAGTCAATTCCGTAATGACCACGACTATTTTCTTCGCATTACTGCCACATCCACCCGCTCTGATGTAAACTCAGACGACAGGTTAGTACTCTGTTGGTGGTTAGGTACTTCCACTTATGGGAAAACTCAAAATTATGCCGGTTTTACAGGACCGGTTGCCGGTACTTACTACCTTCAGGAACCGTTTATTTATGAGTTTGGTCCCTACTATTCTTACTATTCTTATTATTGGGGATGGCAATACGGCAGTAGTCCTGCATCTCCTGCCTTGGTGCAGTATAAGCGATTCAGTGGATATACAAATAGCGGTTGGTTTGAGTGGGTTAATCCGTTTTCCTCGTATGTTCACCCGCGGAATAACCAGTATGATTATGTGGCGTTTAACAACTATCGTGTAGAAGTGTCGGCAGGGGATAACGGACGTTTGTTTGTGGCCATATACAGGGCAGACGATTGCGAGCCTACGATGACTATAGGTACCAAAACCGACCCGGATGTGAATAAACTGACTACCTCGGTGAACGGCAGCGGTACGCTTGGCGTTGTTCCAGAATGTGAGTATCATACTACAGGCGAGACTATTACCCTCACTCCAACACCTGCTAATTCATCTATCTGTTTTACGGGCTTTACAGGCGCGGATGCATCATACGTCACCGACAACGGCAACGGCACTTACCGCCTGACAATGCAAGCGCGAGAGATGGAGATAACAGCCAACTTCGGCAGTTGTGAGAAAGATAGTGTTATTACCGACACCATCTGCACAGGCACAACCTACGATCTTGCTTACCTGCGCTCAATAAGACCGTATTTGCCTGCCGCACAAGTAAACACCTTTGTTGAGACCAAATATACCCCCGATGACAGCAAAGAGGCAGATATAACTGCCACTTGGACAGGTACGGTAACGACCACTAACGGCAAGACCAACTACACCATTAATGTGCTGACTGCCAAGTCGTATAGCGAGACCATAGCACAGATACTTTGCCAAGCCGAACTTGAGAGTTTCTGGGCTGCCCATTCCTTCTCTGACCCTGTTCCGGCGATTGACGGCAGACCAGTTCAGACAACTGCTGTTGAGCAGTTTACAACCCGCTATGGCTGCGATAGTGTTGTAACGTACAACCTTACCATTAACCCCACCACCTATGGTGTCGCTACAAAATGGATATGCAGTAACGAACTTGTTACTAACGGTTTTACTTGGTGGGGAACGACCTACAAGGAGGTGCCTGCCGTAGCTCCGACGCATACATATATGCATCGTCTCTACAACTGCGATTCTATCGTAACTCTTGATATTCAAGTTTGTTGGGCAGATACTCTCTACGATACTATACGTGTATGCTCGTTTGATAATTTCTCCTACAACTGGACTAAGACTAACAAAGGTGCGCAAAGTAAGACATCAGCCGACCTTAAGCCTTATTCCGATGTTGCTTATTTAGTTGACTCTATCAATGAGATAAAGTACGACTGCCTGATGGCAGACCCGAACGATTATCTTTTCTGCGACTCGATATGGTATCTTGTTGTTATGCTGCAAGATGAGCCGATTGTAAAAGAAGCATCGTTCTCTCTGTGCCAAGCAGATTTGCCTGATTTTGCCGCAGGTGAGACATATCCCTATACATTTGCTGATGAAACAGGCAACACGCATATAGTGAACATTACCGATACCGCTACTGCCGAAAAAAGCGGCAATGTCTATGTCTATCGTGATACGGTGCGCTCTGCGGGCGGCTGCGACAGCGCCTATTATATACTGAATGTCAAGACAGTGAACCGCATCGTAATGCCAACGGAAAAACGCTATCGTTGTGAGGGTAGCAACGAGTCGGGCGACTCGTGGTATATCCCGGGGTTTGACGAGCATAACGACAAAGAGGAGTACGAGAATATGGCAGAGCCGGGTTACTATGAGGACATTCTCAAATCTGCCAACGGCTGCGATAGTATTGTATATTCTCTCGAAGTAATAGAACTGCCGACATACAGCGAGTATTCAGTTTGGACCTTCACCGGCGTACAGCGTTTTGATACCCGTATCAAGATAGTCGAACCTATATATATAAACGAAGGCGATTCCTACCGTTGCGGCGATACCGACTATAAAGAATCAGGTACGCACGAAGAGCATACCCATACCGTTCCAGTCAACGGTTATAGTTGCGACAGCGTTATCGTATTTACTCTCGTAGTGCTTGATAACGTGGAGAATATATACGATACTATATGCGCCGGTGAGCAATACACTTGGCATAAACTTGTGTCTGACACTCCGCAAGACTCCGTATATGAGACATCCGGCACTTACACCTTCTACACCAAGACAACGGTAGGTACAGACTCGGTGGCAATGCTTCATTTGCAAGTGATGCCCGCCGCCGTGGACAGCGCATATACCCGCACTATTTGCTATGGCGATACATATACCGACAGTCATTTTACCGCGCTGACCCAAGCAGAAACGTATGATGCATATACAAAGTATTCGATTTTTGACTGCGATAGTGTTCATTATAGTCTGACACTCAATGTGGTAATGCCGGTTGAAATGCCCGTAGATACTGCATACCGCTGCTTTAACGAAGGTGCATATATATGGAGAATAGATGATTGGAAGGAGCATAACGAGCGTTATGAGCAAGTGTTTGAAGATAGTCTTTATCTTGATACCCTGCGCTCTGTAGGCGGTTCTGACAGTGTCTATTATGCTTTGCGCCTTATAGTTAATCCTGCATACGTGCTGCTGAACGGTGTAACACCCGACTTGAATATGGATACACGTGTGCGCATAACACGATATATAAACAAGGGCGAATCATACTATTTCAACGGTCAGTATCTGACGGAAGAAGGCGAGTACGGCGAGTCGGGCAAGACGATATATACCGATTGCGACAGCGTAACCTTGCTAACGCTTAAAGTGCTTGATAATATTGGTAATGTGTGCGATACTGTCTGCGAGGCAGACCTGCCGTATATATGGACACACGACGGCGGACAGACTGTTGTTTGCGAGACGGAGGGTGATTATCGTTTTGATACTCTCACTACCCATCTTACCGACTCTGTTGTCTATCTGCACCTAACCGTTCAAATTGCGGAAGACCGTCCGATGGAGTATGCTTCTATTTGCAGCGGCGGCAGTTACGACTGGGCTGACCACCCCGCTTACCAAGGCTTGCAGAGAGCAGATATATACCACGATACTATACGTACAGCACGCGGCTGCGACAGTATCCGCTATTCGCTTTCGCTCACACTCAATCCTGTCTATACGGATATAAAGGATGCAGACACCATTTGCTATGACGAACTTGCTGCTTATACATGGCAGGGCGAAACTTTCACTTCGCTTATCACCTCTAACACCGGCGAAAAGCAGGAAACAACTATCACCAAGACCCTTACCACCTTATATACAGGTTGCGACAGTACTGTTCAGTTTACGCTGACCGTCTATCCGACCTACAATGTGGAAGATGAGATAGATAAGTGCTCCGGCGAGTTCCCCTTCACTTGGAACGGACTGACCATCAGTTCGCTTGCAGATGACGGTGCCGAAGTTACATTGCAGTCCGTTGCCGGTTGCGACAGTACGGTTACCCTTCGTCTCAAGCAACTGCAAAGTAAGGAGTTTACAGACGTTCAAACTGTCTGTGCCAACTCATTCCCATTCCGTTGGAACGGTATCAACATCACATCCGAAGAGCAGGGTAACGGTCAGCAGGTTACGTTGACAACGGCTGACGGCTGCGACAGTATAGTTACTCTGGCTTTGTCGCTCCACCGCTCGTATGACAACATAATGGATGCTACCACTATCTGCTATGACGAACTTGCGGACTTTGAGTGGGAAGGCAATTCCTTCACTGACCTCATTACCGAAAACACAGGGCAAAGGCAGGTGCGTTCCCTCACGCAGAATATTGGCACTCGCTTCACCGGCTGCGATAGTATCGTTACTTTCACTCTTATAGTATATCCTACTTTCGAGCAGGTGATTGATGTACCAATCTGCTCGTCCGAATTACCTTATACTTGGCGTGGCAGCGATGCCAATGGCGAGTTCGTTGAGACGTTTAACGAAACAACTTCAATGACCAAGTACCTTACTACTGTCAACGGCTGCGACAGCATCGTAACGCTCAATCTCACTGTCAATCAGTATTACAATATCTCCACCGTGGAGACTATCTGCGACAGCGATCTGCCATATACATGGGAGGGTGAGACCTTCACAGCAGCTGGCAGCAGAACCAAGAACCTGAAGTCGTCTGACGGTTGCGATAGTATTGTTACCTTCACTCTGAACGTAAACCGTACATATAAAGGTATAACGGATTCCGATACGATATGCTATAGCGAGGTGGCAAACTACAGGTGGGGTAAATATACCTTCGACGGACCGGTGGTAGATCGTGTCATACGCTCTACCGTTACCGATACCTTCCCGACCGTAAACGGCTGCGACAGTATAGTAACCTTCACGCTTGTGGTTAATCCTGAGTATAACATCACCGACTCGCGTACCGTATGTGCAGACGAACTGCCTTACACTTGGGAGGGTATAACGTTCAACACCGATGGTACACGTACCAAGACCCTAAAAACTATAGCCGGTTGCGACAGTACCGTTACTTTCACCCTGCGGGTACAGCGTGCCACTACCCGCAACTCATCGGATGAGGTGTGCGACAATACTCTGCCGTATGTATGGACCACCTACCGTGAGCAGTATCTTGAGAGCGGCGGCAAGTATAGCGACACGCTGCGTACGGCACGCGGCTGCGACAGTATAATTTATAACCTTACTCTAACTGTTTATACGGATGTGGTACAAGGAACGGCTGTGATGACCAACCAGACGCTATGTCCCGAGCAAGACCAACTGCAAGTGCAGTTCACCTTCTCTGCCGGTCACCCCGAGACCTATTCCCTCGTCTTTGACGAAAGGGCTACACAGCAGCGGTTTGAAACTATAGAAGGAACGGTGGTAACAGGAACTACTACCATCAACGTACCTATGCCCTATGATGCTATGCAGCCCAACTCCTATCCGCGTGCTGATGACTATACCGCCTCGCTTGTGGTTACCGACCGCTGCGACAAGCAGACAGTCTATCCGCTGTCGTTCAGGGTGTTGTACCCGTCGTCTATAATATTGCAGAAGTGGAACGACGTGCTTGCCGTACTCGGCGAAAAAGCCAACGGCGGTTTGACGTTCTCCTCTATACAATGGTATCACAACGGCAGTCCGATAGAGAGCGAGGGCGAGCATAACTCATATATTTACGAGTATCCAAACCTCGCTTTCGGTACGCCGTATTGGGTAGAACTGACTCGTGCAGACGACGGTAAGACATTCGTTACCTGTCCGTTCTATCCCCAGCCCAAACAACTGCGACCTATGCCCGAACGTGATGCCATCGCGCTCCGTCCGGCTGAACAGGGGGATATGAGACGGATATATATAGACACGGAATTAAGCGGAAAATATATAGTTTATGACATTACGGGCAAATGGCTGCAAAGCGGCTGTTTCGGCGGTGAAGGCGGCTACCTCATTACCTTGGAGAAAAACTATACTTCCGGCACATATCTAATCTATTTCCACTGCGATGACGGAACGGTGGAGATAAAGAAATGGATGCTCAACTGATACATTCGGATAGGGCATAGGGGTTGTTAACAGATAAATTTCAAAATAATGAAAACCGATTTTGTTAAATCATTGCTTGTTATGGGATTGGCATCAATGTTATGGGGGATGCCTTTGCAAGCACAGTGTTTTGATTTGTCCCAAATAGGCGATTGGAATACTTTCCGTTGTATAAACTATGATTTTACGGTAGGACGGCGTTTTGGCGACCTTGAGGAATATACTTGGCGTGCTTCCAAGGCACCTGATGACCATCCCCGCCATACTCTTATGACGGAGCAGGGACAGGACGATATCTGCCCCGATTTGAACGTCTTGCCGCCCGAAGGCGGTATGAGCGTAAGGCTTGCTTCGGCTTCCTATGCCGCCAAGGATAGTGCTCAAGGTATGGCTGCGGCACATTATATAACCATTACAGAAGATGCACCTATTATCAAGTTCCGCTATGCAGCCGTTATGGAGAACCCCAAGCACGAACTTGCCGGCAATCCCGACTTCTATATGTGGGCGCAACCCAACTTCGATTTCCGTATCTTCGGTACGGCTACCGGAGAGCAGGTGTTGGTTGATTGCTCGCTGCGTGAGTACTATATGACCGTACCCGAGGCTATGGTCGGCTGGAAAGAGGGCGTAGTGGAAGGTACGGAAGATGATCCGAAGTACTATATGTGGAAGGACTGGACTACGGTGTCTATTGACCTTAGCGACCATATCGGCGAGAAGATGATTATCTTCATCAATGCTTACGACTGCTCCGAGTCTGCCTACGACCCCGATAACCGCCGTATCACTATCTGCAAGAACCGTGAGCGCATACATCTCTACTATTCTCTCAGTTGCGATGCGAGCGGTATAGATATGCGGCAGGACTGCTCCGACGGCGACAAGACCACTCTCTCCGTATCGGAAGACTTGTACTCTTTCCGCTGGTTTAAGAAGGATGAAGCCGACAAGACTATTTCCACCGAGCGTACTATCAGTTTTAATACACCCAAGTCGCCTGAAACGAATCAGACCTACTGCTGCGAGGTGGAGGATATGTGCGGCAAGCATACGTTTGAGTATGAGGTTTATGCAACGCAGATATTTACCGAAAAACAGTCGCTGCCTTTCGGCTCTACTTATACTTGGGCCGTAAATGACAGCACCTACAGCAAGTCGGCAAAGCAGACTATTATCGTTCCTCACTACAATAGCGAGTGCGATAGTATAGTGTATAAACTCGACCTCTCCATTAAGGCTGACTCTTGCGATGGTCGTTTCGCAGTAGAGAAGAAAGCCATTTGCCCCGATGTAGATACAGCCGTTGTCATCGTTCCTACTTACGATTTCGGCGGTATCAACGAATATGATATTAAGTTTGACAGAGCGGCTCGTGCAGCAGGGTTTGAGGATATAACCAACGGCGACTTCGATGACAATGGCAATCTTGCTTTCCCGCTGCCTGTCAAGTATGAAGAGCAGATAGACGATAACGGTATTCGCCGCCAGCTGGCTTACACCCGCCCGGGTAAGTATGGTTTTACTCTCGTTGAGCGCAATACGTGCGATGAAACACGTGAGCATAAACTGACCTTCACCGTCAATTACCCCAAGACCGTTATCTATCAGCGTTGGAACGATGTGCTGCTTGTGCAGAACGAGCGTTACAACGGCGGATATAAGATTTCGTCAGTCAGTTGGTATAAAGCCGATGGCACTGCTCTCACAGCCTCGGGCGAGATAGGGGCTTACTACTATGCCGCCAACCAGTTCGGATATACGATAGGCGATGAGTACTATGCCAAACTGACTCGTGAGGATGACGGCGTTAGCGTATGTACTTGCAACTTCAAGCCCGTGCAGCAGACAGGTGAAACAACCGAGACGAAAGTGAACTTCACCGTAGAAGGCTCATCCGCTCCGGCTCGGGAGATAAGGCTGCATACGAATCAAAGCGGTACATATAGTCTGTTCAGCATAACCGGTATAATGCTTACTTCCGGTTATGTTGAGGCTCAGAATATAGCTGCCGTTACTTTGCCTGTGGCAGCAGCCGGTACGTATATTGTCCGCTTTACAGCCGACAGCGGTGAGATGCGCTCGACTAAAATCGTGTTGCGCTGAGATAATGAAATTAGTAAAAACATTCTGTAGGATATAAAGATATAGAAAGATGAAAAGAGTATCTTACTTTCTGCTTCTCCTCTTTTTGCCGATAGGCATACTGCAAGCAGAGCAAGCCACTTCTGTTACCTATTCTGCACACGAGCAGGCAGGTCAAGAGTATAACAAGCCGGTCCACTATTTCGGTCTTGGCGTTAGGCTCGGTTACAGCCAATTCGGGCAAAGTTACAACAAGCAGGCACAACTTGGCGGCCAAGACTGGATGACCGGCAAACTTGGAGTGCCGGGTGGCGCAGATGCCGGCTTGGAGTTAAGATATAAACTTGAGCGCAACCTGCTCCGCTTTACTGCCGGCATAGATGCTGTCTATTCGGGCAGCAGCATAGGCGGTAATCTCAACTATGCTTACCCCGTCCTTTTGCCGTCCACCGACCTTACCTACTACTACGATTTCAGTAAGGTCAGCGAGCAGCATAATACCTTTGAGGTGGGTATTCCTATTATGGTGGGTGCCAACTATCAGGGCTTTTATGCGCAAGCAGGTGTCAGAGTTGGACTGCCGTTGATGAAGACCTATAGTCTCAAAACCGACCTTACCACTATCATTCACGACGAGCGTGGTATAGACGACTATACCGATATGCCCAACCACTTCCTTGACCGTACCAATCCTACGGCAAAAGGCAAACTTGGGCTTGGTGTGGTCAATCCGCAGGTGGCAATAGAGGTCGGATATAACCTTGACCCCTATATGCAGAGGCAATATACTTGGAAGGCAGGGACTGAACCATCATTTGTTGAGTTGATTCACTATGAAGTGGCTGCGTATGCCAACATAGGCGTATTGAACTATAACGATGCTCCTACACAGACGGAGTTCTATACTCGCAAGGCAGCAGATGACCCCGAAATAACGAGCCTTATGTCGCTTACGGACGACAAGACACTGCTTGCCAAAGACGATGCCGGTAAGTTCAACTCTATGATCCCTTGGAATATAGGCGTTCGTTTTAATGTCTATTACGAGCGTTATGACAAGCCCATAGAGCAGAAACCGCGCAAGAAACGTAAGAGAAGACCGAAACCAAAACCCGAGGTGGTAGTGGAAGAAGAGGTTGTGCCTGTTGATACTATTGTATATAACGGCGATACTATCCAGCAGGGTGATACTATCGTCATGGAGAACCTCTATTTCGATACGGATAAGAGTACTATTCGTAAGATTTCCGACCCGACTATTAACGAACTCGCAGAACTCTTGCAGTCTCACCCGAACCTGAAGATTACCCTTGTCGGTCATACTGATAATGTGGGACGACCCGAATACAACCAACGCTTGAGTGAGGCACGTGTCGTATCTGTGAAGAACGAACTTGTCAAACGAGGTATTGACGGCGAGAGGATAAAGACGATCGGAAAGGGTATGACAGAACCTATTGCCGACAACCGAACCGCCGAAGGCAGGGCACAGAACAGGCGTGTCGAGATTGTGATAGACGAACAGTAAAGCACACGAGAAAATCATAAACTATAAACATTATAACCTATCAACATATATGAACAAGAAGCATTTTATAACAATGTCCCTTTTGTGCCTGATGTCGCTTACCGTAGCGGCAGAAAGCAACCTCGGTGCCAATTGCTTTGCTATCTGGGCTAACGGAGGCATTGCCAACTATATCGGCAAGACGCCGGGTGCGAAAGCCGCACTCGGCTACGGCGGCAGCCTCGGATTCGGCTATGAGTGGCGCGACCAAACACTGCTCGTCCAGACAGGTGTCGGTATCAGATATACGCAGACCGGACTAAATGCCGACAACAGAGTCTATACACTCTATAATCAGTATGACTCCGAGGGACACTTGATGGACTATCAGTACATAGAAACCAACCGTCGTGATGTCTATAATCAGGCTACCATACAAGTGCCGATAATGGTAGGTGCACACGTGAGCGGATTCTATTTCCTCGCAGGCGTGAAGGCTAATATATATGCATACAACCAGTCGGACATCAAGGGTAATTATGCCGCACAGGGTGTGTATGACATACTCATTGATCCGCTTGCCAATATGGACAACCACCTCTACTATACCAACCGCGAGATAACCTCTTCGCGTAAGTATGGAATGAAGTTTAACGTTGCCCTCAGTGCCGAACTCGGCGGCGAGTTTCGTCTTGGCGAGAGTGCAGGCGGCAATGTGTCGTATATGCGCATAGGTGCTTTTGCCGATTTCAACGTGCTTGACGACCGCACTACGTCCAACAATGCTATGCTTGAGTACCCGCCTTCGTTTAATAACACGGATATGATTTCTGTGTTGAAGCAGAACGACTATCTGCATTCCACCGCTGCGGAGAACCCGCTTCGCCAACTCTATGCAGGCGTTAAACTCACGTTCCTTATCTCGTCCGGTGTTAAGTACGGTTGCGTAATGTGTGAAGGCGGTTATCCCTCTGCGCGTGATCGTCGTCGCGGCAGCCGTCTGCAAAGATAATCCGTGTATCAACCATATATGGCTCATAAAGCAACCCCTCATACAGCGTATGAGGGGTTGCTTTATATTTTGCGTTTTGCTGTGCTCTGTCAGTTACGCTCGTTTGGAGCGTTCTTCTCTTACTATGAGTAGTGCCTCTTCTCTTACGTCTTCGGGCAGACTGATGCCTCGTTGCTCTATGCTTCTCACCCAGCCTGTTATGTCTTGCGGCATAAGCGAACGATAGACGGCTTTTATTTCTTCTGCCTGCTCTTCAGTCAGGTCTTCTGCTGCGATACCTTGCAGGTTGTCCAACTCTTCATCGTCGTAATATACAGGCTCCGTGGTCATCGCTTTTTCTCTTTCGCAGACGAGGTGCTGACCGCAACATTCACCTTCCGTGTTTTGTGTTTGCCGAGCCGCTACCTGCGCATCTTCCTTTGCTCTTTCTTCTGCCGTCTGCCGTCTTGCGCGCCACTCAAACAGCACTAAGATAAGTATTCCTAATGCTATAAAGAGTATTAGAGGTATCATTGTTTACATCTCCGAGTCAACGAGTATGCGACCACAGAACTCGCAAACGATGATTTTCTTGCGCTGGCGTATGTCGAGTTGACGTTGTGCAGGTATCTTGCTGTGGCAACCGCCGCAACTGTCGCGTTCGATTTTTACCACTGCCAAACCGTTGTGTGCGTTCTTACGTATGCGCTTGAAGGCGGCAAGCAGACGGTCGTCAATGTTCTTTTCGAGGTCGGCGGAGCGGAGCATAAGTGCTTCTGTCTCGGCTTTGGTCTCGGAGAGAATGGAGTCGAGTTCGGATTTCTTTTGGTTCAGATCCACCGTTTTCTCCTCCATATCGCTGACGGTCTTCACTTTATCCTGTTGGCGTGTCTCGAGGTCAGCGGTGTAGTTTTTGATTTTCTTTTGGCTCAGTTCGATGTCAAGTTGCTGATACTCTATCTCTTTTGAGAGGTTATCATACTCGCGGTTGTTGCGAACGTTGTTCTGCTGCTCTTTGTAGCGCGAGATGCTGGCGTTGGCGTTCTCTATGCGCACGCGGTGGTCGGAGATTTGTGTCTCAAGTTCTTTAATCTCGTTTTCAATGTTTTGCAGACGAGTTTTCAGACCTTCCACCTCGTCGTTCATATCTTTCACTTCCTGTGGCAGTTCGCCCGCGAGTATGCGCAGTTCGTCAATCTTCGAATCTACTTGTTGCAGTTCATACAGTGCTTTAAGTTTTTCTTCCACTGTCAGTTCTTTTTCTTCTTTTTTCATAGGTTGTTGTTGCAGACCGTGTCTGCTTTATGTTGGTTAATACTATTTTACAAAATCCTTATGGGGCTGTGGTCAGTGCGTGATATGCGGGTATGGACGAGCGGCTGCAGCCAGTCTTGAATAATGTATCTAACTGCCTGTTCGCTTACCCAGTGGTCCATATCCACTATGCCTATCCGTCCGTCGCCAGCCTGCATATCGTGGTATTTGAAGTCTGCGCTTACGAATACGTCCGCGCCTTTTTCTATTGCTTTTTCCGTCAGGCTGCTGCCTGCGCCGCCGCAGAAGGCTACGGTCTGTACCTGCTCTCTCGGGCTGTTTGTATATCGCAGGTAAGGTGCTGAAAAGGTCGCTTTTACGGCGTTGAGGAACTCGCGGTATGGTATAGGTGAAGGCAGTTTGCCTATCACGCCGAGTCCGTATCCGGCATCTTCTGTTGGCTCTTCAAGTATGGTATATTCGCTTATCCCGCACATCTCCGCCATTTTTCCGCTCACTCCGTGCAGGTAACTGTCAGCCGGTGTGTGGAGCGAATAGACGGCTATGTCGTGTTTGATGGCGAGTGCCGCACAGCGTTCCTGCGGCGTAGAGCCGGTGAGGTGTTTTACGGAGTGAAAAAATAGAGGGTGGTGCGACACTATGAGGTTGCAACCACTCTCTATGGCTTCTCTGAGCGTATTTTCGGTAATATCCACCGTAAGCAACACAGCCTTTATGTCTGTATCGCCGTTGCCAATCTGAAGCCCCGAATTATCCCACGCCTCTTGCCACTTCAGCGGAGCCTTAGATTCTATGGCATCTGTCAGTTGTCTTAATATCAAATGTCTATGTGTTTTGTTATCCTTTTTTCGCGCCGACGCCGGTTTTTGCCGTGGCTTTGGCTGCCGCTTTTTGCGTCTTGACCTGCTTGGGCTGTGCTTTCATCTCTTTCTTCTCCTCGTGTTTGACCTCTTTAATGTTGTCCGCGCCTTCCTCTTCGTCTGCTTTACGGGAAAAGTCGGTAAAGCCTGCGCCTATGAGTATGTTGTACCAAGAGATGAGTTTGCGTATGTCGCTCGGATATACGCGGTCGCGGTCAAAGTCGGGCAAGAAAGTGGCAAAATATTCGCGCAGTTGGTCATTGTCGGCTTTCTTGTGGTCAATAGAAGCGGGTTTGAGTCCCTCTTTCTCGCCGAGTTTGGTAAGCACCTCGCCGAGTTCTATATCTTCGCCCGTGGTGTACATAGACACCTCTGCAAGCGATACAATCTTGTCTCTTGTGTATGCTGGGCAGCGTTTGCCGTCAAGCAGCGACTCCACTATAAGCATATTCTGTCCGCGACTGACGAGCTTGAAAAGCCCGGGTTTTCCTGAAATTGATAAAATGTTCTTCAGCATATAATCTATGTGTTACGTAAAAATCGGGCAAAAGTACTGCATTTTTATGAGTTATGCAATAAATTTGCCCTAAATTATCAAAAATAATGCTCAATTCTCAAAAAAATGTCCTACCTTTGCCGAAATTTTCAAACGAACTATGCGCCTTAAAAGTGATGTAAATATAAAGAACCGCCGTGCTTATTTCGATTATGAGGTTCTCGACCGCTATGTGGCGGGTATTCAGCTCTACGGAACGGAGATAAAGTCTATACGCGAGTCCAAGGCCTCGCTTGCCGATACTTATTGTACTTTCCTCGGCGGCGAACTATGGGTAAGGCAGATGCATATTGCCCATTATCAGTTCGGCTCATACGCCAACCACGAGACCAAGCGCGACCGCAAACTGCTGCTGCAGCGCAAGGAACTGCGCAAACTGGAGCGGCTGACCAAAGAAAGCGGAAAGACCATTATTCCGCTCAGACTGTTTATCAATGACAAGGGTCTTGCCAAAGTGGAGATCGGCTTGTGTCAAGGCAAGCATTCCTACGACAAACGCCACGCCTTGCAGGAGAAAGAGCAAAAAAAAGAAATAGACCGACTGATGAAAAGATAATCAGTTGGTTATTTATTTTTATTTGATTGTTTATCCTCGTAATCGTCCAAGCGTTTCGGGTTTTTCGGAAACCAGCCTTTCAGCACGCGCTGACGCTGTTTTATGACCTCGCCTATTCCCCATAATGCTGAAAAAGCAAAAACTCCGAGGAAGATGGAAACGTAGATGTTCTCCACAAAGAGTGAGCCGGTGGCGGCTATCAGTCCCACTATGAGGAATGCCCACCAAGACTTTACGCCGAAATAGTACTCGGCTTTGATTACGAGCGGGTGAAAAATGCCGATGCAGAGAAACGCGCCTGCACCGAGAATCAGACCGTAAATATTCATCTGTTTGTTTCTTTTAGTGACCCTGCCGGGGCTCAAACCCGGAACCTTTGGAACCGGAATCCAACACTCTATTCAATTGAGCTACAGGGCCAATACATTTATTATTTGTTTATTTATTATTTAGCATTTGGGCAGCACTTATCTTCTGTCCAAGAATATCAGTATGTAGTACACCAGCGTTGCAAGCGACGAGAGTGCTGCCACTACGTATGTGTATGCCGCGCTGCGAAGAGCGGAGGCTGCCATGGGTGTGGTCTCTCTGTCGGTTATGCCTGCCGTCTCAAGCCAAGCCACTGCACGGCGGGAAGCGTCTATCTCCACAGGCAGGGTAACGAATGAGAAAAGTGTAGTAAGTGCAAAGAGCACTATACCTATCAGCATAAGTTGCGGAAAAACATTCATTAGCAGCATACCTGCCAATATCACCCACATTACCCATTTGCTTGCGAAACTTACGACCGGCACTAATTTGGAGCGCATCGTTAGCGGCGTGTACTCGGCTGCGTGCTGCAAAGCGTGTCCGCACTCGTGAGCCGCTACGGCTGCCGCCGCTACGGAGGCGGAGTTATAAACGCCGTCCGAGAGATTGACGGTCTTGGTCGTAGGGTTATAGTGGTCGGTAAGATGACCGCTTGTGCTTGTTACTTTTACGTCATATATGCCGTTGTCGTGCAGCATTTTTTCAGCCACCTCTTTGCCCGTAAGGTTCAAAGCAACTTTTGAGTAGCGTTTGAACTTCCGTTCAAGCACTGCCGATACTATCCAACTTGCAACGGCTGTTCCTAAAAATATTATCCAATATAAAGCGTTAGGGCTTTCCATAAATTCTTCCATAGTCTTGTTTATTTTTTGTTGCGCGCGGTCAAGGCTCTGCAATGTTTACATTCTCCATATACATATACCGTGAACCCGCTTATGTTAAAGTTTCGCCATCGTTTGCCGTACAACTGTGTTTCCACCACTTTGTCCGTACTTTGTGTTATGCGACCGCATTTGATGCATACAACCTCTATTCTGCTTCCGCGCCTGCCTGTGTTCAGTTCGTATCGCCGTGTCTTGTCGGCAGTCCTTGCTTGTACGGGCGAGATAATCTGTGCGGACAACAAGAGTTTGAGTGTGTTAAAGACCGTTGCACGGCTAATGTTGTGTTGCTTGACAGCCTCCACCAATTCGGTCGAAGAAAGGGCTTGGTCTTGCTCGCACATTGTTTTGAGGATAACCCCCCTTTCGTATGATACTCTTAAATTATGCTGCTCAACGTATTGTTGCAATAGTTTGGCGGCTTCCGTATAGTCTTGTTTCATCTTATTGAGCGCGTATCTATGCAAAAATCGTGCAAAATTACACTTTTTTGCTCAATGATACAAGTTATTTCATATTTTTTTCGTACTTTTGCGCGATTTTTTGTAATTATTCACAAAAGTTATGCATTCTATCGGTTCGGTGGCTGTCTATTGTGCCTCATCTTCGCAGGTGAAAGACGTGTATTTTAGGGAGGCATTTCGTTTGGGTGAGCAGTTGGCGTTGCACTCCGTTGACCTTATCTACGGCGATGGCGGTATAGGTCTTATGGGAGAGATTGCCCGAGGCTGTCTGTCCCAAGGCGGCAGGGCTATAGGTGTTATTCCGCGATTTATGGTGGAGCAGGGGTGGAATAATCCGGACAGCACACGAACCATTGTGGTGGAGACTATGCACGAGCGCAAGCAGACCATTGAACGTATGGCGGATGCTATGGTGGCTATGCCGGGCGGAATAGGTACGTTTGAAGAACTGCTTGAGTGTCTTACTTGGAAGCAACTCGGCTTGCATACCAAGCCTGTCGTTATACTCAATGCAGACGGTTATTATGACTGCTTGCTTGCCTGCTTTAAGCGTATGGTGGAGGAGAAAATGCTCCGCCCCATTCACGAGCAGATGTACACTGTTGTAAGTCATGCCGAGCAGGTTCTGCCCGCTATAATGAATATGCCCGAGTGGGATGCCTCCATACGCCGTGAGGCTGCCATATAATATAAACAATGATGTCAGTAGAGCGCATATTAACCTTATATTCAGCCTCGTGGATGCCGTGGCTGTTGCTCGGTCTGATAGTCGTGCTGTTTCTGCTGGTGTCTATTTGCCCGGGGGCAGTCGGTTTCGGTTTTCGTTCGTTTTACTCGCTGCTTGAGCGGCAGTATGTGGCTGCGGGTAATGTGTTTATTTTTCCGCTGATGTTGCTTTTCTCCGTGCTGACTACTTCTCTTGCCTGCTGCCTAATGTATTATTCGGGCGGAGAATTTGCCGGACTTAACGTATTGAAGTCGTCAGCCTTGACAGTAGCGGGAATGATTGTGCAGAGGCTATGTACCGCATACGCAGGTTATGTCTTTTCTTTTGAGAAAGAGGCGCGCACGTGGCAGGAGCAGCGGCTGTATATGTGGTTTGTGCTTTCGCTGCTTATGCTTGCCGTACTTGCCGTGGCAACAATTGTACCCGTGCTGGATTTTGCAGTCGTGTCCTTTGCCGTACTTGCAGTAGCGTATATGTTGGCAGTGATTGTGAAGATGCTGCGTCTGTTCGTGCGGTTTTCTCCTTTTGCCATACTTTATATATTTATATATGTCATTACGATTGAAGTGTTGCCCTTGGCTGCGGTTGTTGCCGGTGCGGGGGTTGTACTTCGGTAAGGATAAAAGTTAACAAACGTTTAACGCGGACCCAAACAGTCCGAAGACAAAACAAAATATCAAGATGCCTATAAGTAAGATTCTTGTTTCCCAGCCTCGTCCTGCCACCGAGCATAACCCTTATGCCGAATTAGAAGAGGTCTATAACGTGAAATTTGATTTTCACCAACTTATAAGTATAGAGGGTTTAGATGCCAAGGAGTTTAGAAAGCAGCATGTTTATATTCAGGAGTATTCCGCTGTCTTTATGAATTCTCGTTTGGCTATTGACCATTTTTTCCGTCTTTGTCAGGAGATGCGTATTCAGGTCTCGGAGGATATGCACTACTATTGTATTTCGGAGATGGTTGCCAACTATCTGCAAAAATACATACAGTATCGCAAACGCCGTATTTTCTTTGCGGAGCATAACAAGTTTGAAGAACTGCTGCCGTACATCAACCGCAAAGATGAGCGCAAGATGATGATAGTTCTTTCCGATGTGCATAACGATGACGTTATCAACCTGTTTGCCAAGAAAGGGCTTGTGCTTACTCCGGCTATTATGTATCGTACCGTACCTGTACGTTGGCCTGAGACGGAGCCTTTTGACCACGATATGGTTGTGTTGTTTACTCCTATGGGGGTGTCGGCACTGAAAAAGAATTTCCCCACACTCAAGCAAGGCGACAAGGTCTTTGCCTGCTTTGGTGCTAACACAGCCGCCGCTTTGGAGGAGATAGGAATAAAGCCGGATGTGGTTGCTCCTTCTCCACAGTTCCCCGGAATAACGTCAGCCATTAAGTACTATTTAGAGCAAAACAAATAATATCGTGCCTCGCTTCCCGAAAAAGGAAAAACTATGCGGTCAGATTACCGTCAAGAACCTGTTCGCTGAAGGCAGCAAGTTTGTTGTCTGGCCGCTGCGTGTAACTTATTTGAGAAGTGAAACGGATTTCCCTCAAGTGCTTGTATGGGCACCTAAAAACCTCTTCAAGCACGCTGTTGACCGCAATCTGCTGCGCCGCCGTATGCGGGAAGCATATCGTCTGAATAAGCAGCCGATAGAAAACAGCGGACTTAAAGTGGCTTTCAATTATATGGACAAGTCGTTGCAGCCGTATGTCGTAATAGATAAGGCAATGAAGAAAGCCGTTAAAAAACTCTCGGAACTATGACGGCACACAATGCTTCAGATAAAACAAAGAAAGCGGTGAGGACTATCTTCCTTTTGCCCGTCTATTTCTACCGCTATTGTATTTCGCCTTTCACGCCGCCGTCTTGTCGCTATACTCCCACTTGCAGTCAGTATATGGTGGAGGCTGTGATGAAATACGGAGTTTTCAAAGGCGGATGGCTCGGCGTAAAACGCCTGCTGCGCTGCCACCCGTGGGGAGGGTCGGGATATGACCCCGTGCCCTAAACATAATTGCCTGACTTTGACCGAAATAAATCAGAAAGAATGAGAATAGATATAATCACCTGTTGCCCCGAGTTGCTTGAATCTCCGCTTAACCATTCCATCATTAAGCGTGCAAGAGACAAAGGTTTGGCTGAAATTTGCGTTCATAACCTGCGCGATTTTACTCTCAGTAAACATCGCAAGGTGGACGACTATGCTTTCGGTTTCGGTGCCGGTATGGTCTTGCAGATAGAGCCGATAGACAGGTGCATCTCTTTCCTCAAAGAGCAGAGAGATTATGACGAGGTTATCTTCACGGCTCCCGACGGAGAACGTTTTACTCAAAAAGAAGCCAATATGCTGTCGCTCAAGCAGAATCTGATTATCCTTTGCGGTCATTACAAGGGCGTGGATCAGCGTGTGAGAGACCATCTTATTACGAAAGAATACACTATTGGCGATTTCGTTCTTACCGGCGGCGAGATGCCTGCCGCTATTATGACCGATGCTATAGTGCGTCTGCTTCCCGGTGCTCTCGGCGATGAGACCTCGGCTCTGTCTGATTCGTTTCAGGACGGACTGTTAGAGGCGGGAGTATATACACGCCCTGCTGAATACAAAGGCTGGAAAGTGCCTGATATACTGCTCTCGGGGCATCAGGCGAAGATAGACGAGTGGCTCTATGAAGAAAGTCTCCGCCATACGCGCGAACGCCGCCCTGACCTCTTGGAGCCGAGCGGTGAAAATTGAAACCCTTTCTTAAAACTGTACTTGAAATCTTGCAGCGGTGGTGATAAAGCATACACCTCTGTCGTTGCTGTATGTCTCGTTGTTGATGTTTTCGGTATAGACTATGCTGCTTTGCTGTAGGCGTGTCATCAGTCCGAGCAGCAGCGACTTGTTGCCGCTCATCTGCCATCTGTAGCCTATGCTCAGGCTGCCGGTCAGTCCGCCTGCCGTGCTGCCGGTAAAACTGTTTTTCTTGTCTTTTATGCCGATACCATATCCGAACGACATTCCTATTTCCGGCGTGTTGGCAGTCTGCAACAGCGGTACTGAAACGACCAACTGAATGGGAATGAAATGAGTGGTTCCTTTCATATACATACCTGCATAGCCTACGCTGCCGCCGAGGAAGATACGTCTGCCTGCAAGGTTGCTCGTACCGACAGCCGCTTCCGCTCCGAATGTGCCGCCCGTATGCTCGTTTGGCAGAAAACAGATACCGCCGTCAGCCATAAGGCGTAGTGCCACTTTCCTCGTGCCGCTGTTGTCCGGCTCCTGTGCCGGTTTTGCTTCCTCTTGCGCTGTCTCGGAGATAAGCACTGCTTTTATGTCGCTTGCAAGATACTGAAAACGTCTGCCTTGCGGTGTTTCTATCACAACTACGTCCGTGTTGCTTACCACCACTTTGCCCTCCACTCTCTGTCCCGATTGCAGTACCACCACATCCGCTTTAGCAGACATAACGGAAAGAACAAGAAGAGAAAGTATAAATGTAATTCGCTTTATCATAATGTTTTATTCTACTAATTGGTAATCAATCTGTCTTTTTTCCACATCGGCCCTCATTACTTTTACTCTCACTCTGTCGCCTAATGTGTAGGCTGCCTCTCCGCTTGTTTTCTTCTTACCGCGGCGTTTGCTTACTACTCGCAGACAGAAATTCTTTTCGTCATATTCGAGAAACTCGCCCGGGCGGATAGAGCGTATCGGTACCATTCCGTCGCACAGCGAGTCGTCCAAGGTAACAAAAAGTCCAAATTCTCTCACTCCCGAAATAGTTCCGTCAAATTCCTCTCCTATATGGTCTTTTATCCAAAGGGCTTGCATTTCCTTTATTGAGTCGCGCTCTGCCTGCACTGCCTCTTGCTCCCTTTCAGAGCAATGCTCCGCTGCTTTTTGCAGGTCTATAGTTATCTTCTCTCCCCGCTCACCGAGTATGTATTTGGCAACGAGCCGATGTACTATAACGTCAGGATAGCGGCGTATAGGGGATGTGAAGTGTGTGTAATAGTCAAAGGCAAGTCCGTAATGCCCTATGTTGCGGGTGGAATAGACGGCTTTTGCCATTGCTCTGACGGTCAGCATATACAGAGCAGCGGGCGATATGGTGTCTTTGTGTTTGCGGGTAAACTGCTCTATAAGGTCAAGTTTTTCCGTGTCGGGTTTGCCGTGAATGCGGTATATCATATTCTTTCCGCGTTTGCCCATCTGCTCGGCTATTGTCCTGTTGGCAAGCAGCATAAACTCTTCTATAAGGTGGTTGGCTTCGGCGGGTTTGACGAAATACACGCCTACGGGATAGCCTTTCTCGTCCAGTTTGAACTTCACTTCGTCCTGCTCCAAGTCCATTGCGCCGGCAGCCATACGCTTGCGGCGGAGAATAAGGGCTATGTCGTTGAGTGTCAGTATGGCATCGCGTAGTCTGTCATCGTCTATGGCATCGGTCTTTTGCTCTATAATTGCTTGTGCCTGCTCGTAGGTAAGTCGGTAGTCGGAGCGTATGACGGTGCGGCACACTTTGTGTTTTTTCACCTCGCCGTCTCTGCCTATGGTAAAAATAACCGACATACACAGTTTATCTTCCTGCGGACGGAGCGAGCAAAGATCGTTACACAGTTCCTCCGGCAGCATAGGTATAACTCTGTCAACGAGATATACGCTTGTGGCTTTGTCGTAAGCCTCTTTGTCTATATCATCGCCTTCCTGCACATAGTGGGTTACATCCGCTATGTGTACGCCTATTGTAAGGTCGCCGTCTTCGGCTGTGTCAAACGACAATGCATCGTCAAAATCTTTGGCATCGGCAGGGTCGATTGTGAATGTAAAACTATCCCTCACATCCCGCCTGCGCATTATTTCTTTTGCTGAAATCATTACTCTTTTTCGCTTTATTTTTGCAAAGGTAAGCAAAAATTTGTGAGTGTGCAAATTTTTGCTTACCTTTGCGCGCTTTATGTGCAATTTGGTAAATATTCACAATATTCTTATATAAAATATGACAAAGATTAAAGTAAACAACGTCAATCAACCCGTTTGGAAAGATGTAATGGTTCATGCCAACCTTCCGGAAAGTCTGAAAAAACTGCAAGAGATAGCATACAACCTATGGTGGGTATGGAACAGCGATGCAAAAAATATATTCAGATACATAGACCTTGAGTCTTGGCATAGGGCGCAGTCCAACCCGATAATGCTCCTTAACATAATGAGTTACGAGCGTATGATGCAACTTACCGAGGATAAGCATTTTATGGAGCAACTCGACAAGACCTACGCCGATTTCCGTGCCTATATGGACACTCCTAAAGACCATACTAAGCCGAGTATTGCCTATTTCTCAATGGAGTATGGTCTTACTCATATCATCAAGATTTATTCCGGCGGTCTCGGTATTTTGGCAGGCGACTACCTTAAAGAAGCCAGTGACTGCAACGTAGATATGACCGCTATCGGTTTCCTCTATCGCTACGGTTATTTTACTCAGACACTTTCTCCCGAGGGTCAGCAGATAGCCAACTATGAGGCGCAGAACTTTAATAATCTGCCCCTTGAGCAAGTTAAGAACGCCGATGGTTCTCCTATGATAATAGAAGTGCCGTATCCCGAAAGAGTGGTGAAAGCCTATCTGTGGAAAGTGGCAGTGGGTCGTATCAACCTCTACTTGCTTGACACTGACAACGAACTTAACTCTGAGTGGGATCGTCAGATTACCCACCAACTATACGGAGGAGACTGGGAGAACCGTATCAAGCAGGAGATTCTGCTTGGTATAGGCGGTGTGCTCGCTCTCAATAAGCTTGGAATAAAGAAAGATGTCTATCACTGCAACGAGGGACATGCCGCTCTTATGGGCTTGCAGCGTCTTGTGGATTTAGTGGAGAAAGAGCATCTTAACTTTGAGCAGGCGTTGGAGGTAGTGCGTGCAAGCGGACTTTACACCTGCCATACCCCCGTTCCCGCAGGACACGACTACTTTGAGGAAGGACTGTTCTATAAGTATATGAACGAGTATGCAGGTCGTCTCGGTATTGAATGGAAAGACCTTATCGGTATGGGCAGACAGAACCCCGAAGATACGACAGAGAAATTCTCGATGTCAGTCTTTGCTCTCAATACTTGCCAAGAGGCAAACGGCGTAAGTTGGCTCCACGGCGAGGTGTCGAAGAAGATGTTTGCTCCCGTATGGAAAGGCTATTTCCCCGAGGAGTTGCACGTCAGTTATGTTACCAACGGCGTACACATGCCCACTTGGGCTGCCAGCGAGTGGAAGTCGGTGTATAAACGCACTTTCCCCGCCGAGTGGTGGTACGACCAGTCTAATCCCGAGATGTGGAAGGCATATAACGACCTGCCTGACGAGACGATTTGGAACACTCGTATGAAACTCAAAAACAAACTGATTGATTATATTAAGGAGAAGTTCCAAGAAGACTGGATGAAGAGTCAGGGCGACCCCGCTCGTATAGTACGCGCTCTTAATGGGATGGATGCCAACAGCCTTATTATCGGTTTCGGTCGCCGTTTTGCCACCTACAAGCGCGCTCACCTGCTCTTTACCGACCTCGAGCGACTTGACAAACTTGTCAACAACCCCAACTACCCCGTTCAGTTCCTCTTTACCGGTAAGGCTCACCCCGCAGACGGCGGCGGTCAAGGGCTGATAAAACGCATTATTGAGATAAGCCGTATGCCGCAGTTCCTTGGTAAGATTATCTTCCTTGAGAACTACGATATGCGCCTTGCCAAACGCCTTGTCAGCGGTGTCGATATATGGCTCAATACTCCGACACGTCCGCTTGAAGCATCGGGTACGAGTGGTGAGAAAGCACAGATGAACGGCGTTCTTAACTTCTCTGTAAGAGATGGTTGGTGGCTTGAAGGTTATGTTCCCGGAGCCGGTTGGGCACTTACGGACAAACGTACCTATGAGAACCAAGCGCACCAAGACCAACTTGATGCCGCTACCATCTATCAGATACTCGAAACGGAGATAATACCTATGTATTATGCCAAAAACTCCAAAGGCTATTCACCCGAATGGATACAGACGATAAAGAACTCCGTTACCAAAATCACTCCTCATTTTACCACCAAGCGTATGATGGACGACTACTTCAGCAAGTTCTACAACAAACTTGCTCAAAGACACGCCCTTATGATGAGTGATAACTTCAAGATGGCAAAGGAGATAGCCGCTTGGAAATCCAATATAGTAGAGCATTGGGACGAGATAGAAGTGGTAAGCCGCTCCTTTGAAGACGTAACTCAAAACTCTCCGTCCGTAGGTGAAACAAGAAAAGTGCAGGTAGTGATAGATACTCACTCGCTTAAAGACAACGGCATAGGTGTAGAACTTGTGGCTGTACGAACCTCACAGCACAACAACGACAAACTGCATAAAGTGTTGCCGCTTGATATAGTAAAAATAGAAGGTACGCGTATCACCTACGAGGCTATTTATCGCTTTGACTACGCCGGCGGCATGAAGTTCGGACTTCGTATGTTCCCCAAGAACGACCTGCTACCCCATCGTATGGACTTCGCATACGTGCGCTGGATAGGATAACAACCATAACCTCAAACCTCTATTGCCTACGACGAAACGTATATACATATTCCTTGGTTTGCTGCTCGCCTGCATAAGCGGTGTTATGGCTCAAGCGAACGATCGCATATATCGTCTCGAAGTAGGTATAGACGGCGGCGGGTGCTACTATGTGGGCGATGCTAACCGCACTATATTCAAGAACGTTAGAGAGACCTACGGTGCATCGTTCAGATATATGTTTGACAGGCGTTGGTCTGTACGTGCCAAAGGTATGTATGAACATATAACAGGCTTTTATCCCGATGCTTATGGAGTGGCAAATGCTTCTCTCGGCAGGTGGAACAATAGGCTGACAAACATAGATGCAGTGGGAGAGTTTAATTTCCTGCCCTTCGGAGATGTACGCTATGACAGCCGCATAAGTCCTATTACACCTTATATAGGTATAGGTATCGGCGTGAGTCTGCACGGCAACTTCAAGAAAGTGGCGGCATATATGCCGTTCATAATAGGAGCCAAGTGGCGTTGCGCCAAACACCTTACTATCCACCTCGCTTGGCAGCACAATGTGTATTTCTCGGACGGAATGGAAAATGTGGAGGCATACAACAACTCATACAACCTCAACGGAGGCAATATAATGAATATGGACGTAACGGGCAGTTTGGTACTCGGCTTTGCCGTAGCGTTCGTACAAGACGGCAAAGTGTGCCGCACCTGCAAATAATTTAGGACAATGGCTGAAAATATATCACAATCTGTTCCCCGCCATATCGCCATTATTATGGACGGTAACGGAAGATGGGCAAAGCAGCACGGACTGAAACGTATGTTCGGGCATCAAAGAGGTGTGCAGACGGTGCACGACATCACCGAAGCCGCTGCCGAATTGGGCGTGGAGTATCTTACTCTTTATGCTTTTTCCACAGAGAACTGGAATCGTCCGCAGGAGGAGGTGGATGCTCTGATGTCGTTGCTTGTGGATACCGTGGCTAAAGAGACACCGACACTGATGAAAAACAACATACGCCTGCTCACCATAGGCGATATAACACGCCTGCCGGAAAAAGCAAGGGTGAAGTTTCAGACCTGTATGGAGCAGACGGCGGCAAACACCGGACTTAAACTTGTAGTAGCCCTTAGTTACTCTTCCCGCTGGGAAATAACGCGTGCGGTGCAACTCATAGCAGAGGATGTCAAAAAAGGGAATTTCTCGGCGGATGATATTAACGAATCACTTGTTTCGTCCTATCTTACCACCGGTGATATGCCTGACCCCGATTTGCTCATTCGTACCAGCGGCGAACTGAGAATAAGCAATTTTCTGCTTTGGCAGTCGGCATATACGGAATTGTATTTCACCCCTTGTCTATGGCCCGACTTTACCGTTGAGCACTTCAAAGAGGCTATAGCCGACTACTCGCGGCGCGAAAGACGCTTCGGCAAAACAACAGAACAACTGCAAAAGTGAAAAAATATATAATCTGCATATTGCTGCTTCTTGTATCTGTGCTGGTCAATGCACAGACGGATGTCGCGGAGCAAGACACCGCCGCCGCTGCCTCCGTACCCGAGATAGAATACACCTACCGCCACCGTACCTACGAGATAGCCGATATAAAAATCACCGGAGCCGACAGTTATGAAGACTTTGTGCTTATAGGCTTTTCCGGCTTGGCTGTCGGCGACAAGGTGGAGATACCGGGCGACAAGATAACCAAAGCCGTCAAACGCTTTTGGAAACAGGGACTGTTCTCCGATGTGAAAATCATCGCTACCAAGATGACCGACACGCACGTATGGCTTGAGATCCAACTCAAGCAGCGTCCGCGTATATCCGAACTCGAATATCGCGGTATGAAAAAGAGCGAGAGAGAAGACCTCGAAGTGAAGATAGGCATTACCAAGGGCAACCAGATGACACCCAACCTCGCAGACCGTGCAAAGACGATAATACAAAAATACTACGCTGAAAAAGGGTTCAAGAACGCACAAGTGAACATCCTGCAAAAAGACGATCCCGACCGTGCAGGCTATGTAAGAGTGCTTGTCAATGTGGAGAAAAATGCCAAGACCAAAGTGGCACATATCTATATCAACGGCAACAAGGCTCTAAGTCATACGCAGATAAACATGGCGATGAAGAAGACCAACGACAACCACATCACCAACCTCTTCCGCACCAAGAAATTCGTTGAAACAGAGTATGAAAAAGACAAGCAGGCAGTAATAGAAAAATACAACGAATTAGGTTATCGCGATGCCTATATCGTTGCTGACAGCGTTGTCCCCAATCCCGAAGACCCGACACGCGTGGATGTCTATATGGATATATACGAGGGCAATAAGTATTATGTGCGCGACATCAAATGGGTGGGTAATACCGTCTATCCCTATGACTACCTTAACCGTCTGCTTGGTATCAACAAAGGCGATACTTACAACCTCAAGCAACTCAACAAACGCCTTACAGAGGATGATGATGCAGTAGCCAAACTCTATACCGACCAAGGCTATCTCTTCTTCAACGTTGACCCCGTGGAGGTGAACATAACAGGCGACTCTATTGACTTTGAGATGCGTATATATGAGGGCAAACCCGCCACTATCAATCAGATAAACATCGTGGGTAACACTCGTGTATATGAACACGTTGTAAGGCGCGAACTATACACCAAGCCCGGTCAACTATACAGCCAGTCGGACATAATGCGCTCGTTGCGCGAACTTGCACAGATGGGACACTTCGACCCCGAAAAACTCGTTCCGGACATACAGCCCAACCCCGAAGAAGGGACGGTGGATATTACCTATAACCTCCAAACCAAGTCCAGCGACCAGATTGAGTTCTCTCTCGGTTGGGGCGCAACAGGACTGGTAGGCAGTGTGGGACTAAAATTCACCAATTTCGCTATACAGAACCTCTTTAACAAAAAAGCCTACCGTATAGTGCCGCAGGGTGAGGGACAGACCTTCCAAATAAACGCCCGTACCAACGGAATATACTACAACTCCGTGAGCATCAACTTTATGGAGCCATGGCTCGGCGGCAAACGACCTAACACGCTCAGTGTCGGTGCTTTCTTCGCCTCGCAGACCGGCTATTCCGACCGCTACTACCAGTCGTATCAGAACCTCTATAACAACTACTACGCTTCCTACTACTATACCGGCAACAGCAACTACTATCAGCAACTGCAGGAGTCGGAGGCAGATCCGAACAAGTACTTGCGAACCGTTGGTGCCAGCATAGGATATGGTAAGCGTCTGAGATGGCCCGATGACTATTTCTCTTTCTACGGAGAGCTGAGTTACCAACTCTATATGATGAAAAAATGGCCCTACCTGCTTGTCTCTGACGGCAACTGCCATAACCTCGCACTCAACCTCCAACTGTCGCGCTCCAGCATAGATAATCCTATCTATACACGCCGAGGTTCGCAGTTCGTAATAGGAGCAAAGATAACCCCGCCATACAGCATAATAAAAGGTGAAACGGATGCCGATATTATAGCCAAGTCCATCAACGACAGGTATAAGTTTATCGAATACTATAAACTCAAATTCTCCGGCAAGGTCTTTACTCCCCTTACGCCGGATAGCAAACTTGTGCTTATGGCGCGTGCCGACTGGGGTTTCCTCGGATATTACAACAAATACGCCAAGTCGCCGTTTGAGACCTTCTATATGGGCGGCGACGGTACGACCGGCTATTCGAGTTACTCCACGGAGTATGTCTCTATGCGCGGCTACTCGTCCGGTTCGCTCACACCATACGATGAAGTAACGGGCAGAAATATGGGATATGTCTATAACAAGTTTACGCTCGAACTTCGCTATCCCATCCTGCTCGAACAGTCTGCCACCATCTGGGCTCTCGGTTTTGTGGAAGCAGGTAACTGCTTTGCGGACATAAGAAACTATAACCCGTTCAATCTCAAACGCTCTGCCGGTGTGGGTGTGCGCGTGTTCCTGCAGATGTTCGGTCTGCTCGGTATAGACTGGGGCTGGGGCTTCGATGACATCAACGGCAACAAGACTTATGGCGGAAGTCAGTTCCACTTCGTGCTCGGACAGGAACTGTAAATACCGCACGTAATGCAGTTTGGCACAAATTATGTTATTACATTTTACGAAAATATACCAATCAATATGAAAAGAATACTCTTACCTCTGTTTTTGCTCATTGCTCTTGCCGCGCAAGCCAAAGATGTGTCGGTCGCTTTCGTGGATATGCAGTATATACTCAAAAACCTGCCTCAATACGAAGCGGCACAGGAGCAGTTGCAACTCATATCAAAGAAGTGGCAGCGCGAGATAGATGCAGCCGCGCAGGAAGTGCAAGTGATGACTGCCAACTACCAAACCGAGCAGATATTTATGAGCGAAAGTATGCGCAAACAAAAAGAGAAAGAGATACTTGACAAAGAGCAGCAAGTGCTTGAACTCCGCCGTAAATACTTTGCCGACAACGGCGAACTGTTCAAGAAACGCGAGGCACTGCTCAAACCCATACAGGACGAGATTTATACAGCCATACAAGAGGTGGCTAACGAGAAGCGATACGACATAGTGAAAGACCGAAGTGCCGACCCCTCGCTTATCTATATGTCTAACAAACTTGATATTTCCGATGTTATACTTAATAAACTCGGAGCCAAATAAATTCCTTTGCAACAGATAAACAGAATAATATAAACACTATTTTATCGATATGAAAAAAATCCTTTTAATCCTTGCTATGGCTCTGCCTATGCTTGCCACAGCACAGTCGAATACCAAATTCGGTTATGTAAACACGCAGGAACTCTTTGCTCTTATGCCCGAAGTGAAAGGCGTACAAGCACGACTTGACAGCCTCAACAAGCAATATGAAGAGATGCTTCTTGGTATGCAGGACGAATATAAAAAGAAATTGGCCGACTATGAGCAGAAAAGTGCTACTATGACAACTGCTATGAAGCAGATTCAGGAGGAAGAACTCGTTACTATGCAACAGCGCATTCAGACTGCATATCAAACGGCTCAACAGGACTTGCAAAACAAGCAGCAGGAGTATTTCGTTCCTATTCACGAGCGTATGTCCAAGGCAATTAAGACCGTAGGCGAAAAGGGCGGATATACCTATATCTTCGAATCCGCTTCTATGGTCTATACCGCACCCTCGGCTGACAATGTGATAGAGGCTGTGAAGAAAGAACTCGGCATCAAATAATATGGCTGACGGCTATCTTGAAAGCCGCTACGAAGACTACGAAAAACGTAAGGCACAGTGGCTTAAAAAGAAAAAACATATAGTGCAACACCCTCTACGACAAGAAGATGAGGCACTGTAAAACAGATAATAACCTCAAAATATATACACTTATGGTAGAAAAACTCCAACAGACCCTTCGCGACTCCGCCGCAGCGCGTTGGACAGTGCTAATCCTCGTGGCATCGATGATGTTCTTTGCCTATATGTTCGTAGATATGCTTTCGCCCTTGGCTTCACTCCTGCAGGAGACGTATGGCTGGGATCAAGGCGACTTTGGTACCTATGCCGCTGGTGAGTATCTCATCAACGTGTTCGGTTTCCTCATCATCGCCGGTATTATCCTCGACAAGATGGGTGTGCGTTTTACCGGACTGCTCTCCGCTTCGCTTATGGTGTTAGGCGCAGGTATTAAACTGTTCGCTCTTATGTGGCCCGAAGCTAATACCGTAGGCTGGCTCAACTCGTGGTGGACAGAGATGCCGGGCAGTGCCAAACTCGCTATGTTCGGATTTATGATATTCGGAATGGGCTGCGAGATGGCAGGTACTACCGTAAGTAAGATTCTCGCCAAGTGGTTCAAAGGCAAAGAGATGGCTCTCGCTATGGGCTTGGAGATGGCTATCGCACGTGTCGGCGTATTCGCCGCTATGTGGCTCTCGCCCAAGATTTCCGATTATTTTGCCGTGGACGGTGTCGCTTCCGTCTCCGCTCCGATGATTTTTGCTGGCGCACTGCTCGTTATCGGTCTGCTCAACTTCTTTGTCTTCACCATAATGGACACCAAGTTTGACAAACAACTTGTTGCTATCGGTGAGAAATCTGAAGAAGGCGGCGAAGACGAATTCAAAATCTCTGACCTTGGTCAGATTTTCCGCTCAAAGATGTTCTGGATTGTGGCTCTGCTCTGCGTGCTTTACTATTCTGCCATCTTCCCCTTCCAACGTTTTGCTACCAACTTCCTCGAAGAGACATTACATATAACTAATGCAGAGGCTGCCGGTTTGTTCAAGTGGTTCCCCATACTCGCTATGGTGCTCACTCCGCTGCTCGGCTCATATATTGACAACAAAGGTAAGGGCGCAAGTATGATGCTCCTCGGAGCGGTTATCATGACCTGCTGCCACCTCGTATTCGCTTTCGTTCTGCCGGCATACCCGAGTAAGACACTCGCACTTGTAACAATTCTTATTCTCGGTGTCAGCTTCTCCCTCGTACCTGCTTCTATGTGGCCCAGCGTACCGAAGATAATAGATGAGAAAGTGCTCGGCTCTGCCTACTGCCTTATTTTCTGGGTGCAGAACATAGGTCTGTGTCTCGTACCGCTGCTGATTGGCAAACTGCGTGTGGCTACCGGCGGCTACCTTGTGCCGATGATAGTATTTG
This sequence comes from Bacteroidales bacterium UBA7009, assembly GCA_002449665.1. GTDB lineage: Bacteria > Bacteroidota > Bacteroidia > Bacteroidales > Paludibacteraceae > Colicola. The sequence continues at coordinate 56,353 of DJXH01000027.1, forward strand.
CTTCTTTCGGCGTGATAGCCTTCCTGCTTGCACTCGCACTCAAAGTTGAGGATAAACGTAAAGGATATGGATTGGAACTTCCTAATAAGAAATAACGATTCACTTTGTGTAACAACCGACAGCCGGAATATAACCTCCGGCTGTGTGTTTGTTGCGCTCAAAGGCGAACACTTCAACGGCAATGCCTTTGCCGCTCAGGCCATAGAAAAAGGTGCCGCCTACGCCGTTGTGGACGAGGATATACCTGTTACCTGCTCTCAAAAATGCGAGTATAACGGTCGTATTATCCGCGTAGAGTCGTCTCTTGCTGCTCTTCAAGACCTTGCTCGTGCTTGGCATCGCCACCTTCAGACACCCGTTATAGCCATTACAGGTACCAACGGCAAGACCACTACCAAAGAACTGCTTGCCGCCGTACTTGCCAAACGCTATAATCTGCTCTATACACAAGGCAACTATAACAACTCGCTCGGCGTACCGCTCACTCTGCTCCGGCTCACACGCGAACACGAACTGGCAGTGGTAGAGATGGGTGCAAGCCACCCGGGGGATATAAAAGAACTGGTGGATATAGCAGAGCCTGCTTATGGACTGATAACCAATGTCGGCAGAGCACACCTGCAAGGCTTCGGTTCCTTTGAAGGCGTTATGCGCACTAAAGCCGAACTGTACGATTACATAATAGCACATAGCGGTACCATCTTTATAAACGAAGACAACAATAACCTGAAGACTATGCTGCAAAACGCTATGGCTTCGCTTGGCGGTGAGCAAAAACCGAAGGTTGTAACTTATCATACCGGCACTATGCCCGAGGGTATGCACCTCGTAGGAAACTACAATGCAGAGAATGTGAGTGCCGCTCTTTGTGTCGGAAAGTACTTCGGTGTGTTAGACGAAGCGGCTCATAAGGCTGTACTTGATTATGTGCCGTCTAACAACCGCTCGCAAGCAGTCCGTACCGACCGCAACTCGCTGATAGTGGATGCTTATAACGCCAATCCTACCAGTATGCAGGCGGCGATAAACGCGTTCAAGGGCGATACGTATATCCTCGGTGCAATGCGCGAACTTGGTAAATACACTCACCTCGAACATCAGAACATCGTCAATATGCTCGCCGAGAGAAAAGCGGATAAGGTGATTCTGATAGGCAGCGAGTGGCGTGAGACAACGGCTACGTATGACATATACGACAGCATTGATGACCTTAAAGAAACTGGTCTGCTCGGTTCCCTTAACGGCAGACATATATTGATAAAGGGAAGTAACAGTGTACATTTGGATAAAATTATTGACCTGCTGTGAATAAGAAATTAGTTTGGGGCGGTGCTGCGGCTGCCGTCGTGGTAATTATCGTTTTAGTAGTACTCTATTTCCGCCAGCAGTCTGCCATGCAGGAGATGGTGGACGTGTTGCAGTTTGAGAAAGAGCAACTTGCCGATGAGTATGAAGACCTGTCAATTCAGTTTGACGGCTATCAGCAACTTGACATCAAGAACGACTCGCTCCAAGAGCAACTTGCCATTGAGCAGCAGCGCGTTCACGACCTGCTCGAAGAACTGCGTATCACCAAAGTAACCAATGCGCGCCGTATAGCAGAACTTAAAAAAGAACTTGCTACCGTGCGTTCGGTTATGGTGGGGTATGTGCGGCAGATAGACTCACTTAATCGCACCAACGAGCGGCTCGAAAGAGAGAATATGACCTACCGCCGTGAGAATCAGACTATTCAGCAGCAGAACAACGAACTGCAACAGCAGAATGACCAACTGACCGAGACCGTTACTCGCGCCTCACGCCTTGAGATTGTCGGCTTCCAAGCCACTATGCTCAACAAGCGAGACAAGAAAACCAAGCAGTTCTCACACATCCAGAAAATGCAGTTCGACTATACCCTTGGCAAGAACATTACCTGCGAGCGCGGAATGAAATATATCTATATGCGCCTTACACGCCCTGACGGAGAAGTGATGCTCAAAGCCGACAGCAGGCAGTTTGATTTTGAGAACTCTGTCCTTGATGCTTCTGTATGGCAAGAGATTGAGTATCAGGGCGAAGAGATAGCGGGCGTGATGTATTGGAAAGTGGAAGAAATCTTGCAAAAAGGCACTTATACCGCCGATTTCTTTGCCGATGCACAACACATAGGCTCTTGTCAGTTTACTCTTAAATGACGATATAGGCTTGGTAGATATGGAAAAAGCAGTTCTTGTCGGTCTTATAACACCTCAGCAGAGCGAAGAGCGTACAAGCGAATATCTTGACGAACTCGCTTTCCTTGCCGATACACGTGATATACAGCCTGTCAAAAGGTTCGTTCAACGTCTTTCTTCCCCTGATACGAATACCTACGTAGGTAGCGGAAAAATAGTTGAGATACGCGAATATATCATATCCCTGCAATGTGATGAGGAAAAGGCGATAGACCTTGTTATCTTCGATGATGAACTCTCGCCGCGACAGATTCGCAACATAGAAAAAGACCTTAACTGGCGCGATAATCCTAAAGACCGCCGTGAGATACGTGTAGTGGATCGCACTATGCTCATTCTTGAGATTTTCCTGCAGCGAGCCAAGACGAGTTATGCCCGCACGCAAGTGGAACTTGCCCACTTGCAGTATATGTTGCCGCGCCTGACACGTATGTGGAGCCACCTTGACCGTCAGCGCGGCGGCGGAGTAAACCGCGGTACGGGCGAGACGCAGATAGAAGCCGACAAACGTATTATAGGTCAGCGTATTGCTTTGCTTAAAGACGAACTGACAAAAATAGACAAGCAGATGGCAACCCAGCGGCAAAATCGCGGGAAGATGGTGCGGGTGGCACTCGTGGGCTATACCAACGTGGGTAAGTCAACGCTGATGAACCTGCTCTCCAAATCAGATGTCTTTGCCGAGAACAAACTCTTTGCAACGCTCGATACCACGGTCAGAAAAGTTACAATAGACAATCTGCCTTTCCTCCTTAGCGACACGGTGGGCTTTATCCGCAAACTGCCTCACCACCTGATTGAGAGTTTTAAGTCCACACTCGACGAGGTGAGAGAAGCCGACTTACTTGTGCATGTGGTGGACATATCCCACCCGAACTTTGAAGAGCAGTATGAGGTAGTGGAGAAGACCATAAACGAACTGCTTGAGCGTGAACAAACCTTAAAAGGCAGCGAGCCATGGCAGAAAGGCAGCAAAAACAACAAGACCACAAAGCAAATAAAAGAAATAGAGCGACTTGTGGTGTTCAATAAGACCGATGCCTTCACCTACACTCCCAAAGACGAGGACGACCTTACACCCATCAAACGAGAGAATATATCGCTCGGAGAGTTGCAAAAGACATGGATGGCAAAGTTAAGCGATAACTGTATCTTTATCTCCGCCCGTGAGAAAACGAATATAGAGGCTCTGAAAACCCTCTTGTATGATAAAGTAAAGGAGATTCACATTAAGCGTTATCCTTACAACGACTTCCTCTTCCAAAAATACGAAGAATAAAAAAATATGGAAACGTCATTCGGCATTTCCATACACTTCCCATTTGAAGCAGGTCTGAACGATTACTCTGCTACGGTTTCAGCAGGAGTTTCTTCTGCAGCAACTTCTGGAGTCTCTTCTACTACGGGAGCAGCTTCTTCTACTACTTCAACAGTAGCAGTTTCTTCTTGAGCCTCAGTGTTGGCAGTTTCAGCCTTCTTGGTGCAACCCATAACGCACATAGCGATGGCTGCAACAAACAGTACTTTCTTCATAATAATTGTTATTTTGGTTGTTTATTTAAGTGTTGTAACTGACTTTCAGTCAGAAAACGCGCAAAATTACGGCGTTTTTTGGATATGTGCAAAAAAAAACATACTTTTGCGGCAAATTTGATATGTTTTGTATTATAGTCTTTACAAAAGTGTACCTAATATGAACAAAAAAGAAAAAACCAAGAGCCGTTTTGCCGGTCTTAAAAGTATATTGTTGCAACTATGTTTGGCTGTGCTTATAGTTGTTCTTTTGTTAGTCGGACTTCGGCTTTGGCTCAATCACGTTACGCAACACGGGGTGGAGATAGAAGTGCCGCAGATAACGGGTCTCAGTCTTACAGAAGCGCAGATACTACTGTCAAACAGCGGGTTGGAACTCCAAGTAACAGACTCTACCTATTCCCACAAAGTGCCTCTCGGTACTATAGTTGAGCAAGATCCGCTTCCGCAAAGTATGGCTAAAGCGGGCAGGGCTGTTTATGTGGTGGTAAATGCTAAGCAAAGACGTCAGGTTGTTATGCCCGATATGATAGACATCAGTTACCGTCAGGCGGAGCATACCCTGCGCCAATTAGGTTTAGTTGTGTCCGAGGTGCAGTATGAGCCTTCTGCCTATCGTGACTTGGTGCTTGATGTGAGAAAGGACGATGTCAGTCTGCCCGCCGGCAGCAAGGTGGAGGAAGGCAGCAGTGTAGTCTTGGTTGTAGGTATGGGACTCGGGGAGGCTAATGTTACAGTGCCTGACTTGAAAGGCAGAACGCTCATTGAGGCTCGTTCGCAGTTGCTCTCCTGCCGTCTGACCATCGGCACTTTTGCCTATGACGTTGAGCCGGAAGAGGGGACGGAGCAGAATTATGTTATATATATGCAGTCCCCTGCAGCGGGTGAGAGCCTGAAGGAGGGAATGGGCGTGAACGTATGGTTGTCAACAGATTTGGAGAAAGCGGCTACTGCCGATAATGTAAGCAGCGAAGAAGATTTCTTCTGATTCTATGTGAGTTGCGACCGTATAGCAAGCAGTTCATCTTTCAGGCGTGTCAGTATTTCAGCCGTTCTTTGCTTTTGGTCTATTTCGCGGGACTTGTTTTTCAGTTCTTTCTTTATTGTCTCAATGCTCGTTATGTGCATCTCATCTCTCAGGTAACGAATCTGTTTAATGTAGCTAATGTCCTCTTCCGTGTAGTATCTGTTGCCGTGGCCGTTGCGGTGTGGCACGAGTGCATCAAACTGTGTTTCCCAGTAGCGGAGTGTGGAGGCAGGTATGCCGGTGAGGTCTTGCACCTCCTTTATAGTGTAATATATCTTCTTTACTTCGCTCATCTTATCCTCCTATGCGCAAAGTTTTTCCGGCTCTGATATTGTCGTTTTTTAGGTTGTTCCATTTGCGCAGTTGCTTTACGCTGACGTGAAAGCGTTTGGCTATGCCTCCGAGTGTGTCTCCGTTTTTTATCTTGTAGTAGGTTACTCCGCCTTTTACGTAACTGCCGTTGAGTCCTTGCTTATGCAGCATATCAATCTCTGCTCGGCGGTTGAGTATGAGTTCTTGTGCGCGGTGAGACATAATGCTGTCCTGCATGTCTATGAATGCTCCCGATTTCTCTATGGGCAGACATAGTGCATACGCTTTGCTGCCTCCGGGTATGATGTCGTGTGAATACTGTGGGTTGAGGTGCCTGAGTTCGTCAAGAGGAATATCCATCACTTCGCTTACTTGCTTGAGGTGCAGTCGCTTGGTGGTCAGTATGGTATCGGAGCGCATTGTGGCAAGAGCCTCTGCCGGACATATACCGTGGTCGTCGGAGAAATTCATAGCGTATGCTGCGGCTATGAAAAGCGGCAGATACGAGCGAGTCTCTTTTGGCAGATAGGGGTATATGCTCCAAAAATCTCGTTTGCCGGAGCGGTGAATGGCTTTGTTTACGTTTCCCGGACCGCAGTTGTAAGCGGCTATGGCAAGGTTCCAGTCGCCGAATGTGGCATACAGTTGTTTGAGAAAACGGCAGGCGGCATCCGTGGCTTTAACGGGATCCATACGCTCGTCCACAAGCGAATTGATTTCAAGTCCGTACAGTTTGCCCGTGGACGGCATAAACTGCCATAGTCCTGCCGCTCCCATACGCGACCGCGCATTGGGGTTGAGTGCCGACTCAATGACAGCCATATAACACAGTTCGTATGGCAGGTCGTAGCGGCAGAGCATATCGTCAAAGAGGGGAAAATAGTACTCTGCTTTTCTTTTCAGTCCTGCAAGGCGAGATGATGATTTGATGTAGCGGTTGATAAACGCTCCTACTATATTGTTGTACGGCACCTCTATGACGAAAGGCAGTGATTGCAGACGGGCTTTATATACGGAGTCAGGCATAGTCAGTATGATAGTATCGGAGGTGCAAGGTATGGTGTCAAGCCACGCCAATGCTTCGTCAAAGAAAATATCTTCAGCTATGGAGTCTTGTCTTGCTTCGGCTGCCGAGTCTATAGGCAGCGCCAATATCGAGTCGGTAGGGGCAGTGAGGAGTATGGTATCGTTAGTGCCTGCTGCCGCAATTAAGGGAATGCAGGTACATAGAACGAGTAATAGATGGTGTATCTTCATTTTAGAAATTGATTGCTACTTTTACTTCAGTTGAGCGTTGCCGCATAAAGTCGTATTCCACTTGCGGTTCTACGTTTATAGTGAGGTCGGGCGAGATGTCAAAGTCGTAGAGTTGTGCATCTACGTAGGCATCTATGATAGAGAGTACATACACAAGCACGGTCGCTACTATGGATATATCTCTGTATCGTCTGTATGTGTTCACTCTCGTTCGCAGAGTAGAAGTGTATTGCGACCGTCCGCCCATGCTCTCTATGGTATATCCGCTTGGCAGTATGGCATTGTATGAGCGAGTAGGGTCGGTGGAGAGTTCGGTGTCGGTGAGTATGTCCCTGTATGCTTCTTTATAGTCTCTGTATAGTCCGCCGTTCCACGTGATAGCGTATGCGCAGCCCATAAACCCGCCATAAACGATTGGCAGTTTCCAGTAGCTGCGGTTGTATATCTGTCCCAATCCCGGAACTACCGCTGCCATCCATACTGCTTGAGACGGTATGGGTTTCCATACTACTACTACGCTGTCTTTGGCAGGTGTGGTGTTGGTGCTTGTGGCGAAAACAGTGTCCACGGTCTGCACCACTACTGTGGTGTCGGGAACCACTATTGCCCGAGCGGCAAATGAGGTGAACAAAAATATGGCGATAATCAGTTTTCGCACGTGGTCAGATAATATGTTTTACTATTTCGTCAAGTTGTTCTCTGTTGTCAAATTCGATGGCTATTTTGCCGAAGAGGATCTGCACTTTGGTGTTTAGTCTTTTCTCCAAGTCTTTTTCAATCAGTGCGTAAGCGGGGGGCAGTTGGCGGCGTATGCGCTTGGCGGGAGCGGCGTTTTGTTTGCTCGCCAGTTCTTCCACTTTCCTTACGCTCAGCCCTTCGCTCAGTATGCGTTTGTACAGTTCGAGTTGTTGTTCTGTGTTCTGACTGCTGAGTATGGCTCTTGCATGCCCCATATCTATTTTTCTTTCTTTTATACCTATCTGTATTTCTGCGGGTAGGCGCAGCAGACGCAGGTAGTTGGCTATGGTGGCGCGTTTCTTTCCTACTCGTTCCGACATCTTTTCCTGTGTCAGGTCATAGTCGTCCATCAGTTTTTGGTAGGCGAGTGCTATCTCTATGGCATCAAGGTCTTCACGTTGGATATTCTCTATCAGTGCCCACTCCATCACCTGTTCGTCTTTGGCGGTGCGTATGTAGGCGGGTATGGAGGCAAGACCGGCTTTCTTGGCGGCGCGGAAACGTCTTTCGCCTGCTATGATCATATACCTGCCATCATCGTCTTTGCGTAGGGTGATAGGGGAGATGACACCGTGTTCGCGTATGGAGTCGGCAAGTTCGTCAAGTGCTTCTTCGTTAAAACTGCGTCTTGGCTGGTCGGGGTTGGCATAGATAAGCGACAGTTCTATTTCGCCTATAGAAGACGAGCCTTCTGTTACTACGTGTGTGTCTATAAGGGCATCAAGTCCGCGCCCTAATCCTGTGGTCTTTTTCATCTTTCTATCAGTTCTTTTGCAAGTCGTATGTAATTCTGTGCTCCTTTTGAATACTGGTCATATTCTATTACCGACATACCGTGGCTCGGGGCTTCGCTCAGTCTCACGTTTCGGCTTATTACTGTATCAAATACGAGATTGCCGAAGTGGTGTTTCACCTCCTCATACACCTGCTGACTTAGGCGCAGACGGCTGTCATACATAGTGAGCAGGAACCCCTCAATCTGCAAGTCGGGGTTAAGTTTGGCTTTTATTATCTTCACGGTATTGAGCAGTTTGGCTATGCCTTCGAGGGCGAAGAACTCACACTGTACGGGTATAATCAGTCGGTCGCTTGCTGTGAGCGAGTTTACTGTGATAAGTCCGAGCGAGGGTGAGCAGTCTATCAGTATATAGTCGTACTCGTCTTTTATGGGAGCAAGTATTTTTTTCATCAGCATCTCGCGGTTGTCTATGCTGAGCATCTCTATCTCCGCTCCTACAAGGTCTATGTGGCTCGGTATTATATCAAGTCCCTGTGTGTTGGTTGTCTTTATTGCGCTGTGCGGGTCGATGTTGCCGATAAGGCATTCATATATGGTTTGTCCTGCCTGACGTATGTCAATGCCCAATCCGGACGATGCATTTGCCTGCGGGTCGGCATCTATGAGCAGCACTTTCTTGCCCTCGTGGGCAAGTCCGGCTGCAAGGTTGATGGCGGTGGTAGTCTTGCCCACGCCGCCTTTTTGATTGGCTATAGAAATTATTTTAGACATATATGCTTGTTTTTAGTTTGATTATTTGCTTTTTATCTCCCATAGATAGCCTATGTTAAGGCTTAGATCCATAGCGTGTGAACTGCTGAAATATGCCGTTTTGCGGTTGCTGAAATAGTCGCCGAAACTGAAGTCGAAGCGCAGTTCAAGTTGAAAGGCTCCTGCTTTTTTTGTTCTTACATACATCCCCGCTCCGGCTGCTATACCCCAGTCAAAGGGGTTGTCCAATTTGCCGTACTGTGCTGTCTGTGTCGTTTGCTTTGTGCCGCTCCATTGCTCTTTCAGGCAATAGCCTATCTCGGGACCAAGATTGAGATAGCCTCTTACGCTCTCGCTGCCAAAATATATGTGCATAAGAAAAGGCAGTTCTATATAGTGCAGACGGCGTGTGTAACTACCTGCTGACGTGGTGTCTGTGGCATCGTATTTCTCCTGCCATCCGCGCTGCATATAGTTTAGTTCGGCTTGCAGTCCGCAGTACTTGTGTCCGTAGTAGCGAAAGACAGCACCGCCGTTGCCGCCGATGAGAGCCGATTGAATGATATTGTCGGCTCCGTTTATTTTAGGTGAGAACATACCTGCCGAGGCGGTGGCTCCGCCGTGAATGCCTATGTACATCTCCGGCGTGTCAAGTCTTGTCTGCGAGTATAAGCAAGATGCGTATAAGACCCAAAACAGCAATATGGCATATCTCGCTCTCATCGTGTAATTATCTGTATTCCTTTGTTGATATAGCCGCCGTTTTCAGCCGCTCTCTCATATCTTATGGTCGATTGAATGCCGTTGTATGTCCGCTTCAACAGGTATTCTTTGTAGTTGTCGTCTGCTATGTCCTGTAGTTCGGCGAGCAGACTTATGATGTGGCTTGTCAGGTCATAGCCCAAAAGGTCGTAGCGAGGCAGAGTGTGATGTGGGGAAAAAGTGTAGTATCTCTGCCACATTGCCTGATATTCCGTGTTTTGCGTTGAGGTGGTGTCAGCAAAGACGGATGTGTAAATCTGCCCTATGGGTATGTTCTCTTTCTGCCACGAGTATTGCGACATAAGTGTTATGAGGTAGGTCTGATTGGCAAGAGCGATATGAGGCATTAGTATTTGCAGGTTGCTGTATTTCTCTGTGTTGAAGAGGAGTATGTTTTCTGCGCTGTCGCTAAGTGAAGTAAACAATGAGTCGGCAAGTATCTGTCGAAGAGTAACTGTCGTAAGCGGTATATTCTTCTCTTTCAGTTTGTTTTGCAGGGTGCGTATGCTGTAAGGAATGTTGTCTTTGTCGGCTTCCACCACTACTATGTTTATGTCATTTTCTCTGCCTGCTATATACCTTGCCATTGTCTCAGCATCCTCTTCTGCTGTGGGGTTAAACTGCATAATATACGGATTGTTGTCTATGTCTTGTACGTTAGACGTGAAAGGTATGAGCAGCCAAGTGCTGTCAGCCTTTGCTATTGGTGCGATGGCTGCCACTTGGTCTGCGTATGCGGGACCTATGATAGCATCTGCATGGCGTATGAAACTGTCGTTTGCGAGTTGATATATTTTGTTGCTGCCTTTCTCTATGTCGTAGGTATGCATCTCAATGCTAATCCCCTTATCCACAGCCTGTTTGACGGCTAAAAGTGAACCCATATAAAAGTCGAAGAACCTTTCATCGCCGCCGTCCCTTTCAATAGCATCAGCGCGAAGAGGCAGTATCATGGCAAGGCGTATGGCTGCCGCCGGTCTGACGATCGTGTCAATGGTTCTGACTACGGTGTCAATAGAGTTGAATATACTTATTTGACTTATATCGTTTTGTTTTAAGTGTTCGTCTGCTTTAGGCAGGGAGCGAATGCTGTCCTGTCTTGCTACAGGAGCCGGAGCGGGGTCTTTCGTTTGCGGTTCTTCTATTCGCTCTGTTTTCTCTGCTTGTTCAAGTTTTTTGTACGGTATAAGCAGTATCTCGTCAAGTCTTGGTCCGCGTTGTTCAAGTTGCGGATTATATCTTATGATGTCGTCCTGACTGACACCGAACATCTTGCTTATTCTGTATAGTCCGATGCTTTTTTCAGGTGTATATTTATAGAACACCTGTCCGTCTATCGTGTCCGTAGGATAGGGGAGAGGCTGTTGTGCAAGTGCTGCCGAGGCTGACAGCATAAGCGCGAAAAGAAGTGTTATTGTCTTGTTCATCTTGTATATCTATGTTTGCGTATTAAGTTGAAAGGCAGACCGATAGTGAGAATCAGCAACAGCGGCAGTAATATACTTGCCGTTTGTATGCGTGTCCTTATGCCGTGTGCTTTTTGGTCGTTAATAAGGCGTAGTGCCACTGTCTTCTGTCTTAGTTCAATCAGTCCGCTGTCGTCTGTGAGCCAAAGTAGGGCATTGACAAGGAAATCGCGGTTGCCGAATTGCGTTTTGGTATATCTGTCGTAGCCTGTAGGCAGAGGCTGTCCCTGCTCCCACTCGTTGCGGCATATATTTCCCGTTGCCGCAATTATCTGCTTGGTATATACGCTTTTGTCCTTCTTGCCGCCTGTCTGATTTATACCTTCCGGCGGCATACGATGAGTGAAAACGGACGGGAAACAGCCTTCTACGCTCACTGCTACGGGTATGTATGAGTATTTGAACATCTCCTGATGTATGCTAAGGTCTGTCAGGTCCACTTCGGCGGGTGTCGGAGTGAGAGCCGATGCCGTGGATGTAGCGAGGAGAATGTCTTTTTTCAGTCCGTCCTCACCGCCTACAATGTCAATACACGATGTAAACGAACTGCTTACTTGCATTACGTTGCGTGTTACAGGCGAGTTTTGAGATGTAAGCAACAGCGGCGAGTATGTCCACGGAATAGGCTGATATTGCGGTTTAAGCGGGTCGGATGATACGTCCACGGGAATCATCAGACACTGCAAGTCCTGCACCAACGCCGGATTTATCCGTATGCCGTAACGGAACAGCATATCCGATATGTTGAGGTCAAGCGGAATGATAGGTGTGATGCCGTTGTCCGTAAGCATATCCTTTGAGAAACGCACTCCGTTAATGAGCCAGAATATGCTGCCGCCTTGCATAAGGTATTGGTCTATAATGTATTTGTCCGTGTCGGAAAACTGCTCTTGCGGGTCGGCTATGATGAGGGCTTTGTAGTTGTTCAGTATGTCGGCATCGGTGCCGAGTACGCCTCTGTCCACTTGGAAGTATCTGCTCAGTGCCGCACTCCAGTCATATACATCCTGTTCGCTCTGCTCGCCGTGTCCTTCCAAGAATGCGATGCTCTCCGTCTTGTCTTTGGTCAGTGTATGCAGAGCCTCTGTAACGGTATATTCCAAGCCCTCTTGTGAGGCGTTGAGGTTCTCTTCTCCGCTTCTGCCGCGTTGCTGTTGCAGCAGACTGACAATAATGTTTCGCCCTTTGTAGCTTATCATCATATACGGGTAGAGTCTCGTTTGAGCCGTCCGTCCGTCCTGTTGCCTTTCGTGTACAATGACCGGTCCGTAGCCGCTTTGGTCCAGTCTCTTATATGCGATGTCTATTTCTTCCTCGGATGGGGTATATACGCTTATCTGCCTGTTGTAGCGTTGCATATCGCTGAGCATATCATATACGGCGCGGCGCAGCGAGCGAAAACCTGCATTCATCTCGCCTTGCAGATAGACGGTGATGTCTATCGGTGCATCGGCTTTTTGAATCTCTTGTTGTGCGGCTCGGCTTAAGGTATAGCGTTTGTCAGCCGTCAGGTCATACCGGCATACCACAGGGCGCAGCAGCAGATTGAGTGCCGCCACGCCGCATATTATGATTATGCCGGTACGCAGTTTCATTATTGTTTTGCTTCTCTCGCTTTCAGTTGGTTAAAGACATCGTAGTCTGTCTTGATGCTGTGTTTTTGACGCAGTTCTTCTATCCATTGTGCTTCAAGCATATCCTGATAGTCGCTTACTATGCGGCTGCGGTCGTCAGTATAGACTTCGGGGGCTTTCAGTTTCTTGCCCTTCACGGTCATTACTACAGGGTATTGCTCGGTTGGAGTGAAAGTGCTTTTCTTGTCCTTGAATCCGTATTTGTCTATAGCCGAGTTCTGTCCGTGTCTCCAAATGCCGTGATCCACTCTTACGAGTTTTACGCTGTCGTTGTTTATCCGCGAGGCGATATAACTGTTGATGCTGTCCGGGTTGGCGGTGGTGATGATGGTTTTTGCTCTCTTGGCTGACTGCATATCCTTCGCATATACTATATATCCTTTGTATCTCGGCTCGTCCCAGCGGTAGTTTTTCTTGTTCGCTTTGAAGAATGCAGTCAGACCGGCTGTGTCCTTGCTTGCCTTGTCCCATACACGTTGCAGACTTATCTCAAAGAGCAGAATGCCGTCGTGATACTCTTGTACGAGGTGGCGCAACTCTTCATATTTGCTTTCAAGATGGTCATCGGCATATTGTCTTACCTCATCGTCGGTCATACTGTCGGGCAGACCGTATTCAGCGCGTGTTTTCCTTATGAATGATGCTTCCGCTTCTTTGGCTCTTTCGTCTCTTTGTACGTTGCGCAGCACTTGGCTGTATATGCTGTCAAGCGGCTGAATCTCACTTTTTTCGTAGAGTTTGATTATGTGCCAGCCGTATTGTGTACGGAAAGGCTGTGAGATGGTGCCTGCTGCCATAGAGAAAGCCTGCTGCTCAAACTCTTTTACCATCATACCTTTGCTGAATTTGCCGAGGTCGCCGCCGCGCATAGCTGTACCTTTGTCGTCTGACAGAGCAAGTGCTGTTTCTTCAAAGTTGGCACCGTTGATGAGTTCGTTATAGATGCTGTCTATCTGTTTTTTCGCGATTTCATCGGACAAATCGTCGCCTTTTTTTATCATTTTCATTATGTGAGCGGCGTGTACTTCGCTCGTTATCTCCTCTTCTTCCACGAGGGCTATATGGTAGCCGAACGGACTGCGGAAGACCGGTGTTATCTCGCCCACAGGGGTATTGTATATAGCATCTTCAAAACTATAAACATACCTGAACGGTATCACCCAACCGAGTTCGCCTCCTGTCTCTTTGGCTTGCGGGTCGCTTGAGTAAGTCTCTGCGAGCAGTTCAAAGTCGGCTTTCGGCTCTTTCTTGCCTTTGGCATTGACGTAGTTGCCGGTAGCCCTGTCGCGCAGTTCGTTGATTAAAGCGAGTGCAGCCGCTTCGGCCGAATCGGTGGCGTTCTGCGGGCAGGCGATGGCTATATGCTTTGCGCGGCGCATGTGTCCCATACGGTGGTAACTCATCTTCACAAGACTGTCTATTGCTTCCTCGTCCTGCATATATTTTTGTATGGCTTGTGCCCTATAGCCTTTCAGTTCTTTGGCAAAACTTTCGGTGGTGTCTATGCCTGCAGCCTCGGCTTCTGCCACTTTCAGTTTGAAGTTCTCAAACAGCGTGAGGTAGTCGTCCATAGACTTAGGGTCGATAGTTGCTTCTTTGTTGTTTTTCTGATAGATGTACATAAACTCCGATGCCATCACGGGTTTGTCGTCAATGGTCATCAGCACTTGGTCTGTTTGTGCCTGTAATAGAGCGGCTCCGAGGAGCAAACACAACGATAGAGCAGTTTTTTTCATACTTCCGTTTATAATAAGTTGATAGATTTTGAGCCTGCAAAGTTACGACTTTTTGTCGGTCTGTGCAAATTCCTGCACATTTTAGTATATTCCGACATATTCACGTTTCACCGGCGCGGATTTTTTGTAGTCTTTTTTCAGCCTTATGCCGGTTGTCTTTACGTCTGTTACCATCTGTGTGGCTTTCAGCGATATAGGCACTCTGTTGCCTTTCGTGTCCTGTACGAATCCTGTTGATTCGAGGTTCTTTTCACGTGGTATGAGTATGCCGTCTTTCAGTTCGTATATAGTTGATACTTTCGCTTGCATTTCGCCTTTTCTCAATTTGAATTTTTCAAAATCCGTGCCGTTGATGTTAAACAGGTTTATCCAGTCAAGCAATGTCCCTTTCATCTTGTAAGAGAAGAGCAGGTAGAAAGACATCTGCATATCTACCGTATAGGCTTTGAGCGTATAGTCGGCTGTGTTGATGATGAGGTTCTCTGTGAAGGCCGCCTTGAACATGCCCATAAAATCGTACTTGCGTGTGTAGGTCAGCACGCATTGTTCGCCGTTTTCCACGCTCGTTTTCCAGCGTTTCAGTTCGTTGCTCGTGTCAAGCAGGTGGTCGGGGTCAAGTCGCATGTGCCACAGCCCTCGGTGTACTCCCGTGCCGCTGTCTATGGTTTGTGCGAGGTGTTTGCGGTTCTTGTCTTTTTCGTTTTGCCGGATGTTGTCAAGTTGTTGTCTTACTTCGGGCGAGCAGTAACGTTTGCAGTATTCGGCAATCAGTTGAATGCTGTCTTTGCCGTTGTAGCCGCCGAGTGGCTGTTCAATCACGGTGGCAATCATCTGCTCCATACCCCACGGCTGGTCTTGTGCATCAAGTCTTACATCGCTCACTATGCTGTATGCGGTTGTGCTGTCGGGCAGGTCTTGAAGCAGTTTGAGGTAAGTGGAGCGGAGTATCTGTGCGAGCAGTTTGCGGCGTGAGCGTTTGGTGTTCTTTTCTTTCACTACTGTTTCTTGCAAGGCTATAGGTTGTTCTGCAAGTGTGATAACAAGCAGACTGTCTTTGCTCTTCTCAAAGCGTGAGAGAGGAAAGACGGCTTTCTCGTAGCCTACGTATGAGGCGATGACCGTGGCTGAGGTGTCGAGTGAGGTGGTGAGGGTAAAACAGCCCTCAGCGTTGGTGGCTGTGCCTTTCTCCGGTTCCTGTTGTATATAGACAGTGGCGTACATCAGGTTTTCGCCGTTGCTGCCGATGACTTTGCCTTTGTAGTCGGTGGCAAAAGCGGATAGCGAAAAGAGTGCCGACATTATAGCAATGCAGGCACTCATTGTCAGTGTTTTACCGGTAGTCTTTACTCTAACCATAGCCAAGTGTTATTGGACTTGTGTCCGAGATACTCTATTTGTGCTTTCACTATGCCCTTAAAGTCGGCAGGCAGCGTAAACGGAGCGGTGTATTCTTGTCGGCTGTCCCCTAAAGTGTAGAAGATTTTTCCTCCGTTCATCACTTTGTTTATGCTTATCTCTATGCCGTTGTCTGTTTTCTCGGCGTGAATACCGGGCTGTTGAATATGGAAATTACGCCCTGTGGAGGCAAGCAAGGGCAGTAGGGTCTCATATACAAGCGATGTGTAGTCGGCTATAGTAAGGCTTGAGCGGTTGTTCCAAGCCCTTTCGCTCAGTCCGTACATCTTCGGATAGAGTTGATATTCAGCTTGCTTGAAACTGAACAGACACTCAGCCCACAGTTGAGCGTTCATACCTATGATGTTCTCGTGCTGAACAGGCAGCCAGTCAAACGAGCGGAACTCGTCGGTATATCCGCCCCAGTCAAGACCTTTCTCTTCGTGGTGGCGGCAGTAAGCAAAGTCGAAATAGAGGTGGTTGGCTGTGGCAAGCACTACGGGGTAGCCCGCTTGTGCCATCTCCATCGGTTTTTCCTCGCCGTTATGCCAACTATAGCATATAGCCCGCGACTCTGGACGGCAGAAATGTGTAATCTCCTCCCAGCCCATAGGTTGCAGTCCGTAGCGGCTCAGTATGTCAAGCACGCCGTCTATAAAGGCTTGGTGCTCCTTGTAGGTCAGTGCGCCATCCGGCACCTCGTCGCCGCCGATGTTGAAAATCTTAAATTCGCAGTCGGCTTCATCGTACATTTTTTTCAGTTCGCTTACCACTGTCTCTATGAATGTCAGTGCATACGGATTGCTTACGGCAATCACGTTGTCCGTATAGAGTTGAGCACTGACATACTCTCTTTGTTCAAGCACGCTGTCTGTCAGTAGAGGGAACAGTGCTTTTTTGCAGGCGCGCATGTGTCCGGGCATATCTATTTCAGGGATGACACGTATATGGCGCGCTTTGGCATATTGCAGCAGGTCTATGTATTCACTGCGTGTAAGAAAACCGTTGGCAGTGTTTTTCGGGTCGGTATAGTCCCAGCCGCCAAAGTACATAGGATAAAGACACTCTTTTTCGTCCGTTGTATATCCGCGCCGTGCTCCTTGCTCTGTCAGTTGAGGCAGCCCGGGAATCTCCACGCGCCAAGCCTCGTCATCGGAGATATGAAAATGCAGCACGTTCAGTTTGAGGTCTGCCATCATGTCAAGCACGCGCTTTACGGAGTCGGCAGGGTAGAAATTGCGCACTATGTCAAGCATTACGCCTCTGTGGTGCATATCGGGCGAATCTTCTATAACGCTGATGTTTGTCTTGGTGCCTAATTTGCCGATTGTCTGTTCGGCATAATAGAAACCGTCATCGTCTGATGCGTATATGGTGATGCTCTCGCCGTTGAAGGTGATTTTATAGCCTTCTTGGGGTATGGAAGGATCGGCGATTTTGTCGATGGAAGCAGTGTTTATCTCTGTGATTTTGTCGGTGAAAAGGACTTTTTTAGGTTGTGGCAGCAAAGGCATGATGTCGCTGTTTTTCTCGCCTGCGGTTTTGCTTTCGTTATACTGATAGACATACTCTCCCTCGGCGTAGGGTGTTTTCTCCCAAATGTCTATCCCGCGCAGCATCTGCTCTTTGCGGGTGTATGGCTCGTAGGTGCAGGTAACGTTTACGGGTTTGCCGCCGTTGTCTGCCACAAAGAAAAGTCCTTCGGGGCGTATGCTCTCGCGTATCGCCGTCCAGCGGAAGCGCAGTATATAGCTGCGGCTCTCTCCGGCGGGTATAGGCTCGTAGGCTGCTGCGGGGGCGAAATAGTGATAACTGCCTTGTATCGTGTGTCCCGATAGGGCGGAGTCGTTTTGGTCGATAGGGATCATTGACTCAAGGCAGAAATACAGCCGCCAGTCTTTTCCGAGTTCCTTGCCCGAAGTGTTGGTAAGGGTCAGTTTGGCTTCCGACACCTTCGGTTCTACGTCATTGCGAAGAAACTCCCAGTGTGCTTTAAGTGGTGCTTGTGCCTGTTTATTACAGGAAATAAACATAAAAGAAAGCGAAAATGATAACAAAATGCTTAAAAACTGTTTCATATTTTCAAAATTTTTGCAAAGGTAAGAATTTATCAGTACCTTTGCAAGCCTAATTGTTAAATTTGCGGTGCAATATGGGAAAAAAAATGGACAAAGTGACCGTATTCTGTAAGAATACAGGCAAGTATTATGACATTGAGTGCGGTACTTCGCTGCTCGAACTGTACAATATGATAGGTTTGCAGTTGCGTTATCCTGTCATCACGGCTCGTGTCAATTATAAACTCCAAAACCTTAATTTTCTTATATACAAGCCCAAGGATATTGAGTTTCTCGATGCCTCCTGTTCTGCCGGTATGCGTTGCTATGTACGCACTCTGTCTATGGTGATGGCTTGCGCGGTAAGAGAACTTTATCCCCAGTGCGACCTCAGAATAGAGCACCCTATTTCCAAAGGCTATTACTGTACTATTCGCGATGAGCAAGGCGATAAAATCAGACTTACACCCGAAGCAATAATGCAGGTAAGGCAAAAAATGCAAGAACTCGTAGATGCCGACCTGCCTGTCATCACCGAGGAAAAGCAGACCAAAGAGGTAATGCGTTTGTTCGGCGAAAGAAAAGAGGGTGAGGTTAATCTTTTTGAAACGCTCGGTAATCCCTATTGCCGCTATTTTCGTATAGGTAACTACATTGACTACTACACCGGCGTTCTTATGCCTTCCACGGGGTATATCAATAAGTTTGACGTTATTCCCTACCACGATGATATGCTGCTCCGTATCCCCAACCGTATCGACCCGATGCAGTTGGAAGATATGCCGTGTCAGGATAAGATGTTCGGTATCTTCAGCGAGTTTATGGGCTGGAACAAACTGCTGCACATTTCTAATGTAGGTGAGTTTAACCGTGCGTGCAAGAACAACAAGTCCTTTGAGATGATCAAACTCAGCGAGGCTCTACACGAAAAGAAAGTGGCGCAGATAGCAGACCGCATTGCCTCATGCGAAGAAAGACCGCGCTTTGTGCTTATCTCCGGTCCGTCATCATCGGGTAAGACCACTTTCTCTATGCGTCTTCGTATTCAGTTGATGGTGAACGGGATAAGACCGGTAGTTATCTCTATGGATAACTATTTTGTCAACCGTGAGGATACACCACGAGACGAGAACGGAGAATGGGATTTTGAGCATCTGCACGCTCTTGACCTCGATCTTTTCCGCAAGGACTTGAAGAGTCTGCTTGAGGGTGAGGAAATCAAACTGCCTACATTCAATTTTGAGACCGGTAAGCGCGAGTACCGCGGCAACAAACTCAAACTTGAGAACGACACCGTATGCATAATAGAAGGTCTGCACGCTCTCAATCCCGAACTGATACCTAATATCCCGCGTTCAGCCACCTTCAAGATTTTCGTCTCTGCTCTCACTTCCGTCAATCTTGACAATCACAACTGGATTCCCACTACCGATGTACGCCTTATCCGCCGTATAGTGCGCGATGCTCGCTATCGCGGTTATACCGCCACCGAGACCATCGCACGCAGCAAGAGTGTGCTTCGGGGTGAGGAGAGATGGATATATCCCTTCCAAGAGGAGGCTGACGTGATGTTTAATTCCGCTCTTATCTTCGAGTTGGCAGTGCTCAAACGCTATGCAGAGCCGCTGCTTGCTGACGTACCTAAATATACAGATGAATATACCGATGCTCACCGTCTGCTTAAAGAACTCAGTTACTTTGAGATTATCCCCGAACGCGAAATACCGCCTACCAGTTTCCTTCGCGAGTTCGTCGGCGGCAGTTCGTTCAGGTATTAAGCAGCCTATGTGTCTTATTTACGATAATCAAGATGAAGAAACTTTTTTTGCTTATATTGTTTTTTGTGCCTGCGCTGTTTGTTTGTTCTCAGACCGTTGAAGAATTGCCTCTGCCACAGCCTGCCATACTTGCCGATATGCCAAAAGGAACGGTTGTGCAGGACTCGGCTGTTACCGTTCTTATGCAGGAGAAGATTGCCGGTATAGTACGCGGTGTGGTGGAGATGCCCGGCTATCGTGTGCAGGTCTATTCGTCCAACCGCCCTGCACAAGCCAAGCAAGAGGCGATAAAGATGAAAGAACGGCTTCGTCAGGAAACGGATGCCGCTATATATATAGTGTCCGCACCGCCGTTTATCAAGGTTAGATTAGGCGATTTTCGTACACATCAGGAGGCTACTGACTTCAAAAACGCCTTTATTCAGCAGTTCCCCGACCTCAAAGGCGACACATACGTAGTAAGAGACGATATCAAAGTGAGGAGATAACCGTTATGCAAGAGTTTATACCCAACGATAATACCACTGCCGCTGTAGGCAATCATATACGTGAGATTCTTAATCTTGTAGGCGAGTCGCCCGAAAGGGAAGGACTGCTCAAGACCCCTAAGCGTGTAGGCAAGGCTTTTCAGTATCTGACCAAAGGCTACAACGAAGACCCTGAGCAGATTTTGCGCTCTGCACTTTTTGAGGAAGAGTACCGCCAGATGGTGGTGGTGAAAGACATAGAGTTTTATTCTCTCTGTGAGCATCATCTGTTGCCGTTCTTCGGCAAGGCTCACGTGGCTTATATCCCTAACGGAAAGATTACGGGCTTGAGCAAGATTGCCCGTGTGGTGGATGTCTTTGCCCGCCGCCTGCAAGTGCAGGAGCGTATGACAATGCAGATAAAAGACTGCATTCAGCAGACGCTTAGTCCGTTAGGTGTGATGGTGGTGATAGAAGCAGAACATCTTTGTATGCAGATGCGCGGTGTGCAGAAGCAACATTCGCTCACTACCACTTCCGATTTTACGGGTGCTTTTAATCGCCCTGAAACGCGCGAGGAGTTCCTGCGGCTTATTCACAACAAATAATCTTACCAGTCTATTGAGTTGAGTTTGCCGCGATAGATGTCGGTGAAAAACTGCTCTTTGCTCTGTCCGCCGATAAGGTAGATATAGTAGCCGTCGGTTATTGCCGATTGTCTCCATCTCGGAGTGTGGTCTGTCGGCAAAAGGCAGTGAATGGTGTCGTTGGTGCTGTTCCAAGTCATACCTTCGTTGGCGGATATAAGTACGTCATCGTTAAGTTCGTAGCTGCTGTTTACGCCGCCGTACATCATAAGTTGGCCGTTATATCTTACTATGCTTGCTCCGGCAAAAGGCTTGGCAGTATGTGAATTTTGCAGATTAACAATTCTGTATATGCCGTCCACAGCCTCCATTGCCCAACTGTCGGCAATCATTTTCCCCTCTGCGTTATAACCGCCTGCTATGAGTGCGTGTTCATAGCCGTTGTCTGCTTGGTAAATGACAGAAGCAAAGTCGCTTATGGGTGCTTGTGAGCGCAAAAGACGATATTGGTTGTCGTATGTGCCGGATGTGAGGTTGACCGTGGCGAGGTAGCAACTGTCTTTGTTGGTGCCGGATTGCAGCAATGCCCACAGTTTGCCGTCAAAGCAAGCCCAAAAGGCTAAAGGTTCTGCATCGCTGTCAAGTGATGTAGCCTGCCAAGTAAGGGCATCGTCGGACGAGTATAGAGTATTGTCCGTTGTATTAAGGTAGTAAAAACGTTTGCCTATAGAGTCGTATTGTATTTGGCGGCAGTGGCAAGGTGTAGGCAGGGTTGTTATGTTGTTGTCAGTCCAGTCGGTGCCGTTGTCTGATAGAGCCACTCTGTTGGTTTCGGCGGTGGAACGGAAGAAGCAGAACTTGCCGGAGGCGAGAAGGCATTTCTGTTCGGCTGTCTTGGCAGGGACGATGTTTTGTGTCAGTTGCTCCCATATATACAAGTCAGGATCGGCTTGATGGACGGGGGCGATGATGTTATACCATTTTTCGTGTTTCTTGTCGGCTGCATAGATTTGCAGTCTTATCGGAGTTAAAGTAAAGTCGAGTGTGTCCTTACCTGATAGGACGATAGAGGTGTCGCCCGTATAGCAGATAGCGGCTGACGGTCTGCCTCCGTATCTGATAACGGGTATTACTCTTTTCAGGTTTGTGCCGTAGGCTATGGAGTCGCCGTTGGTGAGGAAAATGCGCCCTGTATCACTCAGGTTCTCCACGGTGAATTTTGCAGCCGCCAAGCCCGGCATAGTGTCGTTTGCCGTAAAAGCAAATGATGTAACGTTAGCGTTGGTAACGTCGTAAGTTACGGTGTTGGTGGTCTGCTTTTTGCAAGCGGTAACGGTCAGCAGCAGACAGAAAAATATAGGTAGAACGGATATTTTCATATTGTGTTTTTGTGTTGATTGTAACACAAGGCAGCAAATTTGATTAAAATTCGTGCAAAATTACTGCAAAATTTGCACACCTGCAAAAATCGCCGTAATTTTGTCTTCTGATTTACTCATATATATTAACTCATTATGTTGTTTGAGAGCCAGATTCTTGATATTTTGCGTATGCTGCCTTTTCAGAAGACAGCCAAGCGCAAGGCGGAGATACGCGGACTTGATTCGCAGCGCAGGCGTGTGATGACCACCGACGAGGTGCACGAAGGTTCGCATAAGATAGTGGAGCAGATAGAGCGTATGACCTGCTGGAAAGAGGCAAAGACCGTTATGCTCTATTACCCTATCAACAACGAAGTGGATTTGCGCGCACTGGTGAAGAAATACGCAGACGAAAAGACTTTCCTTCTGCCTGCCACTTTGTCGGGACACCTGATAGAGGTCAGGCAGTATGTCAAGGGCGAGCCGCTCGTGAAAGGGCGTTTCGGTATTCCCGAACCTAAGACTCCCGCTTGGACAGGCGATATCGACCTTATCCTTGTTCCGGGTGTGGCTTTCGACAAAGACTGTCGCCGTCTCGGTCGCGGCGGCGGCTACTACGACCGCTTCCTAAAACGCATAAAGATAAAAATGAAGATAGGCGTTTGCTACGATTTTCAGCTGCACGACGATTTGCCTCACGCTATGTTCGACCAAGTGATGGATCGCGTGGTAACGCCGTCGAAGACTATTGGAGGTTGATGCTTGTCTGCGCCTCCTGTGCTTCTTTTATTTTTCTGTCCGTCGCTTCGCTCAGGCGGCTCTCGCCCGTGCGGTAGTAGTATATCATTCCGTAGTTCTGGCAGGCACGCAGGCGGGCGTATGGCAGCAGGTTCTTATAGTGGTTCTCCACTTGATCCCAGATATTGAGAATGATTTTGTCAGCCTCCTGCCGCATCTCCTCAAGGTCTTGGTATATACGGCTTTCGCTTTTGCGGTGAATGTGCTGATTGACCTGATGGTCCTTGAAAATGTCGTAATATACCCGCACTTTGTTTATCGCGGGATTGTATATAGGGAAGCCGCCTTGGCGGGTACGCTCCATCTCTCCGTCAATTATGTTTTTACCCCATACTAACAGGTCCTCTTCCGAACTCAGATCGGGTAGTATATGGCTGTCGGGGTCAAGTTTGTACAGTTCTTTCTGCTCTTTTTTTATCTCGCCGCGTATGACCGACATATTCAGCACCTGTATGAAGTGGGATATATACATACGTGCGTTCTGCACCTCGCGGCGGTATTGTTTGTTGGCATTGACCCGTGTGTTGAAGTTCTCGTGGTACTGATACACTTTGTTTTCAAACTTCATCAGAAATTTCTGTGCTTCCGACATCGTTTGGTAGGTGATGACCTGCTCCGTGAAGTCGGCTTCGCTTGCCCTCTGCACTGCCGTTTGCAGTGCACTCAGGCGTGTCTGGTCGGTGTTGGGTAGTCTGCGATATGGCATGGCTGTGGTTTTATAAAAAAATTAGATTTGTCTTGTCGCTAATCTGTCGGCGAGGTTGAGCAGTGCGGTTGCGGCTTCATTCTGCGGCAGACGGCTTAATGTATCTTTGGCTTTTCGGGTGTAGGAATTGATGGCTTTTTCCGCTTCTTCTCTGGTATTAAGCAAGCCGTATATGTCTTTTACACGCTTAATTTTTTCTTCTGCGCCAATGGTGTCGTTTGTTATCAGTTCTTTCAGCGTTTTGCGGGTCTCGTTATCGGCTTTGTTCATAGCGGACAAGAGCATATATGTTTTTTTCCCGCATAGTATGTCGCCGCCGGTGGCTTTGCCGAAGGTGTCGGGGTTGCCATATATATCGAGCAGGTCGTCTTGTATCTGAAAAGCAATACCGAGATTAACGCCGGCTTCGTATATATCCTCTTGCTCTTTGTCGCTTGCGCCTGCTATGTATGCGCCTATTTGCAGAGCGTAGCCGAGCAGGACGGAGGTCTTGAGGCGTATCATATTGATATACTCGTCTATGCTTACGTCCTCGCGTTGCTCAAACTCCATATCATACTGCTGTCCTTCGCAGATGCCGGTTGCCATTTCGTTAAAAAGGCGCAGAACTTTCGGCAGTTTGTCGTCTTTGATGTCGGACAGCAGTTTGTAGGCTTCTATAAGCATTTGGTCGCCGGAGAGGATGGCTGTGTTGTCGTCCCAACGGACGTGGACGGTGGGTCTGCCACGACGGACAGCGGCTTTGTCCATTACATCATCGTGCAGGAGCGTGAAATTGTGAAACACCTCCAGAGCAAGGGCTGCCGGCAGTACATCTTCGTCTTTTCCTCCGAACAGCCGAGAGCCGAGCAGAGCGAGTTGCGGGCGCAGGCGTTTGCCGCCGGTAGAGAGTGTGTATTCAATCGGTTCGTATAGTCCGTAAGGCTCTCTTTTCCAATTCAGTTGTTCTATGGCTTGGTTGATGTCAGTCATGTCTTACAGTTGTGCTTTGCGTATGCTGTCTTCTATTATGTCTGTGAGTACATCGCGCATTTCAAGTCCGGCGGCTCTCACTTGCTGCGGGATAAACGAGGTGGCGGTCATACCCGGGGTGGTGTTTACCTCAAGCAGGTTGATTTTCCAGCCGTCGGTCAGTATATAGTCGGTGCGGATAATTCCCTGACAGCCGAGTATGTCATACATGCGTAGAGTGAGTGCTTGTATCTCGTCTCTTACGTTGTCGGGAATGCGTGCCGGAGTTATCTCGTCCACTTGACCGTTATATTTGGCATCGTAGTCGAAAAACTCGTTGTCCGTTACCACTTCCGTTATCGGGAAAGCCACGGCTTTGTCTGCCGTCTTATACACGCCGCACGTTACTTCCACTCCTTGCATAAACGCCTCGCATATCACCTCGTTGCCCTCTTTGAAGGCGAAGTCAATAGCAGGGGTTACATCTTCTATTGTCTTCACTTTCGTGCAGCCGAAACTGCTGCCGCCGACATTGCTCTTGATGAAACAAGGCAGACCGACACGGTCTATTATCTCTTGGTCTGTGGGGCGGGGATTGCCTTTGCGCAGCAGAATACTCTCAGCAATATTATAGCCGAAGGCTTGGAGATAGTGGTTACAAGCGAACTTGTTGAAAGTCAGTGAAGCGGCAAGCACTCCGCAGCAGCTGTAAGGAATGTGCATCATGTCAAGATAGCCTTGCAGCAGTCCGTTCTCCCCGGGGGTGCCGTGTATGGTGATGTAGGCAAAGTCGTATTCGGTGATGCGTTTGAGCGTGTCAAAGTCGGCACCGCGCAGTTCCACTATGTCTGCATCATATCTGTCTTTGTCTATAAAAGACATTATGCCTTGCGCGCTACGCAGCGACACTTCGTATTCCGAACTGTCGCCGCCCGCGATGATTGCTATTCTGCGTTTCATAATCAGATGTTAGAAGTTAGACCGTTTTACTGTTAGAAGTCAGATTCTTTATTATATTCCGAGCGACTGTTTGATGGCGGGTACGCGGCTTTCGGCTGCTGCTGTGGCTTGGCGGTAGTCTGCGGGTGTTGCCATAGTGGCAGGTATCTCAAAGTAGTATTTTATCTTCGGCTCGGTGCCTGACGGGCGAACCGATACTTTGATACCGCCTTCGGTGAAGTATTGCAGCACGTTGCTCTTGGCTCCGAGTGCCATCTCAATGGGGCGTGTCTCCCATTTACCGTCTTTGAGTGTTTTTTCTTCAAGCGAAGAGAAATCTTTTGTGCGTATCACTTTCTCGCCTGCAATCTCCGTTATCGGGTGCTCGCGATAGCCGCGCATCATCGCACTTATCTCTTCCGCGCCGCTTTTGCCTTCTCGCACTATATTGATGGTGGTCTCGCGCTGGAAGCCGTATTCCATATATATGTTCAGAAGATACTCATAGAGGGTCATACCATTGTCTTTGGCGTATGCTGCTATCTCGCATATAAGGCAGATGGCGGATGGCGAACATTTGTCGCGCACTGCATCGTAGGGCAGGAAGCCGAAACTCTCTTCGCCGCCGCCTATGTATTTGCGCTTGCCCTCCCACATACGTATGCGGTTGGCTATCCACTTGAAGCCCGTGTATTCATCGGTCAGCGTAACGCCTTGCTTGTCAGCCATCTTGCGTATGAGTTCGCTCGTTACTATGGTCTTTACCAAATACATATCATTGCGCATCTTACCAAGGCGTTTCATATTGTTGATGATATAGTAGCAGTACATCATACAAGTCTGGTTGCCGTTGATGATGACCCATTCGCCCTTGTCATCGCGGCAGACGATGGCTATACGGTCGGCATCGGGGTCGGATGCTATCACGAGGTCTGCACCTATACGGCTACCCATCTGCATACCCATAGTCATTGCCTCGGCGTTTTCGGGATTAGGACTGACCACGGTGGAGAAATTGCCGTCTATCACCATCTGCTCGGGAACGACGTGTATGTTTTGGAATCCCCACGAGCGCAAGCACATAGGCACTATCTGTCTGCCTGCTCCGTGCATAGGGGTATAGACGATGTTCAGGTCTTTTTGACGGAGGATAACATCTTGGTCTATCATCACGCTGCGCACTGCCTGCATATAGTCGTAGTCCATTTCACCGCCGATAATCTCAATGAGGTTCTTGTCGCCGCCACGGCGTACATCTTTCATCTGTACCTTGCCCACCTCGTCTATTATACCTTGGTCGTGTGGCTGGAGCACTTGTGAGCCGTCTTCCCAATAGGCTTTGTAGCCGTTATACTCTTTGGGGTTGTGCGATGCCGTTACGTTTACGCCGCCTTGGCAACGCAGATGGCGTATGGCAAAACTCACTTCCGGCGTGGGGCGGAGGCTTTCAAAGAGATAAACACGTATGCCGTTGGCAGCAAATACGTCGGCTACTGTCTCTGCGAACTCGCGACCGTGGTTACGGCAGTCGTGTCCTACCACTACGCTCGGTCTTTCGCCTTTCTTTATGTTGGCAAAGCCGCCCTCTGTCGCTATCTTGTTGAGGTAGTTGGCAAAACCTTGTGTGGCTTGGGCTACTATGTATTTGTTCATTCGGTTGGTACCCGGACCCATCTTTCCGCGCAGTCCGCCCGTTCCGAATTCGAGAGTGCGATAGAAAGAGTCGATGAGAAGTGTCTTGTCTTCGGCTTCAAGCATCTGCTTTACGGCAGCGCGGGTCTCTTCGTCAAAGTCGCTACTGAGCCAAGTGTTTGCCACGGCTTCTATTCTTTTCAGTTCGTCTTGTGTTTCCATAGTAGTATATTGTTTTAGTTTTATATTTGCAGAGGTTTGGAGTGTGCTTTTTTAGTACACCGCCGCAAAGTTACGGATAATAGTGCAACTGTGCAAGTTTTTGCACAAAATAAATAATAAAGGCGACTTTTATGCCGCCTTTATTATAATCTTGAAAGAGAATTTCGGTTGTTGTAGTGAGTATTTTTCTATTGTGCCACAGCACCTGTTGCGTTGTAGCGTACGCCGTTGCGTTCGATAATCAGTATGCCGTCTTCAACATATTTGCGTGTTTCTTCGGCTTGCTCTATGTCGCCTTCCTCTGTTATCTGCATCGTTGTCTCTACGCCGTCTATCATTACTTTCAATCGTCTTGGGGCGGGAGCTCCCTCGCTCTTGCGGAAGAATGCGCGGTTGGCATTGATGACGGTGCCTGTCGTCTTCGCGTAGCGCAGAGCACTGCGATTACCTACGTAAAAGTCGCGCGGACCATTGATTGTCATCTTCCACAGGTTGCTTACGAACGATACTTGTCCGTCTGAACTGAGGCTAACTGATTCGGGAGAAACGAGGCTTACGCCGTAGAACTTAGGAGCAGTGATGTTTTCTTGCGTTACAACTAAGTATGGCTCATTGGCTGTTATCTCGTATGTGCGGTTAAACTCAACGTTGATACTGCCGCCGTCGGCTGCAAGGGTTACCTTGCCGAACTTGTAGATATATCCGTACATATCGTCGCCTTGCTCAAGTGTGCAACTGAAAGGCAGAGAGATGGTTGCCCATTCGTTTTGCTTGAAGGTGCGGTCGGTGAGAGTTACGGTCAGCACATTTTCCATATCGTAGTAGTTCTGGCAGTCGGATTCAGTCCACTCATCGCGGAGTTCAAACAGAGTGTTGGCTGCGAAGGTGGGAGTGAGGGTGGTGTTCTCTGTGAGTTCGATGCGTCTGCTTGCTGTTTCCGTGCCGTCGTTCCATTCGGTGAAGTGGTATCCGCGTTCGGCTTTGGCTTTAAGGATAACCATTGTTCCTTCTTCGTATTTGTAGCTGCCGCCTGCTGCGGGTACGAACTCTGTGCCACCATCGGTGGTGATAGTAACGCTGCCGTTAGTCAGCGCGCCTATGGTGATGGTGTATTTAGGCGTGAGAGCCACTTGCTCAAACACGGCTACATAGTCTTGGTCGCCCGTTACAGGTGTTACAACGTCTGCTATTCCATCGTTATCGGCATCCCAACCTACGAAGTTGTACGAATATTCCTCTGTCTCAATCTTGGAAGGCTCTACCGGTTGAATAGGATTATCGTTATAAGCCACTTGAGCAGTAGAAAGTTCGGTCACGCCGTCATCCATAAGGAAACGGATGGTGTAGAGTCGGTCGGTAGTGGAAGAAGAGAACTGTGCGGTATAGGTGGTGTTCGTTGTGATATTGTCCAAATCAGGTTCCCAACCTGTGAAGGTATAGGTTGTAACTTTATCGTTGGTCAGGTCGTCTGCTCTTGTTGGAGTTGCATCGGAGTATGTAGGCTTTGTCCCGCTTACAACATTAGTATATTGTGCCAACTGTGTTCCGTCGTAGTTGTTGAACGTGGCAGTAACGTAAGATTCTTTTCGAGTGGCAGTAAACACGGCTGTGTAAGTTTGGTTAGATGTTATATATTTGCCATATCCGCCTACGTATTCAGTATTACCATTATACCATCCCTTGAAGGTGTATGTATAGTTAGCATCTTCTGCTTTTGTCGGTCTAATTGAAAATAAATCACTTGTACTTGGGGTGGCTTCATTATCTCTTAACTGGTAAGTTTTAAGAGTTGTACCATCTTCATTTTTAAAAGTCAGTACATTTAAATCTTTAAAATAGATTGTAAAAGTGCCATCAGTTTTAGAAGAAGTAGATGTATAACCAAGATTGCTTAATTTTACAGTAAACATCTGGGTACCGCTACCGCTTCTCCACGTTGGCGATGAACCCCACATAGTAGAGGTAGAGGAGTTTATATACCAAGTATTGGTACTATAACTTGATTTTGCATATGCAAACTGTTTTCCAGTTTTTGCTTTAACATAAAAAGTCTTCGTATTAGTATAATTAGTTCCTACTTTTATTCGAGCAGCTGTTGCGCCAAATCCACTACTTTCTGACCACGAAACTTCACCTTCAGCTGTATTGTTTGATTTTACTGTTAGATAATAATCAGTCGCGAAAAGACTTGATGTCATAACAATCGCAACCAAAAGAGATAATAGTTTTTTCATAGTTGTTGAGTTTTTATGGTTAAACAATATTTTAGGTATTTTTTATTTATGCTACAGTATCCACATAAAATGCATATTGAGAAAATCAAGTATTTTCGCCAAACTCGGAAGTAAAAAACCGCCAAACTCGGAAGTGTATCGTTTTTTATTTGGTTATCTGAAATATATGAATTACCTTTGCACCGTCAAACGTATTCGTTGTTACGAATGCGTACAATGAGTTTGTGGGAGTCGAGCGAATCAACAGGTGAGGTTAGTCTTCGTTCGTTGTTTGAAGGACAAACTAAAGTTGTAGGTCGGAACAAATGGGAACTATCATCGGCTGTCTAAAAGACTAATAAATGATTTTCTCAATACGTCAAAGGTCCAATTTGCAGGCACTCACTTAATAGTGTTGCCAAGTAAGGAGAAGTACTCTCCGTTGCGGACAATCACTACTTGTCCGTTTATCATAACTTTTTTTGCTGTAGTGTTTTCTTTTTCGCCTTTATTCTGCGCTATACCGATGTCGGTGGTCGTTCCGCCTTCGCCATCCGTAAAGCATGTAAAATAGTCGCCTATACCTGCTGCGTTCTTATATGCCGCAAAGCAGCCATCGGGATATAGTACAGTTACATCTTCGGGTGTATTGCAGCCGATGGCTGTGAAGGGGTTGCAGGCGGTCTGTCCTGTTGCGGTCTCGCAAATAGGCGGCACTGCACCCATAAACTGCAAAGTCTGCAGTTTGTTCAGCACTATACTGCTGATGTCAAGTCTTTCAAGTCCGGCAGGGAGGATAATCTCCGATATAAACTGTTTGGCTTTGGCAGAGGACTTGACATATATGCCCTCTTGCTCAATGATGCGTAGTGAGGCGGGGAGGGTGAGAGTGCCGGAGCAGCCTATACCATACATACCGCCTTTGCGAATAATACGAACATTGCTGTTCTCGGCGAAAATAACAGAAAAAGCCCATGCGTTTTTGAGTGCGTTCTCGCCTATTTCCGACACCTTATATATAAGGTCTTCTTGCGTCGCCCCTTGCTCACCTATGCTACTGCGGGTGATGGTGATAGTGGCAGGTATAGTTATGGAGTTCTGCTGGTACTCATAGTCTGCACTCGCATCTTTGCAGGCTATCACCACAGCCTCCATAGTAGCGTCATCGCAAAGATAATACAGTCCGCTTGCATCCTTATACTCAAATGTCTGAGCCGCAATGTTACTTATACATAACATAACTGCAATTACCACACCGATAAGGCGTGTCAGTAGTGTCGGGCAGTATGTGTTCTGTGGCAACATTGTTGTGGTGGTTTGATTCGGATTTTGTGTTTCCAAGAATGAGCGATTAATTAGGAATATCTAAAGGGTCAGGAGTCTCGATATTCACATCTTCTACTTGAAGTGTTGTGCCGGAGCAAAGACCTTTGCTAAAAAAGCAACTGTCTTGTGAGAGAGTTTGTGGGAATAAGTAACTTTTCTTCATAGTCTATTATATATTAAGGTTATACTCAATTTATTGCGATTTTATCTAAACTGTTTTTATTTAACGAAAAGTAGCGCAAAAGGGTTCCCTTGATTGACACCGCTATCGCAAAGAAATAAAGACTTCGGATTATTTTCGCGGCAAAGGTAAAACAAATCATTTGTTACTGCAAGTATTTTGCTTAAAAATTTACTTTTTTGTATCGTTTTTGCGAAAAAAACTAACATTTTTGTATTGTGCTTACCACTATAGATTATCATTTTGCTAATACTTGTTTGAGTTCAGGTATAGAGAAAATGTTAATAAATCGGTAGATTGTAAATGCAAAAATTGTCAATGTCTTAGGTGGCAATCAAGGGAACCCTTAATTGATACTTTTTTCCGCCGTAAGTGGGTTAAAAAAGTGGGTTACGGCGGAAGAATAATTGTTTTTTCTTTGGTGGTTTGAAAAAAATACCGTACCTTTGCCGCCGAATAAATAACTGATAATTATGGATTTATCAATTTAGCGATTATAGATACTACCAAATAGCGCGGAACTTTTGTCCCGCGCTATTGGTAATAAACAGTTATTTCGAAATATCGTTATCCTGTTCTTCCGTTATCTCGTTATAGTGAAGCCTCTTCTTTTACGCCCTGTTTGGTATAACAATACAGAGAATAATATAGAGTATGATACCCGGGAATCCTGCGCAAAGCAGAGAAAGGGCAGCATAGATAACGCGTATAACGGTAGGGTCGATATTAAAATACTCACCTATGCCTGCGCATACGCCGGCAAGCATTTTGTTGGTGGATTTAAATAGTTTACGTTCCATTGCTTGTTTATTTTTATTCTGACTATCCGTGGTTTTTCTTACAGATAGTTCTCCCATTTGGTGTTACGCATATCGCCCGACTTGAGGAACTCCTGGTGCATAGCCGTTGCAAGGCGCAGGTTGTGAGGTGTATGTGCAAGCGGTGCCTGGTTGAGGTACTCGCGCAGTAGTTCTTTATATTCTGGTGCGACACAGTTGTCAATAATTGTATGAGCGCGTTGTATCGGGCTCTTGCCGCGAAGGTCGGCGATGCCGTGTTCGGTGATGATGACCTTGACGGAGTGTTCGGAGTGGTCGAGATGGCTGACCATAGGAACGAACGACGAGATGGCTCCGCCTTTGGCTGTTGAAGGAGTGGTGAAGATACTGATATAGGCATTGCGTGTAAAGTCGCCGCTGCCGCCGATGCCGTTCATCATCTTCGTGCCGCAGACGTGTGTGGAGTTGATGTTACCGAAGATGTCGGCTTCAAGAGCAGTGTTGATCGTTATCAGTCCGAGACGGCGTGCCACTTCGGGGTTGTTGCTTATCTCTTGCGGGCGCAGAACGATACGGCTGCGGAAGAAATTCATGTGTTCGATTATATCTTGCAGTTTTTCCGCACCTATGGTGAGCGAGCAGCCGGAAGCGAAAGTAACGCGTCCCTCTTTCATAAGGTCGATAACGGAGTCTTGAATAACCTCTGTGTACATAGTGAAGGGAGGAATGTGTTTGTTTTCTCCGAGTGCGCCGAGTACGGCATTGGCTATGTTGCCTACGCCCGACTGTATGGGCAGGAACTGCTTTGGTATGCGACCGGCGTGCATCTCCTCTTCAAGGAAACTTGCAACGTTAGCACCAATTTTTTCCGTTGTCTCGTCTGACGGAGTAAACTTGCCAACCTCGTTGGGGCGGTTAGTGCGGACGACAGCCACAATCTTCTTCGGGTCAACGCGCACACAATCAGTACCTATACGGTCGCCAACGTGATAGACGGGAATTTCGCGGCGCATAGGCGGGTCAGCGGGCTCGTAGATGTCGTGAATACCGCGCATTACCTCAGGCATGGCTTCGTTGAGTTCAACGATAATCTTGTCGGCAAGTCGGCAGATGGTAGGGATGATACCAACGCCGGCTGTGGGTACTATCTCGCCGCGCTCGTTTACCATACAAGCCTCTACGATGGCTACATCGGGCTTGGGCAGGAAACCGTAGCGGAGGTTCTGTGCTAATTCGGACAGGTGCATATCAAAATAGTGCGCCTGCTGTGAGTTGAGTTCGTTTCTGAGGTCTTTGCTCGACTGATAGGGCGTGCGGAAAGAGATGGCATGTGCGCGTGCAAGCATACCATCGCAGCTGTCGCCGGTGGAAGCACCGGTATAGACTCCTATCTTAAACTCTTTACCCTCTGCGTGCATAGCCTCTGCCATGTGGGCGATGGCTGTGGGAACCTCTTTCGGTGCACCTGCGGGCGTAAATCCGCCCATTCCTACTACATCACCGTTCTTTACGAACCGTGCAGCCTCTTCGGCTGTCATAAACGGAAGTGTCATAAATAAATGCTGTTTTAAGTTTGTTACAAAAAATCGCACAAAGGTACGGCTTTTATTCAAATTGTGCAACAATTTGCATAATTGTGAAAAAAGCAGTACTTTTGCGGGCTTAAATATTCAAATGAAATGTATCCTCAACAGATAATCGACTCTTTGCGGCATGTCCGCTACCCCGGGAACGGCAAAGACCTTATAGAGAGCGGAATGCTCGAAGACGATATTCGCATATCGGGTCTTGAAGTGAGTTTTTCGCTTATTTTCGACAAAGATAATGACCCTTTTATCCGCTCCGTGGTGAAAGCGGCAGAAACGGCTATAAGGACCTATATTGATGAAAATATAGCCGTACATATTCATACCAAGTTCCGCCACACCAACCTCAAACCCGCTGACGACACCAATCCGATACAGGCTCGGCATATCATAGCCGTCCATTCGGGCAAGGGCGGAGTGGGCAAGTCCACGGTAACGGCTAATCTTGCCGTTGCTCTTGCTGCTCGCGGCTATAGGGTGGGACTGCTTGATGCCGACATCCACGGTCCGAGCATACCCAAGATGCTCCATACCGAAGATGCTCGTCCGGTGTCGGTGGAAGAAGACGGCAGAACGCTTATCGAACCCATAGAGCAATACGGAGTGAAGATGCTCTCAATAGGTTTTTTCGTTGAGCCGGAGCAAGCCGTTATATGGCGCGGAGGTATGGCAAGCAATGCCATAAAACAACTTATACAAGATGCTCATTGGGGCAGTCTTGACTATTTCCTTATTGATCTCCCTCCCGGGACGAGCGACATACACCTTACTCTTATTCAGTCCCTTCCCCTTACCGGCGTTATCGTTGTTACCACTCCGCAGCCAGTGGCTTTGACCGATGCAAGAAAGGGTGTGGAGATGTTCAGGAACGACAAGGTGAATGTGCCTATACTCGGTCTTGTGGAGAATATGTCGTATTTTACTCCTGCCGAACTGCCAGACAACAAGTATTATATCTTCGGTAAGGAGGGCGGCAAGAGGCTTGCGGAAGAACTGCATATACCTCTGCTTGCAGAGATTCCGCTTGTTCAGTCCGTTCGTGAGTCAGGCGATGAGGGAGTGCCTATAGCCCTCAATGCCGGTCATCCGGCAGCACGCATTTTTGACGATATATGCCGACAGTTAGAGCCATAGAACTCGGCGAAGCACCTATACGCAGACTGCTGTTCCGCTACGCCATGCCCGCTATCATCGCAATGACGGCGTCATCGCTGTATAATATAGCGGACAGTATATTTATAGGTCATGGGTGCGGAGCGATGGCTCTGTCGGGACTGACTGTGGCAAAGCCTTTTATGGACATCTGTGCCGCTTTCGGCAGCCTTGTGGGAGTGGGGGCAAGTACGCTCGTTGCTATCTTCCTCGGCGAGAAAAACTACGAATCGGCAGGGCGTGTGCTCGGTAATGTCATTGTGCTTAATGTCATACTCAGTGCCATAGTGATGATAGCCGGTCTCGTCTGGCTTGACCCTATCCTTATCGCCTTCGGTGCGAGCGATGCCACACTTGTGTATGCGCACGAGTATATGGAGATAATTCTATGGGGTAACATACTTACACACATCTACTTCGGTTTGAACAATATGCTCCGCTCCATGGGGCATCCCAAAATATCAATGTATGCCACTATTGTGGCAGTGGGCGTGAACATAGGTCTTGATCCTGTCTTTATTTTCACCCTCGATATGGGTGTGAGAGGTGCGGCATTGGCAACGGTGTTGTCGCAGGCTGTGGCTGTGGGCTTGCAGATGGTGGTGTTTTGCAATCCGAAAGAGATAATCCATTTTCATAGAGGTATTTGGAAACTCGACAGGGATATCACTATGCGCTCGCTTGCCATTGGTGCTTCGCCTTTCCTTATGAATATTGCCCACTGCTTTGTGGTCATCATCATCAATAACCAGTTGCGCCGTTTCGGCGGCGATATGGCTCTTGCCACCTACGGCATTATCAACCGTTTCACTTTCGTTTTCGCTATGATTGTAATGGGGCTTAATCAGGGTATGCAGCCTATCGTGGGCTATAATTATGGTGCGCACCTGTATAAGCGTATGCTGCGCGCGTTTAAGTTGACAGCCGTATGTGCCACCATAGTGATGGGAGCGGTGTTCCTGCTTTCGGAGGTCGCACCCGAATGGATGATACGACTATTTACTCACGATGAAGAACTTGTGGCGCAATCCGTACTGCCTATGCGTATCGTATGTTGCACTATGCTGATTGTCGGCTTTCAGATGGTAACTGGCAACTTCTTCACCAGCATAGGTATGGCGGGCAAGGCTATATTCCTGAGCCTCACAAGGCAGGTGTTATACCTTATCCCGCTTACTGTCGCTATGCCGTATATGTTTGAAAGCGACCCTATTATGGGCGTATGGTGGAGCCTGCCGGTGAGCGATACGCTCTCCGCTTTGACTGCCGCTGTTATGCTCTTTGTACAAATGAGATACTTCAAGCAACATAAATACTATATATAGATATGCTTCAACTGCTTACAGTCCTTCTGCTCGGGTTCCTGATGATCCTCGACCCGTGTACACTCTTTACCTCTATTGCAGCCATCGGCTATATCGACCGCGAACTGCAAAACAAACGCCGCGTCTTGACCACCGGCACTATGTTCGTACTCGGCAAACTGCTGACGTACGTGCTGCTCAGTATCCCCTTTATTATGGGTGCGCAGACCGCTCATCTGCACCATTTTATAGAGCATTGGGGCGAACCGCTGCTTGCAGTATTCATGCTCCTGTGCGGCGTGTTCCTGCTTTTTAGCGGACACCTTCACCACGACCACGACCACGGCGTGAATAAGTGGCTGCAGACGGTGGACGAGAAAAGCAGTTGGCTGTGGGCTTTTATGCTCGGTATCTTCTTTGCTATTGCTTTCTGTCCGCACCGCCTTGTCTATTTCTTCACTATGATAGATATGGCAGTTACGGGCGGTCATTCTGCCGTCGTAACATGGCTGATGCCGGTCGTATTCGGACTCGGGACGGGGCTGCCTATTATGATTCTCGCGTGGATTATATCCTATAGTGCCGTATCTGTACAAACTCTCACGGAGAAGATAAAAGGCTTTGAACACTGGTTCCGCTATGCCTGTGCCGTCATCTTCATAGGTTACGGTTTGTATCTCGGTATTCATCTCCTTGGCGGAGAGCATCACCACCATGACCACTCCTTCCTTTCGCTTCCGGCAGTTTGCAGTATGGCATGACCGCTGCGCTATGAAAGTCGGTACGGACGGCGTGCTGCTCGGCGCGTGGTGTATGCAGGGTATAGACGGCGACCGACCGCTGCGCGTGCTTGATGTCGGAACAGGCAGCGGACTTATCGCGCTGATGGTGGCACAACGGTTTGCTTCGGCACAAATAACAGCCATTGACATAGACGAAGCGGCGGTGGAGCAGGCGCGAGAAAACTTCGCCCGCTCGCCATGGCATAACCGCCTTAATGCTCTGCTTTGCCCTTTTAGCGATTTGCCGCCGGACGTGAAGTATGATGCCATAGTGAGCAATCCGCCCTATTTCGTTGATTCGCTGCTCAATCCGTCCGCTTTACGAACGGCTGCGAGACACGCCGTCAGTCTCTCTTTGGACACACTTATCCAAGGTTCTGCACTGCTGCTTGAAGACTGCGGCACTCTTTCGCTTGTCCTGCCCGCAGAACAGGAAAAAAATGCCGTTGCCGTTGCTGCCTCGTGCGGGTTGGTGCTACGGCGGCTGACCAAGGTGTTTACCAAGCAAGGCAAGCCGCAGAAACGCTCACTTATGGAGTGGCAAAAATCGGTGTTTGATACCGCCTTACAGCCTGTAACGGATACGCTTGTTCTGATGGAGGATAATGCCCCGAGAAGCGAAAAATATGCCGCTCTGACAAAAGATTTTTACCTCTAAATACGTTTCTTTGTGCAAGAATAGATATTTTTTGCGAAAAAACTTGCACAATCCGACAAAAACTCGTACCTTTGCCACCTCAATAACACACACGCACGCGTGTGCGCGATAGGAGTGTGTGGGCAAGCATAAATAAGTTAAAATATCTTAAAAATTATATGGAAGAAAAAGAAAAGTATGACGGTTCAAGTATTCAAGTGCTTGAGGGATTGGAAGCTGTGCGCAAACGACCTGCGATGTATATAGGCGATATTTCGCAAAAAGGTCTGCATCATCTTGTATATGAGGTGGTTGATAACTCCATAGACGAGGCTCTCGCAGGTTTTTGCACGGAGATAGCAGTGCATATTAACGAAGATAACTCTATTACGGTACAAGATAATGGTCGCGGTATACCAGTGGATATGCACCCCAAAGAGCATAAGAGTGCGCTTGAGGTGGTTATGACTGTGCTTCACGCCGGCGGTAAATTCAATAAAGACAGTTATAAAGTGTCCGGAGGTCTGCATGGCGTAGGTGTAAGTTGCGTGAACGCTCTTTCGTCCAAGATGCATGTGGAGGTATATCGTGACGGACAGATACATAGTCAGGACTATGCCAAGGGCAAACCCCTTGCTCCCGTACATGTGATAGACATAAAAGAGGCAGTGGGCAACTGGGAACAGGGCAAGACGGGTACGTTTGTGCAGTTCTGGCCCGACGATACTATCTTTACAGAGACTGTTTATCAGTGGGATATACTTGCCAACCGTATGCGCGAACTGGCTTTCCTTAATGCCGGTGTGCGTATCGTACTCAAAGACAAACGTGTCGTTACCGAAGATGGCGTTAAGAAAGAGGTGTTCTACTCTGAAAAGGGCTTGAGTGAGTTTGTGCGCTATATAGACAGCAACCGTACCCCCCTTATTTCTGAAGTTATACACCTCAACACCGAGAAATACGGTACGCCCGTAGAGGTGGCAATGATTTATAATACCGACTTCAACGAGAACGTACACTCATACGTTAATAATATCAACACCATAGAAGGCGGTACGCACGTGGCAGGTTTTCGCGCTGCTCTCACCCGCGTGATGAAGAAATACGCCGAGGAGAGCAAACTGCTTGAGAAAGCCAAACTCAAAGACAAGGACGGTAATGCCACCATCGACCCCAACGATTTCCGCGAAGGTCTGACGGCTGTCATCAGCGTGAAAGTGGCAGAGCCTCAGTTTGAGGGTCAGACCAAGACCAAACTCGGCAACTCCGAGGTGGCTGGTATGGTGTCAAGTGCCGTTAGTGAGGCTTTGAGCAACTACCTCGAAGAGCACCCCGATGATGCTAAACGCATAGTAGAGAAGGTTATACTTGCAGCGCAAGCTCGTATTGCCGCTCGTAACGCAAGGCAGAGCGTGCTGCGCAAGAGTCCGCTTTCCGGAGGCGGACTGCCCGGCAAACTTGCAGACTGCTCGTCTAAAGACCCTGCCGACTGCGAACTGTTCCTCGTAGAGGGAGACTCCGCGGGCGGTACTGCCAAGAAAGGTCGCGACCGCGTACACCAAGCCATCCTGCCCCTGCGCGGAAAAATCCTCAACGTGGAGAAAGCGATGGAACATAAGGTGTTTGAGAGCGAAGAGGTGAGAAATATCTTCACTGCCCTCGGTATAACCTTCGGTACGGAAGATGACCCCAAGGCTCTTAACCTCAGTAAGATACGCTACCATAAAGTTATTATTATGGCGGATGCCGATGTGGATGGAGCACATATAGCCACGCTTATTATGACCCTATTCTTCCGCCATATGAAAGAAGTGATAGAGCAGGGGCACCTCTACATCGCAATGGCACCGCTTTATCTCTGCACCAAAGACTCGTATAAAGAGTATTGCTGGAACGACCAGCAGCGTTACGACTTTATCCAGCGTTATGCCGGAGGTGATGAGAAACTCGTTAAGACACAGCGATATAAAGGTCTCGGTGAAATGAAGGACGAGCAACTGTGGGAGACCACTATGGATCCGGAACGCCGTCTGCTGAAGAAAGTGACGATTGAGAACGCAGCCGAAGCCGACCGTACCATCGCTATGCTTATGGGCGACGATGTGGCTCCTCGTCGCGAGTTCATAGAAGAGAACGCAACCTACGCCAAGATCGATGCATAAATGAAAACAGCAGTCTATTGCAGCGCATCCAACCGCCTACAGGATGAGTATCTCCGCATAGGCGATATAGTGGGCGAGAGGCTCGCCGAGATGGGCGACAGCCTTGTCTATGGCGGTGCTACAGGCGGACTGATGACTCGTGTGAGCGAGAGTTTTCGTCGTCATCTGCCTAATGATACCGATGCGCGACTCATAGGCGTTGTTCCCGTACACATAGCCCGCAGCGAAAGAAAATCTATGATATGCGATGACCTCTATCTCGTGGAGAATATGTCGCAGCGCAAGCAGATGATGCGTACTCTTGCCGACCGCTACGTATGCCTGCCCGGCAGTTACGGTACGCTCGACGAGATGATGGACGTCATAGCCTCCGGGACGGTAGGCGAACATCGCAAGCCGCTGTATATACTCAACTACAACGGTTTTTATGACTCGCTTAAGTCCCTAATAGGGCAGATGAAAACACTGGATTTTATACCCGAATCGGAAAATTATAAACCTGTCTTTGCCGACAGCATTGACGAATTGTTTTTGCTTTTAACAAACAACTAAAATATAAGTATATGAACCTATTTACCGCCAGACTAACCGGCAAAATGCTCTCAACAGAGCAATTTGAAAAAACGATCAGTGAGATGCAAGAGCGTGTTAAACGTTGGCGTCAGATTGAGCAATCGCCCGAATTGGCAGAGTATAAATCTCTGAAAGAAAAGGTGGAATCACCTGAGTTTCAAGAGAAGAGAAACAAACTCGCCAAGACCAAATATAAAGATACCGATGAGGGCAGGAAAACAGCACTGTATCAAAGACTCTCCGGCAATCTGCGGATAAGAGGCTATAAACACGCCCTTGAGAATGAAACGGTAAAAGCGTTCCTTGCTTTTAAGGAAACCGAAGATTATAGCAAGATAAACGATGCTGCCGAACGCCGCAAGTCAAGCGAACTGCGTATGTACAGCCTTATAGCCCGCTCTGCTTACTATAAGAACTATCAGCGTGTGCTTAATTCTCCCGAACTGAAGCAACTGCAAGAACTTGAAGCAGAGATGGCTACCGACGACTTCAAGCAGCGTAACGCTTTCTGGCAGGACGAAAAACGTTGGGAAAAAACCGAAGAATATAAAATAGAGCAACGTTTCAACGAACTTGCCGGCAGTCCTGACATCAAGTTCTACTACAAGCAGCGCGCAGAGAAAATAGACTGGGCAGAACTATTCCGCCCTGCTTTCAATGATGATATGTCTTCGTCAAAAAACTGGAAACCCGGTTTCGGCTTTGATAATGCCGCTTTGAAAGACGGCTTTACGTATGCAAGTCAGCAGCAGGCATATACAGGCGGCAAAAACACTTTCTTCGCCGAAGGACGTATGGATATAGAAACACGCAGCGAAAAACGTAAAGGCGTGGCTTGGGACGAGAAAAAAGGCTTCGTAGAGCGTGAGTTCGCTTACACCTCCGACGTGATGAACACCAAAGAGGCTTTCTCGCAAGAGGAAGGACTGTTCGTCGCCAAAGTGCGCAGTCAGGGTGCAGGACACCATTTCTTCGGCCTGAGCAACGGCAAAACAGGCAATCCTTTGGTAGAACTCTATTACTACGACGGCAATAAGCATACAATGGGACTGATTGACGGCAAGAACAGCAAGACAGTAGATATAACGGGCGTACTGCGCTCTATGTATCATATCTATTCTATCCGCTGGACGAAAGCAGAACTGATTTGGTACGTAAATGATATGGAAGTGTTGCGTATGCCTAATACCCTTCCCCATGAGAAGATGTTTATGCTCGCCGAGTCTTTCCTCCCGAGTAACGAAAAAGGCGGAGAAGGCAAACTTAAAGTGCAATGGGCGCGCGTATATAAAAGCGTTGAAGATTAAGAGGTTAAGCGTATGTTCGTTATAGCCGGACCGTGTGCAATAGAGAGTCGCGATATGGTGCTTCATACAGCAGAAACATTGCTACGTGTTTGCAGTGAACTGCGGGTGAAACTCTATTTCAAGTCCTCGTTCGACAAAGCCAACCGCACCTCGCTTTCAGAGCGTGGTATAGGTATAGAGGAAGGTCTTCATATCCTGCAAGAGGTGAAGACCGTTTTCGGACTACCTATACTGACCGATGTACACGAGTCGTGGCAGTGTGCTCCTGTCGCCGAAGTGGCGGATGTGCTACAGATACCGGCTTTTCTCTCTCGTCAGACCGACCTTATTCAAGCCGCTGCGCGTACAGGCAGAATAGTGAATATCAAGAAGGGGCAGTTTATGGCTCCGTGGGATATGCAGGGGGCTGTCCTTAAAGCGCGTGCGGCTATGCCTGATACCCCCCTTAATCACATTTGGCTTACGGAGCGCGGCTCTTCGTTCGGCTATGGCAGGCTCGTGGTGGATATGACCTCGCTCGTGGAGATGAGAAAAACAGGTTGCCCTGTCGTTTTCGATGCTACGCATTCCGTACAGCAACCTTCGTCTGCTGCCGGTGTTACAGGCGGCAATCGCGAAATGGTATCGCATTTGATGCGTGCCGCTGTAGCCGTGGGCGTGGACGGACTGTTTATTGAAACGCACCCCGACCCCGATAAAGCCATCTCTGATGCCGCTAATCAGGTGAAATTGTCCGACTTCAAGACCTTGCTTTGTCAGGCACTCGCCATTGACGAACTTGTTCATAAATAATATAAAAGATGGATTATACCGAGAGAGCCAAACAGATATTCAAAGAGGAGATAGCGGAGTTTGTCAAACTCGCTGACAGCATAGACGAGAGTTTCACAGCAGCAGTGGAGATGATTTATGCTTGTGAGGGGCAACTCGTAGTTATGGGCATAGGCAAGACCGGCATAATCGGGCACAAGATGGCAGCATCCTTTGCCTCCACCGGCACCGAGTCCATCTTCGTC
Source organism: Bacteroidales bacterium UBA7009 (assembly GCA_002449665.1). Classification (GTDB taxonomy): domain Bacteria; phylum Bacteroidota; class Bacteroidia; order Bacteroidales; family Paludibacteraceae; genus Colicola. Next base: position 98,434 of record DJXH01000027.1, read on the forward strand.
AATGCCGCCGAAGCCGTACACGGCGACCTCGGTATGATTAACAGCAAAGATGTTATCCTGCTCGTAAGCAACAGCGGCTCCACCAACGAGATTCTTAATGTCATCAATCCCCTGCGTAACATTGGCTGCAAACTGATTGCTATGACCGGCAATCCGCAGTCGCCCCTCGCCAAGGAGTGCGACCTCACCCTGTCCGTTCATGTTGACAAAGAGGCTTGTCCGTTAGGCTTGGCACCTACCACCTCCACCACCGCTGCTCTCCTTATGGGTGATGCCCTAATGGTCTGCCTTATGGAGAAGCGCCACTTTAAGGCGGAGAACTTCGCCGTCTATCACCCCGGTGGTGCCTTGGGGCGCAAACTGCTCGGCAGAGTAGAGCAGTATATGACTCGCTATGTACCGAGAGTGAGAGTCTCCACCACCTTCCGCGAACTCGTACACGAGATGAGTGATAAACATCTTGGTATGACTATGGTGTTTGAAGACGGCGGCGATGTTTATTCCGCCCCTTGTCTCGGTATCATCACGGACGGCGACCTCAGACGTGCAATACAGAAATACGACGATCTGCATATAACGGCGGGAGATATAATGACACCTTCGTATAAACATATAGCCAAAGACGCACTCCTCAGCGATGCACTCGCCATAATGGACAAGTATGACATCACCACGCTTGCCGTTACCGAAAGACCTGATACCACGGACATTATAGGTATAATATCCATTCACCATATCATCAACTTCAATTAATTTCTTCTCTTAATGACCCACGACCAATTGCTGCAAGCCTTTGCCGCTCTTTATGGCAAACAGGCTGAATCCGTGTTTTTTGCTCCCGGGAGAGTGAACCTTATAGGAGAGCATACCGACTATAACGGCGGACCTGTTTTTCCTTGCGCACTTACTTTCGGCACTTACCTGCTCCTTGCTCGCAATAATGCAGATGTCTTGCGTTTCCGCTCGCTTAATATGCCGCAAGCGTGGGAAACGGATATTACAGCGGAGCGTAGTCCGCTGCCTGACCGCTCTTGGGTGAACTATCCGCTTGGGACAATAGCGCAAATGGAGAAAGCGGGTCTGACGATTCACTGCGGTTTTGATATGCTTTTCTACGGCGATGTCCCTCAAGGGGCAGGTCTGTCCTCCTCTGCATCTATTGAGGTAGTTACTGCTTTTGCTTTTAACAACCTGTATGGCAGTCCCTTTGGTTTGGTTCAAATTGCTCGTTTTGCGCAAGAGGCTGAACACGTGTTTGCAGGTGTCAACTGCGGCATAATGGATCAGTTCGCCTCTGCTTGCGGAAAACGCGAGCACGCCATCTGCCTTGATTGCAATAGTCTTGAATACGAACTTGTGCCGCTTAATATGAACGGCGTGAAGATAGTGCTTTCCAATACGTGCAGCCCGCATAAGTTGGAGTCAAGTCTGTATAACAAGCGTGTGGCTGAATGTGGCGAGGCGTTGCGGATGTTGCAAAAAGAGATGAAGGTAAAATGTCTTGCCGATGTCAGTTCGGACGAACTCAAAAAGTATGCAGCCATTATAAAAGACGAGACTGTCTATCGCCGTGCGCTGCACGTTGTGTCCGAGACTGAGCGAACCAAGAAAGCGGTCAAGGCATTAAAGAGCGGCGACCTTGCTTTGTTCGGGCAACTGATGAACGAGAGCCATATTTCGCTTAGGGATAACTATGAAGTGACAGGTTTTGAACTGGACACTATGGCAGAGGCTGCTTGGAATACGGATGGCGTGATAGGCAGCCGTATGACGGGCGGCGGCTTCGGCGGTTGCACCGTGTCGCTTGTAAGAGAAGATGCGGTGGAAAGGTTTATCAGTCAAGTGGGAGCCGAGTATAGGCAGAAGGCGGGTATTAAACCTGAATTTTATGTAGCCGATGCGGGCGATGGGGCAAGGCGTTTGATATAATCCTTTATGTGCTCGGCGAGATACTCCTGCTCGCTCTGACCTTCTGTCGGTATAAGTTCTGCCTTGTCAAGTACACCGAGAGCATATAAGTCCATAATCGTACTATATCCGCTGCGGGCAACGATATGGCGACAACCTTGCAGGTATGCTGCAAGTTTGTCGTCTTTTATGTGTGGAACGAGTGTGATGTTACCGTGGTGAAGCGTAATCGGCGGCTCGGCTATCCTGCCGCGTATTATAAGTACGGTTTCATCGGCATTTTCGTATTGCCTGATTAGCGTTTTTTCTAATTTGCTCCGTTGAGGTTCCGGACCCGACAGTACGGCTACGGTGTCATATTTACACTCCTCAAGTGTGGAAAAATTGCATAAATTGAACCTTGACAGCGGACCTGTATATTCGGCTCCCATAGTTTCGCCACCCTTGCTTAAATCTCCGCTTAATCTATTGGTTTCATCGGCAAAATCCGGCACAAGTATCTTGTCATATCTTGTGTAGATTCTGCGGTGGATGGCAGTGGCTATTCCTTCTGCCCAACGCCAAAAACGTGGAAGTTTGATATTCAGCTGGTGTGCAATATAATAAGTTTTCGTATCTTCTCGCGCGTGCGACTTTCGCCAACTTTTGCTGACGTACATCCCGAACCTGTTGTCGGAAAGAACAATGTCGAAGTGTTCATTTTTAAGCAGGTTTTGCAGCATAATATGGTCTTTTATGCTGCTGATAATTATCTTCGGTGCGGCTTTTGCCATTGCCAGAACTTGGCTTTCGGAAGGGGAGTAGGTTACTTTTAAGTCTGCAAAGTTCAGTATGCGCAGAGTAGGGAAAGTGCGTTTAAGCAGCAGCAGCGATTCGCCGTTGCCTCCTATTACCACCTCGTCTTTTTGCTCCACGTACTTTTTTATCAGAGGTATGCAGCGCGTGGCATGACCAAGTCCCCAGTTAAGCGGTGCTATCAAAATCTTCATAATAATGCAAAAGTATTGCAAATTTTGCACATTTGCAAATTTCGCCGTACCTTTGTGCATATATTATTTGAATTTGTACTTATGAAATGCGGAATAGTAGGATTGCCCAATGTAGGCAAATCAACACTTTTTAATTGTCTTAGTAATGCCAAAGCCCAGTCGGCTAATTTCCCCTTTTGTACTATCGAACCTAACGTAGGCGTTATCACCGTCCCTGACGAGCGTCTTGTGCGCCTTGGCGAATTGTGCAAACCTGAGAGAGGTGTCATACCCACTACGGTGGAGATAGTGGACATCGCCGGACTCGTAAAGGGCGCAAGCAAGGGCGAAGGACTTGGTAATAAGTTTCTTGCCAACATACGCGAAACGGATGCTATCATACACGTATTGCGTTGTTTTGACGATGATAATATAGTTCACGTGGACGGCACTATAGACCCTGTAAGAGATAAAGAGGTGATTGAAGCCGAACTTCAACTCAAAGACCTCGAGACCGTGGAAGCACGTATTCAGAAGACTGAAAAGCAGGCTAAAGCCGGAGGGGACAAGCAGGCTAAAACAACCCTTGAACTGCTCCTTCGCTATCAGGCTGCTCTGTCTCAAGGCTTGTCTGCAAGGACAGTCGAACTGCAAAACAAAGAAGAGGAACTGGCGGCGAAAGAACTATTCCTGCTTACCAATAAGCCCATTATGTATGTCTGCAACGTGGACGAAGGCTCTGCCGTCAGCGGGAACAAGTACGTTGAGCGGGTGAAAGAGGCTGTAAAAAACGAAAATGCCGAAGTGTTGGTGTTGGCGGCAAAGACAGAGTCGGAGATAGCCGAACTTGATACATACGAGGAGCGGCAGATGTTCCTCGAAGAGATAGGACTTGAAGAGTCGGGAGTCAATCGCCTTATTAAAGCCGCTTATAGTCTGCTTAACCTGCGTACTTTCCTTACCGCCGGTTCGGACGAGGTGCGTGCTTGGACTTTCCGTGCAGGCTGGAAAGCACCGCAGTGCGCAGGCGTTATACATACCGACTTTGAGAAGGGGTTTATCCGTGCAGAAGTGATAAAGTATGAAGATTATATTGCCCTCGGAGGCGAGGCAGCCTGCCGTGCTGCCGGCAAACTCGGCGTGGAGGGTAAGGAATATGAAGTGCAGGACGGAGATATAATGCACTTTCTGTTTAACGTCTAATTAGCGAATACAATGTTTGACTTTATAAATCAGTATCTTGCCAATCCTATAGTGGTTGTTGTGGTGCTTGTTGCAGGGTTTGTGCTGCTTGTCAAGGGGGCTGATTGGCTTGTGGACGGAGCCTCGGCTGTGGCTAAACGTTTCGGTATATCCGACCTTGTTATAGGTCTGACGGTAGTGGCTTTCGGTACGTCTATGCCGGAGTTTGTAGTGAATATGGTGTCGGTGGCAGACGGGGCTACCGATCTTGCCATTACCAATATCTTAGGCTCTAATATCATCAATACGTTTGTTATTCTTGGGCTGACGGCACTCGTTTATCCGGTCAGATCGCAAAAACGGTCACGTGATTTTGATATACCGATGAGTATAATCGCGGCGGTACTCGTGTTTGCTACTGTATCGGTCAATCCGCCTGCCATTGAAACGGAGCATGGAATTTCACGCTATGGAGGTATAATCCTGCTGCTGATGTTTACGTATTTTTTGTTTAATACATTTCGCCATGCTAAAGACCATCCTGCCGATGCCGTAGTGGATGAGACTAAAAAATCGATGTCTGTAGGAAAGGCTGTGTCTTTGATTGTGGTCGGACTGATAGGATTAGTTGTTGGGGGCGAACTGATAGTAAAAAGCAGTGTTAATATAGCCACTCGTCTCGGTATTCCCGAAGCCATTATCGGACTGACTATTGTGGCTCTCGGTACATCGCTGCCGGAGCTTGCTACGTCAGTTGTAGCAGCCTTTAAGAAGAATTGTGATATTGCTTTGGGCAATGTAATTGGCTCAAATATCTTCAATGTCTTTTTCGTCCTTGGTACAAGTTCGGTTATACGTCCTCTGCCTTCGTATGACGGAGTGTCGTTCGATGCTTGGATAGCCGCATTAGGCAGCATATTGGTCTGGCTTTTTGTCAAGACCAACAAGGAACGTGAGGTAAAGCGTTGGGGAGGTGCGATATTGATTGTGGTGTATGCGATATATCTCACATACAGACTGATGAATATCTAATCTTTCTTGTTGAGGCTTTCTATTGTCAGGCGGTTGACGAGACGGCGTTCGCTGTCGAACCACCAGCCCCATTTGTTGAAATACCTGCACATATTCACTATATGCACAAGTGTCATTTTAAGGCTCTTATATGATGCTTGTGTGTGGTTGTGCACTATGGTTATATCCGGCACATAGAGTGTGAGCCAGTTGCGGTGGATACGGCGTGTCAGGTCAATGTCTTCGGGGTACATAAAATACCGCTCGTCAAACAACCCCGCTTCTTTTACGGCTTTGGTACGCAGCAGCATAAAGCAGCCGCTCAGATATGGTACATTCATCATCTTGTCGTAGTCGGTGAAGCGCAGTTCGTATCTGTTGTTGCGCTTGTTTATCAAGCGTTTGGGCAGAAATCGTCTGCCGAAAACATCGAGCGGTGTTGGCAGCAGTTTGCATAGCGGTTGCAGTCTGCCGTCGGGATAGACTACGCGCGGCATAAGGCTGCCTACAACGAGGTTCTTCTCCATAAACAGGTGCAGACGGTCTATATCTTCTGCTTTAACCTCTATGTCAGCGTTCATAACGAGGTGGTAGCGAACCTGTTGTTCTATAGTTTGCCGTATGGCAATGTTGTGTGCTGCGCCGTAGCCGAAGTTTTTGCCGTTGTTCCATAGGTATTGTATGCGCTTTGAGTCTGTTTGGGCGAGTTGGTCCAAAGTCAAGTCGGTCAGCGGCTTTGGCGAGTTGTCTATGAGCCACAAAGTATTCAGACACCTAACTTGTGTCAGAACTTCACAAAGTGCAAGCAGTTGCCCGATGTCGTTATTATATAGGACAATAGATACGTTAAGCATAACGCTGTAGTGCTTGTCTGTATTTTTCTATAATCAGTTTTTCGTCAAACTCACGAATCATTTTTCCCCGCCCTGCTTTTCCTAAATTTGTAAGTTCTTCGTTGCTCATAGCAAGTATTTTTCTCATCGCTTCAACGAGGCAGTCTATGTCGTTAGGCTTGCATAGCAGCCCGTTAATGCAGTCATCCACTACCTCACGGCAGCCGACAGAATCAGTAGTGATGATAGGACGGGACATAGCGGCTGCTTCCATCAGTACGCGCGGTACGCCTTCGCGGAAATAGGATGGGAGTACTATGCAGGTACTTTGCTCAATATATGTTCTTACATCTCTTGTGCTGCCGAGATATTCCACTATTCCGTCTTGTACCCAATTCTCTATTTCTGCCTTACTTATGCCGCTGGGATCTTTTATGTCAAGCGAGCCGAGTAGTTGCCACTTGGCGTTAGGGTAATCCTTACTTAGTCGCCGTGCCGCTTCGGCGAACAACTCTACACCCTTATAGCGAAGCATACGTCCTATGTATAGAAATACGCATTGTTGCGGTAACTGTGAATGTGTTGCAAAATGACAGGTATCTATTCCTTCGCCGTTGAGAACGAAAGTCTTGTTCGGCTTGACGAGTCCGAGTTGAACAAATACATTCTTGTCGTCCTTGTTTAGGAACCATACCTCGTTTGTTTTACGCAGAGTTGTTCGGTATAAAAAGCAGGTGAGGCGGAATAGCCAGTTTTTTTTTATAAAGGTATATCCTAATCCTGTAACTACGCTTATGTGTTTTGCTCTGGCGGCAGTTGCTGCTAAAGAACCATATATGATCGGCTTGATAGTATAATGGAAGATTAAATCAAAGTTTTCGTTTTTGTATATTTTGCTGAGTTGGTGGTAGAGTTTTATTTCTTTTAGAGGATTTTTACCCTTGCAGTCAACGTCTATGGGAATATAGTGTATGCCTGCTTCAAGGCAGGGTTTAATATCTAAATCTTGTGGGGCAATTATAGTTATATCATTCCCGTCTTTAGCCAGTGCTTTCATCACTCCGGCACGGAAATTCCACATTGTAAGTGCGCTGTTTCCGACAAATGCTATTTTGCGTTTTTTACTCATAAATCTTCCACTATCCGTTTGATTACCATTGCCGATTGCTCCCAACTGAATTTAGCCGCTTGTTGTTTGCCCGCTTCTCTTAGTTTCTGTCGCAGACTTTCATTGTGCATTATCTCTTGTATCTTGGTTTGCATATCGCTTATGTCAAGAGGATTGAAATATAGTGCTGCATCACTACAAACTTCCTTGAAAGCCGGAATGTCAGATACTATCAGCGGACAGTCTTGTTGCATTGCTTCCACATTGGGAATGCCGAATCCTTCATATAGTGAAGGATTTATAAATGCCGTTGCGTTGCGATATAGTTGAGCCAAATCTTTATCTTGTACGTATCCAAGCAGATGCACACCTTTTTTGTCTTTGAATTGTGAAAGTTCTGCATCAGCATATATGGCATTTAGTCCTCCTGCCAAGTAGAGATCAAAATCGGGGTTCTCCATAGTGCAGTAGGCTTGCATAAGGCGTTTCAAGTTCTTGCGCGGGACGTAACTTGCAACAGCCAAAAGATAGTTATGTCCTTCTTCTTGGGGCAGTACATCCTTTTTTCGCACGGCATTATATACTACTTGAATCTTGTCCGGCTCTATACGTAAGTAGAAGACCAACTCGTCTTTGGAGAATTGACTGACCGTTATGATTTTTTTTGCTCGTCGTGCGCACAGAGGTGTCATAATGCGGTAGTATGTGCAATATAGCCAAGAGTAGGAACGCGGACGGAGCAGGTATGAAATATCGTGGATAGTCAGGATATTGCAGTTGTAGAAAAGTGGACTCAGACCGCTTAAACTCAATAGGATAGCACCATTGTAGTGCTTGTGTACATATCGCGGTAGTGTTACTTGCTCCCAAAAATGCGATCCTTTCCCACCGATAATTTCAAGAGGAAGGCGGTCTAAATAGTAGTCTTTACAGATGTTCTGCGGAGCTAATATAACATAGTTTGCACCTATATGCCGTAGCGCACAACATATCTCGTAGGCAAAACGTTGTATGCCGGTCATACGCTGGCTTAAAAATCTGCCGTTTATAATCAGTTTGTTCATTCCTTTATCGCTTTTGCCAGATTATCCAAATACTGCCAGCCCCATCGTTTGTCAGGCTCAATATAATTTCCTTCCCCCCACTCGTTCCAAGATTTCAAGAATACGATTTGGTGTTCCTCGTCTTTTTTGTTTATTTGATTTTTCACTTTCAATACCTGTTCTCTAAACAGCTGCGGTGTGGATCCGTGAAGCACAAATCCGTTCTTTCCGCTTCTCGGCGTATGATCCCAGCGAGGTATAAGGCTCGGAAAAACGTTTTCTCTCTCGCCTTCTCTGCCTACAAGTACCTTGTTTGCGGCGCGGTATGAATAGACAAAGGGGATAAACCCAAAAGCGTAAAGCAAAAGATTTAATGCGTTCCGTATAATCATCCGCTTGTCTCTGCGGCAGTCGCCGAGACGAACTACATTAACTGCATCAAATCCCAAATTCAGAATTTTGTCAATCTCTGTGGAGTATAGTGTATGACCTACAAAATAAATTCCTTTCAAGCCTGCATCTTTTGCCAATTTGTTCCAACGCAATATAAAATTAGTCGCATCTGGGAGTTCAAATGGGCGGTAGATGACTATAAGAGGCTTGCCGTCAACGCGTATGTATCTTTTGTCTTTCAGCAGTGGCAGAATGTTTTGAAAATGCAGTTCTATATCCTCTTCTTTGTATGTCTGCTCAATTAGTGTTTTGTCGCTTTTGCCTGTTATGTCCGACCATACTTTTGCTTTCCAACTCTCGTTTGCCCAGCCTATACAAAAGGGGAAGTCCGGTTCGCCTGATTCGAGTACCTGTTGTAAGGGCTTTTCTAAAAGTTGTTTACCATTACCAAACCAGTAGTGCCAATAGCAAAAGCCTTCTACACCTGCTTGACGTGCCATATCTGCCTGATGTTGGCGTATGTCGGGGTCAAGAAGATTATAGTAGCCCAAGTCGGCTGGCACATTCGGCTGTAGGTGTCCCGGATACAGACGTTTTGCGTTTTTTACACTTGTCCATTCAGTAAAGCCTTTTCCCCACCATTCATCATTTTCGGGTATGGCGTGAAACTGTGGCAGATAGTATGCTATGACTCGCATATGGTGTTCAGTATTTTTTGTTTAAACTGTCCGTTAAAATCATTGCTCTGTGTTTTTCTCCGTCCGTTTTCCGCTATAGTAGTGCGAAACGTGTTGTCTGTGCATTTTTTGAATGCGCTAACCCAAGCACTTTCGTCAGTAGGAGAAAGAAAAAAGCATTCTTTGCCGTTTTCATAAATTTCGCTTAAACCAGACTCTGTGGTTTGTAGTACGCACACACCTGCTCTCATTGCTTCTATTGAGACCAAGGGCATAGTCTCGCTAAACGAAGGTAAAGCAAATATATCTAATTCTCTATAGAAAGTACCCATATCTTTGGTGTGTATAATAAAAAGGATATTGCTATTATCGGTGTATTGAGATTGCAGCCTTTGTCTTTCTTCTTCGTCTTTTACTCCGCAGAGCCATAATTCGCTATCGTGGTATGATTGATGAAACTTCAAAAATGCATTGATGAGCAAGGATATGTTCTTGCGCTGTTCAAAATGTCCGGCAAATCCGATACGCAAACATTTGTGAGGATTTGTGTTAGCAGGTAAAATAAACGGTGCAACGGGATTGTATATGATGGCGGATGGCAGGTGAACAGCGAGTGTCTGCTCCCAGTCTTTTTGCTGTTTATTAGAAATAAAAATGATTTTACAGGGCTGTTTGTTAATAAATTTCCTGTATAAGTTTTTCAAACTGTCTTTCCAGCCATATAGACTGCTTACCGGCTCGTGAAAATGCCATATATGTTTTGTCTTTGTCAGTCTTGCCAATTGTGCGCCGAGGATATTAACACTCGTGTTAGAGTATATGACATCAATACTATTTGTCCTTATGAAGTTTCGGAGGAATAGAACGGCGTATATGTTGTATAATTCTACCAACTTTGTTCTGACAAGGCTTTTCCCTGCGGAACGATATGGTAAAAGAAGAATATGCTCTTTGCCGATTATGTTAATAAGTTCATTTTTCAGTTCGTTTTCTTGTGCAATGGAAGGCAAGACGACCCACACCTTGCAGCCTGCTTCAATCAATATATTGATAGCAGCAATCAAAACCTGTTCGGCTCCGTGTAAACCGCAGGAATGGCTTATACATAGAATCTTTTTCATCTTTTGCGTTCTTGGCGGAATGCTTTTTTGGATATGTTCAACCGCTGTTTACCTGTACTCGGACGAGGGTTGATTTTATATTCTATATAGTTCTGATACGGGTTGTATGCTGCGGCTTCGGGTGCTTCTGTAAATATTCCACGTGAGAAACTGAAGCAATATAGAGAAATTACGGCAAAGGCAATTATGCGGTCTTTGAATAGCGGGAATATCTCAAGCAACATCGGCAGCAGAGCGATGATACCGATGTTGAAGAACAAGCGAAGGCGATTGCTTACCTCCACGAGTTCGTAGCAATAGTAGTAAATTACCAAACTAAGTGCAAACATATTAAGCATTATAGTGCCGTATGGATTGGTCTTTATCTTGCCGTGGAAAAACATAATACAACCTAAAAGTGCAAGATTGAGCCAAAAGCCGATACTTAAACGGCGCGATGTAGCAAACAGTGCCTTTTCGGTGTAAAACTCCGCTTTGTCTGCATAACTGTCTCCAAGCCAGTTTGCTATGGTAAGAAAAACAGTCTTTATCCACGGTACGCCGAGAATCATAAGAAGTGCACCGCAGCCGACTATGGTCAGATATACCCAAGACGGGAGTTGCTTGTCAAGTAAAAAATAGAGAGGAAGCATGATAATAGCCATCCTATGGAAGAGGCAGGCAATCAGAACAAGCGCAAGATACTGCCAAACTTTGCGGGAGTGTACAAATTGGAGAGCGTAAAAACTCAATGCAACAGCGGTTGCCTGACGTATGTAAATCATCTCCAAATTAAAATACAAAATACAATAGTAGCAAAATAGTGCAATTACAGGATATTTTGTGTATTTGGGTAAGATACTTGCAATAAGCGAGATATTGATGAACGTTACGATAAAAAACAGATGTTGTATAGTCCCGCCGAGCGACTTTACGAGTGAGCATAGCAAAACGAACCCTTTTTCCAAATGCTGTTTAAAGAGCAAAGAAGGATTAGTGATAATTTCGCTCAGATAGGGGAACGACTTATAAAATTTTGTATATGTGTCCCAATCGCCGCCTGTTTCGTACCTTAACCCTGCTACAGCAATAAGAATAAGTGCTGTCACGGGCAGCAATACCTGTCGGCTCAACCGATCGGTGTACTGAAGGTTGAGCAGCGACAACGACAGCAATATGAAAAATACGATAAGATAAAACATATCAGTTTGCAAAGGTAAGGCTTATTTGCCGAATAAACAAAAAAGGAGGACTGCTTTTCGCTAATCCTCCTTGATGTAAGAAACTTTTTGCAGATTTTTACTCGGCTGCCTGCTCTGCGTTTTCAGCGGCTGCGGCTTCTTGTGCTGCCTCTTGTGCGGCGGCTGCAAGAGCCTCGGATGCTGCTTTGCGCTTTGCGGCTACTGCCTCGGCTTTGGCTTTGTTGGCCTCAACCTCTTGAGCCATCAGGCGTTTTGCTTCAGCCTGTTTCTTGTCTGCCTCGGCTTGGCTGATCTTGCCGTTCTTGGCATCCTTTTGTGCTTTCCAAGCGTTGAAGCGACGCTGAGCCTCTTCCTCGCTGAACGCGCCTTTTGCAACACCGCCTTTGAGGTGCTTCATCAGCATAACGCCTTCACCTGAAAGGATGTTACGTACTGTGTCTGTCGGCTGTGCACCTACACCTACCCAATAAAGTGCGCGATCAAACTTGAGATCGATTTTAGCGGGATTGAGGTTGGGGTTGTACGAACCGATACGTTCGATAAATTTGCCGTCACGCGGCGCACGGCTGTCTGCTACTACGATGTGGTAGTAAGCGTAGTCTTTATGACCATGACGAGCCAAACGAATCTTTGTTGCCATTTGTTTTTAGGACTTTTAAGGGGGCTGTGATTTCTCGAATCAATCTGCCCCGAGGTTAATAATACTCTCTCTAACTCGTAAAGAGACTGTTGTTTTTAGTACCGCGGGCGGGACTTGAACCCGCACAGCCATCACTGGCCAAAGGATTTTAAGTCCTTCGTGTCTACCGATTCCACCACCGCGGCAACACTGCCATTCGGTTTAAGCCGAAAAGCGCGCAAAGATAGTGCAAAATTTTGAAACCCGCAAATAATGAGTGAAAAAAGTGAAATTTTATCTTCTTTTATGCGCTGTTACCACAAACGGAAGACACAGGAGAAGCGGCAAAAGCGTATTGACAACCCACAGCGAGCCGGCGACAATAGCAAGCAGCGGTTCGGCTGTACAATAGCGCGAAAAAACGAAGATAGCCCAACTTCCTCTGACCCCTAAATCGAGCACCGGCATATTGGGTGAAACGGTAACTAACAGATAGTAGACCGGTATGGATATAAGTGCTTGATAAAGTGTAAAGTCTATACCTAATGCGATGAGCATCAGATACATCTGGACGGAAAAACAAAGATAACGCAAAAAAGAGTAAATACCTATTTGCTTTGTCTGTATGTCAAGCCCCTTGTGTTCCTTTGAATAGTGTCTAATGCCGAAATAGAAAGCAACTGTAAGAATGAGTGCAGCCGCAGAATAGGTTATGACTATCCACAACTGCCTGTCCGAAAGGAAAATAACGGAAGGGATAAGTCCGCATAAAACTATGGTGAAAGTAAGAATCAGCCCGCTGTACAGACCCAAGAAGATTGCTTTTGCGGCGTTGCCGGTATCTGTCATCATTGCTACACGAGCCGGTATCTCTCCGGCGCGGTAGGGCGTTATGAACGCGCCTGCCATACCGCCGAGCACTTGCAAAAAAGAGGCTTTTATATTTTGTCTTTCTATCGGAAAGATGGTCTGTTGCCATCGTTTGGCTTCAAGCAGCAGATTGACAGGCATAAGGCATACGCAAACGAAAAACGCCAAGTACTCTTTGTAAGTTGCTTCTAAAAAAGTCTGTTTAATTGAATCGTAATCTTTGAAAGTAGCAACCTTCCAAATGAGAAAAGCGTATGCAGCAATGAAGATAATGAGCGATATTACGGAGCGAGCAGAATATGTTTCTTTCATAGCGCAAAAGTACGGCAATTTTTGCAGGTGTGCAAAAATTTTCATACTTTTGCCACGTGAAACGCGCTGTTTTTATATTGCTTATTCTGTCTTTAGTCACGTCTTTACGGGCGCAATTTGCTTATGAGGCAGAGTTGCAGGATGTAGTGGCAGATATTTACAGTTTTCTTACCGAAAGGGGCGAGACCGATTTTGAGGAGTTGCAGACCGTTTTGCAAGACATAGCGGCGCACCCGCTCAATATCAATGCCGCTACTGCTGATGAACTCAAACAACTTCGATTCCTGACCAACAATCAGGTAGATGCACTTCTTCTATATGTTCATCACCACCCTATGGAAAGTCTGTCGGAGTTGCGGCTCATACCCGAACTGAAGGACTATGAGGTGCGTAATCTGCAGCCTTTCGTCTATGCAGGCAAGGCGGAAAAAGACGAGCCGCTCTATATAAGGGAAGTGTTTTCCAAAGCAAGGCACGAGATTATGCTGCGGACGGACGGCAGATATATGGAAGACCCTTTTCGCGACAAGCAGACTGACCCTGTATATGCTCAACTGAAATACAATTTCAACTATCATAACCGCGTTCAGGCAGGTCTCTCGTTACGTCGTCCTACGGGCGGCGGTGCAAGTTCGCTGCTGTACGGCGGTTATCTGCAACTGAAGAAGATTAAATGTATTGAAACTCTTGTGGCTGGAAATTTTCAGGTTCAGTTCGGGCAAGGTCTGGTCAGTGCGTATCCTTTTCATACAGGCAAGAGTTTTTATGTACTTAATGCCGCCTCTTCGCCTGAGGGTCTGCGCAAGTATTCCACGCCGGACGGCGGCGGTATGACCGGCGCGGGGGCAACGCTTCGTTTCGGTAAGACGGATGTGAGCGCGTGGTATAGTTTTAACAACGAGAACGACAGCATAAGAAGGCATACAGTGGGAGCCAATGTGAGCGTAAGGCTCAAAAAAAATTCGGTGCTACCATAACGGATAAGATTTTTTCCGATTCTGTTAGTTACTATTTTGCCAAGGCTGCTTATAATCAGCGTTATTTTAGAGGTAACAATCAGTTTATTGCCGGTGCGGATATGCGTTGCAAATACGGTATGGCGGAAGTGTTTGCCGAGGCTGCTGCGGCGCAAAACGCAGGTAGTTGGGGCTATGGAGTTGTAGCCGGCACTGTGCTTGACCCTTTGCCCGATGTCGGTCTGACGCTGCTTTATCGTTACTATTCGCCGTATTTTGACAATAGCGACTCATACGCTTTCAGCGAGACATCCCGGCTTAATGATGAGAACGGACTGTATGCGGGTGTGGAAGTGAAAAGTCTGAAAAACTGGATATTCAGTGCTTCGGGAGATGTGTTTTATTTCTCCGGTATTAAATACGGCATACCTTACTCTCCGTCTTGGGGATATGATGCTGCTTTGGAGACTATGTATATACCTTCGGCGCGTTGGCAAGGTTCGCTGCGTTTGCGTGCAAGGGAGAAAGGGCGAAAAAGCACCTACAGCCTACGCTGGCGAATGAGATATACAGACGGCGGCTGGCAGGTGCAGCCGACCGTTGAGGCTAATATGGCGGCAGATAGAGAGTCCTCGTTAGGTTATGGTATATCGTTTTATCAGGATGTCAGATATGTCTTTTCTTCTGTGCCGCTATCGTTGTCGCTGCGTGTTCAGGGGTTTTATGTGCCGTCTTGGGACAACAGAATCTATGCTTATGAAAGCGATGTACTTTACGGCTATTCCAACAACGCTCTATATGGCGAGGGCGGAAGGGCTTATATCAATCTCAAATGGCAGATAATAAAGCAACTTGCTATGTATCTGCGTGTGAGCGAAACGATATATACAAAGCGTTGGGCAGAAAAAAGGCAGATGCCTTCGCCGTTTCGCACGGACGTGCATCTGCTTTTTAGAGCCGTATTATAATCAAGCTACTTGTTTTCATCTACCCCGCTGCCGTATTCGCGGTAGGTGTGGAGAGAGAGGTTGTCGCTTACTATCTTTACCGACTGCAGGTGTTTGAACCCCATAGCGGCTATAAAGGCAAGTTCCATATCAAAGACACAGCCTTTGTAGTCTGACTGTAGGACAAAATCGCAGTTGCTGTAGCAGAGGGTTTTAACAGGCGTAAAACCATTTTGTTTCAACACATTCTCTACATCCTTGTAACCGATCTTCAGTTCAGGTTCGGGGTATGTAACGTTAGGGTGGTTGAGCCTTACTTCTTCGGGGAGGGCGACTGTACCTATCTCGTAGTTTGCGCTGCCTGCATAGCCGATGTTGATGATGGGTGTGTTCTTGTCTATATGCTCAAGCGAGCGAAAGATATTGATAGCACCAACGCCGGTGATCACTACATTGCTGCGGTCTTGTTTGACACACTGCGGAAGATAGGTGTCAATGAGTTTCATTTCACCTTCTTCCGCAATGATAATAATAGGATAGTCCATATATTTAGAGTTCTTTAAGCGTAGCGAGCAGGAATTGGTAGTACTGTTGTACGGTCTTTATGTTTACACGCTCGTCGGGTGAATGGGGGTGTTCTATGGTCGGACCGAATGAGATCATATCCATACCCGGGTAGTTGCGCCCTATGATGCCGCATTCAAGTCCGGCGTGTATGGTGATGATGCGCGGTTCTTTGCCAAACTCTTTTTTGTATATCTCCTGCATTTTCTCGAGTATGCGGCTGTGGATGTTGGGTTTCCAGCCAGGGTAGTCGCCCGAGAACTGAACGTCAGCACCTGCAAGAGCAAAGGTGGAATGGATGATTTGACGCAGTTCCTCTTTGCGGCTTTCAACTGATGAACGAGTGAGGCAGAGTACCTTCACGCTATTGCCTTCCATAGCGATGGTGGATACGTTGTTGCTCGTTTCCACTACGTCCGGCATTTCGGGTATCATACGATATACGCCGTGCGGGCAGATGGTGATGGCGTGAATAAGGAAATCCTGTACGTCCTCGGGCATCTCTGTCTTCGGACATTCTACTTCGGTGGCTGTGAAATGTATATTATCCTCTACGCCGTCATATTCGCGTATGAAGAGGTCTTCGTAATCGTCCACGAGTTGGAGCAACTCCTCTTTGCCGTCAGCGGGAATGGTGATGACAGCCGTGGCTTCACGCGGGATGGCATTGCGGAGCGAACCGCCTTCTACGCATGCAAGGCGTGCTTCGTAGTTGGCTACAGCATCTTTGAGGAAGCGGAACAGCAGTTTGTTGGCGTTGGCGCGTTGCAGGTTGATGTCCACGCCGGAGTGTCCGCCTTTCAGTCCTTTGAGTTCGATTTTGAGCGCGATGTCACCTTCTTCTGTTGCTACCGGTTCGAAGTCAAAACGTGCTGTAGTATCCACACCGCCTGCGCAGCCTATATAGAGTTCGCCTTCCGTTTCGGAGTCAAGGTTAAGCAGAGTGCTGCCTTTGAGTACGCCTCCTTGCAGAGCCTGTGCGCCGTACATGCCCGTTTCTTCATCTGTTGTAAAGAATGCTTCAAGAGGCGGGTGTACTATATTTTTGTCGGCGAGAATAGCCATTGCCGTGGCAACGCCTATACCGTTATCTGCGCCGAGAGTGGTGCCATCGGCAGTTACCCATTCGCCGTTGTCTTCAATGTAGGCACGAATGGGATCTTTGTCAAAGTCAAACACCTTGTCGTTGTTTTTCTGCGGCACCATATCCATGTGTGCTTGGAGGATAACGCCCGGGTGGTTTTCATATCCGGGGTAGGCAGGCTTGCGGATAATGACATTGCCTATCTCTTCCACTATTGTTTCAAGTCCGAGACTGCGACCATAGTCGGCAAGAAAGGCGGAAATCTGTTCTTTCCTGCCTGAAGGGCGCGGAATTTGGGTAAGACTTTGGAAATGTTTCCAAACGGCTTGTGGTTGTAAATTTGTCATAGTTGTCAAATTATTTTGTTAGAATGTTCTGTTAGTCTCTTGTTTAGAAGTATCGCCTATGTTCATCCGATACCGTCATTTCGCCGACGATGGAGTTTTGCAGTTTGAGTTTCACTTTCTCTATATCGTTTGGGTACTCGCCGAGCAGTATCATCATCTTGGCGAGCAGGGCTTCTGTGGTGATGTCGTAGCCGGAGAGTACGCCTGCGCGCAGCAGGTTCATGCTCACCTCATACCTGCCCATTTCCACGCTGCCGGTGTCGCACTGGGTTTTGTTCACAATCACCACTCCGCGTTTAACGGCATCGGCAAGCAGCAGGTAGAACCATTCGCACGACGGTGCATTGCCCGAACCGTAGGTTTCAAGTATAACGCCTTTGATGTCGGACGAGAGAATGGCTTTGACGAGTGGTTCTGTAATACCGGGGAAGAGCTTCAGGACTGCCACGCGGCGGTCTGTCTTGGTGTGCAAGATAAGCGGCAGAGATTTGCCTTCGGGATAGTGAATAAGCCCGTGGTGGTAGTGGATATGAACGCCTGCTTTGGCAAGAGCGGGATAGTTGAAACTCTCGAATGCCTCAAAGTGTTCGGCGTTCTTTTTGGTAGTGCGGTTGGCGCGGAACAGTTTGCCCTCGAAGCACAGACTCACTTCTGGTACGATACAGTTGCCGTCGCTATCTCTTGCTGCGGCTATCTCTATGGCAGTCAAGAGGTTCTCTTTGGCATCGGAGCGCAATACACCCACAGGGAGTTGGCTGCCGGTAAAGACTACGGCTTTATTGAGGTTTTGCAGCATAAAACTCATAGCACTTGCCGAGTAGGACATAGTGTCCGTGCCATGAAGGATGACAAAACCGTCGTATTTGTCGTAGTTGTTATAGACTGTTGTTGCCATCTTCGCCCAGTCTCGAGGGTTGACATCGGATGAGTCAATGAGCGGGTCAAAGGGCAGCATATCAATAGACATATCGGCGGCGAAGAGTTCCGGAACGAAAGCCTTGAACGTGTCCAAATCAGCGGGGCGTAATGCTCCGTTTTCGGGATTTCGAACCATTGAGATAGTACCGCCTGTGAGAATAACGAGTATTTTCATACCATATAACCTCCTTTCTTACTCCACAATCGGACGGCAAAGATACATATCTTTTTTCATTTTGCAAACTATTTATTGCGTTTTTTTAGCAATTAGACCAGTTTTAGTGTCTTTTTTCGCTTGGCACAGAATTTGTTATGAAAATTTTAATTAAGTTTAATTGCCAAATTCAGCGTATATGGAAGGTTTTAGCACGCGGATAATGATATGTGAAGACGATCCGATAATAAGCGTTTGGCTGTCGGATGCGTTTCGTCAGGCGGGGTATGATGTAGTGTGTGTATATAGCAGTGAAGATGCGTTAGAAACGGCATTGCGCAAGTCGGTTGATGCATGCGTAGTTGACGAAAAAGCGTTTGGCAACGGCGGGTTAGACCTTGTTAAAGAACTGCGCTCAAGCGAATATGAGCAGCCTGTAATACTGATGTCGGACAGCGGCAGCACGGAACATATAGTGGAAGTGTACAAGGCAGGGACTACCGACTTCTTGGTAAAACCGTTCAGTGTGGAAGTCATCCTTTGTAAGATATATGCACTGCTGCGGTTGGCCGCCAAGAAGGAGGAAGACACACGTACCGTTTTTCGTCTTGGCAGTCTTACTTTTGACAGCGTAACGCAGACTCTTGGCAATAGAAAACTGACAAGCCGTGAGAGTGCACTATTGCTGTTGCTTTGCAGGCATGAAAACGAGTTTGTCAGCGGTGTGTATATTCTCAAGCATCTTTGGGGCAGAGACGACCATTTCTCTACACGCTCTTTTTATGTCTATGTCTGCAATCTTCGTAAGTATCTTGAGCCTGAGGGGGTAGCCATTATCTCCGGCAGGAAGAGCGGATATAAACTTATGACCCGCAATGCAAATGCGAGTCATAGTTTAATGTCTGAAGAAACGGCGTAAGTCTGTTAAAAATCCCAGTGGAATCCTATTTCTCCGTTTATGCCCTGCGACTGGTAGCCGTAGTAGATGTCGTTGTGTCGGTGCAGGTAGTTATTGAGTTGCGCATAGACATACAGCCATCGGTTGACATTATATCTCGCTCCCAAGTTCAGGTCTATATACGGCTTGAGTTTTTTGTTGGTTCCGTCTGCGAGCAGGGCAAATTTTGAACCTTGAACGCAGTTGTCCGAATAGACCGACCACTTGCTGTCTATGTTCACATCAACACGAAGACCCAAATCCCATGACGGACGGTCGTAAGCAATAGAGTTGTCATACGTCATACCGGCGGGTGCTTCTAAATTGAGCAGTTGCCAGTGGTAGTAGTTGCCGCTCAAACGTATGTTTACTATGTCTTGGTAGTGGTACAGCAGTTCGGCTCCCACTTTCCAGCGGTTGTAGTCGGAGTAGAAGTAGTCGAGATACGTCTTGTCGGACGAGTGGAGCATAGCGAAAGTGGGTGCGCAAAGTGTAGTCTGATTGCGCATGTGTGCAAAGCCTCCATATACGTCAATGAGCATTGTACTCATCGGCTTTATCTTAAAGCCAATTGCTGCATCGGCGGGGGTGTATGCGCTCACGTGGTGGGAGGTGATACCGGGTATGATGTCAAAATACGGGTTGGTAGCCATATAGCCTTGCAGCGTGCCTGCGCCGAATTGCCCTTTGGCATTCGCATAGACGGCAAGCATGGAGGGTAGTATGCGGTATTCAATCTCCACATTAGGCGATGGGGCAAAACTTATATTGCCGTTGCCTGACATCATCTGCCCTTTGCCAACGTTCATATCTATGTTCACTCCGGCGTGTACCTGCCAGTTGAGCGAACTAAACTGATAGTAAGGCTCAAAGCGCATTGCGTGGCGGGCATTATATAGAGCGGGGTTGAGGTTGACTGCCTTATCCACGGAGTAGAAAGCGTTTTGTACGTATATGTTTATACCTGCGCTGTTTTCCTCGTTTATCCAAGCCGCTTCGGCGCGTGTTCTGATGTTGTGTTCGGTGGTATGTTTGGGCAGGATGAATGCATTGTAACCGGTTTGAAGGAGGAGAGAGAAGTTTTCAAGGCTGTTTGAGCGTATGCCTATATTGGCATCTGCCTCAAAGATATGCTGTTTGTCATCGCGGGTAAGTTCGCCGTATTTTTTGCGCAGTTTGTTGTCGCCGTCATAGTATCTGCCGTATCTGGTATAGAACAGGTGTGAACCTTCGACATTGAAGAAGATGTCCACTAAGGACAGCCTTTGCAGGAACGACATCCCTATTTTGGACGAAGCGTCTGATTTTATACCCCATCTGCCATCGTGGTTGGCATAGAGGTTGATGTTAGTGTTGGTCTTGGTGTTAAGTCTGTAGCCGAAGTCGAGCCAAGTAAGCGGGTAGCCGCCTCCTACTTCGAGCCAGCCGTTGGTGGGTCTCGGGCGGTTGAACTTGATGGCGGACGAGCCGAGGGTGGTGAGGTTGTACGAACTCTCGAGCGACTTGGAGAAGGTGCTGTACTTCACCTCTACCGGTTCTATTGTCGTTTCCACTTGCAGCGGATTGAGGTTCACTTTTCCCGCACTTTGGATTATGGGCTGAAACTCGCGCTCTACCACCACGTTGCGCGATATGGTCGAGTCGTTGTCGTTTTGGGCATAGGCTGCGGTAGTGGCAAGCAGCAGGGTTAGTATGATGGAAAAATGTGTTTTCATAACTCTTCGTCTTCTAATTCGTTAGTGTTGTCCTCCTGTTCGGTGTCGGCGGTTTTGGGTTGTTCGAGACTTTCTATTTCCGCAAGTTTGTCGCTTATAGTTGGCATGATGTCGTCTGTTGAGTCTTTGTAGTTGGCTTGCAGCGAGAGAAGGTATTGTTTGGCTTGGAAGAGGTCGCCGCGTTGTACGTTGATGTCGGCGAGCAGAATGAGTGCTTTAGCGAGCCAGTACTGGTGTTGGGTGCGCTGACCGGCGAAGCGCATTATTTCGCTTTCGGAACTATCGAGTGCGCCAAGGCGGAAATAGCAGTCGGCAAGCAGGTAGGCTGCTTCGGCTCCCGTTACCACACGCACGTTCTTGCTCAGCGGCGAGAAATCAACGGCTGCACGACCGTATTCCTGCATACGATAGAACACCTTGCCGCGATTATACATTGCTTCTTCTTTTACGTTGTCAGATACATCATCGCTGTCTATCAATCTGTTGGCAACATCAACAGTAGCAGAATCGTCTTGTAGGAAGTATGAGCAGCGCAGTATGCCGAGGTCGGCAGTGTTGCGTTTTTGCTTATCGGTGGCGATAGCTCGCATCCGGCGGAAGCTCTCGCGTGCGGCTGCATAGTCTTTCTTGTCGTACTGAAGTTCGCCAAGACGTGTAGCCGTTTCTTCCATATAGGGATTACCCGGAGTGTCTAACAGGCTTTGGTAGAGAGCAATGGCTTCGTTGTTGTTACCGAGACGATAGTGGCAGTCGGCAGCATACCAAGAGGCTGATACGCAGTATCTTCCGCCCGGGCAGAACTGCGAGGTGTAGGTGGCAAGTCCGGCTGCTGCTTCAGTGTAGTTGCCGAGCATATATTGCAGTTCGGCTGTAACGTATGTGAGAGAGTCTTCCTGGTTGCTAACTTTCATATTCATACGACTGAGTTGTTTGGCGTAGTCGAGATACTCTGCAAGGCGGTTGTTTTCCACGTATATCTGTTCAAGTGCTTCAAGTGCGAGGTAGGCTTCTTCAGTTCCCGGGTAGGTGTTGATGGTGGTCTTGAAGGCATCAAGTGCTTTGTCCGTCTGTGCGCTGTTGCGGTACGCCATCGCAAGTTCGAGAGCCGATTTGCGGGCGAGGTTGCTGTTCGGATAGTTTTTTATGAGGCGTTGGTATGCATCTATAGCCTGCTCGGTGTTGTTGTCTTGTTGTGAGGCGCGTGCTATCTCGTAGAGGGCATCGTCGGCGTAGTCGGACTTGGGGTATTGGCTTACAAGTTGTTCCATCATCTGTGCTTTCTCGCCGTATTTGCGCATCAGTCCGAGTGCGTAGCCGGTCTGGAAAGTGGCGTAGTCGGCTCCGGCGGCTTTCATCTCTATGACCTGTCGGTAGGCTTTGACGGCATCTTGGAAGGCGCGGTTGTTGAAGCAGCAGTCGCCTATGCGGTTGAGGGCATCGGCTTTGAGTTGGTCAGCCGCTTTGTTCTCGGCAAGGAAGTAGCGGAAAGCCACTTCTGCTTCGCTGTACTGCTTGAGGCTGAAGAGCGAGTAGCCTTGCAGATAGCGTGCTTGCGGCAGGTTGTATGAGGTGTTGTTGGTCTGCTTGAGGAACAGGTTGATGTCGTTGTAGCAAGCCTCGTATTGGCGCAGGCGGTACTTGGCTTCAGCGCGGTAGTAGTAGGCATCGGTCTTATAGACGGAGTTGTTGGTGTCGTTGTCTATTACGTCTGTCATCCACTGTGCCGACTCTTTCATTCTTCCTTGCAGGAAGCAGTCAACGCCTATCTGATAGCGCAGATACTGCCGTATTTCTTGTACCTTGGCAGTCTGCACCGGCATGGCGTTTACTGCATCAAGTGCGGCGCGGTAGTTCTTCGAACTCATATAGACTGTAGCAAGCAGGCGGTAGGCATCGTTGGCGTGTTGTGTGTTAGGGTATTCGCGTAGGAAGTCGTTAAACGCTGTTATGCTCTCGCCGAGGGCTGTAGAGTTCTCGTAGGTGCAGAGGGCGTAGTTGTACATCGCCTCTTCTCTTACTTCGGGGTCAAGGTTGAATTTGGCGGTGGCGGCGTAGGCGAGTTTGGCTTTCTCCGTGTCGCCGGTCTTAAGGTAACTGTGTGCAAGGTGCAGGCAGGTGCTTTCGGATATGGAGTCGTTTTTCTGTTTTACGCGTTTGAGTGTTTTGATGGCATCTGCATACTGCTCTTGCTTGTATTCGGCTATACCGAGCAGGTAGGTGTCTTCGCGCAGAGGAACGGCTTTGTGTTTGGTGCAGTGGGTGTCGTACTGACGAAGGTGGGTTACGGTCTGCTCATATTCACCTTTGGCAAAATACATCTCGCCGAGTATGCGATGCAGTTCGCTGTTGTATTCGCTCTCGCGGTTGTTCTTCAGTAGTGTCTCGGCGCGGGTGTAGGCTTCATCGTAGTTTTTCTGTGCGTAGTAGATCTGCACTATATAGTAGGGTACGATGTTTTTGTATTGTTCCGTATCTTCTATTTCGAGGAAATATGGTAGTGCGCTTTTGTAGTCGCCTTTGGTGTATAGGGTATAGGCGTAGTAGTACTTACCCTGCATCGTAAAGGGGCTGCGGCTGTCTTTGATGGTCTTGAAACAAATGAGTGCCTGATCCATATCGCCTTGCTTGAGGAAGGCGTAGCCGCGATAGAAATAGAAGAGCGGTTGGTCGTCGCGTGCAAGGTCTTTTCTTTGCACTTTGTTGAATGTTCTCAAGGCTTGCTTGTAGCGTCCTCTTTCTGTCTGCAAGACGCCGAGCATCAGTTGCACCTCACTTTCGTAGGTGGTATAGGGATAGTCTTGCAGGTATTGTTTCAACTCGTCTTGGGCGTATTTGTGTCGTGCCTCAAAGACCTGTCTTACCTCTTTGTAACGCTGCTCCATATCGTTGGCCGCAATCCCTGTGGTGAGGGTAAGGAGCAAGAGCAGCAAGCCTGATTTGAACTTCATTGTTTAGTGTCTTTTATGTTTTCTTGTTATCTGTTCTCTTTGGCGGCGGCGACCGATGGCGGAAAGTACGATCCAAAGAACCAATGCCACGAGTACGCAGGCTATGATGGCTATCATACCGACCGAGAGGTTGTCGCCTTTGACGCGGTTCCACATCTCTATCATATCTTTGTTCTCTTCGCCGCAGTCGTGCATCAGTGCGCCGCGATTGATAACGGCGATGTCGGGGTAGAGCACTTGGTTGGCGTGTACGGCTGTTGCCTCTTCGCCGAAGAAATAGCTTAGGTCGGCTGTCTCTTCTATCTCCTCGTCGTTAGCCCATTCCATTATTTCGGGCGAAGCGATAACGCTCACGTAGCCTATTTCTTCCATATTGAGTATGGCATTTTCGGGCATACACATATAGTTGATGAAATATGAAGCGGCTTTGGTGTTTTGTGCGTATTTGGGTATGCACCAGCCGTCAAACCATACGTTGGTACCTTCCTTGGGGACGATGTAGTCAAGTTCAACGCCCACTTCTGCTGCTTCGTCTATTGCCCACTGTGCATCGCCCGACCAGCTGAGGTTCATCCAAGCCTTGCCTTTGGTCATCTCTTCTTTGCCGAAGTCCACTTCCCAGCCTGCGATATTCTCTTTGGCTTCTTGCAGTACTGCTTCTACGCGGGCGATACGCTCCGGCGTGATGTTGGCTACAAGTTCGTCGCGCGTAATCTCGCCTCGTGCAATCTCGTCTTTGTATGCGTAGAGTACGAGTACGGAATATACATCGCGGAAAGCGTCTTTGACGAATACATGACCTTTGAATTTAGGGTTGTTGATAGCACCCCAAGTGTTTAGGTCGGATGCGTCCACGTGAGCGGGGTTGTACAGCCAGCCGGTGGTGCCCCACATATAGCCTACCGTATAGTCGCTTACGTTTATGCCGCTGCCCTTGGGGGACATCTGTTGGAATTTCTCTTGAGCGAATGGGGCAACGAGCGAGGTGTAGTCAGGGGTGGAGCCGAAGTCTTTGTTGATAGGCAGCAGCAGTCCTTGGCGCAGCATACGCTCTATTATGTACTCCGACGGGCATATTACATCGTAGTCCTCTTTGCCCACTTCTATTTCGGTGAGCATCGACTCGTTGATGTCGAATGTCTGATAGATGATATATACATCCTCGCCGGTCTGCTCTTTATACCAAGCGGGGAATTTGTCAAGCACGTTCTGTTTGTCTATATAGTCCGCCCAGTTATACACTTTGAGGGTGTGAGCACGGTCGGCTGCAAAAGCCGAAAAAGAGAGCAGGCATACAGCCAATGTTGCTAAAAATGTTCTTTTCATTTTTTGTTTTGTTGTTTATTTGTTCTGATATTCATTATTATAAGCAATACCAATATGGTAAGGAAAATGATGGAAAAGAGTGGACGGAGTTCAGGTGTAAGTCCGCCTTTTCTGGCATCGGCATAGATGAATGTGGACAGCGTGTCAAGTCCGTTGCTGCCTTTGGTGAAGAAGGTTACGCCGAAATCGTCTATGCTGAGCGTAAGGGACAGTATGAATCCGCTTATCATCCCCGGCCATAGTTCGGGGACGAGCACTTTCCTTAGTGCCTGTGCCGGTGTTGCGCCGAGGTCGAGAGCCGCTTCGTATATGTTGGGGTTCATTTTCGTCAGGCGCGGCATCACGCTCAGTACTACGTATGGCGTGCAGAACACGACGTGGGCTATAATGACTGTTGTCAGTCCGCGGCTTATACCGAGGAAGACGAATAGCAGGAAGAGCGATATACCCGTCAGAATGTCGGGGTTGATCATCGGTATGGAGTTAAGCAGCGTGATGGCTTTGCGGTGTTTCTGTTTGAGGTTGAATATGCCTATTGCGGCGAGCGTGCCGAGCAGAGTGGAGACGAGTGCGGCAGAGAGTGCCACAACGGCTGTGTAAAACAGCGAGCGGTAGAGGTTGGGATCCACTTCCACTTGTGCCGACGAGTCGTAGCCAGTAAAGAGGTTCTCATACAGCGCGAAAGTGAAGCCCGTCCAGTTGCCGAAGACCTTGCTCTTGGTGAAAGAGAATACTATAATGAGCAAGATAGGGGCGTACAGCACTACAAGCAGCAGCCACAGGTAAGCCTGCCCTGCAAAGCGCGACAGACCATCGCGTTTGTCAATGCTTCTGTTACTCATAGCATACCTCCTTTCTGATTGTCTGTTCCGTTGTCATCCTGACCGAAGAAACTGGTGGCTCCGATAATTATCAGCATAATAAGCGACAGTGCTGCTCCGTAGTTCCACATTTGTATTCCGCCCTCGCCGAAAGCGCGCTGGATAAGCGAACCGAACAGCGTTATCTTGTTATGGGTCAGCAGTTCGGATATGGCAAAGGTGGAAACGGTAGGCATAAAGACCATTATCACACCGCTGTATATACCTGGTTTGGACAGGGGAAGGATAACCTTCGTGAAGACCTCTGCGCGGTTGGCACCGAGGTCGTGAGCCGCCTCTATAAGCGACTTATCCATCTTCTGCAGCGTGTTGTATATCGGGTATATCATAAAGGGCAGAAAATCATACACCATACCGAAGAGCAACGCTCCCTCGCCGAGAGGAATACCGAACATGTGGAACAGTTCGACCGTGGCTATGGTGCGCAGCAGGAAGTTTATCCACATAGGCAGTATGAACAGCATTGCCATCACTTGCGGTGTGCGAAACGAACTCATAGCCATAATGTATGCCGCCGGATAGCCCAAGAGCATACATATAATAGTGGTTATGAGTGCTATAGCGATAGAGTAGATAAAGGTGTTTACCGCTTCATTGGTGGTGAAGAACTTGGTGAAGTTCTGTATAGTTACGTTCCCTTGAGGGTCGGTGAAAGCATACACCACGATGAGCAGCAGCGGCAGCACTACAAACAGCACGAGAAACAGTACGTATGGCCATGCCCACGTCTTTCTCGAATTAAGAATGTTGGCAACTTTCATCTTCTTATGCTTTTACCGCTTGTTCGTCTGTTTTCTTCAGCAATATGGAACTCGGAGCAATACGTATGCCTACTCTGTCGCCGTGATCCCATACGTCTTTGGTATATGCGAGTATGTCGTACCCTTCGTCCGTGCGGATAGTCAGATTGTAGTGGTTGCCCTTGAAGAGAATAAAATGCACTTCGCCTGACAGCGTACCTTCGTCTTCGTAGTCCTGCAAGTCCACTTCGCGGAACGGTACAAGCACCTGCACCTTCTCGCCCGCTGCAAATTGCTGTGCCTGCTCTTCGCTCACTTCCCATTCGGCATCAAGGAAACCGACCTTGCCGTTCTTGAGCATCTCGCCCTCAAAGTAGTTGTATATATAGTGCTCTTTGTGCATTATCTGTATGTCTTCGGGCTTGACGAGCATTCCCACTTCCGTGCCGGGCAAGAACTCGTGATAGTCCTGCACCATAAACTCGTATCCGTCTTTGGTCAGCACCGTCATCTCATAGTGTACGCCCTTGAAGATACAACTATCTACAGTTCCATACCAGTGGGTGAAGTTGCCTTTAGGTACGCGGTCGTCAGGGTCTATGTCCGACTGGTCTGCCAAGTCCGACTTGTCCGTGCGCCATATGTATATGTCCTCGGGGCGCAGAACGACATCTACGGGGGTGTTCTCTCCGAAGCCTGTATCTACACACTCAAACTCCTTCTCGCAGAAACGTACCAGTCTGTCTCTTACCATAGTGCCGCTCAAGATGTTGCTCTCGCCTATGAAGTCGGCAACAAAGCAGTTTTGCGGTTCGTTGTATATGTCTGTGGGCGAACCTATCTGCTGTATCCTGCCTTCGTTCATCACCACTACGCGGTCGCTGAGCGTAAGTGCCTCTTCTTGGTCGTGTGTAACGTAGATAAAGGTGATACCGAGCTTGCGGTGCATCTCTTTAAGCTCAAGTTGCATGTCCTTGCGCATCTTGAGGTCAAGCGCGGCAAGAGGTTCGTCAAGCAGCAGCACCTCAGGCTCGTTGATGATGGCGCGTGCTATGGCAACGCGCTGTTGCTGACCGCCGGAGAGACTGTCCACATCGCGAAACTCGTAGTCGGACATACTGACCATCTTCAACGCTTTTCTCACCCTTCGCACCATCTCGTCTTTTGCCACTCCTTTGAGTTTCAGACCGAAAGCCACATTGTCAAAGACATTGAGGTGGGGGAAAAGGGCATACTTCTGAAACACCGTGTTCACCGGCCGCTTGTGGGGAGGCATGTCGGTTACATCGCTGCCGTTCAAAAGAATATCCCCCGAAGTTGCCACCTGAAAACCCGCTATGCACCTGAGCAACGTGGTTTTACCGCAACCCGAAGGACCCAAAATGGTTACAAACTCGCCTTTCTTTACCTGAAGGCTTACATCGTCTAAAGCAAACTTGCCGTCCTCAAACTGTTTGGAGACATGGTTTACCTCAATGATAAACTGAGTTTTTTGCATCCGCTTCTCAAAATTTATCTGCTATGGTACAGAATAACTAAAACGCATAAAAATAATTACAAAAATTCGTGCAAAAGTACGCGAAATATTTAACACTGCAAAATAATTATGCCCAAATTGCGCAAATTTTTGTATAATTCCTTAAAATTACCTAACTTTGCACGCATTTATAAACCGCCGTAATATACGCAATATCCAAATAACAAATATTATGAACAAAACCTTTATCGCTGTTCTTGCAACAGCAGCCGTTATGACAACAGCATGTAAAAAATCCCAACCGCTCTCAACGGGCATTCACGAGGAGAACCTCGACCGCACCGTTGTAGCGCAAAACGACTTCTATCAGTTTGCCACCGGCGGCTGGCAGAAACTCAATCCTCTTACCGACGAATATGCCCGCTTTGGCTCGTTTGACAAACTCGGGCTGCAGAACCTCGAGCAGGTGAACGGTCTTATACAAGACCTTGCAGCAGTTGAGCACGAGCAGGGTACGGTGGAGCAGAAGATAGGCGACATCTACAACCTCGCTATGGACACAGCCCGCCGCAACGCTGAAGGTGTGGAGCCTATACGCACCACCGTTAACACTCTGCTTGCCGTCAAAGACCGCAAGGAGTTTTCCGCTCTGCTTGGCAGCAGTATGGAGTATGGTATATGGGCGATGTACGTGGATGCCGATGCCCACAACTCTACTATGAATATTCTCAACGAGTATCAAGGCGGTTTTGCCCTCGGCGAGAAAGAGTATTATTTTGACTCGGACGAGCATACCGTTGCCATCCGTGAGGCTTACCTCAAATATATTGAGCGTATGTTCAGTCTCTACGGTTGGAGCGACCCGCAAGCCGCTTCCAAGACCGTCCTTCGCCTTGAGACACGCCTTGCCGGTGCTGCAAGAAACAATGTCGAACTGCGAGACCCCGTTGCCAACTACAACAAGATGTCGCTTGCCGATTTGCAGCAGACCGTTCCGCAAATCAACTGGAAAGAGTATTTCGCCGCTTTCGGAGCCGATGTTGACAGCCTCTCCATAGGTCAGGTGGCACACCTTCAGGAAGCAGGCAAAATGCTTGCGGATGAGAGCCTTGACGACCTCAAGACGTTCTTTGTTTGGCAGGTGCTTGACGGCGCAGCCTCCTATCTGACCACCGACTTCTACGATGCATCTTTCGATTTCTATGGCCGAGTCCTCTCCGGCAAGAAAGAGCAGTCGCCGCTGTGGAAACGTGCAGTGGGCGTAGTAAACGGTACGCTCGGCGAAGCGGTAGGGCAGATGTATGTGAAAAAGTACTTCCCCGAGGAGAACAAGCAGCGTATGCTCACGCTCGTGAAGAACCTTCAGCAGTCGCTCTCCGAGCGTATTGCCGCTCTGGCTTGGATGTCGGACGAGACCAAGACCAAAGCACAGGAGAAACTCTCGACGATGATAATCAAAATAGGCTATCCCGACAAGTGGCGCGACTATTCCAAACTTGACATCGATGCTTCTCTCCCCTACTACGAGAACCTGCAGCGTGCCGCCAAGTTTGAGCAGGGCTATTCGCTCAGTTTCCTCGGCAAACCCGTGGACAAGACCAAGTGGTATATGACCCCGCAGACCGTCAATGCCTACTACAATCCGTCGAGCAATGAGATTTGTTTCCCTGCCGGTATTCTCCAGTATCCATTCTTCGATATGACAGCCGATGATGCTTTCAACTACGGTGCTATAGGTGTCGTCATCGGCCACGAGATGACCCACGGCTT
>DJXH01000027.1:128492-206146 GCA_002449665.1 Bacteroidales bacterium UBA7009
AGATGACCCACGGCTTTGACGACCAAGGCTGCCTCTTTGACAAGGACGGCAACCTCAACAACTGGTGGACAGCCGAAGACAAAGCCCGCTTTGACGAGCGTACCGCCGTTATGCGCGACTACTTTGACA
This sequence comes from Bacteroidales bacterium UBA7009, assembly GCA_002449665.1. Lineage (GTDB taxonomy): Bacteria > Bacteroidota > Bacteroidia > Bacteroidales > Paludibacteraceae > Colicola. The sequence goes on from DJXH01000027.1 coordinate 128,622, forward strand.
ACATTGAAGTCGCCCCGGGCGTGCACGCCAACGGCGCATTCACCCTCGGCGAGAATATTGCCGACCACGGAGGACTGCAAATTTCCTATCAGGCTTTCACCACCGCTATGCTTGCTAAAGGCATAGACCCGCTAAAAGCCGACGGCAACGACTTTAGTCCGGCACAGCGGTTCTTCCTCGCCTACGCCAACGTGTGGGCAAACAATATCCGCGACGAGGAGGTGCTGCAACGCACCAAGTCCGACCCTCACTCGCTCGGTCGTTGGCGCGTCAACGGCGCACTGCCTCACATAGGCGCGTGGTATGAGGCTTGGCAGGTAACGGAAGATAGTCCGCTCTATCTCGCCCCCGACAAGCGCGTAAGTATCTGGTAACATATTAACTGTCATCTTATCCCGCAACATAATGAAAACGACTGTTTTTCTTACGGGTGCTACGGGTGTAATGGGTTTTTCGGGACTGACGGAACTGCTCCGTTATCCCGAAAAATACCATATCCGTGTTTTAGCCCGTCCGAGCAAAAAAAACAAACAACTGCTTGCCCCCTATATGGGGCAGTTAGACATAATCTGGGGCAACCTCACCCGCTATGAGGATGTGCTTCGCGGTGTTGCAGGGTCGGATATAGTGCTTCACGTTGGCGGTATGGTGTCCCCCGCTGCCGACTACCGACCCCAAACCACTCTTGTTACTAACATTTCAGCCGCGCTTAATGTCCGCCGTGCCGTGCTTGAGCAGCCAATAGACCGACAGCCGAAGGTGGTCTATATAGGCTCCGTGGCGCAAATGGGCGACAGGCGCGAACCTCTGCATTTCGGCAGGGCGGGCGACCCCATAGCCGTCAGTCCGTATGACCACTATGGTATCACCAAAGCCGTGGCAGAACGCATACTGACCGACTCGCCCATACGTCGCTGGGTGAGCCTTCGTCAGTCGGGCATACTCCACTCGGGTATTCTCAATAACTTCGACCCTATTATGTTCCACGTCCCCATAAACGGCGTGCTTGAGTGGGCAACGGTGGAGGACAGCGGGCGACTGCTTGAGCGCGTATGCCGTAGCGAAGTGCCGGACGAGTTCTGGTGCAACTACTATAACATCTCTTCCGGCGCGGACTACCGGCTCACCAACTACCGCTTTGAGCAACTGCTGCTCCGCGCTATAGGCTGCCCCGAGCCGGAGAAGATGTTTGAAACGCGCTGGTTCGCCACCCGCAATTTCCATGGAATGTACTACCTCGACTCCGACCGGCTCGAAGACTATCTGCATTTTCGTGCCAACATCCCTGTTAAAGACTATTTTGAAGGCTTGAGCCGAAGTCCCAAACTGCCTTTGCTCATTCGCTTTGCTGCCAAGACACGCATTGCCAAACTCTTCCCGCATGTAGTAAAAGCCGTGATGCGGCACGTAGCAAACACTCCCATCCACGGTACACAGCGATGGATAAAAGATGCTCTGTCCGCTGACGACAACACTCGCCGCAAAGCCCTACAACGTATAGCCGCTTACTATGGCTCTGTGGAAAACTATAAAGCCATACCCGACTGGAACCGTTTCGGTGCCGGAGAAGTGAAAAACCAAGCCGTCGTTCTCTCCCACGGCTACGACGAGAGTAAGCCCGCAGCCGAACTTGGTATAGACGATATGCGTGCTGCAGCAGAGTACAGAGGGGGCAGGTGCCTGAGCAAGACTATGCAAAAAGGCGACCTTACTACGCCGCTTGAGTGGCAGTGCGCCTCGGGACATACGTTCAAGGCTTCGCCGAGACTCATACTGCTCGGCGGACACTGGTGCCCCGAGTGTTTCCCCTATCCATATAAAAACGGAGATATAGAAGGCTTGGCTCAAACAGGCATCCCTACGTACCATCGTCCGTGGCAGTGGGACAAAGAGGCAAGGCTTAATCCCTTCTTCGGCTCACTCTGGCTGCCGCTGCACGGTAAAGAAGAAAACAATATCTATTCCGCCGACATATTCAACGGTTGGGAGAAATAAAAACACAAGACTATGATAAATTTTATAACCCACGGCATTGATATGCCACAACTTATAATCACTCGCAAGTCCGTGCTTGTGCAGTGGATAGGCTCCGTGGCTGCCGACTACGGCTTTGGTGTCGGCAACATCAACTATATACTCTGTACCGATGAGGAAATCCTGCAAACCAACCGCGAGTTCCTCTCACACGACTACTATACCGATGTCATCACCTTCGACTATACCACTCGCTCCGTGCTGAACGGAGATATATTTATATCTCTTGATACGGTGCGCAGTAATGCCGAAAGTCTTGGTGTTGGCTTTGACGAAGAACTATGCCGTATTCTTATTCACGGCGTATTGCACCTCACAGGACAGGCTGACAAGACCCCAGACACCCGCGTCGAGATGACCCGAAAGGAGAACCTCGCTCTAAGCAAACGGCATTTCTAATCCAGGTTTATCCCGCTTTGTGATATACTTGGATTAAGGCGTATGGTTTCTCGCCGAAGATGACCGAATCAGAGTGCGTGGCGGAGTTGCTTGACTTGGCAGTTAGTGGAAGAACAGGTAGCCTAACAGTATGGCGGAGGCAAGACCGAAGAAGTCGGCTATCAGCGAGCAGACTACGGCATAACGCACGTTCTTTATCTTAACGCTCCCGAAATAGACTGCAAGTATGTAGAATGTTGTATCAGTAGAGCCTTGCACAATGCTTACCACACGTCCCACGAAACTGTCCACGCCGTAGTGTGTCATAGCCTCCACCATCATTCCCCTCGCTCCGCTGCCGGAGAGCGGGCGCATTAGAGCCGTAGGCAGAGCCGGTACAAAATCCGTATTGATGCCTATCAGCCCTAAAAGCCATCCTATGCCGTTCACTATATAGTCCATCCCCCCCGCCGCGCGGAACATACCCACTGCCACGAGTATGGCTATCAGGTACGGTATGATGCCTATGGCAGTCTGAAAACCGTCTTTCGCGCCGTCGATAAAAGCATCATAGACATTCACTTTCTTTACCATCCCCGCAATGATAAACCAACATATCACGCCGAGCAGAAGTATGGCTGCAAGTGCGGCGGAGTAGGTGTTGAGTTTGTCCTGCGGCAGCATCATTGCTCCCCATATAAGCAGACCTACGAAGAGGGTCAGTCCGCCGAGCGAAAGCAGCAGCACCGGCTGAAAAAGGTTGATTTTCTGCGCTATGGCAACGCTTATTATTCCGGCCATAGCGGCGCAGTAGGTAGAGATGAGTATGGGCAGGAAGACGTCGGCGGGATTGGCTGCGCCGAGTTGAGCACGATAGGTCATTATGCTCACCGGTACGAGTGTCAGTCCGCTCGTTACAAGCACCATAAACATTATCATCGGGTTGCTCGCTGTGTCTTTTTTCGGGTTGGTCTCCTGCATTTCGCGCATAGCCTGCAAGCCGAGAGGAGTGGCGGCATTGTCTATGCCGAGCATAGTGGCTGAGATGTTCATCAGCATTGACCCGAAAGCGGGATGACCTTTCTTGAGGTCGGGGAAAAGGCGCGTGAAGAACGGACTTACGGCGCGCGACATAGTGTTTATCACTCCGCCTTTCTCGCCTATCTTCATTATGCCCATCCACAGACTGAGTACCCCCGTCAGACCGATTGAAATCTCAAAGCCGGTCTTGGCACTTGAGAAAGTGGAGTCAAGTATGGCGGAGAGAACCGTACTCTCGCCCGATATGCAAAAACTGACAATGCCTATCACTACCGACAGCAGTATAAGTCCTATCCAGATATAATTGAGAACCATTGTGTTATTGTCCTATTCGTGTGTTGGTAAAGCCGGAGTAGATAATCTCTATATCCATCGGCTTTTTGGTGTTGCCTGCCCCCATAATGCGGGTTGCCGACACAGTTTGTTTTACTCTTACTTTTGATATGTATGCATCTGACGATGTTGAACTTACCGTTACGTCCACTGGCACAAGCAGCAGGTTGAGCGTGTCTAATGCCGTGTCGTGGATAAGGCAGGTGAACATATCCGACATATCAAACTCGTAATATTGCAGGTAGGCTGCGGAGTCGGTGTTATATACGGACGAGAGCGAAGCAAAGACGGCAGTGGAGTCATCGGGAAGCATACCTTGTACGCACACCTCGTCATATCGTCTCTCGTCTATGAGCATCATTGTGGATGCAGGTGCCGCCGCCTCGGTCTTGTCTGTATTGCGCACCACGTCTATTCGTAGTTCGGCGCGGTTGATATACTTATGTTTGCGTCCTTTGACGCCCGTGTCTATCATATCCGACACTTTGTCTGCCGGTACCTTCAGGCGGGTGTACATATATGCGGGCGAAACAATGTAGTTTACTTCTTTGTTGCCGAGTTGAGATGAGTATTTGTCGGCATCGTTGGTGTAGGTATAGCGTTGTATGGTGGCTACTTCAGAGTTGGCATACAGCACTTTGTAGTCGCTCAAGGTCTTGTATGTTGTCCCCTCGGCTGTAGTGGGGAAGGTATAGTGGTAGTGGACGGTAAGGCAGATGTTGTTTATATAGACAACCGACGATGAGCCGTAGGTGGATGTGAGGTAAATGCCTTTGAAACTGTCGCTTAATGATGATACCGAACTGAAACTTTTGATAGCGAACAGGCGGCGAGCCCACTTCTCGTTCAGCCTTATTTTCTCCACTTTGACGTATGATGACAACGCCGATGAGTAGATGGAGTCGTCGGGCGTTGAGGCGGCAAAGATATGGTCTTGGTCGAAGAGGCGCAGCGAGTCGTTAAGACTGCAAAAACGCTTGACATCGGTGTCGGAAGAGTAGGTGGAGTCGGTGGAAAGACTCTCTCCGTCAAGTGCGTAAGCCATTATGCCCAAAGGTGCATTGCTGTCGCCGAAATTGCTGCGATAGTATATATATAGGCATACGGAATCAAGTTCCGACATATCGGGATAGACCCATCCTTCGGGCGAGGCAAACTGCGTTAGTATGTCTGCTCGGAGCATACCATAGTCGCCGAACGTACATTCGCCGAGCAGCAGCGAGTCGGGTGTGGTATATACCGGCGGAGCGTATGCCACCGCTGATGTGATACTGCGCAGGGTGTCTGCACATACTATCACGTTCTCATTGTCTGTCAGAGCCGCGCTGCCCGCTCTCTCGCTGTCGTCTTTGCAGGCGTTAAACAGCATCAGGGGTAAGCAGACTGTTATAAAAATCAAGATATTGTTGCGGGTCATTGTCTGTTGTTTTCATTATGGGTTTGCCGCTCGTCTCCGCGTAGTTGCTCACTCTGGTGTTGATGTTCCCGCTCGTATAGACTATGGCATCGGAGTTGTCTATGGCAAGTCGCATCAACTCTTCATAGCCTACGGGGAAACCGGCTATACTGCGTACATCGTTCTTGCGAATACCGTCAATGATGATTTTCTGCGAGAACTTGGTGGAGAACGGCGTTTGGTATGTGTTTTCGTCAAGCGACAATACGATTTTCGACTTGGCAAAGAAAGGAGTGTCCGAATAGGCTTTCTTTACGTAAAGAGGTACGAGAGCAGACATCCAGCCCGAGCAGTGGATGATATTGGGGGTCCAGCGCAGTTTTCTCACCGTCTCAAGTACGCTGCGGGAGAAGAAAATGCTGCGTACATCGTTGTCCTCATACTCCTTGCCGTCTGTGTCGGTTATGCCGCGACGCTTGTTGAAAAGGTCTTCGTTATCAATAAAATATATCTGTATGTGAGCCGATTGTATGCTTGCCACCTTGATGAGCAGAGGGTGGTCGGTATCGTCTATGAGCAGGTTGGTACCCGACAAGCGAATCACCTCGTGCAGCTGGTTGCGACGCTCGTTTATATCACCGAACTTGGGCATAAAAGTACGGGTCTCATAGCCTTTCGACTGAAACAGTTCAGGCAACTTCCTGTTAAGCATCCGTATCGGCGTTTCCTCTGCTAAATAGGGGAAAATCTCCTGCGAGACAAAAAGAATACGATTAGGCTCTTTCATATCAACTCTGTTTTTAGGGGATTTTACTAATGTTTATTTTGGCGAAAAATGTATGCATATTTTTTCCCGCTGCAAAATTACAAAAAAAATATTATATATACACACTTTTGGCGCATTTTTTTTCAATTTCTTAAAAAAAGCCGTACCTTTGTCCGATTTTTTGAACAATAAATCGTTTTTTAATCGAATTTTCTTATGCAAGTCATAACAAAAAAATCGGACATACTTCAAGTGGTTGAAGGTCTGAAAAAAGAGGGAAAGACCATTGGTCTTGTTCCCACTATGGGTGCGCTTCACGCCGGTCATGCTTCGCTCGTGGAGCGCGCGGTAAAAGACAACGATGTCTGCTTTGTGTCGGTCTTTGTCAATCCCACGCAGTTCAACAACAAAGAAGACCTCGCCAAGTACCCCCGCACGCTGGAGCGCGATACGGCTCTGCTTACCTCTCTCGGCGCAAGTTATGTCTTTGCTCCCGCCCCCGAGGAGATGTATAGCGAGGAGGAGATGCAGCAGACTTTTGCTTTCGATTTCGGCGGACTTGATGCCGTTATGGAAGGCAAGATGCGCCCGGGGCATTTCAACGGCGTAGTGCAGGTCGTTAGTCGGCTGTTTTATCTCGTTCGTCCCGACCGCGCCTATTTCGGCGAAAAAGACTTCCAGCAACTCTGTATCATTCACTACATGGTTGAGCGTTCTGCCCTCAAAGACACCTTCGGTTCGCTTCAGATAATAGACTGTCCTATCGTCCGCGAGCAGTCGGGCTTGGCTCTCTCGTCTCGCAACGAGCGCCTCTCGGCTGACGGCAAACGCTTGGCTGTCAATATATCACGTATCTTGTTTGAAAGCAAAGACCGTATATGCAGTGAGCCTTGCAGCTGTGCAGATAGTGAAAGCGCAGTGCTTACGGAGCAACAGCGCGTTATTGACGAGGTGAATAAGATAGAGGGCTTGGAGGTGGAGTACTATGAGATAGTGGATGCCACAACTCTGCTGCCCGCCCGCTCTTTCAATAACGCTATCGGCTGTATTACAGTCTGGTGTGAAGGCGTAAGGCTGATAGATAATATAAGGTATAAATAAGGCGTGAAAGTAGCGGTTGACCGTCATATACCATTTGTCAGGGCTCAGATAGAGGCGTATAACACTGCCCGCTCGGCTGTCGGTGCGGACAACCTTATTGATGCCGAATATATTGAGCCGGAGGAGTTTACGAGTGAGCGGGTGAGAGACAAAGATGCACTTATTATCCGTACTCGCACTCGTATAGACAGCCGCTTATTGGACGGATCGCGTGTTTGCTTTGTCGCCACAGCCACCATAGGCTACGACCATATAGACACAGACTATTGTCGCAGGCAGGGCATATTTTGGACAGCCTGCCCGGGCTGCAACTCACAAGCCGTATGCGACTATATAAAGGAGGCTCTCTCCCTTATCCGCAAGCGGGTAGTCCTGCCACAAAAGCCGGTCTTGGGTATAGTGGGGGTAGGGCATGTAGGCGGCAAGGTGGCAAGTATGGCAGCCGCAAACGGCTTTGAGGTTTTGCTAAATGACCCGGTAAGGGCAGAGAAAGAGCCTAACCTGTTTGTGCTGCTGGATACGATTGTCGAGAACAGCGATATTATAACCTTCCATACTCCGCTGACCAACGACGGCAAATACCCGACCTACCACCTTTGCAATGCCGCTTTTCTTTCCCGCTGCAAGTCTCAAGCCGTCCTCTTAAACGCGGCAAGAGGTGGAGTGATAGACGAGCAGGCGTTATTGGCGAGCGGTCGCAGGTGCATTATCGACTGCTGGGAGGGTGAACCCGACATCAACCGCCGTCTGCTTTCAGGCAGTCAGACTTTGGGCGCGACCTGCCATATTGCAGGCTACTCCATAGAAGGGAAAAAGAACGCTTCGAGGATGTGTCTTGAAGAGTTGGCACGCTTTTTCCGCCTGCCGAAGATATGGAACGAGACAATAGCAGAGACTGAAAAAGCAGGTATGCCGCAGGGCGACAGTGCAGAGGGGTGGATAGAAAGGCTGACGGAACAGATGCGAACGCCGCAATCGGACTTTGAGAAAATACGAAAAGCCTATAAACTCCGCTAATTACGCAAACTACAAAAAATACGAAAACAACGAAATATATGGCAAATTTTCAAAAACTTACACCACGCAGTGAGGACTACTCACGTTGGTACAACGAACTTGTAGTAAAAGCCGACCTTGCAGAGCAGTCTGCCGTGCGCGGCTGTATGGTAATCAAGCCCTATGGCTATGCTATATGGGAGAAAATTCAGGCAGAACTTGACCGCCGCTTTAAGGAAACGGGACACGTCAATGCCTATTTCCCTTTGCTTATACCTAAATCTTTCCTCAGCCGTGAAGCCGAACACGTGGAAGGCTTTGCCAAGGAGTGCGCCGTCGTTACCCACCACCGCCTCAAGAACGACCCCAACGGCAAAGGCGTAGTGGTTGACCCGGATGCACGACTTGAGGAAGAACTGATTATACGTCCCACCTCGGAGACCATTATATGGAGTACGTACAAAAACTGGATATCCTCCTACCGCGACCTGCCTATTCTCTGCAACCAGTGGGCTAACGTTATGCGTTGGGAGATGCGTACACGCCTTTTCCTCCGTACGGCTGAGTTCCTCTGGCAGGAAGGTCATACCGCCCACGCCACCAAGGAAGAAGCCATAGCCGAGGCGGAAAAGATGCTCGGCGTATATGCCGAGTTTGCAGAGAACGTGATGGCTATACCCGTAGTCAAAGGCGTGAAGTCGCCCAACGAGCGTTTCGCCGGTGCACTTGATACCTACTGCATAGAGGCTATGATGCAGGACGGCAAGGCTCTGCAAGCAGGTACGAGCCATTTTCTCGGTCAGAACTTCGCCAAGTCGTTTGACGTGCAGTTCCTCTCCAAGGAAAACAAATACGAATACGTATGGGCTACCTCTTGGGGCGTAAGTACACGCCTTATGGGTGCACTCATAATGACCCACTCCGACGACAACGGACTTGTGCTGCCGCCGCACCTCGCACCTATTCAGGTAGTGATAGTGCCTATCTTCAAAAAACAGGACGACCTCGACAAACTCCTTGCCGTACTCAATCCTCTTGCAGACAACCTCAAAGCCATGGGCATACGCGTGAAAGTGGATACGTCCGACAAACAGACTCCGGGCTTCAAGTTTGCCGACTACGAACTCAAAGGTGTACCCGTCCGTATCGCTATGGGCGGCAGAGACCTCGAGAATGGCACAATAGAAGTGGCACGCCGCGACACGCTCACTAAAGAGACCATAGCCTTTGCGGGAGTGGATGGCCATATAGCCGCACTGCTTGAGGAAATACAGAAGAATGTATATATGAAAGCACTCGACTTCCGCCTTGCCAACACACGCGAAGTGAATAGTTATGAGGAGTTTAAGCGGGAAATACAGAAGGGCGGCTTCTTGCTCTGCCACTGGGACGGAACACCCGAAACGGAAGAGAAAATCAAGGAAGAAACCAAAGCCACCATACGCTGTATTCCGTCAAAAGACAACGTTCTCTTCAACGGCAGCAACACCATATTCGAGGAAGGACGCTGTATGGTAACCGGCAAGCCCTCCAAACAGCGCGTGGTCTTCGCCATTGCTTACTAACTGACAGATATTCACCCTCTAATCCCAATCATTATGAAACGCCAATCTCTGCTCTATCTTTTTCTTTTCTCGCTGCTCGTGATGGTGGCAGGCTGTCAGAAAGACTATAAAGAGCCTGATTCACCGTCTCTGCCTACATCTTTCCCTCGTAAGCAACTCATTGAGATGTTCACCTCGCAAGATTGCTCCTACTGCCCTCGTGGGACACAACTTATATCTGCTGCAATCGGAGGTAATGAAAATAAGTACGTCAGGCTTGTACACCATTACGGAGATATATACGATGACTTTACTCTTCCTAATATCTCGAAGTTGGCAACCGACCTTGATATTACCTTCCTGCCTTCAATGCTTTACAACCGCAGTTTTTGGGACTATGAAGACGAGAACGGCGATGCTACGAGCGGTAAGGTAATGCACCCGTATTACTTCAGTCAGTTTATTTCCCAAGCCGCTTCCACAGCTCTTGTTTCAGTCAATATCTCCTCCGCCTACGATGAGCAGACACGCAAGTCTGTAATAAAAGTGAGCGGCAAGAACCTCGGCGACAACAAGGACATATCTCTTACCGTTGCCTTGAAGGAGAGCGGCGTACTCGCTACGCAGCAAGACTCATACAATACTTGGGCAGGGTGGGAAGAATACGTACACTGCGATGTAGTAAGGACTTACCTCAATCCATACACAGGTCAAGTACTTGAGTTTTACGGTATGGACTACGAAGTGTCGCTGGATTATGAACTCTATAAGTCTTACAATCCCTACAATTGTAGCGTGGTGGCTTATCTGACAGACAATACTACCGGCGAGATTATCAATGCAGAGGAAACACCATTGGTAAGCGGTACGGAAGGCGGAAAAGACTTTGAAGCGAAGGGCGTAAAAGCAGTGAAAGTGTCGGACAACTACCCCGAGTCCGTTGCTCTGCCGGAAAAATACAGCGATGTGGAATTTCTTACAGCTCAATACTATCTTGCGGATGAACAGGTAAACGGGCATAACGTAGTTGAGATAATGATGCTTTCTTCTGACCTCTATCAGATAAAGGAAGCCAACTATATACCCTTGACATTGCTCTATTTAGTGGTGGATAATGACGGTTCCGCCCTGCCCGTAGGTACATTCCCCATCTCTACATCAGGCGAACCGAATACGGTTTGGGCAGGAGCAAGAGACGTGGACAACTACAAGTATTACGGTTCAGAATTTTATCTTGCCAAATACTCCGAACTCAACCGCGGGTATATCAGCGGCTTTGAGTGGCTGCTCATTTCCGGCAGTGTTACCATAACCGAAAACACAATTACCTATGAGGCAACTACGCTGACAGGAAGCAAGGTTACCGGCAGTTTTTCAGGGGAGATTACGCATTTTACGGAAGAGGAAGAAATGCCTCTACGCAAGCGTTAAAAATACGCCCGCATCTTTATCTGTATGGAAGTAAGGCATTTAGGAGCCAAATAGAGGTCAGTCTCATTGCACGTGGTCGGACCGAAATTGGTGAACCAATGCGGGACAAGCGAAAATGGTACAGGCCATCTCCATAAGGTCATACCGATGTCCATCATACAGTCGGCTGTCAGTTTGGGAAGATAGATTCCGCAGCGAAACTGAAAGTTATTACTATCATAAACGCGCACCAAATCGATATACGGTTTGTGTGCGCGTAATGATTTTAGATGTGATATATGCTCCTCTTTGTGTATATTGCTTGTTACTACTAACGAACAGCCGGTGTCTGCTTCTGCGGTGTTCTCGTTTTCTGTCCTCTCTTTGCCACGCTCATCGCTATATGCAGGCAAAGCAAGCAAAGCGAAAGACAGCAGTAATATGAGCAAGCGAAAATGCACTTAATAAACGGAGCAGCGGTTTATTTTACCACTTTCTTGCCGTTGATGATATATATGCCTCTCGGCAGTTGGCTGTCGTCCTCGCCGAGATAAACACCAGTCAGACTGTAAATGCCTTTTCTGCCGCCGGCGGTAGTCTCTTTGAGCGAAGTGCTGTCTTTTTCTCTGCCAAAGCAGGTGAAGTAGTCGCCGATGCCGTCGGTGTTCTTATATGTGTCAAAACTGCCTTCAGGCACTTGCACGGTTATTTCTTTTGAGGTGGCACTTTTGTCGCTGTTCCACGGCGTATAGTCGCCATCTATGCCTATCTCGGGAGGAGTAGTACCGAGGAAAATGACGGTTGTGGCTTTGTCAAGTACTATGGACGACACGCCTATATATTTCACCGAGGCGGGGATAACTATTGCCGTATAGTTGGCGTAGATAGCGTTGTCTTCTATCGTTTCAACCGAACTTGGCAGTTCTAATGTGCCGGTTACGTTAAAGACATTGTGGAAAGCATAACTGTGGATAATCTTTACGTTCGACTCTGCCTCAAAGGTGATAGAACTTGAGGTCGCATTGTAGAAACAACTGTCCATCAACTCCGTTATAGGAAAATAATGGTCCCCTGAGCCTATACTTCCGCTCCCCGTATTCATACTCGGAATGGTGTATTTCACCGTTTTTGGGATAACAAACGCTTCTGTATAGTAGTTTTGAGTTTTTTTCTGACGTTTGATGATGTGGGCATACTCATCGCAGATGTTGATGTTGTAGAACAGATGGTCTATTCTGTTTATTCTCCAACAGTCGTCTTGCGCTTGTTCTTCCTGCGCACGAGCAGGTTGTGCTACTATGGCGGCACTTGTCAGCAATATAGCCGAAAGAATATGGTATAAGTGTTTCATTTTGGTATGTGTTTTAAGTGGTTATTGAGTAGGTTTTATGTTGTTATTGATATATAAATTTTGCCTGTAAGCCTTTTCTTTTCAGTTGGTTGGAGTCGGATAGTTTCACTATATACAACTGTCCTTTTGTCAGTCCGCTTGCGGGAATGGTAACGTTGCTGCTGCCTTTGGTGAGGGTGAATGAACTTACTTGTTGTCCGGCTGCGTTGAAGATTATCAGTGTTTTGTCCTCTTGGGCTGCCTGTCCGAACCACGCCACATACTCTCCGCCGCTTTTGCCTATAGTGAACATCCGCTCCGTATCTGCGGCTCCTGCGTATGTCCTAACCTTGACGGTATTGCCCTTCTCCGATGTATGTTTCTCGCAGCCTTTCTCTTCGGAGCAGGTTAGGTAATAGTAGTAGTCTGTGTCAGGGTCAAGTCCGTTCAGTTCGGAGCCTTCGGTTATCTCCTTGTCCTGATATACAATCACTTCTCTGCTGTTCTTTGTTCCCTTTATCAGTTCTTTCCTATAAAGTGTGATGTTGTATGTTTCAGCATCTGCCTGCTCCGTCCATTGCGGTACGAAGCTATACGGCGTTATGTCAGTAGCCTCTGTTGCTTCAACCTCGCTTATCAGTATCGGTCTGTATGATTCGCCGCTTAATATCGATTGCGACATCTGTACGCCGTTGGCTGTGCTGATGCGGAGAATAGCGTTCTCTTTTGTGCAAAACTCTGTCGGACAGTATCTTACGTATATCTTGTGCTTGTATGTGCCGTCGGCGTTCACCTCGTCCCATAGTGTGTCCGAAGTCCAGTGTATGCTGTCAAGACTTATCTGGAAGAGCGGGTTGTCGGTGGTCATAAACATCTTGTTGTCTTCAAGGTGCTTGCCCTCTGCCAATACGAGCGATGAGGCGGGGGTTACTGCGCCGTCCAAAAAGACGGAGTTCAGTATGGTCAGTCTCTCCGAAGCAATGTATATGCCTGAGCCGTTGTCCTCGCCGTAGTGGAAGACGATGTTGTTGCCGCTGTTGGCAGGTATGGACTGAATGCGTGTCAGTTCCTGCCCTTTGAGCGTGTCATCGGAGTTGGCTACAGGGTAAAACTGTGAGATGTTATACAGCCCGGGGTAGGTGTCGGAGGGCGAACTGAAATACGGATTCTTGTAGTACGCTTCACATATATCGTAGCCCAACGGAGTGGTGTTGTTGGGCGTGTTGTTGTCCCACTTGCCTTTGTTGAAGGTGATGTGCGTTATGAGCATACCTGTACCCGGAAGGCTGTTTTTAGGTGTGTCCCAACCTGTGTTCTGCCTGTTTTCAAGTAGCCAGTACTCGTTAGGATTAGGAGCAAGCACCTTGAGGTTATGGTCTTTGGCGGCAATGAGATAAGCCTGCCCTTTGAGTTCAAGCGGCTCAAGCAGGAAGTCGCCCGTGCGAGTTAGTTGCACCGGCTCAAGCCAGCCTAACATCCAGCGCTCGTATGCAGAATAACTCGGCGGGGTACGACCTTCGTTGTTGTAGTTGCCCTGACACATTATGTCCCACTCGCCTATTGTATAGGTGTCGCTGTTGATGGTGTTGTAGAAATCGTCAAGCCCGAGTACGTGGCTGAACTCGTGGCAGAAAGTGCCTATACCGCACATACGGTCGCCCCTGCCGCCGTATAGTTCGGAGGTGCAGGCATAGTCCATAATCCACTTGTCGTCAACCGAATACCTGTAATACTGCTTGTCATCTTCACTCCATACGACAGCCTGTGAGCGGTGGGGCCATACCGCACTTTCCGGTCCGCCCTCGGCGGGGTTATGACCGGCGTAATAGACGAACACGTTGTCTATATTGCTGTCGGAGTTGAAGTCATACTGCGTAAAGTCCACTCCGTCGTCGTCCGCTGCACCACAGGCATCCACTATCATCTCCGCAGCGTGAGACTTATAGTACTCCCTTTTGTTAGGCAGTACGTAAGGACCATAGACATCAAATGTCGGGCGGAACTTGCCGTATGAGTTGGCTATAAAGTAGTCGCGTGCCGAACCCGTACCGCCGTTCTCGCTATAGCCTTCCACGTTGAGCATACGCTCAAAGGCTGCTTTAGGGTCGGATATGGTAAAACTGACATCCTCATACTCTACAAGTATCACTATGCTTCTTATGTCGCCCGTAAGCGGGAATGTGGTCTGTATGGCGGGCTGGAACCTGCGCTGCCGTATCTCTGCCGGTATGCGGGCAGGCAAATGAACCCCATTGGAGTCAATGCGGTAGTGATAAAACTCATCTCCATATACTCCCGACCCCGGCATTGCTATCACGGCAAACAGCCGAAGCGGCAAAATCAACATCAGTATGGTTACTATCTTTTTCATTGTTCTATTTAGCATAGATTTCCTAAAAGTGCGCAAAGATAATTATTTTAGTTGTAAAGTGCAAGAATTGTACCAAAAAATGTCAGATTTTAACCGTAACTGCGATTTTTTTGCATACCAAAATCCTCCTCTGCCGTGTTAGGCAGTGGAGGATTAGTGTCTTTCCGAACTTCTGTTCGGTCTGTTTGTAACTTGGACTTTATTACAATACGTTCAGCCCTTTGAGTGCCTCAATCGTTTTCTTAACGGCTGCGGCGGAAGCGTCAAAGAGTGCTTTCTCCTCTTCGTTAAGTTCTATTTCGATAACGCCTTCCATACCATTTCTGCCGATAAGTGCGGGAACGCCGATGGTGATGTCGTTGTAGCCGTATTCGCCTTCAAGTGCTATGGAGCAGGGTATCATCTTCATCTGGTTCTTAACGATAGACTCTACCACCGATGCTGCGGCTGCACCCGGAGCCATCCATGCCGATGTACCGAGCAGACCGGTGAGTGTAGCACCGCCTACCATAGTCTGTTTTACAACTTCGTCCATCTCTTCAGGCTCCAAGAGTTGGCTTACGGGCATACCTTTGTAGGTGGCAAAACGCTTCATAGGAATCATAGTTGTGTCGCCGTGGCCGCCTATTACAAAGCCTTCTACCTCGTTAGCGTTGCATTTGAGAGCCTTGGAGAGGAAGTATTTGAAACGCGACGAGTCAAGCGCACCGCCCATACCGATAACTCGGTTGCGCGGCAGACCGAGAGAGTGGAGAGCGAGATATGCCATCGTGTCCATAGGGTTAGATACGATGATGAGAATGGCATCGGGCGAATAGGTAAGTACGCTTTTTGCAACGCTCTTTACTATACCTGCGTTCACGCCTATCAGTTCCTCACGTGTCATACCGGGCTTGCGGGGAATACCGGAAGTGATAACGACAACGTCCGAACCGGCGGTACGCGAATAGTCGTTGGTAACACCCTCAACTATGGTATCAAAGCCCATCAGTTGGGCGGTCTGCATAATATCCATTGCCTTACCTTCGGCAAGACCTTCTTTGATGTCTATAAGACATACTTGGTCGGCTACTTCGTTTACAGCCAACACATTAGCGCAGGTTGCTCCTACATTGCCTGCTCCTACTACTGTTACTTTTGACATAATAAATAGATATTTTTATTTATAGTTTTTTCTTTCTCCTTTTTAGAGCCTGCAAAAGTACTGCAAATATTTTGTATTGTGAAATTTTTGTGCAAAAATCGGATATTATTGTAAAGATTTTTGTACAAACCAACTAATTGCTGTACCTTTGTAGCGGTAAAGTGTGCAATAGTGCCGCTTTGCTCTACTACACTACAGAATATCAACACATACAATATAATCAATGTCTCTAAACAGTATTTTTTCGGCATTTATTCCCAAAGAGGATAAGTTTTTTCCCGAATACCGGCAGATTTCCAAGAACATAGTGGCTGCGGCTGACTTGTTTACCGAACTCGTTTCTACGCAGAACTATGAAAAGCAGCAGGAACTTTACACCCAAATCAAGTCTATCGAAACACAGTGCGATAACCTCGTTACCACCATCTTTGAGCAGATAAACGACTCTTTTGTTTCGCCCTTCGACCGTGAGGATATGCACCAACTCTGCGGCGACCTTGACGACGTGATGGACTATATCAACGCCTCTGCCAAACGCCTTATTCTCTACCGCCCCAAGCAGATGCCCAATACCGCAATGCACATGGCGGAAATTATCCTCGAAGATGCCAAAGCCATAGATATGGCGGTGTCCGAACTAAAAACGATAAACAAAAAACCGGCTATCGCCCTTGAGCAGTGCGCTAAGCTCCACGAACTCGAACACGAGGGCGACGATGTGTATGACAACTTCGTAAAAGAACTCTTCGAGATGGAGGAGGACAGCAAAGAACTGATAAAGATAAAGGAGATAATGCACAA
The DNA here is from genome assembly GCA_002449665.1 of Bacteroidales bacterium UBA7009. GTDB lineage: Bacteria > Bacteroidota > Bacteroidia > Bacteroidales > Paludibacteraceae > Colicola. The sequence goes on from DJXH01000027.1 coordinate 145,267, forward strand.
TATGGAAGAGGCAACCGACTGCGCCAACCATGTGGGCAAAACCCTGAAAACCATAATCGTAAAGTACGCATAAATGGTCTATCTCGTTACAATTATCGTCCTTTGTATCTGCTTTGACTTCATCAACGGTTTTCACGATGCAGCCAACTCTATCGCCACCGTAGTGAGCACCAAAGTCCTTACACCCTTTCAGGCCGTCCTTTGGGCTGCGGGGTTCAATTTCATTGCCTTTTTTATAGCCAAGTACCTCATCGGTTTCGGTGTGGCAGAGACGGTGCAAAAGACCGTAACTGCCAATGCCGCTTACGGCGAAACGGGGCTGATGATAATGATAGGTGGCTTGGTGGCTGCTATTATCTGGAGCCTGTTTACTTGGTGGCGGGGTATACCATCCTCGTCTTCCCACACCCTCATTGGCGGACTGGTCGGTTCGGCTGTCGCTGCCAAAGGATGGGCTGCCGTACACTGGGCAACGGTGGGCAAGATAGCGATGTTCATAGTAGCCGCTCCGCTGATAGGACTTGTAGCGGGGAATATTATTATGATACTGACAATGTGGATATTCCGCCGTGCCAAACCGCACTATATGGACCGCTGGTTCCGCCGTCTGCAACTCCTTTCATCCGCATTCCTCAGTCTCGGGCACGGACTGAACGACTCTACCAAGGAAATAGGCGTTATGGCTTGTGCCATAGGCGCTTATCTCCAGCTCGGAGCAGGCTCACTGCCGGAAGTGTTGCAGCCGAGTGAGTCTCTTGCCGCTCTCGGTATCAACGTACCCGAGTGGGCGGCTTTCGCCTGCTTTACTGCCATTGCCGTCGGTACGATGTCGGGCGGGTGGAAGATAATAAAGACGATGGGCAACAGGATAACGAAGATAACACCTGTGGAGGGCTTTTGCGCGCAGACTGCCGGTGCACTCACGCTCTGCGTTACGCAGGCTCTGAAAATACCGGTTTCCACCACCCACGTCATCTCCGGCAGCATAATGGGTGTAGGCTCGGTCAAGCGTATGAGTGCAGTGCGCTGGGGCGTGTCGCTTGATATGATAACGGCTTGGATAATCACTATACCCGTATCTGCTCTTATAGGTGCTGCCACCTACGCGCTGATAACGGCGATAGCATAAAAAAAGGATGCAACGTGCATCCTTCCCTGTTGCGGAGGATGGGATCGAACCACCGACCTTCAGGTTATGAGCCTGACGAGCTACCACTGCTCTACTCCGCGATACAGATTTGAACCGCTCTCAAATCGGACTGCAAAGGTACGGTGAGATTTTTATATATGCAAATAAATTGATAAAAATTTTCATAAATTGTGAGATTTAGGGATATTATAGGGCAAGAAAATGTGAAAAACCACTTGCGGTTAAGCGTAAGTCAGGGTCGTGTGCCTCATGCGCAGATGTTGTTCGGTCCGAGCGGAGTGGGCAAACTTCGGCTTGCCGTTGCCTACGCCCAGTATCTTAACTGTCCCAACCGTACAGCCGAAGATTCGTGCGGCACGTGTCCTACCTGCTTGCAGTTTCAAAACCTCGAACACCCCGACCTTATTTTTGTATATCCGATTGTAAAGAATGACAAATCAGATACTTGCAGCACTTATGCCGCACAGTTCAGGGAACTGATGCTCTCGTCCGACTATTTCTCCGCAGAGGACTGGTATAAGAAACTCGGAGTGGAGAACAAGCAGGGACTCATATACGAAAACGAAAGCGGCGAGATACTGCGCCGTCTGTCGTTCAAGTCCTTCGGCAACGGATATAAAGTGCTGATAATATGGCAGCCGGAGAAGATGAACACTACCTGTGCCAACAAGATTCTGAAGATTCTTGAGGAGCCGCCCGAGAAGACGGTCTTCCTGCTCGTAAGCGAGCATCCTGAGCAGATGCTGCCTACCATACTGAGCCGCGTGCAGCAGATAAAAGCCGACCGTCTGACAGAAGCCGATCTTGCCCCCTATTTCCCGCAAGACATAATACGCATATCCGGCGGCAGTTATTTGGAGGCAATGCGTCTGCAAGCGGGGGCGGAAGAGCGTACTGCCTATTTTGACGACTTTGTGGCTCTCATGCGCCGTGCTTGGCTCGTGGCACATAAGCGCGACTATTCCGCGCTGCTCGAACTCAGGAAATGGAGTGCCGATATGGCAGATAAGTCAGTCGGGCGCGAGAAACAAAAAGCGTTCTTGCAGTATGCCCAGCGGCAGACGAGAGAAAACTATATACGCAATTTCGGCGAACCGTCAGTTGTGTATCAGACCGATACCGAAAGCAAGTTCAGCGAGCGATTCAGCCGCTTTATCAACGACAACAACGTAGAGCAGATAACCGAAGAGTTTGCCAAAGCCGAAAGACAGATAGAGCAGAACGGCAATGCCAAAATCATATTCTTCGACCTCTGCCTGCAAATGATTGTCCTTATCAAGAAAGCATAACAACCAACGTATCGTATAGATACTACCTTATTATATATGAACCATAATTTTACATTAAATACCGAATCGTGCCGTTTCTCCGAGAAGTCGTGCCACCGCAACTCCGCTCACCAGTTGCCCGTTACCGACTACCTGAGCGACATTGCGGAAAACGTCCTTGAGACGGACGTGGTGGAAATACAGTTTAAGAACACGCGCAAAGGGTACTATATCAACCAAGAACATCTGCCGCTGGAAAAAGGGTCGGTGGTAGTGGTGGAAGCCAATCCCGGCTATGACATTGGCGAGGTGGTGCTTACCGGCAGACTTGTTCTAACACAGATGAAAAAGAACCGTATTGACACCAATCGCTACGAGATCCGACCCGTCCTACGTTTTGCTACCGAGGAAGACTTGAATAAAGCCGCCGATGCGCACGCCAAAGAGCAGGATACGATGATTCAGGCACGACAACTTGCCAAGTCGCTCGGCTTGGAGATGAAAGTGGGGGACGTGGAGTATCAGGCAGACGGCACCAAAGCCATCTTCTACTATATCGCCGACGGACGTGTGGATTTCCGCCAACTCATTAAGGTCTATGCCGAGACTTTCCATATCCGCATCGAGATGAAGCAGATAGGTGCAAGGCAGGAGGCAGGTCGTATAGGCGGTACCGGTCCCTGCGGGCGCGAACTGTGCTGCTCCACGTGGATGACCAACTTCACATCCGTCGGTACAGGCGCGGCACGACTGCAAAACCTCTCGCCCAATCCGCAAAAACTTGCAGGACTATGCGCCAAACTCAAATGCTGTCTTAACTACGAAGTGCCGCTCTACCTCGAAGCACGCAAACTCGGCTACTCGCTCGGCAGCAACGGTACGGAGCAGGAAGAGCCGCAGGAAGAGATAGGTTACCATAATGTGGTGGGACAGGACGACCTGACACGCTTCGACAAAAAGAAAAAATCACGGAAAACAGAAGCCCGCGATGAGCAACCTGCAGCCGAAGGCAGAGAACAGGTGCAGAAAGACCACCGCCGCTCCCCGTATTCCCGCAAAGACAGACCTCATAACGATCGCCGTAACAATGAACAAAAGCAGTAATATCTTTCTTCTCCTACTGTCGGCACTGTTTGCAGCTTGTACGGCAGAACCGCTCTTCCTCGAGTTTAAGTCTGTGCCTCAGACCGGCTGGCACAAAGACAGTGCCTTAGTATTTAACGTCGATATACAAGATACTGTCAATGCTTACGACATCTTGTTTCACATTCGCCATACAGATGCCTATCCTTATCAGAATATGTGGTTGTTTGTGGGGGATAATGATACGATAGAGTTCTATCTCGCAGACGATTATGGTCGATGGCTCGGGGAGAAAGGTATGCATCATATCTCTATGCCGGTCTTGTATGAATATGCATATCGTTTCGACTCGGTCGGCACTTACACCTTCGCCCTAAAACACGGTATGAGAAGCGATGTGCTGAAAGGCATAACCGATGTAGGGGTGGAAATCCGACAAACAGCAAATGAATAACTATGGGAAAAAACAAACTGCATAAATTTGCCGAGATGGAAGCGTTGCCCAACGTCTTCCAGTGTCCTATGCGCGACATCAGCGATGATAACGAGGTGGTACGTATGGCAGGTCATTGGCGCGATAGTTATTTTCACAACGACCGTCCTATCGTCCTCGAACTCGGCTGCGGACACGGCGACTATACCGTAGGGCTTGCTCGGCTTAATCCCGACCGCAATTTTATCGGTATAGACATCAAGGGTGCGCGTATGTGGCAGGGTGCCAAACAGGCTTATACCGAAAGGCTTGCCAACGTGGCTTTTCTGCGCATAAACATAGAGTGGCTGATACGGTTCTTCGCCCCCGAGGAGGTGGACGAGATATGGATTACCTTTCCCGACCCGCAGATGAAGAAAGCCACCAAACGCCTTACTTCCACCTATTTCCTCAACCGCTATTTCTCTATTCTCCGTCCTGATGCTCTCGTTCATCTCAAGACCGACAGTCCTTTCCTCTATACCTACACCCGCGAGATGCTGCGGCTGAACGACTTCCCTATTCTTGCCGACACGGACAACCTATATGAGCAGAAAGGAGAGCAGTGGCAGGAAGCGCAAGCACTGCAGACCCACTATGAGCATCAGTGGCTTGAGCGGGGAATGAACATACGCTACCTCTGCTGGCGTATGGAACAAAAGGACAGCCTACAAGAACCTGAGATAGAGATAGAGAAAGATACCTACCGCTCATACGGCAGGTATGCGAGATGATGGCAGGTTGAAGATTCTCTGCACATCAGTCATCTGCTCTATAGACATCCCGGTCGGTTCTGAACCTGTCTGCTTGGCTTTGAGGTAGATAATGGCAGCCTTGTTCAGTACGTCGGTTTGGTCGAAGGCATCCATAATGTCTTTGCCTACGGCAAATGTACCGTGTTTCTCCCAAAGTACTACATCATAGTGTTTTATCTCTTGCAGTGTAGCTCGTGCAAGTTCTATGCTGCCCGGTGTTTCGTATGGTACAATACCTATGCCGAGCGGCGCGAAAGCGAGCGTCTCGGGTATCATACTCCATAGCACTTTTGTCAGAGGGTTGGCTGTAAAACTGCCCATACTGACAGTCTTGTCGGTGAAAATAGGTATGTGGCTCATAGCCACAAGTTCAATGGGGTGGGTATGCAGTGTGGCTTTATATCCGCTGCCTGTCTCGTTCAGGTAGTTTTGCACCATTAGGTGGGACGGCAGTTCGCTCGTCGGTTTTACGCCGTTGTCCGTCAGTATCTTATACCCTTTGCCGTCATCGGTTATGCGTATTATGCAGCCGTTCTGCATAGGACTGCGGGCAAGGTCGCGCATACGACATTGTGTTCCTTTGACATAGAATACATGCCCCGAAATGTATGGTAGCGGCTCTGTCAGACAGACTGTCTCTGTGTCATAGTTCAGCTTTACGCCGTCTATCGTTTCTGCTCCCTGTGGCAGAGAGTCGGTGATTTCCACCGTGATGTTTCCGCCGTTGCGTTCGCCCCAGCCTTTCTCCCATATATATCCTGCCACCTCGGCTACATCTACAATCTCTTTCATATAAGTTGAGGAATAAAACTGCTGATTATTAGTATTATCAGTCCTGCTATCAGCACCGCTATGGTCTTACTCTTGCTGCCTTTCCACTCTTTGAGTATTATCCCCCATACGTTGGAGAAAACAATATTGAGTGCCATCAGTATGCAGAAAGCGAACGTAGTGAGGGTCGGGCTGTCCGTTAGAAAACCTTTGCCAATGGCAAGTCCGAAGAACTGCGAGTACCACAGTGCTCCTGCCAAAACGCAGAACAAGAGGTTGTTGAGCCATACGTTGCCTTTCTTGTAGTCGCCGAAAGTATGGTTGCGGCGGTTCTGATACAAGCAGTAGCAGAGGTTGGTAAGGAACCCGCCGAGCGTTACGAGCAGTGTGGCAGGCAGCGAAGCGAGCATAGGCGATACGCCGTCAAACTGCAAATCTGCCCCTTGTGCTAATCCGATGTTGAAGCAAGCCGACATAAACCCTGCAAGCACTGCCACGGTTATGCCCTTGCCGAAGTTGTATTTTATCGGTGCCTTGCCCTCTGCGTTGTCTCTCTGCCTCATCATTCCCGCTATGCCTATCACGGCAATCCCGATAAGCGTTACCACCACTCCTATTATGACGGCAGTGGTAAGGTCAGCGGCGTGTCCGGTAAAGAGCGGCGCAAGTATGGTGCCGAGTGCGGCGCAGGTGCCGAGCGAGATGCTCTGACCGAGAGCCACACCGAGGTAGCGCATGCTAAGTCCGAATGTCAGTCCGCCCACTCCCCACAGTGCGCCGTACATCATCGTCATAAGCGTGGCTTTCGGGTCGCTTGCAAAAAGTTCGGTAAGGCTGTGTCCTTCTGGCACGGCAAGCATAGCCCCGATGAGAGGAAATACTATCCAAGCGAAAAGCCCCTGCACTAACCAATACGACTCCCACGACCAGTCTTTCACCTTGTTGATAGGTACATAACTGCTCGACTGGCAGAATGCACCTATCGCTATTATAATCAGTCCGATGTATATCATATCGCCTTACCTTTTGCTTGTTACCTCGCGCTCATACTGCTCTATGTCGCGTATGAAGTCAAGTCCTACGGGGACGTTCTCCCTTACGCAGAACTCGTCATATACGGCTTGCCACGGCATCGATTTCTCCTCCTCTATATATGCGAGTTTCTGGAACCCGCGACTGCTCACTTCATAATCGTGTATGGTCTTTACCGGCTCAAGCAGTGCGCGGAGCATACAGCGTTGTGTGGCTCTCGAACCGATAACGTATGCCCCAATGCGGTTGATGGAGCCGTCGAAGTAGTCAAGTCCGTAGTGCACGCGGTCTATGGCTCCGGCACGCACTATCTCTTGGAAGAGTTCCAGCGTCGGGTCGTCCATCAGCGTTACGTGGTCGCTGTCCCAGCGAACGGGACGGCTCACGTGAAGCATCAGTTCGGGTACGAACAGCAGCATACTCGACACTTTGTCCGCTACCGACTCCGTGGGGTGGAAATGCCCTGTGTCAAGCGTTATCATGACGTTGTTCTTCGCGGCGTATGCCGTGTAGAAATCGTTGCTGCCTACGGTCATCGTCTCAAGCCCTATGCCGAAGACCTTGCTCTCAAGGCTCGGTTTTTCGTACTTGTATTTCTCTTTCAGTATCTCGTCAAGACTCTCTTTGAGCAGCGAGCGGTAGAGCATACGGTCCACCGTCAGATCTTTCGAACCGTCGTGAATCCAAAGGTTGATGATACACGGGTCTTGTTGCTCTTCGCCTATGGCATTGGCTATGGCGCGGCAGCGTTTCATGTGTTCTATCCAAAACTCGCGAATCTCCTTGTCGGGATTGGCTATGGTCAGGTTGCCCGACTTGGGGTGGGAGAAGTTGGTCGAGTTGAAGTCAAGTTTGGTGTTATGCTCTTTCGCCCAGTCTATCCAGCCTTTGAAAAGGTTGATGTCGCACTCGTTTCTGTCCACATGTTTGCCGTTAAACTCGCCGTATATCTCGTGCAGGTTAAGGCGGTGGTTGCCTGGTATAAGACTTTTGGCTTTCAGTATGTCTTGCCTCAGTTCGTCTATGTTGCGGGCTTTTCCGGGGTAGTTGCCTGTGGACTGTATGCCGCCGGACAGCGCACCTGCCTGCGGCTCAAATCCGCTTACATCGTCTGCCTGCCAGCAGTGCATAGAAAGATGAAACGCTTGCAGTTGCCCCAGCACCTGCTCCGTGTCTATACCCAACTCGGCGTATCTCTCTCTTGCTATCTGATACGCTTGGTTTACCATTTGTGTGTTTGCCATAGTTATTCTGTTTTGCGTTTTTGTACAAGTATGTTGCCTATCGCCGTGGCTTCCGTATGGCTTGCTACGACCGGTATACCTATCGCTCTTTCCGTCAGGCGGTTGAGCAGACTGTTTCTTGCCCCGCCGCCGATGATATAGAGCAAGTCAATATGCCAATCCAAAAGACTTTGCAGCATACGGAACACCTCTCCGTACCTGTGTGCAAGCGAAAGGAAGATTGTTGCCACCGTCTCGGCGTCTGTCTGTATCTCTTTGCCTTGCTCTTTTGCTGCTTGCTGTATTTCGCCCAGCATAGAAGCGGGGTTGGCAAAGCGTTGCTCGTCAAAGTTAAGCTGCGGCAGTGTGTTTTCGTTGGCGGCTATTGCGCTTTCCGCCATCTCTGTCAGTTCTTCGTACTTGTAGTCTTTGCCCGCCCGTTGCCATTCTTTTCTGACTTGTTCGAGTATCCACATGCCGGTTATGTTCTTCAGCAGGCGTGTCGTACCGTCAATGCCGCCTTCGTTGGTGAAGTTAAGGCGGTAGGTGTCGTCGTTTATTATAGGTTCGTCCGTTACGACCCCCATCAGGCTCCAAGTCCCGCTACTGAGGTATGCTATTCGTTTGCCGTCTGCCACGCGTGGTACAGCCGCTATCGCACTTGCCGTATCGTGTCCTGCCACAGCCACAACAGGCACATCATACCTGAAGCCGGCTATCTCTTTTTTCAGCAGTCCGACACGCTCCCCGGGGAAAACAACCTTCGGGAAACAGCCTATCCGTCCGCCTGCCGTTTCTACAAGCTTTCTATCTATCTCTTTGGTGCGCGGGTTGAGCAGTTGGGAGGTGGAGAGAATGGTATATTCGCAAACCTTTCTGCCCGTCAGCAGATAAGAAAAATAGTCGGGCATAAAAAGATATGTGTCCGCTTTGAGGAAGGGCTCGTATTGCTCTGAGGAGCAAGCGTACATCTGAAAGAGGGTATTGAAGTTAAGAAACTGTATGCCGGTGGTGTCGTATATCTGTCTTTGGTTGATGAGCCGGAAAAACTCTTCGGGCTTGCCGTTGGTATATGGGTCTCTGTAAGCACGGGGATGGGCAAGAGCCTTGCCGTCTTTAAGACAGACTATATCCACGCCCCAAGTGTCTATACCAATGCTTTTTACGCGTATGTCATCGCGTGATGTAAGCAAGTGCAGACCTTTGGTTATCTCGCCGAACAGGTAGTCTGTGTCCCAAAACCATTTGCCGTCTTGTTCATATACTTGGTTGGGAAAACGATGTACCGTTTCCAAGTCAGTGCCGTCTGCGGATATAATAATGCGCCCGCTCGTGGCTCCCAAATCGATAGCACAATATACGTTTTTCATTTTTCGCCGGAAATTGGTTTTAGTGCCGCAAAGATAAGAAAATTATTTGAACGGATAAAGTTTCTGCATATTATTGTGCAAAAATTTGTGTAAACCGCTATTATTTTTTACCTTTGCGCTGTTATTGGTAAAATGCAAAATATGCACCTATGGAAGAAATTAAACTGCCTGAAAATGCTAACCGCAAATTAGCCCAAGGGGAGAAATATACCCCTATTATGCGCCCTGAAAACAACTATCCCGAAGTAACGCCTTATAGTGTCAGTCTCGGAGTTGTGATGGCTGTCGTTTTCTCCGCAGCCGCCGCCTATCTCGGTCTGAAAGTGGGGCAGGTCTTTGAGGCTGCCATACCTATTGCCATCATTGCAGTAGGTCTGTCCTCTGCCTTGCGCCGCAAGAACGCTCTCGGTGAGAACGTTATCATTCAGTCTATCGGCGCTTCGTCGGGCGTGATAGTGGCAGGTGCTATCTTTACCCTCCCTGCCTTGTATATCCTTCAAGCCAAGTACCCGAGTATAACCGTTAATTTTATGCAGGTGTTTATGTCCTCGCTGCTCGGCGGCTGCCTCGGCATACTGTTTCTTATTCCGTTCCGTAAATTCTTCGTGCAGGAGAAGCACGGCGAATATCCCTTCCCTGAAGCCACTGCCACTACGCAGGTGCTTGTCTCCGGCGAGCAGGGCGGCAGTCAGGCTAAACCTCTTATATGGGCTGCGGCTGTAGGCGGACTGTACGATTTTGTTGTTTCCACCTTCGGTTTGTGGACTGAGAGTCTCTCCACGCGCATGACCGCTTGGGGCGAAACACTTGCTATGAAGTTTAAGACTGTCCTCGCTGTCAATACCTCTGCCGCCGTCCTCGGCTTGGGCTATATAATAGGTCTCAAATACGCCGCTATCATCTGCTGCGGCTCGCTCTTCACTTGGTGGGTCGTTCTGCCGTTGCTCGGTGCTGTAGGTATGGCAGATGCCGACCCGCAAATGCTTTACACCGACTTCGGGCGTAACATCGGCATTGGCGCAATAGCTATGGCAGGTCTGATAGGCATAATAAAGAACCGTGGTGTCATAGGCGGGGCTTTCGGCTTGATGCGCAAAGAATTCGGCAGCAAAGGCAAGCAGGTGGCTGAAGGCGTTTTGCGTACCGAACGCGACCTTAATATGCGCTTCCTTGCTATCGCTATCGTTGCCGCACTTGTGATAGTGCTTGTCTTCTTCTGGGTTGGCGTGCTCCATAATTTCACGCAGGCTCTCGTGGCATGGCTCGTTGTTACCATCATCGCTTTTCTCTTCACCACCGTTGCCGCTAACGCCATAGCCATAGTCGGCTCCAACCCCGTGAGCGGTATGACGCTGATGACGCTTATAGTCGCATCTGTCGTGTTCGTGGCTGTGGGTATGAAAGGCGAAAGCGGTATGGTGGCTGCTATGGTCATAGGAGGCGTCGTTTGTACGGCACTGAGTATGGCAGGCGGGTTTATCACTGACCTGAAGATCGGTTACTGGATAGGTACGACCCCTGCCAAACAGGAGACTTGGAAGTTCCTCGGTACACTCGTCAGTGCCGCTACCGTCGGCGGAGTGATGATCGTGCTTAACGAGACCTACGGATTTGTAGGCAAGGATGCGCTGGTGGCTCCGCAGGCTAATGCTATGGCTGCTGTCATAGAGCCGCTTATGTCGGGCGAAGGTGCGCCGTGGATGCTCTATTTTGCCGGTGCCGTACTTGCGTTGTTGCTCAATACGCTTGGCGTACCGGTGCTGCCTTTCGCGCTCGGAATGTTTATTCCGTTGCACCTCAATCTGCCCTTGCTCATCGGCGGTGTGATTGCCTATTTCGTCAGCCGTAAGAGCAAGAAGGACGGCGAGAAAGCCGGGGATTTGGTGCAGAAACGTCAGGAGAAAGGTACGCTCATAGCATCGGGCTTTATAGCAGGCGGCGCACTGATGGGCGTAGTAAGTGCAGTGATAAAATTCTGCGGAGCCGACTGGTATCTTGACTCTTGGGCTTCGTCAGGCTATGCACAACTGCTCGGTATAGTGATGTACGCTCTGCTTATTGCCTACTTTATCTACGCTGGAAGAAAAGTAAAATGATAACTGACAGCGAGATATTGACTAAAATAAAGTCGCTCGGGAAAACTATTCTGCCCGAAGGCAGCCGTCTCTACCTATATGGCTCGCGGGCAAGGGGCGACAATCGACCTGATTCGGATTGGGACTTACTTGTTTTGCTCAATAAGAAACACGAACCGGATGATTTCGATAAATACTCCTATCCCTTTATTGAGTTGGGGTTTGATTTGGATATACGTATCTCTGCTCGCGACTATTCGTTAGAACAATGGAGTTCTATATGGTTTACACCATTTTACCATAACGTAGAAGATGATAAAAAAGTACTGATATGAGTTTAGGACAAGAAGAAAGAGAAATATTAGTTGATTTAGAACTTTAAAAGGCACAAAAGATTGTAGCCGAATTTGATGTTTATATTCAAAACAACTTGTTGAGTACACTCGCCAACCGTATGTATTATGCTGCATATCACGCTGTAATGGCTCTGCTTATACATAATAAACTTCACGCCTGTACTCACCTCGGCGTTTCCGTGCTTCTAAATAAGCATTTTGTTAAAGAAGGTGTAATCTCAACTGATGAATCTCGACTATTTACCAAACTTGAAGCACTGCGTGAGAGCGGCGACTATAACTGCTATATCGATACCTCTGAAGATGACCTCCTTCCCAAACTCCAACCGACAAAAGATTTTATCAATCATATTAAATCCCTTGTAAGATAATATAAACTAAATATTATATAAACTAATGAAAATCAATCTTTTACCCCCCCATTTGAGGCGATAAGGATTATCTGTTTCATCGTCATATTCTCTATGCCGCAGTTCGTGTCGGCTGACGATGAGCATATAGTTACTGCCGGTCAGATCACTAATTGGATGAACTCTCACGACCATTTTGACCAGACAGCCGAAGATCTTGAATATGCCGTTTATTTTAAGCCGCTTGTGGTAGCATCAGGTTTCAACCGTGATGTTATCGCTGAAGTCGTACCCGATGGGGACGGAACCAAAAACGGCGATGTAGTTGTTACATCATATTATGTAACAGATGCTCTTATTGCTACGGCAGGAACGGCGGCAAATAGCGCAAATATTGCAGATTCCGGCATTGGTGGCAGCGGCTCCGGCGGCAGTCAAGGCGGTTCCCGTGTCCCCGAGATGGATTAGCACTAAGCCCTATCATCGGTTGCTTTGCTCATTTTAGTTAAAAATCACTCCCGCTTAGACATTTTAGCCGAGCGGGAGTGAGTGCATATTTTTATAGTTTATTGCCGGTTACCTTATTCGGTTTGTAGGAATCCGTTTCTAAATTATTGACGATAAACTTTATTGGGCGATAAACTTCTTGCCGTTGCGGATATAGATATGTCCGGCTGTTGTTTCGCTTACCTCGCGGCCGAGAATATCATATATCTTATTGTCATTTTTGGCGTTGATTTCAACCTGCTTGTCGTCAGTTGCTTGAGGCGGTTGGATACCGCGAATCACTTGGAAACTTCTGTAAGGCGACAGCGAGCGACGACCGGACATCATATACCAAAGGTTGGTGTTGCCCTGTTGGTCGTAGCCGCCCCACCCCCAGTTGAAGTGTATAAAAGGATTGGTTGGGGCTGCTTGTTTTGCTTCTGGTGTCAGCCATCCGTAGCCGTCAAGTACAAAAGCGTGTCCGCCATCGTAGCCCGGTACGGTGCTTGTGCCTGAGCAGTACATAGGTCTGCCTGCATCTATCTCTGCCATTATGTCAGAGATGTTCTCTACGTTCTCAAGCATAATGCCATCCTTGTAGCCAAAGGTGCTGACAAGTGCGCCGGGAACGTATTGCGACATCGTTCCGCTGCTCGTATTGTAGTCCATTTGTACAGCTGCTCCGCAGGCAAACATCAGTTTTGCAATCTCGTTGCGCTGTGCTGCGTTAGACTCCTGTTTAGCATAATTGTGGAGGATATTGTTCCAGTTGAATCTTACTGTGTCGTAGTCCAACTGAACGTGGAAATTCCGTGTCTTGGTGTAGTAGTCTACTTTTACTTCGGGATTGCACTGTTGAGGATATTTCCAATATGCCATAATCTGCGCCATTGCGGTGGCAACACAGCCGGTAACAGTGTGAGTATTTCCTATGGCAGGGGTCCAAAGATTATACGGATGACCTTGGTTATAAGCAATATCTTTCAGCAGCGGTCCTACTGAGTCGGACATAACATAGACGGTGCTATAGTCATCGTCTGATGCGGCTCTGTTGGGTCTGCCGTTTTCTGCTATCACGAGTTCGAGTTCATTGGCTGCAAGTAAGGCTTTTACGCCGTCTGCATTGTCTTTAGTCAGTTTGCCTTCATTGCTGAAACCGATTATCTGCTCATCGGCATCAATCAGTACGTAGCCGCCGTTGGGGTTATTGTAAGCACGGACGATGTTCTCCGGCTCGGTTGCCCACGCAGTGCACGATAAGAGGGCAATACATATAAATGAGATAATTTTTTTCATACTCTTATTTTATAAAGGATTGGAGAATGCTCTCCAATCCTTTATTCAAGTTTTTATCAACTGTGGTTTATTTTACCTTTTTGCCGAGTTGTAAGTTCGCGGGAGCAAACTTAACTTGCTCTTTGGTCAGCATTTCGGCGCGGTTGCGTGCAGGTGCCTCGCTTGCTGCCGGAACTTGGAGTGTGATGACTTTAGCATCGCTTGTTTCCAATCCTTCGCTTTTTATGGTCATGCTGCCGAATGCATCTTCTTCAACAAATACGCCAAGACCGTATGTACCGAGTACGGGACGGATTTGGATAGCACCGTCAGCGTAGTACATATAGTCGTAAACGTCATTTTTAACAATACCTATTTTTGAACGCTCAACGATTGCGTCGGGTACCCAACTTACAGGTATGTAGCCGTACTCTTCATTGTTCTCAAAGATAGTCATAGCAGCACCTTTGAAACCTTCTACACTTGCTAAATCACATTCCTCACGATATGTTTCTATGTTTCCTGCGTTGTATGCAGTGACGGCAGCGTTGATGTGTGTCCAATATGCATCCTTGTCAACGATGGTGTTGAGAAGACCCATAGCAACTGTATCTGCGTTAGAAACGAAGTATCTGGTGAACATTCCGTTATATACCGGTCCGTCTTCTTCTGTCAAAACCTCAGGGCAGGTGGTGTGGTCTATTTGATAAACGAATCCGGGAATGTAAATGATAGATAATCTGTTCGGACCGGTCAATTCACCTGTTCCGTTAGCGTAGTAAGCACCTTCGGAGAACAAGCGCAGAACGGTCTCGGCAAGATAACCTTTAACCATTATAGAATCTTCCATTTCTTCCGTTTTAATCTTGAACAGTTCGTACATTGTGTTGTCCTTTACTTCAGGTATTGCAACAGACAATGTCGGGAAAGAATTGAAGGTCTCGACGAGAGAAACTACTTTTACATTGCAAGTAGCGGTGGCTCCGCCTTTTTCTGTGCAGGTGATGGTAGCCTCACCGTAGTTGATAGCGTTTACAATACCGGCTTTAGTAACGGTAGCAACGCTTTCGTTTGATGATGTCCAAGTGTAGGTGCCTGTACCCGAAGATGCGGTCGCATATATACGATCTTGGTCGCCCGGGGTAAGAGTTAAAGAAGTAGGGTTGAGAGTAACGGTAATGGTAGCGTCCGTACCTTTCTGTTCTTCGTTTCCTCCTTTTTTGTTGTCTTTACAACTTGTAACTGATGTTGCAGCTACAAGGAGAGCCAAGGCTCCGAATAAAAATTTCTTCATAATAGTTAGTATTAAGTTGTTGAGTTTTGTTTATTTCTTTTTTTTACCATTACGGATTTATCAAGGCAAAGTCTTTGTTTTTACATTGGGGTTATATGTGCTTTCTGATGTAGGCATCTGGAAATTGTAGTTTGATTTTGAAGGATCTACTGCCACACCTCCTGCATAGTCGTGGTTGGAGCCGCGCGTTCTCTTGTGCTCCCAACGGCGCAGTGTCTCAAGCCCATAACCCTCGCCCCACATCTCAAGTCGCCAGTTGTAGAGGATATATTGTCCGATAGCATCGTGGCTTGTGAGTGTTGCCAATTCGTCTGCATAGTCTTCAGCACCGGTGATGTTGCCATACTCGGGGATAATACCATCTATCACACGGTTGTCAGTTATCTCTCTGATGTATGCAAGTGCTGCCGCATCTTGATCTTCGCCTGCATCTTTCAGTCTCCATGATGCCTCTGCTGCGATAAGATACATAGCCTCTATACGCATAAACACATTGTCGCTGAGCCAGTCGCGGTCTATGTCATCTTCGCTCGTGGAAGAGGGGTTGAGGGCGGAGTAGTACTTGCCATCGGGGCAGTATTTATAAGTCGAATTCACTTTCTCAATTCGGTTTAGTTTGCCGTTTTGGTCTCTGAACCACTGGCGGCGTAAATCCCAGTAACCTATTTCTTTATACAAGTTGGCATCTATTACTTTCGTGTCGCCTGCCCATGCATAGCTATATGAGTGGATGTCCACTTGTCCGAACCAGCTCTTCAGTCCGCCGCTTGTTTCTACGGTTACCTTTTGACCCCACATCCAGTTGTTGTTATCCACGTTGTTAAATCCGGTGGTGAGTACCTCTGCGGGCGTAAGCACGTGATATTTGCCGCAACTGATTACGCTATTGGCAAAAGCAATTGCCTTATCAAGATGTGCCTTGTATTTTTCTCTGTCGCTTACGCGATATACACTTTCGTTAAGGTATGCTTGGGCTGCTATTCCACTGATTACTTCACGGTCAAGTACGAGTTTGCTGGGACGGGTAAAGTCTTTGCCGAACTCATCATAAAGCTTGATGGCAAGTTCAAGGTCTGTAAATGCTTGTTGATATACTTCGGCAGATGTGGACAGTCCTTGCGGGGAGTCCATATTCAACTCTGTATATACAGGGCAGCATTTGTATGTATCAATTGTGTAGCCCTTGAACGTTTCTGCGGACTGTGTGGGAGTATAGAATTTTGCAAGTTGAGCATAAATGTATCCTCTCAGTCCGTATGCCTGTGCAAGCTGGACGGCATTGTCATAGTCTGCCTCTGTGTAACTGCTTTCATATCCCTTTGACGGCCAATGGCGTTGTGAGTCAACTGCATAGATATTGAGCGTATCCATCAGTGTCTGCGAGTTCTTGAAAGCTTGCAGAGTTGCATTGATGTTGTGAATCTGGCTGTAGTAGTGGTTCCAAATAGTACCGGTACGACCATTGGTAAGCATCTGCTCATCAGTGTAGAGCCAGCCGTAGGTCTTACCCGTAAGGGCTATATCGCAGCATAGTATATCGCCCCAAAGGTCAATACTGCGTTTGCCGAACTCATCGTGAGCACTACCGCCCATAGAATATATTTTCGTATAGAAACCTCGTACAGAGCCTTCAAGTTGATCCGACAATTTCTCAAATTGGTCTTGGCGGATAGTGCCTCCCTCAGGATAACGCTCAAGGAACGAGTCTTGGCAGGCAGAGAGCAGTGTGGCTGCTGCAAGTGCTATAATTATATTTTTTTTCATATCAGTTGTTGTTCTTAATTGTTAAACTTTATCTATTCACTTGTTTCTTATTAGAACTGAACTTTAATACCGCCGATAATGGTTGACAGCGGAGTGTACTGATAAGAACTTGATGAACCGTCGCCCGATACAGTCGGGTTGTAACCACGACGTGCGGATGCAATAGCGAGGTTGTCTGCCTGCAGATAAAGTTCAAGACGGCTGAGTTTGATTTTCTCTATCAGTTTTTTCTGGAACTTATAGCCGAGACGTATATTGTTGAGACTCAGGTATGAGTTGCTGGTAAGGAAACGAGTGGAAGCCTCTGCCTGGTAGGGTGATGTAGCGTTATCAAGTGCAGGTACGTCGGTGTTTCTATTGTCAACAGTCCAAGCACGGCGCATGTCCGTATGCCAGTTGCTGTTACCCACTTTCTCATTGCCCATAAGGCTTGCGTAGGTATTATCAAAGCCGTAACCGCCGATACGATAACTGCAAGAGATGTTCATCGTAAAGCCGTATGCCTCAAAGTCAAGTCCGAAACCGCCGTCAAGTGCAGGTTCAGCCGATTTGCCTACGAAGTCCGCACCGCAATATGCTGCATCGTCCGTATGTACGGTGTCAATTTTAGCATTGGGGTGTTGCAGGCGATAGAGGTGAACATCTGATATATAGTTGGCAACAACTCCGTAGTTGGGATCATCTTCGTTTACGAGGTCTGCATTTTTGTCGCTGCCGAAGTAACCTTTGTCTGCATCGTAGTAACCTACGTACATTGCCTTACCATTGTTAGGATTAACACCTACATATTCGCGTATCTTCCAGTCGTACATACTATGACCTACTACCAATCCGCCGTTGGTGGTCATCTCGCTGTCGTCGTCTATGTTTTTCGGCAGAGAGATGATGTTGTTGTGGTAGTGACCGCCGTTGAGGCGAATGTCAAGTTTAATGTTACGCATATCAAGTGCGTGTACGTTGGCTTGGAATTCAACACCCTGGTTGGACATCTTACCGCCGTTGATATATACGTATGAGTAGCCGAGAGAAGGTGCTTGGAAACGCGGCATAAGCATGTTGTCCGTTAGTTTGTAGAAATAGTCAAGTTCGAGGTCGGCATATTTGCTCAGCGAGAACTCAAGACCGAGGTCGTATGTCTGTGTGCGCTCCCAAGTGAGGTCAGGTGCACCCTTGTAGTTCCATACATAGCCTACTTCGTTGTCCACGAACTCAATGCTGTAGTGGTCTTGGAAGAGGTCGGCACCTATACCTTGGTTACCAAGCACGCCCCAAGAGAAACGCAGTTTACCGTTTTTAAGTATGCTTGATGCAGGCTGCATAAAGTCTTCTTCCGTAAACATCCAACCTACTCCGACAGAACCGAAATGACCCCAGCGATGACCCTTGGCGAATTTACTCGAGCCGTCAGCACGATAGTTGGCCGTGAGCATATAACGCTCGTGGTAGATGTAGTTGCCTTGTGCAAGAACAGACTGCAGAGCCGTTTCGTTAGTGGACGAACCCATACCCGTCATCTGAATGGCATTGCCCCATTCGAGGCTGTTCGGATCTGCTATACGTGCCATCGAACCAGACATTCCCGAACTGCGGGTGTAGCTGAGCTCGTGACCGGCAAGTACGTCAATAGTGTGGTCGCCGATGGCTTTGTTGTACTTGAGCAGTTGCTTGGTTTCAAAGAAAGTGTAGTTGGTCTGACCTTTGTCTATACGTCCGAGTCCGGCAGCGTCGCCGTAGTACTTGTTGGTAAGGTCAGCACTATTTATGCCGAGGTATTGTGTACCGGCTGTTACCTCAAGTTTGAGGTCTTTATAAAGTTTGAACTCAAGCATACCGTTTACTGATACTTGGTGCTGCTTGGTCTGTGCGCGGTCGTAGCGAAGCGAACCGGCGGGGTTGATACCGCTACCGAAACCACGACCTGAACCCTCAAACATACCATAGTCGTATGCGTAATAACCTGTCTTCGGGTCGGTCATAATAGTGCCGTCCTCGTTGTACAGATATACAGGGTAAATGGGAGGAATACCGTTTACGTATGCAAAACCGTTGTTCATGTTTCCGCCTTGACCCGGGTTGTTGAGGTTGCTGTATGTGTAGGCTATGTTGATAGATCCTTTAAGCCATTTCTTTGCTTGGAACTCGATGTTACTACGCGTGGTGAAACGGTCGTAGTCGGAGCCTATGTAGTAACCTTCGTCTTTAAGGTAACTGAATGAGGTGAAATACGAAAGCTTGCCGTTACCGCCGGAGATACGAACGGTAGTGTTGGCCTTTTGACCTGTGCGGAAGATAGCATCTTTCCAAGAGGTCATATTGCGATATTGCGGTTTGAGTTCAATATCAGAGTTAAACTCGCCTGTAAAAGGATTGACAAGCGTATTGCCTGCTCCGTCCCAAAGGTTGTATATGGAGGGCAGACCTTTGCCGCCGAACAGCGAACTGGATGCGGATGTACGAGCAGTAGCTGCATCATTGCCGTTGGTGAGATAGAAACTGTTGAACAGGCTCGTCCATGACATTGCCACAAACTCTTCCGGGCTTGTGATAACGTCATACATTGGCAGCAAGTGCATATTAGCACCATAAGTAACATCGATGTCTATCTTTGCATCGTCGTCCTGCTTACCTTTCTTTGTAGTAATGATGATGACGCCGTTGGCACCGCGGCTACCATAAAGTGAAGTTGCAGTAGCATCTTTGAGGATGGTGGTGGAGGCGATGTCGCCCGGGTCAATAGCCGAGATGTCGCCGTTGTAGGTAACACCATCTACTATATATAGAGGAGCTGTAGAGGCATTCACAGAACCCAAACCGCGAATACGAATGGATGCGTTAGTACCGGGCTGACCTGATGTATTGATAACCTGCACACCGGCTACCTCACCTGCAAGAGCTTTACTTATCTCTGAAGGAGTTTTCTTTTCTATTGTCTCAGAGTTCACGGCTTGTGCTGAACCGGCAAACGAGCCTTTGGTAACATTGCCGTAACCGGTAACAACGACCTCTTCAATCAGTTTGGAATCTTCTCTGAGTACGATTCTCAAACTTTTGCCTGTAATGGCAACTTCTTGGGTCTGATAGCCCATATAACTAACTACCAAAGTGGTAGCATTCTTGTCAACGGTGAGGGCGAACTGACCGTCGATGTCTGTAATAGTACCTTGTGTGGTACCCTTAACGAGTACGCTGGCACCAATCACTTCAAGCCCTTTTTCGTCCACAACAACGCCGTCAACCTGCTTGGTTTGAGCCATAGCGCCGAGCGTCAGCAAAAAGAACGTCAATAATGTGACTACTTTTTTCATATTTATACGTTAGTTAATATTAAGCGGTTTTTTGCAAAATTCGGTCGCAAAGGTAGCGATATTTTTTTGCTTTGCAAAACTATAGATAGAAAAATATCATTTTTTGTCTGCAATGACTGCAAAAATGTGCAAATGTCCGCACATTTACTCGTAAATTAGGGTCGAAAGTCGGTTTTCTGAGTATATTTCGCGCGCCGCCTCTTGCAGCATCTGCGGTGTCGTTTTTGCTATCCTGTCGTAGCTCTCCTCCCACGTTGGTGCGTAGCCGTAGTAGAGCATCTGTTTTGCCATTGCTAATACGTTATTCTCTTGGTTTTCAGCGGCTATTGCCATCTGTCCGCGCAGTTGTACAAGTGCACGGTGGAGCTGGAGCGAACTGAGGGGGATTTCTCGCAATGTCTGCAACTGCTTATAACACAATTCAATACACTCGTCTTTGTGCTGCTCCTCCGCAGCAAAGTACAGGCTCCAGTATCCTGTGTCGCTGAGCGGCGTGTATTGCGACTCTATGGTATATACTAATCCTTTCTTCTCCCTTAGCGCGAGGTTAAGGCGACTTGACATTCCGCCGCCACCTAATATATTATTAAGGAGATAGAGTGTCAGTTGCCTGTCGTCTCCTAACGGGTATGCTCTGCCGCCGAGCATTACGTGTACCTGGTGCGTATGCTTGCGGTATGTGGCGTTAAGTGGCTGTGTATCTGCGGGCGGGATGCGATGGGTGGCAGCGGCAGAGTAGTGGTAAAGGGTAAAAATATGTTCGGCAATTGCTTTTACCTTGTCGAAATTCATATTTGCCTGTACGAACACCACCATATTATTAGGATTATAGTGTTCTTGCATCCATTTAAGCGGTTTGCTGCCTGATGCGGCTATTCGTTTGAGAGTTGCTCTCTTGCCGAGAATAGGCATAGCGAGAGGGTGGTCGCGAAAGACGAGTGCTTCAAAGTCATCGTATATAAGTTCGCTCGGACTGTCGTTGTAACTCTCTATCTCATCGTATATTACGTTCAGTTCTTTTTTTGTTTCGCTTTCCGGGAAGGTGGGGCGCAGTACGAGGTCGGCTATGGTCTGCATTACGCGTTGCAGATACTGAACCGGTGTTGCTGCATAGAAGACGGTCTCTTCTTTGGTGGTGTAGGCGTTTATCTCTCCGCCTATGCCTTCCACCTTGTCTATTATCTGCTTTGCGCCGAGGTGTTGCTCGCCGTTAGCCGTCAGGTGAGTGCAACCCTTGAAGACACAGTGTTCTATATAGTGAGCCATCCCGCTTTCGGCGTTTTTTTCGTCTCGTGTTCCCGCTCCTGCCATTATGCCGGTGTATGCCACTTCAGAGCAGGTTTGGCGATGTATAAGTTTAATGCCGTTTGGCAGAATATGATAAAAAGTATTGTCCATTATTTGGTCAGGTAAATTTTTGTTCGTACCTTTGCAGCCGATTTATAGCGGCGGCATTGGCGGAATTGGCAGACGCGCCAGACTTAGGATCTGGTCCGCAAGGGTGTAGGTTCGAGTCCTATATGCCGCACATATTTCTGTATCATCTTTATAATCTTTTCGTTATGCGTGGTCTTGTTAAGTCGTTAGTGCTGTTGTTTGTGGCATTGGCTATGTTTTCGTGTACAGAGGTGAAAAACGATTATACACCTTATATCTCTTTTTCCGCTTTTCTGCATAACCCCGTTATAGTCAATGACAGTATCGTGGGTTGCAAGGATTCGCTTGCTGCTGCCTACGATGCTTCGCTCAACAGTTATGTGCTTGACACTTTGCCGCTTAATGATACCGTGCTTTTTATGGTAGGCTTCGGCTCACGCGGTAATGACCTAACGGCGGCTATTATCTCTGCCGACACTTTTTCGCTCAAGATGCACTATTCGGTTGTGGGAGACATAAAAGCCGCTTTGGCAAGTAAAAGCAAGCCCGAGAACGGCGAATTGTATTTTGTCAGCGGATATAATTTTGTTCTTTTCCCCGTAACCTACGTTGCTCGCAAGGCGGGTGTGCATAAGATGACTTTCACCGTCCGTTCCGACTCCAAGTTCTCCCCTGTCAGTTACACTTTCCTTCAGCCTGTAGCCGCTGCCGAGTGAGCGTTTTAGGCTTTTTTGGCTTGCTGCCATAGGGTCTCCATCTCGTCAAGCGACATCTCTTTTAGGTTTTTGCCTTGTTGTTTCGCCTGCTCTTCTATGTAGTTAAACCGTTTGATAAACTTTCGGTTGGTTTTTTCAAGTGCATTATCGGGACGCAGTTTATAAAGTCTGCCGGCGTTGACGAGCGAGAAAAGCACGTCTCCGTATTCGCTTTCGGATTGTTTGCGTTGCTCTTCGGTTAGTTTTTCTCCTTCAGGTGCTGTTGCCCTCAGTTCGGCTTCAAACTCGCCTATCTCTTCTTTCACTTTCGCCCACACGTCTTCTTTCTTCTCCCAGTCGAAGCCGGAGTTGGCTGCTTTGTCTTGTATGCGGTAGGCTTTGACGAGCGATGGCAGTGCTTCGGGTATGCCGCCGAGTACAGTTTTGTTGCCGCCTTTCTCTTTGAGTTTGACCTCTTCCCAGAGTTTGGACACGTCTTCCGCGTTTTTGGCTGCCTGTTCTCCATATACGTGCGGGTGGCGGAAGATGAGTTTGTCGCATAGGCGGTTGCATACATCGGCTATGTCAAAGTCGCCTGTCTCGGATGCCATCTTGGCGTAGAAGACAATGTGAAGCAGTACGTCGCCGAGTTCTTTCGACACCTCTTGCATATCCTTACCTATGATGGCTGCTGCAAGTTCGTATGTCTCTTCTATCGTGTTTTGTCTGAGGCTCTCAAAGGTCTGTTTTCTGTCCCACGGACATTTCTCCCTAAGGTCGTCCATTATGTCAAGCAGTCTGCCAAAGGCTGCAAGTTTTTCTTCTCTTGTATGCATAGTAAATAATTTGTAGTAAGCGATTATCTGTCAGAAAGTCTGTAGTTTCATTGTGCCGTCATCGCTCAAAGCAGCGTAGTAGAACTGCTTGAAGCAGTCGCCGAGTATTATCACTTCGCTGTTGTCCGTTATTCTCTCTTCCACGGGTATGTGCCTGTGTCCGAAGACGTATAGGTCGGCGTGTCTTCCGTTGTTGTCGGCAGCCTGCTCTTCAAGGTATTTGCCGTAGAGCACAAGTTCTTCTTTGTCTTTACCTTTGTACGGACAGGGATGTTGCAGTTCTTTCAGTCGGCTTCGTCTTGCCCATTCGTAGCCGAAACTATCGCCCAACAGCGGCGGCAGCAGTCTGTAGATGTTTTGCGGCAGGGGGTGGTGGAAGAATTTGCGCAGGCGTATGAATGCGCGCACCCGCTTTTGGAAGTCGGCAGGCAGACTGCCTATTAGATCCGGCGGTATCAGTCCGTCGCCGTGAGCGAGGTACAAAGTCTTGCCGTATATGTGTGCATACTCCGGCTGACGGTGGACAACGGCTCCCGTCAGTCGCGCTATCAGTCCGAAGGTCCAGATGTCGTGGTTGCCGATAAAGTAATGCACCTCTATGCCCTTATCGTGAATATCTTTAAGGCATTGAATTATAGGAGTGTATTGCTTTTTAGAGCGTGGGAGAGTATTGCGGCGGAAGTGGTAGAAATACTCATACCAGAAATCGAATATATCACCGAGCAGATATATGGCATCAGCGTCTTTGCTTATGCTTTGCAGCAAATTTACTATACGTTGCTGATGTTTTTCGGGTTCTGCTATGACTCGCGAACCGAGGTGTGCATCGCTCAAAAAATAAACCATCTTACAGAAATCCGAGTTCAAGTTTGGCTTCTTCCGACATCATATCTTTGCTCCATTCCGGCTCAAAGACTATGTTGACGTTCACTGTATTTATTCCCTCTACGTTGCCAACTTTCTGCTTTATGTCTTCTACGAGAAAGTCGGCAGCCGGACAGTTAGGCGCGGTGAGGGTCATATCTATATTGCATATATCGTCTTGCAAATCAATCTTGTATATAAGTCCGAGGTCATATACGTTAACCGGTATTTCGGGGTCAAAGACGGTCTTGAGCATCCGTAGTACCTCTTCTTCTGTTTCAAGAAACTCGTTCATCTTTATCTTTCTTTCGTGTTACTGCTCCACTGTTCGTCCGAGCAGGTCATACTTCTTGTTGTTTACTATTATTATCACCCTGCCGTTTTCTATTGTTTTTATCGGGGTGGGGATTGCTATGGGGGCTGTCAGGTCTGTGGAACTGACTATGATAAACTGCTTTTCCTTTTTGTCGGCTGGCAGATAGAGTTCGTTGCCGCTTTGTGTTACGGTCAGTGTCGCATACCCGGGTGCTATGGCGCGCAGTTCGTTCTCTGCCGACCATTCGAGGTTTTGTGTGTTGTCTATCTCATATGTTACGGGTAGTCCAGATGAGGCTTGAGCCTCTGCCGGTATTCGCTGTCTGAGGTACAATGTGTCAGGCAAGGCTGTGGTAAAACTTATCGTTTGTCTTGCTTTGCTGACTGTAAGGCGGACGTTTATGGTGCTGTCGCAGCCGTATATGGATGTTGTCGTGCGTTTTATGTCATATTCTCCCGGCAGCAGGTCTTTGTATGTGGTGTCGGCTATGGTGAAAGTCTGTCCGTAGTATATGGTTGTGTCTATCCGTGTTGTGTAGCGCGGGTGTGTCATCACCGTCAGCGTCAGTATGGAGTCGCCCCCGGCGCGGTTGGTCAGAGTATGTCTGTCTTCTGTTGCCTTGGTGTAGGTCTTGCCGTTATACGAGCCGTTGTATGTGCCGTCGTTGTTTTGGCAAAGGTGCAGAGTGTCAGTACCGTACGTGCGTGGCAGGACTGTAAGGTACATCACCTCTATGCTGTCGCAGCCATATATGGTATGAAGCAGGTTAGCGGAGGTGAGGCGGTGAGTACCTGCGGGCAGGGTGGAGCAGCGGTGGAAATACCACTGTTTGGCTTCGCCTTGTTTGATGGTAGCGTAATACACTTTCTCCACTGCGCTGTGGACATACACGCGGAAGGTTACTATAGAGTCGCCTTTGAGGTAGTTGCCGCCGCGTATGGTGACGGAGTTGGAGCCGTTGGTCTTATACCATCTGCCTGCCACCTCCACGCTGTCGCCCTTGCATATATGTGTCTCAAACTCGGCGTAGGTCGTAGGTCTGGCTTTGACGGTAAGTGTGTGGTTTACAACACTGTCGCAACCGTGTACGGATAGCAGTGAGTCCGTCCAAGTGAAAGTGCCGGCGGAGTTAAAACTGCGCCTGTGCCCCTTGTATATAAATGACTCACCTCTATATATAGTGTCCTTCTGTGTCAGTGTGTAGCGGCTTGCATTGATGACGGAGAGTATGATGTCCGCTTGTCCCTGCTGCCGGACGGTGTATGTGCCTGCCGTATAGTTGCGCCCGTTGTAGTTCACTATGCCGCCGTCGCAGACGTATGCGGTGTCGCGTGTCTGCGAGTATGCGGCAGTGCTTACCTGTAGTGCAACCAAAAGTAGTATGTACGACAGCCCTTTCATCTGACTTCTAACTTCTTACTTCTTTTTTATCCCGTCGCGTATCATCAGTGCTTCCACTGTCGGTTCGCCTCCACGGAAACGGCGGTAGAGAACCATCGGCCTTTCCGTTCCACCGCGTTCGAGTATGTTCTTGCGGAAACTGTCGGCTGCCTGTTTGTCGAAGATGCTGCCGTTTTTCTTCGCTGCCGCTTGGAACACTGCAAAAGCATCTGCATCAAGCACTTCCGACCACTTGTAGCTGTAGTATCCCGCTGCATATCCGCCGGAGAATATATGTGTGAAGGCTGCTTCCATCTGTGTCATCGGTATAGTCGGCACTACTTGCACTTGCTTCATCGCCTTGTTGCCGAAGTCCACAACGGCTTGCTCAGTGGTGATAGCGGCAGGGACGGCAAAAGGCTCCGTGAGCGTATGCCAAGCCATATCGAGGTAGCCGAACGAGAGTTGTCTTACGCAGGCGTAGGCAGCGTGGTAGGTGGCAGAGGCGTGTATGCGGTCTATCAGTTCTTGTGACATCTGCTCGCCGGTCTTATAGTGGCGGGCAAAGGTGTCGAGAAACTCCTTCTCGCCGAGGAAATTCTCGTTGAACTGCGAGGGCAGTTCCACAAAGTCACGTGGTACGGCAGTGCCGCTTTGACCGGCATAGTGGCAGCGTGTGAGCATACCATGCAGGGCGTGTCCGAACTCGTGAAGGAAGGTCTCCACCTCGTCGTATGTGAGCAGTGCCGGTTTGCCTTCCTGTCCGTCAGTGGCAGGTACTGGCTTGGTGAAGTTCATCACGTTCACTATATGCGGACGGTGGTCTTTGCCTTTCTCTATGTATTGCGGACGGAAGTCGTTCATCCACGCGCCGCCGCGTTTGCCGTCCCGCGGGTGGAAATCTGCGTAATAAACTGCGAGGAACTTGCCCTTGCTGTCATATACCTCGTATGCCGACACTTCGGGGTTGTAGAGTTGTATCTTGCTGTTCTCTTTGAAGGTCAGTCCGTACAGGCGTTTGGCAAGTCCGAACACGCCTTTCTTCACGCTTTCGAGTTCAAAATACGGACGGAGCATATCGTCTGTGAGGTTGTACTTCTCGTTTTTAAGTTGCTTGGAGTAGTAGCTCCAGTCCCAAGGCATCAGTTGGGCATAGAAGCCTCTTTGGCGTGCGAACTCCTGCATCTCTTTCACCTCCTCTATGGCTGTGGGCATATAGGCATCGCGCAGTTGGTCAAGCAGTTTAAGTACGTTCTCCTGTGTCTCGGCGCAGGTCTTGTACAGCGATTTCTCGGCGTAGTTGCGCTTGCCGAAGAGTTGTGCCAGTTCAAGTCGTGTGTTTACTATGTCTATGATTACCTGTGTGTTGTCGTATTCTCCTCCTATGCAGCGCGAGTTGGAAGCCATCCATATCTCGCGTCTGATGTCGCGGTTGCGGCAGTCTTCAAGTACGGGGATAAGCGTAGTAGGCTTGAGGTCAAGCAGATAGCCTGTTTGTCCTTTCTTCTCTGCGTTGGCGCGGAGGGTTGCTTTCGTGTCATCGCTCAGTCCGGCAAGGTCGTTCTCGTCCGTTACGAGCATTGTCCAAGCGTTGGTTGCTTTCAGCACATTCTGTCCGAACTGTGTGGTGAGCATACTAAGGCGTGAACTAAGAGCGCGGTACTGCTCTTTCTGTTCTTTATTCAGGTTGGCTCCGTTGTTGGCAAAACCTTCGTATATGTCTTCAAGCAGTTTGCGCTGGTCGTCGCGCAGTTTGAGTTGGTCACGCTTGTCATATACGGCCTTGATGCGCAGGAACAGCCCCTCGTTAAGGCGGATAGACGACGAGTATTCGGAGAGCATAGGTACGAGTTTCATCTCTATCTGCTGTATCTCATCGTCGGTGTCAGTGTTGGAGATGTTGTAGAAGCAGCCTTGTACTATCGACAGCAGTTCGCCCGAACGTTCGTATGCCTCAATGGTATTCGCGAAAGTCGGGGCTGCGGGGTTGTTCACTATCGCATCTATCTCCTGAAGACCCTGTTTTATGCCTTCTTCAAAAGCGGGCATATAATGCTCGGTCTTAATCTCGTTGAAAGGGTAAGTCCCGTGCGGGGTGTTCCAGTTCTTATAGTTGAAGAACGGATTGCCGGCTGCCATTGCTACTGCCGAAACGGCTATTGCTGCCATAGTCAGTAAGTGTTTCATATTGTTTGTTGTTTATTTCTTGCCTTTGAGCAGGTTGACGGCACCTTTGAGTTTATATTTCACTCCGTCCGTGCCTATGGCTTCCACTATATAATAGTACGCGCCCTCTGTTGCCATCCTGCCGTTTATCCTGCCGTCCCAGCCCTGTGCGGGGTCGGAGGATGAATATATTTGGTGCTGCCAGCGGTCGAAGACCAAGATGCTGAACGTGGCTATAGAACGATATACCACCCTGAACTCGTCGTTCACGCCGTCGCCGTTGGGAGTGAAGATATTGGGTACGGCGAGCATTGACTCCTTGGCATCTATGTCAAACTCGTGTGTACATTCACACTCGGCTCTGTTGTGTACTTTGAGCGACACTTTGTATTTGCCCGACTCGTCAAACACGTAACGTGTTTCGCTCTCGGTGCGGGCTGTTATGGTTTGTTCCGACTTCTTTATCTCCCATAGGAAAAACTCGGCTGCCGGTGTGGCATTGGCGCGGAAGAGTATGTTCAGCGGAGCCGAACCGCTCAAGTCGTCCTCTTTTATCACTCTTTCGTTCTCGTTCTCTATCTCCGTTCCGCGCAGAGCGGTGTAGGCTCGCGGGATAAATCCTATGGCTATGGGAACGATGTCGTCGCGCCTTATGAGCATAAAATCAGTGTCGTCGTATAATGCCTTTGCTATGTCGCAGCCGTGCACCTCTATGTCGGTGGGTACATACAGCGGATACTCAAGCGTTATCTTGTTGAGGTTGTCTGTGCTGATGGTGTCCGTTATCTCTGTTTCGTTCCACTTGGCTTCGGTGCTGTCGGCTGTGAGGTTGGTGTAAGTGATTGTTATCTCGCGTTCTACAGCGTGCTTGGCTCCGTTCGTGTCGCGGTATTCCATCGCGGGAATGTCTATTCGTATGATTGTCGCTTCGCAACTGTTATCCGCTTTTATGCCGTGTCCTGCAAGGCGGTATTTCTTAAAGTCGAACACGGCTATCGTGTCCGCACCGTTGTCCGTCTTGGCTATGTAGGTCGCGCCGTCGGTAAGGTCGGAGAAAGCGTTGAATGTTCCGCCGCCGATAGGTGTACTCGTGTCAAGCGCATCATACCAGTAGGCGTTTTCGCTCGTGGTGAGCATCGCATCGTTAAGGTCTTCAAATATATACACTGCCCTAACGCCGTTCTCTCCCGGCATAGTGTATATGCGCGTACCAAGGACGGTGGTAGGTGTTATCAGTTCGTCTGCTCCTGCTGCTATATTCACGCCGAATAGCAGCGAGATTAAAGAGAGGCAGACTGTTAATAACCTGCTGTATGAGGTTTGTATCATCGTATGTGTGCTGTGTAACTTCATTATTTACTATGATAATCAATTAGCCCACAAAGGTACGGCTTTTTACCTTTTTGTGCAAATTTTTACTTAATTTGGTAAAAAGAATGCGGTGTAAGGAAAAGAAAAGATGGTTGATTTTGCAGTGATGCAGTTTGTAGTGCGCGAGTAATTTTTCCCCTTTTGAGATACCACTACTCTAAAAACGAATAGGCAACAAAAAATAGTGGTAGCAGATAAGGGTTCCCTTTTGCGATACCACTAATTCTTCTGGGTTTTTATCGGCGGCAAAGGTATTGTAAAAATTTTATTACTGCAAGCATTTTTGCATAAAATTTAACATTTTTGTATCGGTTTCGCCAAAATTCTATCATTTTTGTATTGTTTTTACCACGATTGATTATCATTTTGCTAACACTCGAGTGGGTTTATGTATAGAGAAAGTGTTTATAAAATGGTAGATTGTAAATGTTAAAATCGTAAATGTCTTCGGTAGCAATCAAGGGAACCCTTATTTGCTACCGCCGATGTCTTTATTTATACGTGTATGTGGGCGGATATATGTGTGAATATTCCTCAAAAAGTAAACCAAAAGAACGCCTAAAAGAAAGTTAAACAGCGACCTTTGACATACTGAACCAAGCGAAATCAAAACAACAAAAGTTTGTTTTTAGTTTCAAAAATTTGAATTATTGGCAGAAAGTTTGAAATGTATTTCTTTGTTTGAACAATACCAATTCACATACCATAGACACCTACCTGCAATATCTGTGCAACGCATATCTTTACTATCCCGTCAAGCGGTATGACATACGCGGTAATGAACTGCTTCGTATCGGACAGAAGTATTACTTTGCAGACATAGGGCTACGGCACACGCTTATCAGCCGTCGTAATGCCGACAGAGGAAGGGTATTAGAGAATATCGTTTACCTTGAATTGCTCCGCAGAGGTTATCAAGTGTTTGTCGGAATGGCAGGCGGAGGTGAGGTGGATTTTGTATGTATCCGCAACCGAGATATTGAATATTATCAAGTATCTGAAAGTGTGATTCATCCTGATACACTTACCCCTGAACTGACCCCACTGAATGCTATACGTAATCACTATCCTAAATATCTGCTTACATTGGACAACCAACCGCCTGTTGACTATGACGGCATTCACAGACTATATGCCATAGATTGGCTGTTGAAGGAAAAGTAAGTAGAAACCGATTTTACAACTCACTTTTGTTTGTTTTGACGGAGACACAATGTGCCTCCGTCTCTTGTTCCGGTATGCCATTACAAAACATGCGATTGTAAAAGATCATTAAACCAACCCAAAAATACTAATCCATAAAACCCTTAAAACTATGAAACCAAAACTATTCTCAATTTTCTTCGCATTAACAATGTAGCTGCCGGTAGTCGTGTAGCAGAGAATAGAATAGTTTTGACTGTGCCGCGAACACATTAAAACGCGCAAATTGACCTTTGACATACTGATATTACCGCAAAAAACAATATTTTTTGCACAAGCTCTTGTCTGTTAAACAAAAATGCCGTACTTTTGCAGCACATTCTTAAACGTAGAAACACGATGGATAATAAGAATTCAAAAGAAGAGAAAAAAATGAATCCCGTTTATGAGTATTTGATGAAACTCCGGGGACATGTGTTTGTAAACGATCCGATGCTTCTTGTTTGATGAGATATCTGATTGATACAAATATCTTCGTTTATATGATGGTTGAGCCGGATATGCTCAATCGTGATGTGGATGCATTGCTACGAGATTTTGATAACCAACTCTATATTAGCATAGAGTCAATAAAGGAATTGGTTGTTGCATATCGTAACAAAGGTCTTTGGGGCAATGTCTGGCATTCTGAAGAAGATATGGTTCGTGATATTATGAATAGCAATATCTCAATTATTTCGTTGAAACCGGAACATCTTCTCACTTATGCAAAGATGGAAATTAACACGATGCAAGGGCATAAAGATCCTTCCGACCATATTATCATTGCACAAGCCATTACGGAGAAGATTCCCTTGATTTCCAGTGATACACGATTTGAGTTCTACAGGAAGCAAGGACTTGACTTTATTTTCAACAAAAAATAGTTTTTAGTATAGGATAATCTTTTAGGGAAAGATTTCTTTTTTTTTAGCGGTAATATCAGTAATAGCGATATTACCGCTTGTTTTTGTGTCCGTTGAGCATCTATATGAACAGGAACTGAAACGGAACTGAACAGGAACAGCGGTGGGAGAACACACTATACGGATACTATACCTTTACTTATAGGATAGCCATCACAAGCGGACAGAAAATTGAATATGAAATTGCCGTTTTTATACCATCACCGATTCAATCGGTGATAACCAAAGCAACAGCCCGCTCTGTGCGCTAAAGGAGAAATAAAAACCGCATCCGTCAATATAGCATCAACGATGCTATCGTTGATACAAAGCCCCGCTTATAAAAACAGTGATACATAACAAATCAAAATACACTAACCCTTGAATCCTTACAACTATGAAAAAACTTTTCTCAATTTTCTTTGCGTTGGCCCTGTTGCTGCCTGTCTGCATATAGAAGAAGTTTGAGAATAGTAGCCACCGCCTCCAAACGTTGGAAACGGAAAGAGGAACGGAAGAAGGAGTTCTTTGACGTATTGATTTGCCTGAAAATAAAAAATGTTTGCATATATTGCAAGCCTACTGTACCTTTGCAAAAATTATTTATCTGACCACTATGCAAGACCAACTTTCATTATTCGACGGACAACTGATTCGTTACGTCTGGGACGAGAACGAGGAGAAGTATTTCTTTTCCGTAGTGGATATTATATCCGTTCTGACCGAGAGCAGCACGCCGCGCCGCTATTGGAGCGACTTGAAACGCAAACTACAAGCAGAAGGAAGTGAGTTGTACGATAAAATCGTACAACTGAAAATTACGGCTGCCGATGGTAAAAAGTATCTCACCGATATGGCTGATACAGAGCAGGTTTTCAGAATCATTCAGTCTGTGCCATCGAAGAAAGCTGAGCCGTTCAAATTGTGGTTAGCGCAATTAGGTAGGCAGCGTATAGACCAAATGCAAGACCCGGAACAGAGTATAGAAATGGCGGTTCGCGATTACCGCCGTCTCGGATATTCTGAAGAATGGATTAACCAACGCATCAAGACCATAGAGATTCGAAAAGCCTTGACCGATGAATGGAAACGAGGTGGAATGAAGGAGGATACGGACTATGCCGTACTGACTGACATCATCTCCAAAGCGTGGAGCGGAATGACCACGCGCCAATATAAGAACCACAAAGGACTACGCAAAGAGAGCCTGCGAGACAACATGACGAATGTAGAGTTGATGCTCAATGGTCTTGCCGAGGCTGCTGCCACAGAATTGAGCAAGCGTGAGAATCCGCAGGGATTTGCGGAAAACGCCCACGTGGCGCAGCGCGGCGGAAATGTAGCACACGTAGCTCGCGAGCAGTTGGAGAAGGAACTTGGTGATACGGTTATCTCCAATCAGCGGGCAGTGAACTTCACTACCCCTCCCGAAGAACTGCCATTTGAGTCTGCGGATGACAAGAAATAGTTAATAGTAGTACATATCAGTTATTCAGGCAACGATGCAAAAGCACCGTTGCTTTTTTTTACAGGCAAATCAATATAATGTTAATGTTACTCCATTTGTATGAACAGGAACTGAACAGGAACTGAACAGGAACACTATACGGATACTATACCTTTACTTATAGGATAGCCATCACAAGCGGACAGAAAATTGAATATGAAATTGCCGTTTTTATACCATCACCGATTCAATCGGTGATAACCAAAGCAACAGCCCGCTCTGTGCGCTAAAGGAGAAATAAAAAACGCATCCGTCAATATAGCATCAACGATGCTATCGTTGATACAAGGCCCCGCTTATAAAAACAGTGATACATAACAAATCAAAATACACTAACCCTTAAATCCTTACAACTATGAAAAAACTTTTCTCAATTTTCTGCTGCCTCTTGCTCTCCGCAAGTATGGTGACACAAGCGCAATTATTGAATGCAATTAAAGATTCTATTGAAAACGTTGTCACGTCTCAAGACGAATATAAGCGTAACAACGCTCCTGTCGCTAGTCAAACAGACTATTCGCAATATTTTACTATTGATGAAATAATTACTCATGAACATGGCAAAGATAACGGGAATGGATACTGGTATTATAGAACAAATGCCAATCATATTATAGCCCGCAAAGCAAATGGCGATATAGTAGAATTATATTTCGGACGCACCTCTGATCAATATTATATGAATTACGATGGAATAATCGGACCTGAAGAAGGAACATATCCTTTATATATGTCCCAAAGTTTATATGATGTTGATAATAATAACGTCTTTTATACAGATGATAATGTTTGGGTAGCCCCGGCAGCTGATGCAGTATGGGTCTATAATACAGGAACTCGCTGTTATAACAAGCAATATTATCCAGCCTATGACTTATGGATATGTGCGAAAACTATTAATATAGAAACATGGAGATGGTCAGGAATCGTAATAAATGGAAAATTATTTAAGATAAGAGGTGGCAACATCACTGTAGAAGCAAACAATGAAGGAGAAATATTTATAGAAACTCATGGAGTGAAAGATTATAATCTGTCTAATAATGTATATTTTACTATAGGCAACCGCTCTAAGAATACAATTAATTTAGGCTCAGGTACTATGGCTATTTCTCCGACTCAGTTAGCGATGTATGCGACAGATGGCTCAAGCAGTGCACAGATTAGGATAAACAACAATGCTACAGGAACATATAGCCTATCCGATTTAGATTTGACAGGAACATTCTTTAATTATGAAGGAACTGACATATTGTCTGTTAGTAATATTACTGCCCAAGTATCTGCAACTAATGGTGTCTATACCGTCGTTATGACAATTAGAGATTCTGAGCAAAATGTATATATCGTAACCATGTCTGCCTCTGCACCTACATATACCATCAAATATAAAGACAAAGGCGGTGCCGATTTCTCGGGGATGCAAGTCAATGCTCCTACCACCCACACCTTCGGAACTGCCACAACACTCAAGATCCCGACCAAGACAGGATATGCTTTCGGCGGTTGGTACACTGCTTCCGACTGTGCTTCAGGGGCTGTCGGAAATGCGACATCTGCTTCACTCGGTGCAACTGCATACACGGCAGACATCACCTTGTACGCTTTGTGGACGCAGAAAACCTACACACTGTCCGCAACGACTAACCCTGACGGTCTTGGTACTGTAACCATTAGTCCGACGGCTCCGTACCACTACCTGGATGAAGTAACGCTGACAGCACCTGAGGTTACGGGTTACACGTTCAGCGGCTGGGGCGGCACGAACAGCAGTATGATGTCAGGCAACGTCTTCACCTTCTCCGCAGACACTGCCAACAACACCGCCTATGCCGTAACAGCTAACTATACAGCTAACCCGTACACCATCACTTTGAATAACCAAGATGCGACAGAGGGCGGTACGAGCAGTCAGACGGTGGATTATCGCACGGCACTGCCCGACATCACCGTTCCGACCAAGACGGGCAACGCCTTCGGCGGTTACTACACCGAGACCAACGGCGGCGGCACAATGCTTATCGGCACGGACGGCAAATGGGTGAAGAACGTCATCGGCTACACCGATGCTTCCGGCAACCTCATCCACGCCGACAACTTCAAACTCTTCGCCAAGTGGACGGAACTTGTTATTTTCACTATCGCTTCTTACTCGAATGGCACGGTGACGGTTACGCCGAATGATGGTTCGGGTGCATTCACATCAGGCAGCCGCTCGTTGGCAGTGGGTACTAGAGTAGATTTCTCCGCTGTGGAAGATGAACACTACCATATCAGCACAGTGAACTTGCGCATCAAAGAAAGCGACAACTCTTTCTCTGCTTCGTCGGCATATACGCTGCAATCAGGTGATGGCACGGTAACACTGACAGCTGACTTCCTGCCTGACACCTACGCTATCACCTACAACGCAGGTGAGAACGGCACGGGCGCAGATATTGACGCAGGCGAGAAGACCTACAATGAAGATTTCACTTTGTCAAGTAACACGTTCACCCGCGAGGGCTACACACAGACGGGTTGGAGTATAAATGCAGACGGTAACTCCAACGATTACACCCTCGGCGGCACTTACACCGGCAACACCGCCCTTGACCTCTATCCGTATTGGGAAGTTAACTCCTACTCCCTCAACTGGACCACGGACGGCGATGCCCTGACTGGCACATACACCTCAGGCTCAACGGCATACGGCACAACGATAGTACAACCGAACACCCCGACGAAGACTGGTTATACCTTCGTTGCTTGGTCGCCTACCCCTGATGCTACAATGCCTGCCTCACCGACCACCTACACCGCACAATGGAATGCTAACACCTACAACATCTTCTACAAAGACCAAAACAATGCGGCATATAGTGGTAGTAATGAAAGCAGTCTGCCCGACGTGCACACATACAACGTAGCCACCGACCTTGAGGATGGTGAGAAAGCCGGATATAACTTCCTCGGTTGGTTCACCGATGCAGAGTGCACCGCAAGTGCAGGCACAAGTATTGCCGCCAACAGCATCACCGCCGATATCACTCTGTATGCAAAATGGGAACTTGCCGCCACGCCTGAGATAGAGCTTAACGAAGACGGCAGTCAGCACTTGGATAACACTGTCCCCGTAACATCAGAAAACCCGCTTTCCGCACTTGCGACAAAGTATGCAAGCCGAGATGTGAACGTAACGCTTAACCGCCAACTCTATGGCGGCAGTTGGAACACTATCTGCTTCCCGTTCTCAGTAGAAGACTTGGATGTGAAAGGTAATGAGTTATACGATATTTTACGTAATAGTTTGTATGAGTTGCAACCAAGCACAACGACCGCTACAGCGGATGGTATGATTATCAATTTCCTGCCGTTGAGTTATGAAGAAGGTGTTATTCCTTTGAAAGCGGGTGTGCCTTACCTTATCCGCACAAGCGCAGATATAGACCTTGCTGATTATAAGTTTGAGAACGTTCGTCTCAATCCTGCTACTAATCCCGTATTAAAGAAGGAAGGTGTAGATTTGGATGTTCAGTTTGTCCCCGTTATGACCCGCACTTTGTTGACGAGTAAGAAGGATATTGTGGTAGTAGGCAGTCGTTTGTATTATCCAAACCAGAGCGGCGGTTCTTACCTGCGTGCTTTCCGTGCTTATTTGCATATAACCAACGGAGCGGAATCTAACTATGTTCAGCCTCGTATCCGCATAGTGGACACAGGCGAGATTATCGCTCTTGAGGAGGAGCAAGAGGTAGAGACCCGCAAGTATATAGAGGACGGCATACTGATTATCGAGCGCGGAGGCGTGAGATATGATGCACAGGGCAAGAGGATGGAATAGCCCCTCCCGACCGACCCATAATGGGAGGAGATAGGAAACAGACATTTATTCGGAGTACTCAGATTATTCCGAGTACTCCGAATACTCGAAACATAAAAATGCCCAATAACCAAATTGTAAATGCTAAAATAGTAAATGTTATGGTGAATTACAACAATCCCAAGACAGACGTTAAGGAAGTGGAGTTGCTTCACGCGGTGTGTGTTAGTCCTAACAAGCCGTCAGAGACGCCGACAGATCCGTTAGATGAATTCCCCAATTCCTAACTTCTAAAAAAATCCGGCGGAGGGCGGCTGGCTTGGCAGAGAAATGCAGGTCAGTTTTGTTTCGGGTTTGCTCTCCGCCTTTGTTTCACTATAAACCGTAAAAGGGCACTGCCTTCGCGGTTTATAGTGATATAAAAAAGCGTTTGCTATCAAAAGTAGCAAACGCTTTTTATTTTTATGATAATCTGTATCCTCCTAATTCTATTCTATTCCTTTCCTTTCCTTTCCTTTCTCGCATACCTTCCCTACCTTACCTTACTCTTATCCTCTTTTTCCTCCCCTAAATATAGGGTGGTATCACAAAAGGGGTCGTTTGATTGATACCCCACAAAATGACAAATTCCGCTCTGAAAAATCGCAATAATCGGGCACAAAAACAGCAAGTGAGCCATAATTGGAAATCTTGCAAATAATATCAATTTGGATGTAAATAGCGACAAATACCGTTAATAAATGCAGAGAAATAAGCCACATTTTGCAAAAAAAAGCACAAAATGCTTGCATTTACTTTGGGTTTGCATTATCTTTGCGGCCGAAAACAAAGAGACCGAATAAACAGCTGACAAGTGGTATCAATCAAACGACCCCTTGAACGCTACCGTTTTTGTATGTATTACTGTAAATTTCGCTTTTGTCTGGACGTGAAATGTAAGGGCAAAAGAGGGAATGCTCCGGCACTAAAAACACAGGAGCAAAAGAATGCCTGAAAGAAAGGCAAACAGCGACCTTTGACGTACTGAAAATAAACAACAAAAACTTACAGAAATGGTGTGAAATATACCGGCACGCAGGTAGTCTGACCGTCCTTACAATAGTCCTTCGTATAGAGCAGTATCCGCTCACCAATGCGTTGCGAGTACTTATCGCAGAACACGTCAAGCGACTTGTGGGTCTTATAGCCGGACGACTTGACCTCTATCGGCACAAGTTTATTTCCCTGCGAGAGGAGAAAATCAATCTCGTAGTTATGCTTGGCGTTATCTGTAGGGAAAGTGTAGTAGTAAAGTTCATTGCCTGCCGCACGCAGCATTTGCGCCACAAGGTTTTCATAGACATAGCCGAGATTAGCCTCAAGTTTGTCGGACAGCAGTTTGTTATAGATCACATTCTCTGTATATTTCTTGTCCCAAAATGCGAGCGTGACGAATAAACCCGTATCAGTCAAGAACATCTTGTAGCGATTGGCATCCTTGTTCAGTCCGAGTCCGACATTCGGGTCATTGGAATGATATGCGAGACTAATAGCCATACTATCTGCCATATCTGCTACTACTGTTTCTGTACTTTCTGTTCTTCTGTCGCCGGTGCTTGCTACCTGGTAGCGCGAAGCGTTTGTCGATAGTTGCCCCGGTATATTGAAGAACATACGTGATGCGCGACCGGTGGTGTCTATCTTGCGAAAATCATCGTTATATAGTTGCAGTATCTCTCGTTTGATACTATCTACCGATTGTAGATTATTCGTTTGTAAATACTTTTCCACTGCCTGCGGCATTCCTCCCACCAACATATAAAGTCTCAGGTCGCGCATATATTTCCTATGAGTGTCTTGCAACGGGCGTTTCATCTTGAAGAATTCTTTGAGTAAAGCGGGTGTGGTTTCGTTTCCTTGCGCCCAATAGAACTCTTCCATATCCATCGGATGTAGCGTAAGACGTGTCTCTTCGCTCGGTATGGTGATGTTCTGTACATTGCGTTTGAGTGTTAGTAGCGAGCCTGTTTCGATGTAATCGTAACGACCGTCTTTGACGAGATACTTGATAGCCTGCCTTGCGAGAGGTTGTCGCTGCACTTCGTCAAACACAATCACACTCTGACGGGTGTATAGATTTATATGTGTTTCTGCTTGAAGGCGCATAAAGAAGAAATCCAAATCGCTGATGTCTTCAAACAAGGCATTGATGCGTTTGCTGGCGGAGTTGAAATCAAGGAAGATGTATGATTTATACTCCCTCTTT
The DNA here is from genome assembly GCA_002449665.1 of Bacteroidales bacterium UBA7009. Lineage (GTDB taxonomy): Bacteria > Bacteroidota > Bacteroidia > Bacteroidales > Paludibacteraceae > Colicola. The sequence goes on from DJXH01000027.1 coordinate 183,942, forward strand.
GCAAATTCTTCCACCAATGTTGATTTGCCCACACGTCTGGCACCTTGTATTAGTAATGCCGTACTTCCTTGACGTTCATGCTTCCATTGAAGCATATCCTGATAGAGTTTTCGTTTGAATATCATATTGTGATAAGTATTTGAAAATCGGCTGCAAAAGTAATAGATATTTTTGAAATCACAAAATGTTTATGTTAAAAATATGCTGTTTTCTCAAAATGTCAAAACACGAAGTATGTAGTTATCTCAAAATGTTGTTTGTTTTCAGCTGTTACCAAACTACGTATATTACTGTCTAATTGCGAAATAACAATTAACCAAAATAATATTAACCCGATAAAAACTAAATTATTATGAAAAAACTATTTTCATTTTTATGTTTTCTTATGCTCGGGATGGGCATTATGATGCAAGCGCAAACTCCGTCAGTGGATGATATTGCTAAAAATAATGTCCCTGAACGCAAGAATGCACCACAAGATGAAACTTTAACTACCAACATGTTGTATGGTAAAGTATATAAACTTAGTAGTGGAAACTATTGTAATATTGGACTATTTTCATCAGACGGATTAGAATGCTATTTTAAAAACCAAGTTACAATGACAGCAGCAAATATTATAGCAGGGACTCAAACAATCCCATCAAACAACAATAGTGGAAACTATGTATGGTCAAATGCTGGATACAAATATAATTATGCCTATGGTACGATTACCTTTACTTATGCAGGTCGGTATTCGGGTGGCTATCCTGTATATCGTGTGCAATTTAGTGTTGATGCAGCAAATGGATTCTGGGAACACTATTTGTTCAATCAAGAAATCCCTATTCAATCTTATTTACAGGATGGCTCAACTCCTAATCCATTAATTAATGATCCAAGTTATGTTAATGTTGCTATTGAATCTGGTCAGAGTCAGATGGGAAGTGTTGAAGGATCTACTATTGTTGAAAAAGGTTCACAAGTGACAATCAGGGCAATTGCAAATGAACAAGATAATTATATATTTAAGTATTGGAAAGAAGATCAAAACATTGAAAATCCTCGTACATTTACTACAACCCAAACAAATCATTCATACACTGCTGTTTTCGAAGAGGTATCTTCTTCAAGTGTTGAGTTATCTCTATCTGTTGAAAATTTAAATGGTCAAACTGTCAATTGGGGGGTAATTAAAGAAAATAATGTCGAACAAACTCTATTGACAAAACCTATAGGCGCACATATAACTATTAATGCAGTAACAAGTAACAATGATTATTATTTTGTGAAATGGCAAGAAGATCATGTGGATTTTCAAGGGAACAACGAAAATCCCCTAACAATAACAGTCTCCAAAGAAGCAACATATACAGCCATATTTGAGACTCGCGATGTAGTGAACATCACAGCGAGCGATGATATGGAACTAACCTATGGTGAGACTTATTGGTCTGTAGCAGGTGCTGGCACAGACGGCAACAACAATTACACAATGAATATACGTTTTGATGTAAACACACTGACAGGCACATTCAATAGTGGCGTGAATACTGCCAACACCTGGTTGCAAGAAGGTAGTGCTGACAAAGTTTATGCACAAGATATAAGTGTTGCTTCCATAACCGACAATTCAGGTCTGCTGCATATCTCTGCTACAATAATCGGTTCAGACCAAAAAAAGTACATCATCACAGGCTATTGTCTTAAACCTGTTACCGCGACTTTAGCAGATTTTCACTTTGGAGGTACTGATGTGATAACAGGTGAAGCTGTGACAAATGCATACAGCTATTATTGGCCGAGCAATGACTATAAATTTGTTATTGTAAAAGCGCATCATAATTCAATCGGTGATGCGCAATATGGACAAGTAGGATTCTATACAGATAATTTAAGTACAACATATAATGGAATCATTGGACCTGCCGCAGGAGAATATAATATGTACCAACCTGGTGTTACCGCAGTCGGTCAATATGACGAATGGTCATTTAGCGGTCCAAAAGAAAGTGCTGTCGGATATCAATATGATATTATGTATGGAGGAATTGGACTTTGCGGTCAAGGAACTTTTGTTGCAGGTTGGAATGGTTCTAATAAAGCTGCACCCGTTCTCTCTGATATGACCAATAACTGCAAAGTCTATGTTTCTGAAGGAAAGAATGGTAACATGTTTATACAAGTAGTTCGCAATAGCGACAACGCGGTTCTGTTGTCAATAGGAGATCCCAAAACTCCACGTAAAGTAACTATAGCCAATCCTGGGTCTGGTAAAACTATCACAGTAAAAGACGCACAAAACAACACGTATGCAACGGGGACTACGCATCGCATCCCTGAAGGCACAGTTCTTACCATCAGTGTCAGCACCACCGACCACACTCATGTAAGCGGCTGGACGGGCACCGGCAATGCTGGTGTGTCAGAAGTTGGCACGAGCGGCACAATCTTCACACTGACAGTAGGTGCACAGAACTACGACCTCACCGCCTCATTTGATGACAACCAGTACTACCTCAATGCTACGGTTGGCACACACGGCACAGGTGTCACCCGCAGCGATAATAAGACAAATAGTGATGCATTGGCATATGATGCAACTGTCACTCTCACTCCTGTTGCAAGTGAAGGCTATGAGTTTGACAAATGGGCAGGTGCAGACAAGGATCAAGTCGTAAACAATGTATTCTCCATACCATCTAATGCACTGCACAACACCACCTACAACGTACAAGCCACGTTCCAAGCCTCGTCCTACGGCATCACCTACCTTGACAAAGGCGGTGTGGTGTTCAGCGGTGCGCACGAGAGCGGTTATCCTACCACTCATACTTACAACGCCGCCACTACACTCAAATCAGCCTCAAAAACGGGTTATGACTTCGGCGGATGGTTCACAGATGAGAACTGCACCGGCAGTGCTATTACTGAACTTGGCGCAACGGCTTACACCGGCAGCATCACTCTATATGCCAACTGGACAGAGCAGACCTACAACATCTACTACAAAGACAAGGGTAACGCTGCCTACAGCGGCAACAACGAAGGCAGCCTGCCCACAAGCCACACCTACGATGTACCCACAGACCTTGTGGACGGCACAAAAGACGGTTTCACTTTCCTCGGTTGGTTCACTGACGAGAACTGCACTGTCAGCGCAGGCTTGAGCATCGCAGCCAACAGCATCACAGCCGACATCACCCTTTATGCCGACTGGGAAGAGAGAGTAACTCACGAGATAGAACTTAACGATAACATCACCGACATATCAGAGTATGCGAGTCTGCTCACCACCTATGCCGGACAGGAGGTTAATGTAACTCTTGCAGGTCGCACCTTGGCAGCCAATCGTTGGCACACCCTCTGCCTGCCGTTTGATTATGACACTTATGGAAGTGCGCTTGACGGCAGGGTTTATGAACTCAATGACTGCACCACCGATGCTACTAACGGTATGACTATCACTTTCTATCCCGCCGAGTATAACACGCAGCGTGAGGCAGACATCATAGCCGGCAGACCTTACCTTGTATGGATAGACCAAGCCGTTACCACTCCTCTTCGCTTTGAGGGTGTAACACTCACTACTTTCACTCCGCAGACAGTAAGCAAGACGGATGTGGACTTCAAAGCCAATATCCCGCAGCAGACACTGACTGACAAAGCCGACATCTTTATCAATAACAATCGTCTCTATTATCCCAAGACCTCCGGCGGCTCTATTCTCCGTGCTTTCCGTGCATATTTCCATATAAAGAATGCCAATGGAATGAGTTACGCCCAGCCTCGTGTACGCATAGTGGCTGAAGGTGCAAGCGGCGAGACAATGACCGTACTCGAAACGGATATTGATGCTCAAGCCGAGACACGTAAGTATGTTGAGGACGGCATATTGATTATCGAGCGCGGCGGCGTGAGATATGATGCGCAGGGCAAGAGGATGGAATAGCCCCTCCCGCCCTCCCCATAATGGGAGGAGATAGGAACCGGATATTTATTCGGAGTATTCAGATTCTTCCGAGTACTCCGAATACTCGGAAGAAAATGTAAATAACCAAAATGTAGATAACCAAATAGTAAATAACCAAATAGTAAATGTCATGAGTTACAATAATCCAAAAACTTATATCCAAGAGGTAGAAGCGTTGAATGCTCTTTGCGGCAATTCTCCCAAAACGACACCTCCGGGCGGAGTGCCTGTAGAGGATACGGGAGGGAATGGAGGCGATTAGGAACGAGTAGATAGTTATTCCTAACTTCTAACTTCTAACTTCTAACTTCTAATTGAATATCCGGCGGAGGGCGGCTGTGCTTGCGGAGAAATGCAGGGCAGTTATGTTTCGGTTTTTATTGCCCTCCGCTATGATTCACTACAGACTGCAAATGGACAATGTCCTTTAGCAATCTGTAGTGTTTTTATGATTGTTATTTGTTTTCAGGTTAGCGATTTTATGCATTTATGCCGTTGTTTGCTATGAATTTTACATATTTTTTTGCAATTTATTGCACATTTGTTACAGATTCTTTATCTTTGCGGGTTGAAATATGAAAGGAGTGGCGTTATGGAAACAATGACCATCAGATATAACCCGGCTAATGCTTTCCTATTCATTTGATTTCTTTAATTAGAACCGGAACGCATTCTGATTTTTTTGATAAATAATAATAATGACTAAAACTAACTAACCCGAAATACTAAACCTATCCCCCCCTTTTTTGCCTATGAGATAAGTCGTATTTAACCAAACGACATAACATATAAAGCGTTTGCTTTTTTAGTCGGAGATCTTCAACTAACGCAATTTGAAACATCATTCCGTGAATACAGCGAATCGCTCATAGGCAAAAATGAGATAGGTGGATAATAATCGAATACAAAATGAAAGCAAGTACTATGTATAACACATCAATGCAAGGAGTTTATCTTAATATACCGCGTGCAGATTATAGGCTATTGCAAGATTTAGTCCGCAAGTTCGGCTGGCAATCAGAGACACGCGAGGAGATGTTGGCAGATTTCGTTCGGACGCGTCCTATGGTAAATGATTTGACAGAAGAGGATATAATGAACGAAGTAAAAGCAGTTCGTTACGCGAAATGAAATTAGTAATTGATTGTAATCTGTGGATTTCCTTTCTGTTAGGGTTTCAAAACAAACTTATGACAGATTTGTTGCAAAGTGAAATGACAGAAATATATGTATGCAATCAACTATTAGATGAGATAGATGATGTGGCAAGTAGAGATAAAATCAAACAAAGAGTATCTGAGGAAGATATAGAAAAACTATTTCGTTTGATAAAAGCGTATTGCATCCGAATACCTATACAGAAAATAGCGAACTCTAATATTAGGGATAAAAAAGATTTATACTTGCTCTCATTAGCAGAGACAATTGAAGCAGATTATATAATTTCAGGAGACTTTGATTTGCTCGTTTTACAGCAGCACCGCACTGCGCAGATTGTTTCTCCTACCCATTTTAGAGAGATATTTTATCGCAATAACTAACCCGAAATACTAACCTTATAAAACCCTTATAGCCTATGAGATAAGTCGTAATTAACCAAACGACATAACATATAAAGCGTTTGCTTTATTATCGGACCCATTCAATCTACCACAATTTGAAACATCATTCCGAGAATATAGCGAATCGCTCACGCGAAAGTGTGGGTATTCTGTATAATTGGATGATGTGGGTGTGGTAGCCCGAATGAGCCAATAGTAATAATTTTATTGTAAAACAGAAATCTCACACTTTTTTGTGTGTATGTATTTAACCCTCAAATGTTTATTAATTATGAAAAGAATAACGACTGTTTTTTGTTTTATTCTGTTTATTGTTTGCAGTGTATTTTCCACTGTGCAATATGAATTTTGGAGTATATCTCTATGGGGAAACAACTACTATGACTGGGAAAATAGTACTACACCAACTTATATTAAACTAACACAAGTTGGTAATACTGATAAATTTAATATCTATATTAAATATAGTGATAGAGATGGAGCAAGTCTAAGTAATATATATTTCTCAAAGAGCAATAGTATAAATGGTATTCACTATATTTCAGGACAAACAACATCTAATTATATATTAGTTAATTACGGAGGATTTGAAACAACATATCAGCCCAAAGGTCTAATCTCTTTTGAGTATGTTTCAGGAACTGGTAACTCTAATTATAGATATAATGTACATATAGAAGCCGGTGCTCATCAAAAAGATTCTCCAAATTTAATACCGAGACATATTATATGTGATTGGTCCAATGTTCCAATTCAAGTGTATAAAAGTGATGGAGTGACACCAATTACGTTGGATGACGTGATAATAGCAAACGGAGAGACTCCATATTATGCCTCATTTAGTTGGGATAAAATTGTAGGTAATGATTACTCACAATATGCTGTATGGTATTATGATGATGACAATTTTTTGGAGGTCGAAATGTACGATGATACCAAAACGTATAATAACTACATTGATTTGCATTTCTGGGTAGATAATTCTCATTATAGTACCAGAAATGGAGTTAATGTCCCTACTAATGGAACTTATACAGCAAAAATTCCAAAAAATGCTGATTATGAATGTAATGGGGATACACCATATTTATTCTTTAAAATTAACGATGTGAGTTCCTGTTCTAATCAGTACATTCTAAATTCATTTGAGTATTATGGTGCAGTAAAGCAAAATTATTGTGGTAAAACAGGTTATTATCAGCATATGTATGGCTATCCTTGTGAAAGGACATCATATTTTGGTTCCTATAATGATGGCATAACAACATATTTTGAGATATCTAAAGTTATCGTAACTGATAAAAATGGTAAACCATACCTGAAAGTTTATGATAGTTCAAATCGGTTGGCAGTTACAATCGGTGATGAACCTGCCCCTGCTACTCACACCGTCACTATCGCTAACGGCAATAGCAGTTATGGCGATTTGAGCGGTACGACGAATATGACCGGTATTACTAACGACTCCCCTATCTCCACAAGCAACGGCGGCAGAACACTCACTATTGACGGCAAGTCAGTTACCGCCACCCCTAAAACCAACACCGACCAATACACCTATTCTTTCACCGGCTGGACAAATGCCACAGGAACTATCACTGCCGGTAGAACCATCACCGCCAACTTCTCGCGAGTAGGTACCCCGCATAACCTCACTTGGAACGCCAATGGAGGAAATATAACAGTAGCAGGAACGGCTGCAGGCAGTGTCCCATACGGCACTCCTCTCACAGCCCCCACCGCAAAAAAGACAGGTTACACCTTCAGCAAATGGCGCGACTTGACCAATAGTGTGGACTTCAACGGCACTATGCCTGCTAATGATGTTACCTATACCGCACAATGGAATGCTGTTGAATACTCAATCACTTTCCACGTAAATGACGGAGATCCAGTGATGAATCTTACATATACAATAGAAGATGATATTGAATTGTGGACAGCAGATGATGCGACAAAAGATGGTTACAACTTCATCGGTTGGTATGACAATGAAGAACTCACGGGTGAAGCCGTTACCGCTATTGCAGCAGGCACCACCGGCGACAAAGAGTATTGGGCTAAATGGGAACTTGCAGCCACGCCTGAGATAACACTTAACGAGGACGGCAGTCAACACTTGGACAACGGCGTTGCAACGAGCGCAGACCTCTCCTCGAAGTACGCGGGCAGAGATGTGAACGTAACGCTTAACCGCCAACTCTATGGCGGCAGTTGGAACACTATCTGCTTCCCGTTTGGATTAGAAGACTTGGATGTGGAAGGTAATGAGTTATACGATATTTTACGTAATAGTTTGTATGAGTTGCAACCAAGCACTACAACCGCTACATCAGACGGTATTATTATCAATTTCGTGCCGTTGAGTTATGAAGAAGGTGTTATGCCTTTGAAAGCGGGTGTGCCTTACCTTATCCGCACGAGCACAGACATTGACCTTGCCGATTATAAGTTTGAGAACGTCCGCTTGGATTATACAATCCATTCAATATTGAAAAAGGAAAGTGTTGATTTGGATGTACAGTTTATTCCTGTTATGACGCGCACCTTGCTTACGAGCAAGAAAGATATAGTGGTTGTAGGCAGTCGTTTGTATTATCCAAACCAGAGTGGCGGTTCTTACTTACGTGCTTTCCGTGCCTATTTGCATATAACCAACGGAATGGAATCAAACTACGTTCAGCCTCGCATCCGTATAGTGGACACCGGCGAGACGATAACGATGGACGAAGAGCAAGAAGCGAACGAGACCCGCAAATATATAGAGGATGGCATCTTGATTATCGAGCGCGGCGGCGTAAGATATGATGCACAGGGCAAACGAATGGATAAATAATAAAATTGTAAATAATTAAATAGTAAATGTCATGAATTACAGCAATCCCAAGACAGACATTCAGGAAGTGGAGTTGCTTCACGCTGTGTGTGTTAGTCCTAACAAGCCGTCAGAAACGCCGACTCCTCCGGGTGATGATTTTCCGAATTCCTAACTCCTAACTAAACCGTTCCTAACTAAACAAATCGGCGGAGGGCGGCTGCACTTGCGGAGAAATGCAGGGCAGTTATGTTTCGATTTTCTTGCCCTCCGCTATGAAAAATCCACTCTGTACATACTGAAGTGCAGGGTGGATTTCAACTTTTTACTTCTGTTAGTAACGCGGTCTAACCTCTCTTCCCATACATCTGTTCGTAGTAGCGTTCGTAGTCGCCTGATGTAATGTTGTCGAGCCACGCCTGATTGTCGAGATACCAGCGGACGGTCTTTTCTATGCCTTCTTCAAACTGTAGGGACGGCTCCCAACCGAGTTCTTTTTGCAGTTTGCGCGAGTCGATAGCATAGCGCATATCGTGTCCGGCACGGTCGGTAACGTAGGTGATAAGGTTCATATCCTCGCCTTCCTGTCTGCCAAGCAAGCGGTCAACGGTGTTGATAAGCACCTTAATAAGGTCTATGTTCTTCCATTCGTTAAACCCGCCTATGTTGTACGTATCGGCAATCTGCCCTTTGTGGAAGATAAGGTCAATGGCGCGCGCGTGGTCTTCCACGTACAGCCAGTCTCTCACGTTCTCGCCTTTGCCATAGACGGGCAGCGGTTTGCGATGGCGGATATTGTTGATAAAGAGCGGTATGAGTTTTTCGGGAAACTGATACGGACCGTAGTTGTTCGAGCAGTTGGTGACGATTGTGGGCAATCCGTAGGTATCGTGGAAGGCGCGAACGAAGTGGTCGCTGCTTGCTTTGGCAGCGGAGTAGGGACTATGGGGCTGATATTTAAGGTCTTCGGTGAAGAACTTCTCGCCGAAAGCGAGGTGGTGTCGGCTTGACGATGCCTTGGTGGTAAAAGGCGACTCAATGCCTTCGGGGTGTGTCAGTTCGAGCGCACCGTAAACCTCATCTGTCGAGATATGGTAGAAGCGTTTGCCCTCGTATTTTTCCGGCAGTGTCTCCCAGTAGAGTTTGGCTGCCTGTAGCATAGAGAGCGTACCCATCACGTTGGTGCGAGCAAAGGTGAACGGGTCTTTTATGGAGCGGTCCACGTGGCTTTCCGCTGCAAGGTGTATTATGCCGGTTACCTGCTCCTCTTGCATCAGTTTGTAGATGGTATCAAAATCGCAGATGTCGGCTTTGACAAAGCGGTAGTTCGGTTTGTCTTCTATATCTTTGAGGTTGGCGAGGTTGCCTGCATAGGTGAGGCAATCAACGTTGATAATCTTGTAGTCGGGATACTTGTTTACAAACAGTCTTACAACGTGACTGCCGATAAAGCCGGCTCCGCCGGTAATGATGATGCTTTTCATAGTACAGGTATTTTTATAGGTGTTTTATTATTTCATTCTTTGTCTCAAAGAAGTTGCTCTCGCTGTTTTTCCCGTTCCCTATGCCGCCGTTCAGCAGTCTGTACATCGGAAACTCGCTCCACCCGGCAGGCTTGTCCTCTATTGTCATATCCTCTCCCGTGTCGTTCGCAACGTATTCGGCTATGAGCGATTGCATATCTCTTACTCGCTGTTTTGCGCTTTCCGGTTCCATATACCGGCGGTCGGTAGTGAGTTGTTTGAGGTAGGAGATATATGTCTCTTTATATTCGTCTATTGACATTATTTTGCGCATCAGTATGCGGCTGCCGTCTGTCGGTCCCCAAGTGAGCGGAGATTTGGTACCGGGGTTGCCGAACGAGTCATAACCCGTGCCGAAGGTGTTGTCGTAGTCAAAGGGAATAAAGTAAAACCGCTTTTGTGTGTCGAAATAGAAGTAGTAGTTGTTTTTGTTGCACCAGTAGTCGTCCCACATTCCTACCGCCACCGTTACTGCCGTTGCGCGCAGCAGCAGGTCTATGTCCACATGTTTTTCAAGCCAAGTCTTCAGTTCTGTGCTTCCCGATGGCAGAGGTGTCATCTCTTTTATAAAGTTTTGCAGTTCCTGTCTCGCTGAAGTTATCATGTTTTGGTTTGTTTTCAGCGAGTAGATATAGTTCTCTTTTCCGTAATCGTCGTTTATTCCCATACGTGCGGCATCGCTGTTGCTCAGGTCTGCTCCGTCCCATTGTCCGTTCACTTCCCCCCATGCACCTTTCCACAGGTTGCCGTTTATGTCTTTCAGTTTACCCTCTCTCTGTCGCTGGTCAAGCCAGCCTTTATGCGGGTTCTCCACCATCGTATATACGCCCATATACACGCTCTGCCCGCCTACCTCTATCGTCAGTCGGCAGTAGGATGAATAGGGTGCCGTCCATACCCCGAAGCGGTGCATAAGGTCGTAGCAGAACATCTCGCGGCAGTAGGCGGGGTCGCCGTTGTTACGTTTGAGTATAAGTCTGTCTATGCCGAAAAACTTGCTGCCGTTCGGGTATTTGTTAAACCGTATCCCGAAGTGTGTACGATGCCACGCTCCGGCTGTGTTGTCGTAGTAGTTTCCCTCCTGCGGGCGTATGCGGGAAGTGTTGCCGCGCGGGCGCAGACCTATGCTGTCTCTTTTGAATACCTTGCCGTCTTTCTTAAAACTGAAAGCGGCAGGGACATACAGACGGTTGCTCGGATATTGGTCATAGTTGGTCAGATACAGCTGCCAGTCTTCTTCCGTCAGCCTAAGCGTTATCTCGGGTACGGCATTCGTATCAAAAACATAACTTATATTCGCCTGCCTGTCGTTGTAGGCTGACTTCTTGCCGGTGTTGTCCGACAGCGGGTCAGACTCTTTGCATGCTGTCAGACATACAACGATAAGACACAATATATGTAATATACGTTTGCTCATATTATGTATTGTATTTCCTTAAAGTGGTAGATGCGTGTATCGCCGTCTCTGTGTTTTATCCGTATCTCTCCTTGCTCCGTTATGTCTTCTATCTTGCCCTCAAAGGCAGTGCCGTCTGCTATATATCTGCCTATCTCGCTTTGTTTGGCAGGCATAGTCGGTGTGAGACTTACTTCGCGTTTTTTATACCAATGCCACCCTTCGCGCCTGTATAGGCAATTCATATATTCCGCTTTCTGCTGTGCCTCTCCCGCTTTCTCTGTTCTTGTCCCTATGCGCTCTATCAGCCTGTCAGACAGCCGTTCTATATTATACTCTCGCTCTGTAATCAGCCGTAGTGATGTCGGGTTAGGGGCGTTGCCTACCCATTCTGTTTGGTTGATATTCACCCCTATACCCGCTATGGCATATTCTATCTTATTGCCTGCCAAAGCCGTTTCTATCAGTATGCCACATATTTTCTTGTCGTCGTAGTATATGTCGTTAGGCCACTTTATTGTCAGTCGGCTTGTGTCTAATCCTGCTGCGGCTATTTGTTCAGCGAGCATATCCCTTACAGCGAGTGCCACCGATAAGGATATTGCAAACTGCCTGCTTGGCTCTGTGCGTATGTCTTTGAGCAGTACGGAGATAAGTATGTTCTTGTCTTTCTCTGCTTCCCAACCGTTGCCGCTCTGTCCCCGTCCTGCTGTCTGATAGCCGGTGCGAACGAAAAAAAGATGTTCTCGGTCGGTATATTGCTCTTTTATCAGCGTGTTAGTGCTGTTCGTTTGCTCTATATACATCAGTGAGGTATTTTTCTATTGCCGGTCCTATGTTCCTCGTCTTGCCCGTTGCGCTGTTTATCAGTATGGCAAAAGCCCACCTCTCGCCGTTAGGCATATCTATATATCCGGCGTAGTTCTTCGTGCCGCTTATCGTGCCGCTTTTGGCATGTACTCTGCCCTTGAGTACTCCTCCTGCAAGAAAACCGCGCAGTGTACCCGACTCGCCGCTCACAGGCAGCGATTTATAAAACGCTTCAAACTCTCGGCTGCGGCTCATATATGTCAGCAGTTGGACAAAGGTCTCGGCACTCATAGCATCCTGCGGAGCCAAACCGCAACCGTCTTTTATTATCGCTGAACTCAAGTCCACTCCTCTTTGCCGCCAGAAATTGCGAACGAAATTCTCCGAGTTATTCAGAGTGCAAGGCACTGATATGCGCTGTGCAAAAGTGCGATATATACTCTCTGCGTAAAGGTTCACGCTCCGCATATTAGTTTCGCTCACTATCGCGCCCAAGGTGTCGGAGCGGTGGGTGTATATACGCTGTCTCGGTATAAGGTCGTTTTCGCTGCGGTATGCAGCCGCATCTCTCGTCTCTATGCCGTTCTTGCGCAGTGCATCTGTAAAGTGCATTGCAAGCAGCAGCCCGGGGTTAGGTATATCCCCTTTTACGCCGAATGTGCCCCTGTTTGACGGCACACTGCCGGTCAGGTATCTGAAGTTGTGGTACGGTCCGCCCGATACGTATGCTCCGTCTTCCTCCGTCTGCGTACAGCGTATGTGGTTCTCTATTTGCAGGTTAGGCACTTCCGGCACTGTGTATAGCACCTCTGCCACACTCCCCGCTGCACCACTGCGCAGCACTATATTCATAGTGTTGTCAAGGTACGACAGCGCAAATATCCCGGGAGCGTAATAGTTGCCCGCATCCTCCCACAGCCATGCGGGATTAAGGGCATTGCCGTCAAAAAAACTTATATCCGCCACCACGCCGCCCTCTATCTTGCTTATTCCGGCTTCTTTCACGGCATTAGTCCATTGCTTCATAAACCCTGTGCCGTCTTTGAGGTTGCCTAAGGTCGGGTCGCCGTAACCTTTGATGTACAAGTTGCCATTTAGCACGCCATTACTTATGTAGCCCGAGTACTCTAATACCGTCTCAAACCTGTGTCCGCTGCCGTATATCTCAAGCGCGGTGGCGGTGGTCAGCAGTTTGATGGTCGATGCCGGCGGTACGACATTATTAGAGCGATACGCCTCTATCACCTTGCCGGTATTGAGGTTCTTTATATACACTCCTACGTTGGCGTGCTGCACCTGCCTGTTACATAGCAGTTGCTCCAAATACGGCGTTTGTGCGGCAGCGGCGATGCTGTATAAGGTTGCTATTATAACTAACAGTCTTCTCATTTTTTCATACCCTCTATCACAGCCTGTCTTACGGCTTCTGTGGCTGCTTCTTCTGTTTCATACTCTTTGAGGTTCATCGGCTTGCCTATATGCAGGTGTATGGGGTGGCGTTTCATATACTTCGCTCCTTTGGGCATACACTCATATCCGCCTGATACCGACAGCGGTATGACCGGCAGACTCAGGTGGGTGGCTACCATAAACGCGCCGCGCTTGAATTTTTGTACCTCGCCGTTCGGCGTTCTTGTGCCTTCTGGATAGATAACGGTGCAAATGCCGTTTTTGAGTGTCTGCTCCACTTTCTTTATGCTCACTACGGCAGCACGCATATTGCTGCGGTCTATATACACATGTCCGCATATCTGACACGCCAAACCTACAAAAGGAATCTTGCGCAGTTCCTTCTTCATAAGAAACTTGAATATAACCGGCAGATACCCGTATGCAAGAAAAACATCGCATATCGACTGGTGGTTGCTGACAAACACATACGACTGACCTTTCTGTATATTCTCTATGCCGCTCACCTTTACAGGCAACAGCATCAAGACAAAAAACGAACGCGACCAGCAACGCTGTACGCTGTTGATGAAAAGTGAGTTGGGAGCAAACATCCAAACTATTGTCAGCAGTGCCGTCAGTATGGTCAGTAAGGCAAACAGCGGCCAAGCGATCAAATACTGATATAAAATATACAAATACTTCATTATGATTAAGTTTATTATTATAGTATGCCTCCGCTTTCGGTAGCCACGTATTTTTGCATAAATCCGCGATACAGTGCACATATACGGCGTATCTCGTCCCATGTGTCATCGGGCAGTTTGGTACCTACTATCTCCACTACCCGTCCTGCCGCTATTGTACCTATCTCTCCGCATTTGCGTACATCAAAACCATCACTGAGCGCATGCAGGAATCCTCCGGCATACAGGTCGCCAGCACCCGTAGAGTCGGTGCAGGAAGTCGTTATCGCTCCTATGTGGCATACGTTGCTGCCCTGCTGTACGTAACTGCCTCTTTTGCCCACTTTCACCACCGCTATATCACACTGCTCCGCTATCTTCGCCACCGACTCCTGCGGGTTGAGGTGAGTGTATGCAAAACTCTCGTCCTCGTTGGCAAACACTATGTCCACATACTTGCGTATAAGTTGCTTTAAGAAATAGTGGTTCTCGTTTACTACATTATACGATGCAAGGTCAAGACTTACCATGCAGCCCGACTCCTTTGCCATTCGTATGGCTTTTTCTATTAACTCGTTATCTTGCACCATATACCCCTCTATATGGAAAATGTCGTAGCCTATGAAAGCCTCTTTGCGTATGTCGTCCGCTGTCATATCGGCTGCCGCACCAAGGTAAGTGGCAAACGTGCGCTCGCCGTCAGGCGTGATAAGCACAATGCTGCAACCCGACATCTTGTCCGAGGTAAGCAGCAACGGCTTTACGCCGTTCTTTATAATATCTTCGCGATAAAAATCACCTACCTCGTCATTTCCTATCTTGCCTATAAAAGCCGCTTTGCCGCCAAGTTGGGCTATGGTGGTAACGGTGTTGCTTGCGCTGCCGCCCGCCACCATGTGTTTCCTCACGCTTGCAAAACGCATCTGTATGCGCTCCGCCTGCTCCATAGTGATGAGATTCATACTGCCTTTGGGTAAACCCAATTCGCGCAAATCGTCCTCCGACACTTGCAGAAGAATATCCGTCAGCGCGTTGCCAAGACCAAGAACTTTCCTCATGTAATCTTATTGTATGTGTTAAACCTTTTGTGGTCATTTTGCCCCTTGCCCGCCTGCCCTTCGGTATCAATTATGAGCATTTTGAGCAATACAAGCCAAATTTTGCGCAAAGATACGATTTTTTTTGCAAAAACATTTGTGCATATCAAAAAAATGCAATACCTTTGCAGCCGCAAATGAGAAAGAAGGTTTTAGCATAAGCGAAAAGTGTTGCTTCCTTAGCTCAGTCGGTTAGAGCATCTGACTGTTAATCAGGGGGTCCAAGGTTCAAGTCCTTGAGGGAGCGCGGAAGAGAAAGACGAAAGTCTTTCTCTTTTTTCATAATGCCGAATTGATGTTTTTTTTCAAAAAATTGCAAATTTCTTGAAAATTTGAAAAAATAGCAGTATCTTTGCGCACTTTTATAAACATTATATTCAATTCATATTTTATGGGGCTTTTTTCCTTTACTCAAGAGATTGCTATTGACCTCGGTACTGCCAATACGATTATTATCTGCGATGACCAGGTTGTTGTGGACGAACCTTCCGTGGTCGCTATCAATGTGGCTGACGGCAAAATGATGGCTGTCGGCAGAAAAGCACAGCAGATGATAGGCAAGGGCGGTACTATGATTCGTACCGTCCGCCCGTTGCGCGACGGCGTGATAGCCGATTTCTACGCTTGCGAAATGATGATTCGCGGTATGATTCAGATGATTCCGAAGCAACGCCGCCTGTTTACTCCTAACCTTCGTATGGTTGTTTGCATCCCCTCCGGCTCTACCGAAGTCGAGATTCGCGCCGTACGCGACAGTAGCGAACACGCCGGCGGCAGAGACGTATATATGATTTACGAACCTATGGCTGCAGCTATTGGTATAGGTATAGATGTCGAAAGTCCAGACGGCTGTATGATAGTGGATATAGGCGGCGGTACTACCGAAATCGCAGTCATCTCCCTCGGCGGCATTGTTTCCAATAAAAGTATAAAAGTGGCAGGAGATGACTTTAATGCCGACATCGTTGATTATATGGGTCGTATGCACAACCTGCGCATAGACGAACCTACCGCAGAACGTATCAAAATAGCTGTCGGCTCGGCTCTGCCCGAACTGGATGAACCGCTTGAAGACTTTGTCGTAGTCGGTCCTAATAAGGTAACGGCTCTGCCTATGCAAGTGCCCGTGTCCTATCAGGAGATTGCCCACTGCCTCGAAAAATCTATCTCAAAAGTGGAAAATGCCGTACTCCAAGCCCTTGAGAGTACCCCGCCCGAACTATATGCCGACATAGTTAAGCACGGTATCTATCTTGCAGGCGGCGGCGCACTGCTCCACGGTCTTGCCAAACGCCTATCCGACAAGATTACCATCCCCTTCCACGTTGCCGAAGACCCTCTTCGCGCCGTGGCAAGAGGTACAGGCATTGCCCTCAAAAACGTTAAAA
This sequence comes from Bacteroidales bacterium UBA7009, assembly GCA_002449665.1. Taxonomy (GTDB): domain Bacteria; phylum Bacteroidota; class Bacteroidia; order Bacteroidales; family Paludibacteraceae; genus Colicola. The sequence goes on from DJXH01000027.1 coordinate 200,563, forward strand.
ACTACGCCTTCCTCATAAGATAACCTCGCTAAATGCAAAACCTGCTCAAACTCATAGTTAAATACAGCAACTTCCTGATATTCATTATTCTCGAAGTTGCTGCATTTGCTTTGTTCCTCTTTGAGCGCCCCTATCCGCATAGTACCGTTCTCTCGTCTGCTAATAAGGTGGTGGCATATATCAACTCCTTGGCGGGCGGTATGACATCATATTTTTCTCTCGCCGCCGATAACGAGCGACTAATGCAGGAAAATGCACGTCTGTACAGCCAAAATATCACCCTGCAAAACACTCTTGATGAGTATCTTGCCCTTGCGGATACACCATCCGTTAGTCTTGAAGGTTGGCATTTTCTGCCCGCCAAAGTGGTTGATGTCAAGACTAACACAATGACAAACTACATTGTTATCAACAAAGGCTCTGCCGATTCAGTCAAGGTGGGTGTAGGCGTTGTCGGTTCGCAAGGTGTAGTGGGAGTGGTAAGTGCGGTTAATAGTCGTTTCTCGCTTGTTACTCCGCTTATCCATCCCAAACTCAATATGAGTTGCCGTCTACAAAGCAGCGGCAGTGTCGGCTTCCTCCACTGGCAAGGGCAGTCCCCTCATTATGCCTACCTTACCGACATCGCTCGCCATGTCTCGGTTAATGCGGGAGATACGGTTCTTACAAGCGGACTGACATCTATCTTCCCCGAAGGATTAGTAGCCGGTGTGGTGGAAGAAGTGAATATCAACGATGCCGATACTTACTACACCATCCAAGTCAAACTTGCCACCGACTTCACTTCCCTGCGCTATGTGCAGGTGCTCTCTAACCCTATGGCATCGCTCCAAGACAGGATAACACCACAGTAAAAATGAAATACTTGCTCGAAATACTGAAAATCCTACTCATCCTCTTCTTGCAGATTTTTGTTTTCAGCAACCTGCATTTCCTCTCTTTGTGCTATCCGTACGTCTATGTCCTCGCTCTTATAACGCTCCCTGTCGTACCCCGCTGGGGCGAACTGCTTATAGGTTGTACTATCGGATTGGTTATGGACATCTGTTGCTCCACCCCGGGTGTCAATATGGCATCGTGTGTGCTTGTGTCCTATCTGCGCCCTATCATGCTTGCCCACTTGGTGCAAGACCACGAACGTATATCCGGAGAGATAAACGCCCTGTCGCTCGGTACAGCCCCCTTTCTTAAACTCTCTCTCTTGCTCTGCGCTATCCACCATTTAGTCATCTTCCTTCTTGATGCTTGGTCGTTTGCCGACTTCCACCTCACCCTCCTTCGTTGGCTCGTTTCCACTCTTATATCCCTCGTCTTTATCCTTGCATACGGATTTCGTAAATCTCTATAAACCATGACCAACGACCGCTATTATAGTAGAGCATACGTTATCGCCGGACTTGTCGTCTTGGTCTCACTAATTTTCATCTCTCGGCTGTTCTACCTCCAAGTCATTGACCAATCTACTATTGATAGAGCCGAACGTAACGCACTGCTTAAACAGACGGTCTATCCCTCGCGTGGACTTATATCCGATCGTAATGGTACACTCCTCGTCTATAACCAGCCCGTCTATGACGTTATGCTCGTTATGCGGGAGATGGGAAAGGATTTTGACACTCTTGCTTTCTGCAAGACTCTGTCTATAACGCCCGATGATTTCATTTCGCGTATAGAACAAATCTCCGACAGACGTAAGAATCTCGGCTTTTCCCGATACACCCCGCAGATTTTTATGAGCCAACTCAAAAAAGAAGACATATCCGCCCTCAACGAACAACTCTTCCTCTTCCCGGGTGTGAGCATACGTAAACGTACCCTGCGCGACTATAAGTACCCCTATGCCGCTCACGTACTCGGCAGCGTAGGTGAGGTCAACGCCAAAGATATTGAAACAGATGACTACTATTCTGCAGGCGACTACTCGGGGCGCGATGGTATAGAAAAACAATATGAGAAAATTCTCCGTGGCGACAAAGGCGTGGAAGTGCTCATGCGCGACTCCAAAGGCAGAATACAAGGCAGCTACCATAACGGCGAACTTGACCTGTCTCCTAATGCCGGTACAGACATAACCCTTTCCATAGATATTCGTCTTCAAGCTTTGGCAGAGCAGATGATGCAAAACAAAATAGGCTCAATAGTGGCTATAGAACCCTCTACAGGAGAAGTGCTTACCCTTGTCTCTTCGCCTGCTTGGGATCCGCAAGACCTCGTAGGGCGCAAACGCTCCGCTAATTATGCTGCCCTTAATGCAGATATACACAAGCCGCTGATGAACAGAGCAGTACAAGCCCAATATTCTCCGGGCTCCACCTTCAAACTCGTTCAGGCTCTCATCGGACTTGAGATGAAAGCCATCAACCCAAAGTCAACATATCCCTGTAACGGTAAGCCGTCAGCGCCGATCAAATGCACCCACTCACACGGCTCCCCCGTTGACCTCGAATCGGCTATAGAACAGTCTTGTAACCCATATTTCTGGCAGGAGTTTCGCGATTTGCTTCAGATGAACGGCTACGGTAGCAGCAATGCCGCTTTCCACCGGACCTATGACTCCTGGCGCGAACACGTCCTCAGTTTCGGTTTCGGCAACCGGTTCAGTTCGGATATTCCCAATCAGTCTGCCGGCAGTATTCCTTCAAGCAAGTTCTACGACAAGATTTACGGCAAAACAGGCTGGAAAGCCATCACCATCCGCTCCCTCAGCATAGGGCAGGGTGAGATTCTCGTTACCCCTCTACAGCTTGCCAACGAAGCCGCCTGTATAGCCAACAACGGATACTATATAACCCCACACCTTGCACGTCTTACGCCCGAACTGCTCGCAGCCGCCGGATTAGACTCCGCTTTGTATGACAAACATTATGCCGACATCAGTATCGAGCATTTTGCAGTTGTTAAAGCCGGTATGGAGCGCGTGATGACCAAAGGAACGGGACGACACTACAACATCCCCGACCTCGCTATGTGCGGAAAAACAGGCACCGTCCAAAACCCGCACGGCAAAGACCATGCTATCTTTATCGGCTTTGCCCCCAAAGACAACCCGAAAATAGCAGTCGCCGTAGTAGTAGAAAACGCCGGCTACGGTGCTACATGGGCTTGCCCTATGGCTACCCTCCTTATGGAGCAATACCTAACTGACACTATCGCCCGACCGGAACTGTTTAACTCTATGACAACCGCAAATCTTATCGCCCAATGAACTCACGCAACTCTATATGGTCCGGACTTGATTGGCTCACCATCTTCCTCTTCCTTTTGCTCGCTCTCTTCGGGTGGATAAATATCTATGGTGCAGGCTACAACTTTGAGCAGACAAGCATCTTCTCCTTCTCCAACCGCGCAGGTAAGCAGTTCGTTTGGATTCTTGGTGCACTGCTGCTCGGCTTGGTTATTCTGCTTATAGATGAACGCACCTACGATATTTTGGGCTATTGGCTGTATGGTCTTATGCTCATGCTGCTGCTTGCCACGCCTTTCCTTGCCCACGATATCAAAGGCTCCATGTCGTGGATTACGCTCGGTCCCGTCTCCTTGCAGCCTGCCGAGTTCGCCAAGTGCTTCACTGCCATCGCCGTCGCCAAGTATATGGGGCGATACGGATATACCGTCCGCTCGTGGCGCGACCTTATAGTGCCTTTCGCTCTTATCGGCATACCGGCATTCATTATTATGGTGCTGCAAAACGAGACAGGTTCGGCTCTCGTCTTTGCAGCCTTCCTGCTCGTTTTCTACCGTCAGGGAATGAACGGCAAACTGCTCCTCTATGGCTTTCTTGCAGTTGTCTTTGTTGTGGCTGCACTACGTTTCGGACTTATACCCGAACAGTGGCTTGACTACGTTTTCCAGCCTCACCAGAAAAACCGTATTCTTGTCCTTCTCGGTATGAAAGAAGACCCATCCGGAGTAGGGTACAATGTTGCTCAATCGCTTATTGCCATCGGCTCAGGGCGGTTCTTCGGTAAAGGTTTTCTCCAAGGTACACAGACTAAACTTCGTTTCGTACCCGAACAAGATACCGACTTTATCTTCTGCACAGTAGGCGAGGAGTGGGGCTTTGTCGGCACTTTCGCCGTCATTGCCGTTTACGCTTTCTTTATCATCCGCCTTATCTACCTTGCTGAACGTCAGCGCGATACCTTCTCGCAAGTCTATGCCTATGCCGTTGCCTGCATCTTCTTTGTTCACCTTACTATCAACGTTGGTATGGTGCTCGGACTCCTGCCCGTTATCGGCATCCCTCTGCCTTTCTTCAGTTACGGCGGATCCTCCCTCTGGGGCTTCACCCTGCTGCTCTTTATACTCCTTAGACTCGATGCCTCTCGTATCAATAAACTCCATTAATACACCTATGTTTTTTTGATAGACCTGGGCATCTGTTTTTATAACACCGCGATGTCATCTCGGTTTATTTCAAAGAAATGATGTCATCTCGGTTTCTTCCAAAAAAAGAGGAGTGTGTCAAAACTGACACACCCTCCTTCCGTTCTCGTGGAGATAGCGGGAGTCGAACCCGCGTCCAAACAAGGAACCAATACGCTTTCTACATGCTTATCTCCGCCTTTGTTTTCGTGCCTGAACAAGACCGGAGCCACCAATTCAGACCTTATCTGCTTACTTTTTACCCTTGTATCGCAGCCTGCAAGGGCTATTCTGCGTATTTCCACACCTCTGTACCCGTAAGCCCGCAGACTCGGCTCGGAGAGATGTCTCGTTTCGGCACCTTGTGCCGAAATAAGGCTAATCTACTATTCTTCGATTAGGCAGCGAGAGCATAGCTATTGTTGCCGGTTAATTTGTTATAGACCATTTTTTACGAGCTTCATCTACAGTGCTCGGCATGCTTACATACCTGTTCTACCTGCTGTCAAAACCAATTATCCCCTTACTTTCTCGTAAATCCGTCGCAAAGGTACAGCCTTTTTCCCATTCCCGCAAATCAGATGCCATACTTTTTTACTATCCCTTCTTCTTTGTTGAGTTCTGCGAACATCAACCCGCAGTTTTTAATTTTCTATACACCTTAGTATATATAAGACAATACTTTCTTTTGTGCTGCAAGCGTTTGAATCTTTTCTTTGTTGAGTGCTGCAAGCGTTAGCTTGTAGTTTTCCTCTGATAATCAGTTGAATGCACATTTCTCCATATTTTTTTTGAATTTTTTTGTAGAAAAGATTTGGTAGAATAAAAAAGTTGCCGTACCTTTGCACCCGCTTTTGAGAGAGATGAGATGTGTTATCCTCTTTTTTCCGCCCTTGAGGTGTTAAAATATAGATCCCCGTTGAGAATGAGGTTCTATTTTTTTCGCCCTTAGTGAGCGGGAGTGGTTTGAGAGATTGGGATTTTGGTGATGTTGGTTATGAGCGATTTACAAAGTTTTTTCAAAATTTTTTGAAAAATATTTGGTAGGATAAAAAAGTTGCCGTACCTTTGCACCCGATTTCGCGCCAAAAAGTTGGCGAGTCATAAAAAGGGTTGATAAGAAGTCTTTTTATTGAGGAAGCGGAAGTTGTTCTTTGATGGAATTGATACAATAGATGTAGTACAAGAATTGGGAAAAAATAAAGTCCCTTGTTGATTT
>DJXH01000007.1:0-6236 GCA_002449665.1 Bacteroidales bacterium UBA7009
ATACAACCTTACTCTCATAGCCCAATTGGGCGAGTTTCTGTTGCAGGGACGCTTCGCGGACGGTGATCATTTCGAAAGAAGCCAAGTACTGACGAAGCCTTTTGTCTTCCTCTTCCGTTGTTCGAATGACTCCCATGCTGGCGGCATAACTGATACAACGGGCGGGGTGGGATAAAGTCTGGCAAAAATAGACCGGATCAAACCCTAAGTATTCCATGGTCGTCCGATGGTTGCGCCAGATCTGATCGCTGCCCACGATTACACAGTCATACTGCTCCTCAATGCGTGCTCCGTACTGCGTGTACCGGGCTTCATCAGGCAGCCCCAGATACGTCATCCGGAAATACGCGAAGCGTTTAATACGCAGCCATCGTCTGATTCCGGTCAGGCAGAACGCTAACGCATTCACCATACGTTGCACCAAAGTCTCTCCTTGGATCTTACGAAGCCATTGGTACTCGTTTGCATGCTCGGTCGGCCAATAGTCAATAAATTCTGCCTGATGGCCCTGATGCTGTAAGTACGTACGCAATGCGTATGCTTGCAGCATCGCGCCGTAGTTATGTGCACGGTGATATGTTAATATACCTATCTTCATTTTTATGTAAAAATCTCTATTTCAGTTGTGTCTTGTAATGCGGTTTTTAAGAAAAAATCCTTGTATATGTCAAACATTTCATCAGCATTTCTGTCTTTCCAAATAAAGCAGTTGAAATTTTTGGAAGATATATATGGGCGCAGTTGTGTTTTCCCGTTTAACAATAGAATAATGTCTCTTTTGGATTTGGTGAGCGTTTGATAAGAAATAATGTGTAATACGTTGAGTAATACAAATGCTTTAATAATAAGTTTAGTTAAAAATGAAAGGTTGTTTTCAAAGTCGTTATATACATTTTTCGGGAAAATGGAACCTAAAGTATTGGCGGGTTTTTCTTGGTATATGAGTCTGTTCTGATGGATCTTTTCCGCTTTCTCTTTTAACGTGGAAGGGGAAATGCATTTCGGAATGTTAAGTTGTACTTGTAGAATAGTGCCTTTTATTTCTTTTCTTTTAAGTTTGGATGACCTTTCCGTGAACCCTAATTCATAAACCGTTATTTTCTTCACCTCTCCATCCTCAGTTAGCAGAGTGATATGGTTGAGCATCGAAGATAAACTGCAATCGTAGCAACTGCTGTTGTTCACTATTGCTGCCGCCACTGTGCCGGGCAAATCAATTAGTCCTTCAAAGCCTGCATACCCACTTTCGATGCATGCATGGGACAGCGTTTTCACCGATGTTCCGCATTCGCAATCAATAGTAGTCGGGTTGATATAATAATGATTCAGTTTGGTGGTGCTGATTATAATATCAGGATTGTAATCGTTTTTGAAATAGATATTTGAAGTTTGTCCTACTACTATGAATGGTTGTCCCGTAGAATAGAGTTTGCGGCACAATGCTGTTATCTGCTCGCAAGACATCGGCATTATCCATAATTTTGCCGTCCCCCCTCGATGAATCCACGTATGCTGCTTTATATCAGCATCTGTCTCGTATGGTATTTGCACTTTGTTAAGGTATGTTATTATCTCTTCCATCCTCTTATTTTATTTACTATTCCTTTGAACGTCTGTTTCTCTCTTTCGTCTATAAGTGTGTACCAAGTAAACAGCGATATTACCATAACGCTTGACATACTTATAACTCCAATACGTATAATGCTTTCCGGCATCAAGTGTTTTATAAAATATATGCATATCCCGTCTATGGCTAAAATGCCTAAAACTGGGAGCAGTACGCCTGCAACAAACTTCCCTGTGTTAAATTCAGGTATCTGCTTCTTTACAATAATCAAACGTGCAAAAAGTGCGATTACGTCAATCACTATTGCGCTTAATACAGCACAATAAGGAGCATAACCGTTATGTAATACCAAATATGCTATTGGCAGATTGACCAAAACCAGAGTGCCTACAAGCAGTTGGTATAATTTTATATTGCCTTGGGCTTGCAGAGCCGACATTAAACCGGCAGAACACTGGTTGATAATAGACATAACCAATATCAGTCTGACGAACATAACTGTGTTATCCGGTACGTTAGTCAACCATAGACGTAATACGTATGGCATCTCCGCAATTAGTGGTATAGAAACCATTGCTATCAGCAGAACGGAGTATTTGGACAGCAGGTATGAAAGATGTACCATTCTTGGTATATTGCCCGTACCGTAACTTGACATAAGTTGTGGATTTATGCTTTTTTGGATGGTGGCGGAAAAATAGTTCATTACTCCATTTATCTGTATCGCTATCCCCCACGCAGCATTTATTATAGTACCCAAAAAAGTGTTGAAGATTATCGCCATTCCTTGGATACGCCCTACGCCTGCCATAGCTCCAAAAGTGTTCCAACCTGCAAAAAACAGCATATCCTTAAAGCATAATTTGTCAAAATTTTTTATTATGGCTATTTTTATCTCCGTGTATTTGAATGTAATGTAGATGTATTTTATTGCGGCAACAACTATTGTTATCAAAGCCATACCGGCACCATAGGTAACAAGCAGATTATACGGGCTGTATCGCAAAAGTATTGCTAGAAACAGACGAAGTACGGATTCTATTATGCTTATTACCGAAAAGACCAACATGTTCTCTTTTGCATTGAGCACCGAATCTGCAGGAACCGACATAATTGTAAAGAACACGCCTAATATCATCAGTTGGTACAAAAGTACTGCTGTGTCTATACGGTCAGCTTCGATGTTCAGAAATCCGTCAAATAAGTAAGGCTGAAACAACTCAAATAGTATTACAATTAAAATGCTGATAACTATATGTATCGCTATACTTACATTGTATATCGTATTTTGTTCTCTTGCATCTCCCTTGCCAACAGAAACGGAGAGATAGCGCTGAGTAGATACGGTCAATGATGCACTGACAAAAGAAAGTAGTGCTATTACGCCGGCTATCAGGTTATATAGCCCATAATCACTTGCACCCAATGTGTTAAGCACAATAGAAACTGTCCATAGTGATATGAACATACATACGAAAATCTTCACATAAAGAATCACCGTATTTATTATAACTCTGTTTGCTGCTTGCATATATTTAGTTTCTCTCTTCCCGTCACCAACCCGATCATCAGTAAAATGTATGTTATCCAGAAGTAATACAATACAATAGAAATCATAGAAAATATGAAATATAGGGACAGCATAAAACAAAATGTCGGAGTATATTCATTCTTTGTGCGGTATAGATATAAAGCTTTTTTTATTAGTAAGATCCAAATGAATATATACATAATCAGTCCGATAAGTCCGAAATCATAGAACACCTCCAGAAAATCATTATGTGCCGGTACCAAATTTGGTCCATAATCAATAGCCACAGAGCGGTAACCATGTCCGAAAAGAAATGATAACACATCTGAATCACCAATGTCCGATATTACTTTCTGCCAAATAAACAGCCTGCCGCTACCCTTGTCGTTCGCGATATTTGTTATCCTGTCAAACATATTGCTGCTAAAATCCATATCGTGTAAATTCAGCGATAAGACTATTACGACTGACAGAATAGCAATACAGGTGATAACTATAAAAGATATTTTTTCCCTTTTGGAATCTATTAAATGCATGCGGCAGTAAAGATAAACGGCTATGCCCAAAACCAAAGCCAATAGCCCGCCTCGTTTGCCGGAGGTGATGATAATAAATGTAGTCAATAGTAATGCCGCAAGTTTTATCAACTTGGATTTGTTAAGAAATATGAAAGGTAAAACCAATAAAGGAAAATACGAAACGCCGATATTGGCGGTATTGTATTGATTTGCTACGTAATATATGTGAAAATACTGAACGGAAACAGCAATAAATGTAACTATAAACAGGCTATTTATTATTCTGTCTGACGGATTTTTGAGAAAATATAGGTATGATACCAAAAGCGGTGCGATAGGATAGATGGAAAATAGTAGTTCCGATATACCATCTAACGTTAGTAGAGAAATTACAAAAGACCAGACAAAAAAAACTATATATGAACAAAGCAATTTGTTATTATGGTTTATTATGCTTTTTATACCAAATAGGATGTATGGCAGGGAAACTATCATAGCGAGGAACTCGTAGTTAGCGATATCATTGGTTCCTAATCCTGCTTGATTGTCTATACTCGGCATAATAAAAAATGATGCAATAGCATAAACAACAAGGCAGAGAATGAAATATATCTTGTCTATGTGAGTCTTTTTAAGCATAATCTTTTTTGCACATTAAAATCGCTGCTTGATTTTCATTTTCCTATGTTTTCTATTCCTTGTGCCACGATATGGTCTCGCTTTTATCCCAAAAACACAACGGCATTGACGGCTGTTATACCATAGTCAAATTGCTTGGTTTGAGTGTCGTTGCTGATTATAAATTTGCCAAGTATGGGTTTGTCATTCACTATCTCTTCTAATTTGCGAAGGTGCTTGCCGTCGGTGGGTAGTACCTTGCGTGCATATTTTATCTCGAACGCGTAATACCCGTCCGGTGTTTCCACGAGCAAGTCCACCTCCCTGCCGTCTTGTGTGCGCAGATGGTAAAACCTCACATCTACAGCGAGGTTATGTGCTTGTTTGTATATCTCCGCTACTATTGCACTTTCAAATTCGTTGCCCGACATACCACCGCGTCTTTGCAGCACGGCTTGCAGTACACCGTGGTCCATAAAGTGTATTTTAGGTGCGCGGGTAAGCCGCTTGTTGCTATTGCGTGTCCACGGTGTAAGCGTAATGGTTTGATAGCTGATATACAAACAGTTCAGGTATCTTTTTGCCGTCTTCGGCGATACTCCTATAAGGCTTGCAAGTGTCGATTCCGTAACCGTTTGACCTGTTTGCAGGGCAATGGCTTGTTGCAGTTTGACAAACGGGTCAAGGTCGCGGATAGACACAAGGTCGCGTACATCGCGCTCAAGGTATGTTCTTACGTAGTCGCGCAGCCATTCCCATTTCTCCTCGTCCGGCATATCCTCATCCACGAGAGCCGGATAGCCGCCGAAATTAACATAAAAATTGTATGCCCCGAATTTATCAGCGTATGTCGGGTCTAACAGCGCATCGGGATATATGTAGTACTCTTCCTTTTTTAGCATTTTTTGCCAAGTGGAGTGGTGCAGCGGAATTTCGGGTGAGGTCAGTTCGGGCATAGTGAGCGGAAAGATGTCGTATATGCGGCATCTGCCTGCAAGTGTTTCCCTCACCTTGTCCATCAGCAGAAGTTGGCTTGAGCCTGTCAGCAGGTACTTGGTTTGCTTGTATTCATCATATACCGATTTGACGAACTCTATCAGTATCGGTTCTTTTTGTACTTCGTCAAGTGCAGCTTTCGGATAGATAAATGCCCATTGCGAAGCCCCCATTTCTTTCAGGCGTTGTACCAATGCAGGGTTCTCTATGGACAGGTAGGTATAGTCGGGAAAATAGTCCTTGATTATGGTCGTTTTCCCCACTTGTCTCGCGCCTGTCAAAACCATTATTCTGTTTATCGGGCGGTCGGCTTTTTGAGCCATCAGTTTTCCTATTTCGCGCTCTCTGTTCATAAAATGCCGCTATCTTATTGATTTTCGGCTGCAAAGGTACGACTTTTATTTTGTTCTCCCAAATCAAATTCCAAAATTCACGCCATTTTTGGGACTCAAATTCCAAAATTCACGCCGTTTTTGGGATTCGTGGTCGTATAGTGGGCTTGTTTGGTCATATCTATTGGTTAGTCTCGGCGGAAGATGTCGCGTGTATAGACTTTGTTTTTTACATCGTCAAGGCATCGGTCGTATCTGTTGGCGATGATAGCGCGGCTGCGTTGTTTGAATATATCAAGGTTGTTCACGACCTCGCTGCCGAAGAACGTGCTGTCTTCCGGTAGTGTCGGTTCGTAGATAATGACATTTGCGCCTTTGGCTTTGATGCGTTTCATTATGCCTTGAATGCTTGACTGGCGGAAGTTGTCGGAGTTGGACTTCATCGTGAGGCGATACACGCCTATAGTTGGAGTTTCAGTGCCTTGTGTGGAGATGGAGCCGTACTGGTTGTTGGTGGAGTAGGCGTAGTAGCCTGCCATTTGCAGCACGCGGTCGGCTATAAAGTCTTTGCGAGTGCGATTGCTTTCCACTATGGCTTCTATCAGGTTTTCCGGTACATCCTGATAGTTGGCAAGCAGTTGTTTAGTGTCTTTGGGCAGGCAGTAGCCGCCGTA
>DJXH01000007.1:6296-10426 GCA_002449665.1 Bacteroidales bacterium UBA7009
GCAGGCAGTAGCCGCCGTAGCCGAACGAGGGGTTGTTATAGTGGTTGCCGATGCGCGGGTCAAGGCATACACCGTTGATGATGGCTTGTGTGTCAAGTCCTTTCATCTCGGCGTATGTGTCGAGTTCGTTGAAGTAACTTACTCTTAGAGCAAGATAGGTGTTAGCAAAGAGTTTGACTGCCTCCGCCTCCGTAAAGCCCATAAATAGAGTGTCAATGTCTTGTTTGACAGCACCTTCTTGCAGCAGCCGTGCAAAGTCTTTCGCCGCTTTGGTCAGTCTCGCGTCCTGTAAGTCGGTGCCTACTATTATGCGTGAGGGATAGAGGTTGTCGTACAGGGCTTTGCTTTCGCGCAGGAACTCCGGCGCGAAAAGTATGTTCTTGCTGCCGGTCTTTTGGCGTATGTTTTCGGTGAAGCCCACGGGGACGGTAGATTTTATAACCATTATCGCGTTCGGGTTCACTCTTGTAACTATGTTGATAACGCTTTCGACAGCTGATGTGTCAAAGTAGTTGCGTTGCGTGTCGTAGTTGGTGGGAGCGGCTATCACTACATATTCGGCTTCGGCGTATGCTTTTTCCCCGTCAAGTGTGGCGGTGAGGTCAAGCGTTACGGGCTGTCCTTCAGCATTTTTGCCGGACAAGTAGAGTTCTATATAGTCATCTTGAATGGTAGATTCTCGGTGGTTGATTTTCTCAACTCTGTCGGGAGCGATGTCCACGGCAACCACTTTATTGTGTTGTGCAAGCAGGGTTGCCACGGACAACCCTACATACCCTGTTCCTGCTACTGCTATCTTTGCCATTTAATTGTCAATTATCTATTGTCAATTATCAATTATTTATAGTCTTCCGTCCACGAGCGAGCGGTCAACAAAGTTCTTAACGTCGAAGATAACGGCGTTTTGGTCTTTGTATTTCTTGAAGTCGAAGGTCTTGAACTGGTCGTGGCTTACGCAGGCGATGACGGCTGCATAGCGTTTGTCTGGGTCAACGGCATCAATCAGTTCTTTGCCGTATTCGTGGCGAATAACCTCTTTTGATGCCCACGGGTCGTAGATGTCCACGCGGCAGCCGAATTCTTCAAGTTCGGTAGCAATATCCACTACCTTGGTGTTGCGGCAGTCTGGGCAGTTCTCCTTGAAGGTTACGCCGAGCAGCAGTACGTCAGCGTTTTTAATCTTATGGTCTTTATGTATCATCAGTTTAAGCACCTTGTCTGCTATAAACTTGGCGATGCTGTTGTTTACGTTTCGACCTGATAATATCACTTGCGGCTCATAACCAAGCACTTTGGCTTTGTGTGCGAGGTAGTATGGGTCAACGGATATGCAGTGTCCGCCTACAAGTCCGGGGCGGTACATACGGAAGTTCCACTTTGTGCCGGCGGCTTCAATGACATCGTTGGTGTCAATGCCTACGCGGTCGCAGATAAGTGCCAGTTCGTTCATAAACGATATGTTCACGTCTCTTTGGCTGTTCTCCACGGCTTTGGCGGCTTCCGCCACTTTCATGTTCGGTGCGCGGTGTGTGCCGTTTTCGAGTATGGAGTTGTAGAGAGCATCCACTATATCTGCCACTTCGGGGGTGGAGCCTGAAGTTATTTTCTTTATCTTGGTGAGTGTGTTCACTTTGTCTCCCGGGTTGATACGTTCGGGTGAGTAGCCGCAGAAGAAGTCGCGGTTGAAGGTCAGTCCCGATTCTTTTTCGAGTACGGGTACGCAGTCTTCTTCCGTACAACCCGGATAGACTGTGCTTTCGTATATCACTATGTCGCCTTTTTGCAGGGTCTTGCCTATTGTCTTGGAGGCTGACAGCAGGGGCGTAAGGTCGGGCATATTAAAGCGGTCGATAGGGGTGGGGACTGTAACGATATAGGTGTTTGCCGCTTTGAGGTCATCTGCATTGCAAGTGAAGGTCAGTCCTGTTTTTCCTGTGGTTTTGTAGAGGTCTCGGGCTTGTTTCATACCGATAAGGTCGGCTTCGAGGGTATGGTCTTCTCCGCGTTCAAGTTCTTCAATACGTGGTTTATATACGTCATAACCGATAACTCTGTACTTTTTGCCATACTCAATGGCAAGCGGCAGACCTACATAACCTAAACCGATAACGGCAATAGTGCGATTGTTTATGTCCATATAGCAAAAAAATTATGTGTTGTTGTTTCGTTAGTTCAAAAACGCGGCAAAGTTATGCAAAAATTTGTAGGTGTACAAAAAAAATGCTACCTTTGCCGCGTTTTTTGGTAATATATAGGTACTTTATGTGATAAGAATTGCACTGTTGTGTTCTTTTTTGCATAGACTGCTGATTTATTAGTATTTCTTAAACACGTATGAAAAACTACAAACTATGGAATACGCTTTGCGGTTGGGTGGTGTTTGCCATTGCGGCTGCAACGTATCTGCTGACTATGGAGCCGACAGCCAGTTTTTGGGACTGCGGCGAGTTTATTTCCAGTGCATACAAACTTGACGTCGGTCATCCGCCCGGAGCACCATTCTTTATGCTGATGGGGCATTTCTTCTCCCTCTTTGCTTCTGACCCGAGCCGTGTGGCTATGTGTGTCAATGCCCTTTCCGCTATAGCGAGTGCTTTTTGTATCTTGCTGCTTTTCTGGACCATAACGGCTCTCGGGCGCAAACTTGTGTCTGCCGATGGTTCTCTAACTCTGCGTCAGGGCATTGCCTTGCTCGGTGCCGGTGCAGTGGGAGCGTTGGCATACACTTTCTCCGATACGTTCTGGTTTTCAGCCGTAGAAGGAGAGGTCTATGCCTCGTCTTCACTTTTCACGGCTCTCGTCTTTTGGCTTATCCTCAAGTGGGACGAGCATGCCGACGAGGAAGGCTCCGACAGGTGGCTTATCCTCATTATGTATCTTATGGGCGTGAGCATAGGTGTCCACTTGCTTAACCTGCTGACTATCCCCGCAATAGTGCTTGTCTATTATTTCCGCCGTTACGAGTTCTCTTGGAAGGGCGTGATTGTCGCTTTTCTTGCGAGTGTGGCAGTGTTGGCTACCGTTCTCTATGGTATCATACCCGGAGTGCCTACCGTTGCCGGTTGGTTTGAACTGCTGTTTGTCAACACTCTCGGCTGTCCCTTTAACACCGGACTTGCCGTCTATATAGTCTCTACGATAGTTCTTCTTGTCGTTGCTATTTGGTTGTCCTACAGGTGGATAGACAGCGCTCAAGAGAAACGTACCGCAGCGGTTGCGCGCTGGTGCAACACAGGGCTTATCATGCTGGCCGTAGTGCTTGTCGGTTATGGCAGTTATGCCGCTATCGTCATTCGCTCGGCTGCCGATACGCCGATGGATCAGAACTCGCCGGACAACGTATTCTCGCTTAAGTATTACCTCAATCGTGAGCAGTATGGCGACCGTCCGCTACTTTACGGGCAGACATACAATGCCCCTGTCAAACTGCGCATTCAGGGCAATGTGTGCATTCCCGTAGAGAAACAGGGACACGCACAGTATGCTCCCGCGCCGTATGTAGAGGGTGAGAAAGACCGGTATGCCATAACGGGTTATAAGACCTCATACGAGTATATGGATCAGTTTAAGATGTTCTTCCCACGAATGTACTCCGGCGATTCGCGCCACGTGCAGGCATACAAAGACTGGGGCGACATCAAGGGCAGACGCGTCAGATACGACTATTGCGGTCAGCAGAAAACGGAGTATTGCCCGACTTTTGGAGAGAACCTCCGCTTCTTCTTCCGCTATCAGGTTAACTTTATGTACTGGCGGTATTTTATGTGGAATTTCTCCGGCAGACAGAACGACCTGCAGAGTTACGGCGAGATAAGCAAAGGCAACTGGCTGACCGGCTTCAAGTGGTTTGACAGCAAGGTGCTCGGTCTCGGCGACCAAGATGCTCTTCCTACCGAACTTCGGGAGAACAAGGGACATAATGTCTATTATATGCTGCCTCTTTTGCTCGGTCTGATAGGACTGATATGGCAAATCGGAGTAAGACACAAAAACGATAAAGGCGAGGTGCAAAACGAAGGCTGGAGGTCGTTTACCATCACCTTCCTGCTTTTCTTCCTCACAGGTCTTGCTATCGTTGTCTATCTCAACCAGACTCCTTTCCAGCCTCGTGAGCGCGACTATGCCTACGC
>DJXH01000029.1:0-214 GCA_002449665.1 Bacteroidales bacterium UBA7009
AGGCATCCCAGTCGAAGTTCTGGAGGGAAAGATTTTCTGCCATAATGGTAGGAATTGGTCTATAGTCTATGCCGTATAACCGGTTTGTTCTGTGTCTGTTATAGGCAGTTCCTATAGGTTAAAGGGTTAAACATAAATTTCTTTTTTCTCGCGCGGATAGACATAATCCGCAAAAAAAGCCCACAAAGGTACTGACTTTTTGCGGATTGTGCAA
>DJXH01000029.1:270-999 GCA_002449665.1 Bacteroidales bacterium UBA7009
CTGACTTTTTGCGGATTGTGCAAATTTTTGTATAATTTTCCTATTTTCCGATGCAAAAATGCATAAAGACGGACTGCAAAACCTCCTCTGATGTTATCTCGCCGGTTATCTCTCCGAGCGCGTCAAGGCAGTCGTGAAGGTCGAGTGCCACCAGTTCGCCCGACAGCCCCGCTTTCAGTCCTTCGCTCACACGGTCTATCGCCTCTTTGGCGCGGCAGAGGGCGGAGTAGTGCCTCTCGTTACTGACGATGACGGCACTATGGTTGGTGCTGCCTTCAAATGTGCTTGACAGCCAACGTTTAAGCGGCTCTGTGTTACCGTCTTTGGCGGTCAGGTAAAGGCGGTTGTCGGTGTCGGCTGGGCGTGGAGCGGGTATCAGGTCTGCTTTGTTATATATATAGCATACGGGCTTACCTGCGGCAGAACTTATAAGGTCGGTAAGGTGCTTGTATTTGAGTGCAACAGCCTTATTGTCTGCTATATGCTCATATTCTCCCGCTTCCACCACCGCTACTATGGCATCTGCCGTGTGTGTGGCTTTTTCCGAGCGGTTTATGCCGATTCGCTCTATTTCGTCCGTGCTTTGTCTCAGTCCGGCAGTATCAATAAAGCGGAAGAGAATGCCGTCTATATTGACGGTGGCTTCAATGGTGTCGCGTGTAGTGCCTTCCGTGTCGCTTACTATGGCGCGTTCTTCACCTGCGAGGGCGTTGAGCAGGGTGGATTTGC
>DJXH01000029.1:1058-20601 GCA_002449665.1 Bacteroidales bacterium UBA7009
CGTTGAGCAGGGTGGATTTGCCGGCGTTTGTCGGACCGATAATAGCCACTTGCACACCGTTTTTGATGGCGTTACCGAGGCGAAAACTGTCAGCGAGTTGTTCTAATCGATTGCTCGTTTCGTGTGCAAGGTTTTTCAGTTTTTGGCGGTCGGCAAACTCAAGGTCTTCGTGGTCGGCAAAGTCAAGTTCGAGTTCGAGCAGCGAAGTGAGTTTCAGCAGTTTGTCCCGCAGTAGTGCAATCTCGTCTTTTATTCCGCCTTTGAGGTGGTTAAGAGCAACATCGTGGGCGGCACTGTTTTCAGAGGCTATGAGGTCTGCCACAGCCTCTGCCTGTGTGAGATCCAACTTGCCGTTGAGGAAAGCGCGGCGTGTAAACTCGCCCGCTTGTGCCTGCCGTATGCCGTTGCTGTTGAGCCGTCTGATAATCTCCTGCTGAATGTATATGCTGCCGTGGCAGGCTATCTCTGCCACATCTTCGCCGGTGTAGGAGTGCGGTGCGCGAAAAAGACTGACTACCACATCATCAAGGTCTTTGATGCGGCGAAAATGCAGTCTGCCGTTGAGGGTGCTGTCCGTCAGTTTTTCCGCTGCCTGTATGGCTTCTTGTCCGCTTATGCGTATGACGGCGATGCCGCCTGTACCTTGGGCAGTGGATATGGCGCAGATAGTGTCAGTGGGTGTGTTCATCGTGTCTTTTCAAGTTTGAGCATCGCCCAATCGCCTTTGGTCTGTATGCTGTTTTCGGCTATGGGTCGCAGTCCGTTTTCGGCGGCTATGCTAACGAGAGATGGTATATCGGCAGGTGTGAACCCCGACAGCCATACCTGTCCGTCTGTTGTCAGATACCAAGCATACAGCGGCATTTGTTCCATAAGGATGTTGCGATGTATGTTGCTCATTATGAGCGTGTATTCACCTTCTAACGGATTAGAGCCTTTGATGACGGTAATGTCTGCTCTGTTGTACATAGCGTTGTTGAACGTGTTGTTTACGCTGTTGGTGTCTATGTCAACAGCCACCACGTTTTCCGCTCCGAGTTTTTTAGCCGCTATAGCGAGTATGCCAGTCCCGCAGCCGTTGTCAAGTACGCTGTTCAAAAGGTTGAGATGAGCAGTCTGTAGCGCGTCAAGCATCATTGAGGTAGTCTCGTGGTAGCCCGCGCCGAAAGCGCAGCGGGGGACGATACGCATATCGGCTGTCTTGCCGGTGGCTGTGCTTTTGAGGTTAATCTCAAACTCGGGGTGCTCTTTCTCCCACTCCTCGTTCCAGTTCCTGTCCTCACATTGTCGGACGTCAGAGAGTTGTACGTCTTCTCTGCCTACGACAAGTGCAGAAAGCCGTTGCTCGTCATACAGGTCGGTGGGGATATAGGCTTTGTTGTCCTCAAAACTGTCAAAACCTATGTCGGCGAGACTTTGCAAGAAAAGGTCTTTTTGCCAATCTTCTTCAAAGCGGTATATGAAATGTGCTACGGAGTAGTTCATAAAAGTTCAAAAAAAATGCTGCAAAGCCGTATGCTCGAGAAAACTCCTAATGAAAGGATTTGAGATGTGCGTTTGCCTTTGTAATCCGACTTCCGTTTCCGCTATCGCTTGCGCGGGTCTCGGCAGAACGTATCGGCACGCCATTGGCAGCGTATGGATCTCGGTTCGTTTATTTTGTTGAGTTTTCCGGTCTCTTGGCTTTGCAGCAATGTTATTTGGTATGCCATGCCAGTGTCAGTACTATGCGATGGCTGATCGCCTCTTGTTTGAAGCCGTCCGGCTGCCAGTCGGAGAAGTCTTCCGATATGGCAAAGGGGTACATCATATATTGCGAGTAGCGGCACTGGTAGGCGAGTTGCGCTATTACATGGCTGCCGCGATAGCCTATGCCGGCGGTGGCATAGTGGGCTGTGCCGTGCTGCTTGTAGTCGGCGTCCGTCCTTGGGTCGTTGGCTTCGAGCAGTACTATAGGCTGCTTGTCGTATGGCACGAACTCCGACTCGCAGGCATATCCGATGTTCATAAACAGGTTGCGTAGGGCAACAATTTCCGCACCGGCTTTGATGGTATGGACATCGAGTATGCTTTTGTCGTGGCGGTAGTCATATTGCAGGCTGAACAGGGCTTTGTCGGAGGCAATGAATGCCAAACCGGCTGTGGTACGCAGCGGCGTTGAGAGTTTTTGCCTGTTGCGGTAATAGTCTGTCAGATCCTGCTGTTTTTGTGTGCCGTAGCCGTCGTAGTATGTGAGGTCGGCGTATGAGGTGGTATTAAGGTTTATGCCCACGGGTGATTGCACCGACAATCCTGCCCGTAGCCAGTTTGTCGGCTGATAGATAACGCCTAATGTCCCGCTTACTCCTATGCCTGTCTGACGCAGGTAGGAGTAGAGTTGTTCCTGCTCGTTGTCTGTGCTGTTGAACCACTCGGTGTAGGTGAGGGCTTTGGTGTAGCTGAGTGAGCGTATGTTAAGCCCTAAACCTATATGCAACGTGTGGAAGAAATTGCCTGCCCAGTTGAGTGTGAACTCGTCCACATACCCGCTCTCTTTGACGTTCAGCATTGTCTCGGGCTGAATGCCGTAGGCTGCTTGCCAACCGTTAAAGCCTATAGTGTCGCCGTTGCTGTTTATTTCGTATATAGGGTTGATCATATACCCCCAGTAGCCCACTTCGGACAGCCATGCCGTTTGCGGCGATTGGTATTTGGAGCCGCCGAGATAGTCTTCTGTGATGTCCAAGCCTGTGCGGTCAATCTGGTCTATCATCAGGTTGGATATAGATGGCTGATTAAAACCTGAAGCGAGTGCCGAGCGGTTGAACGACTGCAAGCGATTGTAGGAAATCATAAAGTTGCAGTACTTCATCGCACCCCCGCCTTGGTTTTCAAGCGAAAAGACCATAGAAGCCTGCGGCAGTTGGAAAGTGGAAACGAACTGCCTTTGCTTTTTCGAGCCGTCTTTGGTGAGGTCTGCGAAAGCGGGTGAGGGCAGTTGGTAGTCGTAGTTCAGCACTTCGCGCAAGGTCAGCGACACCTCCATACGATGATACAGACCGAGACCTGCGGGGTTGTCAAGCACTGCCGAAGGGTCGGCTCCTACGGCTGCCATCGCTCCTGCCATGCCGGAGTATCTTGCCGTGCCGGTGATGTCCCGCTCGCCGAACAGCCTCACTTCTTGTGCGTTAAGTAAGGCAGCGGACAAAAAAGCAAGAATAAGTGTGAGTAATCCGTGTCTTGTCATAGTCTATTTGCGTTTTATCACCGCCTTGACCGATGTTCCGTTGTCTTCTATTATCCTCACTTTGGCGTTTGAGGTCGGTTTAGCGGACTTAGTGGCGGGTTGTTCGGTTTTCTTTGCGGTTGTGTCGGTTGTCTTTTTTGTTACGGTTACGCTTGTCTTGGTCTCGTCTTTGCCGGTAGTCTTTTCCGTTTTGCTTTTAGCGGGGTAGGGTTTGAAGTAGGCATCATCGGTGTAGTCGTCTGCAAGTACGGCTGTGTTGCACCCGACATATAGCCATAGTGCGGCGGCAAAGATTATGTGTTTTTTCATAGCAGTGCAGGTGTTTGGTTATTTTCTGAATCCTATTATCTCTCTTACCTCGCCGAGTGTTTTTTCCGCGCTTGCCGTTGCTTTCTCTGCTCCTTGTCGTGCTACGCGGGCAAGGTAGTCGTCATCGCTTTGGAAGGCGGCGATTCTCTCTCTTATCGGTGCGCAGAAAGCGTTGATGTCCGCAGCGAGTTGTTTTTTGAGGTCGCCGTAGCGGATGGTCATATTGTTGTATTGGTCGTTAAAATAGTCGTATGTCTCTTTCGCAGATACGAGTTCGAGCATAGTAAATAGGTTCTGTATCGGCTCCGGCTTTACTTGGTTAAGTTGAGTGGGACCACTGTCCGTAACGGCTTTCATCACTTTCTTTTTGATGGTCGCTTCGTCGTCGCAGAGATAGATAGCGTTGCCTTCGCTCTTGCCCATCTTGCCGCTGCCGTCTAATCCGGGGACTTTCACGGCGTGGTCGCTAAGGTGGAACGACTGCGGCTCGCGGAAGTACTCCACGTTATATATGCGGTTGAAACGGCGAGCAAAGAGGCGCATCATCTCCATGTTCTGCTCTTGGTCTTTGCCTACCGGCACTTTGTCTGCTTTGTGGGCTAGTACGTCCGCCGCCATAAGGGTGGGGTAGGTGAGCAGTCCGGCATTGATGTTGTCCGGCTGTGTGCGCGCTTTCTCCTTGAAACTTGTAACGCGTTCAAGTTCACCGAGATACGCGTTCATATTAAGATACAGATAGAGTTCGAGCACGGGCTTTACGTCGCTCTGTATATATATAGGTGCTCTCTCGGGGTCTATGCCGCAGGCGAGGTATTCCGACAGAATGGTCTTTACCGATCGGCGTATGTTCTCCGGCGTGGGGTGCGTGGTGAGCGAGTGCCAGTCGGCTATAAAGAACATACATTCATACTCGTCCTGCATCTTGATAAAACTCTTTACGGCACCGAAGTAATTGCCTAAGTGCAGGTTGCCGGTAGGGCGTATTCCGCTGATTACTTTTTCCATAACTCTCAGTCTTCAATAGGTACGGTACGGTCTATTCTTTGCTCAAGTGCGAGCAGTGTCTCAGTGCGAGTTACGCCGTGTATCTCCTGTATGCGGCGGTTGAGGAGTTGCAGCAGGTGCTGGTCATCGCGTGCATACACTTTTATCAGCATTGAGAAAGAGCCGAGTGTATATTGGCTTTCCACTATCTCCGGTATTTTTTCCAATTCGTCGGACACGGCGTTGTACATTGAGCCGTTTTCAAGCGTTATGCCGACGTATGCACAGAGTGAGTAGCCGAGCATCTTCGGGTTGACACGGAATCCTGAACCGAGTATGATACCGTTATCTGTCATTTTTTGTACGCGTTGATGTACGGCAGCGCGGCTCACACCGCAACTCTCTGCCACATCGCGAAAAGGAATGCGGGCATTGCCTGAAATAATCTGAAGAATCTTGCGATCTAATTCGTCTATTATCTTTTCCATTGTGATTTTATTATGTTTCTGCGCACAAAAGTACGGCGTTTTTTTGAGGTATGCAATAATTTTGTTACTTTTGCACGATTTTTTGAGCAATATGTTATTAAAAATACACTATTTTTAAGGTTCATTAATTAAAATATGAACAATTTGCAAGATTATATTGAGTCTCACTCTTCGCCTGAACCCGAGGCGTTACGGCTTATCAACCGCTCGACTAACCTCAATGTCCTTAACGCGCACATGCTTTCCGGACACGTACAGGGTCGTCTGCTTGCTATGCTCAGCCGTATGATAAGTCCTTTGCGCGTACTCGAACTCGGCACTTTTACGGGCTACTCCGCTCTCTGTCTTGCCGAAGGGGTGAGAGAGAAAGTGGTAACGGTGGAGCATAACGACGAACTTGAAGACACTATTCGCCACAACCTCTCCCTGTCCGAATACGGCAAAAAAGTGGAGGTGCATATAGGCGATTGTTCGGAGGTGATACCCCATTTGCCCTATGATGACTACGACCTTGTTTTCATAGATGCAGACAAGCGGGAGTATTGCAAGTATCTTGACATTGTCTCCCCCCTTGTCCCCGTAGGAGGCTGG
Source organism: Bacteroidales bacterium UBA7009 (assembly GCA_002449665.1). GTDB lineage: Bacteria > Bacteroidota > Bacteroidia > Bacteroidales > Paludibacteraceae > Colicola. Next base: position 6,657 of record DJXH01000029.1, read on the forward strand.
ATATTAGCGGATAACACGCTCTGGGACGGACATATTACCGACCCTGCTTACGACCGCGACAAGCAGACTTTGGGTCTGCGCGCGTTCAATGACAAGGTGGCGGCTGACGACAGATTTGAGAAAGTAATCATACCAATCAGAGACGGTATGACTGTCATACGGAAAGTTAAATGCTGAAGGGCTGATACGGCACCGCAAAGCCGGATGTCGGACAGCAGTCAGACTTTTTGCAGCAGATAGAGTTTGTCGCTGCGGCGGACGGTGCGGTCGGTCTTGAGGGCAAAGAGCGTCCCTTGTTTTACCTCTTTGGCAGGTTTGCCGTCCGTGTCGTGCAGGTCGTGGGCTGTTAATTCGTAAGCGCCTGTTGTCTCGCCGGTTATGAGCAGTTCATCGCCCTCGCTGATTTTCTCTACGGCTTCAAGGCTGAACTCCGCCACACTGATGTTCTTGAAGAAATTGGTGCATTTGCCGGCATATACTTTCCGCCGCGTTGCCTGCGAGCCGTAGGCTGTGGTCCATTCGCCGAGTCGCTGCCCCTGATAGTAGCCGTCCCAAAATCCGCGATTGAAGACACGTGCAAGTCTTTCGTCCCAGTCAGCAATCTTGCGCAGTATATCTTCTGTCGGTTCGGGCTGTTCTTTGGTGGGGTATTCACCTCGTTGCCAGGCCTCTACAGCTTCTTTATAGCATTTGACCACGGTGCTTACGTACTCTGCTCCGCGTGCGCGACCTTCTATCTTCAGTACGCGTACACCGGCATCGAGCATCTTGCCGAGAAAACCGATGGTCTTGAGGTCTTTGGGCGACATAATATACTCGTTATCAACCTCAAGTTCGATGTCCGACTCCTTGTCTTTTACTATATATCCCCGCCTGCATACCTGCATACAAGCCCCCCTGTTCGCGCTTGCACCGAGGTTGTTGAGGCTCAGGTAGCACTTCCCGCTCACTGCCATACACAGCGCGCCGTGGCAGAACATCTCTATACGCACTCTCTCGCCTTTGCGCCCGCGTATGTTCTGCTCCTGTATGTCCCTGTATATAGATGCCACCTGCTCCATATTAAGTTCGCGCGCAAGCACTACCACATCGGCAAACTGCGAGTAGAACCGCAAGGCTTCGGTGTTGGAGATATTAAGTTGGGTACTGAGGTGTACCTCTACGCCTTGACTATTAGCGTACTGCATAACGGCAATATCGCTTGCTATGATGGCATCCACGCCCGCCGTCTTGGCATTATCCACTATGTTGTGCATCAGCGGTAGATCCTCGGGGTAGATGACGGTATTGACTGTCAGATAGGTCTTTACGCCTGCTTCTTTGCAGCGGGCTACGATAGAGTGAAGGTCATCGGTGGTGAAATTGGCAGACGAGCGCGAGCGCATATTAAGGTGTTCTATACCGAAATATATGCTTGTGGCTCCTGCTTCTATGGCGGCGGCGAGCGATTCCTTGCTGCCTACAGGTGCCATTATCTCTATCTGTTCGCTTCTAATCATCTTTTATCTTTCCGCTTTTATCTTTTGTCTATTATCTTTTGTCTATCAGCAGTTCCGCTATCTGCACGGCGTTGAGTGCTGCTCCTTTGCGTATCTGGTCGCCTACACACCAAAAATTCAGTTCTCTGTCGCTTGCAAGGTCTTGCCTTATCCTGCCTACGTAAATATCATCTTTCCCGCTGAGCATAAGCGGCATAGGGTAGGTGTTGCTTTCAGGTTCGTCCATCAGTTTGCAACCCTTACTCTCGGCTATAGTTCGGCGGAAGGCTTGTATATCAATGCTTTGTTCTGTCTCTACCCATACCGCTTCGGAGTGGCAGCGCAGTGCGGGGACTCGCACGCAGGTCGCGCTTACGCTAAAGTCGGCGTGCATAATCTTGCGCGTCTCGTTGTGCATCTTCATCTCCTCTTTGGTGTAGCCGTTCGGGGTAAAAGAATCGATATGAGGAATGAGGTTGAAGGCAAGCGGGTGAACAAACTTACTGTGTGTCTGCTCTTTGCCTGCGAGTGCCTGTGCCGTCTGGTCTATAAGTTCCTGCATCGCCGCTGCCCCGGCTCCGCTTGCGGCTTGGTAGGTGGCTACTCTCACGCGCCGTATGGGACTAAGGTCATTAACCGCTTTGAGCGGCAACACCATAATGATTGTCGAGCAGTTGGGGTTGGCTATTATGCCCTTGTGGGCGAAAGCATCTCTTCCGTTCACCTCCGGCACGACAAGAGGTACGCCCTCTTCCATACGGAATGCATTAGAGTTGTCTATCATCACGGCTCCGTAGCGTGTGATGTCGGCTGCAAATTCGCGGCTGATGCCTGCTCCTGCAGAGGTAAAGACGATGTCCGTATCCTTAAAGCAGTCGCCGTGCACAAGTCTTTCCACGCGTATGCTCCTGTCGCCAAAGGCATATTCTCTGCCCTCACTTCTTTCCGAGCCGAAGAGGCGCAGACGGTCTATGGGAAAATGCCGCTCTTGCAGTATTTTCATCAGTTCTTGCCCTACGGCACCAGATGCTCCGACTATAGATACGTTCATAGCTCTTTTATGCTTTTTTGAATACTATACACGAGTTGTGTCCGCCGAAGCCGAAAGCGTTGGTGATGGCGTAGCGCAAGTCGCGTTTCTGTGCAGCGTTGAAGGTGAAGTTAAGGCGCGGGTTGATGTTCTCGTCGTCATCACCTTCGTCGTGGTTGATGGTGGGAGGTACGACACCTTCATATATAGCCATTACTGTAAACAGAGCCTCTGCCGCTCCTGCCGCTCCTACCATGTGTCCGGTCATAGACTTGGTGGACGATATGTTCAGCCTCTCTGCATCGCTGCCCCATACGCGCTCTATGGCTTTCACCTCGGCTATGTCGCCAAGCGGAGTGGACGTACCGTGAGCGTTGATGTAATCGACTTCGGCGGGGGTAATCATAGCATCTTCTAATGCAAGTTTCATCACCTTTGCCGCTCCTACGCCTTCTGGATCTGGGGCTGTCATGTGGTAGGCATCGGCGTTGAGAGCCGCTCCTGCAAGTTCGGCATAAATCTTTGCCCCGCGTGCTTTGGCATGCTCATACTCTTCGAGGATAAGGCAGGCTGCGCCTTCGCTCAATATAAACCCGTCGCGCGATTTGGAGAAGGGTCGCGAAGCCGTTTCCGGGCTGTCGTTGCGTGTGGAGAGAGCGTGCATAGAGTTGAAGCCGCCTATGCCGGAGTAGGTAATGGTAGCATCGCTACCGCCTGTTACTATCACTTCCGCCTTGCCGAGCCTGAGGTAGTTGTACGCCTCCACTATCGCGCTCGCTGATGACGAACAAGCGGATGCTGTGGCAAAATTAACACCCCTTAAGCCAAAGTAGAGTGAAATCTGACCTGCACCCATATTCAGTATGGCTTTGGGTATATAGAAAGGATTGAAATGCGGAGTGCCGTCGCCTCGTGTATATTCGCCGAAGCCGTCTTCCATAGTCAGTATGCCGCCCATACCGCTGCCCCAGATGACACCGATGCGATCAAGGTCTTCGCTTGTCAGGTCAAGCCCCGAGTCGGTTAGTGCTTCCTTGGCTGTATATACGGCAAACTGTGAATAGCGGTCAAGTTTGCGTGCCTCTTTGCGGTCCATCACACTGCTGAAATCAAAGTCTTTTATTTCGCCTGCAAACTGTGTCTTATAGTTGGTCGGGTCAAACTGTGTGATGGTGTCCACGCCGCTCTTGCCGCTTTTGATAGCCTGCCAGGTGGAAACAAGGTCGTTGCCCACGGGGGTAAGCGCGCCCAGACCCGTTACTACTACTCTTTTCAGTTCCATAATATAGTGTGCCCTTTTTACTACATACGAGCCGCAGGAAGCCCTGAGACTCGTATGTAAATTTAGGTAAATAAGCCGTTTATTTCTGCTCTGCAAGTTTTTGCTCTACGTAAGCAATAGCCTCGCCTACTGTGGCAATCTTCTGAGTGTCTTCGTCGGGAATCTGGATGCCGAATACCTTCTCAAACTCCATTATCAACTCTACGGTATCTAACGAATCTGCACCCAAATCGGCAGTAAAACTTGCACCGGGGGTTACCTCATTTTCATTAACTGCCAACTTGTCGACGATAATAGCTTTTACCTTCTGTTCAATTTCTGACATAATATTATATAAATTAGGTGATTAAATTTTCCTCTACCTTATTTCAACCCACAAATCGGCGGCAAAGGTAGTGCTTTTTTTTGGTTTTGCCAAAATTCTGTGCCAAAAAATAATAATAATAGGTATATATTTGCACATTTTCGCAAAAAATCCTACCTTTGCAATCCGCTTAAGCGGCAACGGATAATCTTTGTTAAATCTATATAAAAGTCTGTAAATATGTCTTTTACTCACCTTCACGTCCATTCTCACTACTCTGTCCTTGACGGTATGTCCAAAGTGCCTGACCTCGTAAACAAGTGTCGCAAAAACGGTATGAACGCCATCGCACTTACCGACCACGGCAATATGTACGGCATAAAAGAACTGCTTGACTACTGTAAAAACCTCAATAAGCAACTCAAAGAGCAGGCGGAAAATGACGGTAGTGAATACGTCCCCTTCAAGCCCATAGTGGGCTGTGAGGCTTACTGCGCTCGACGCGGCAGACATAGTATGAAGGGCGACGAGGCTGTGAGCGCGGAAGGCAGAAAGTATATCATCGACCGCAGCGGCTGGCACCTTATCCTGCTTGCGAAGAACAAACAGGGCTATCGTAACCTCTGCCGTATAGTCAGTATGGGCTTTATGGAAGATGCGTTCAACTACACGAGCCGTATCGACAAAGAACTGCTCGAGCAGTATCACGAGGGTATTATCTGCTGCTCCGCCTGCCTCGGCGGCGAACTGCCACAGAAGATTATGCTCGGTTTGCAGCGCGGCGACAGTATAGACAATCTTGACGACGGTGCTTTCGCCGAAGCGCAAGAGACGGTGCAGTGGTTTAAGAATCTCTTTGGTAGCGACTATTATCTTGAACTTCAACGACATCAGACCGACAAACCGGCAGCCGACCAAAACGTCTATCAACGTCAGCGGCAGGTCAATCCCGTTCTTATAGCCCTTGCACGCAAATATGATGTCAAACTCATAGCCACCAATGACGTACATTTCGTAGAAGAAGAGCATGCCGAGGCGCACGACCGCCTTATCTGCCTTAGTACCAACCACTTTGTGGACGACGAGAACCGTATGCACTACACCAAACAAGAGTGGCTCAAGACCCCCGAAGAGATGCAGGCAATCTTTGCCGACATACCCGAAGCACTTGGCAACACGCAGGATGTAGTTGATAAAGTGGAGATTTATGACATCGACTCCGACCCTATTATGCCCAAGTTCCCCATTCCCGAAAGTTTCGGCACGGAAGAGTCATACCGCGAGCGGTTTACCGAGCAGCAACTCTTTGACGAGTTCACCCGCGACGAAAAAGGCGAGGTGGTGATGAACGAAGAAGAGGCAAAGAAGAAAATAAAGAAACTTGGCGGCTACGACCGCTTGTATCGTATCAAACTTGAGGCCGACTACCTCGAACACCTGACTATGGAGGGTGCGCTCAAGCGTTACGGCAAAGATCGGCTTGAAAACGACGAGACCCTCAAAGAGCGTATCCGCTTTGAACTGCACATAATGAAGACGATGGGTTTCCCGGGGTATTTCCTTATAGTGATGGACTTTATTCGCGGTGCGAGAGAAGAACTCGGTGTGAGCGTAGGTCCCGGACGCGGTTCGGCAGCCGGCAGTGTGGTGGCTTACTGCCTGCATATCACTGACCTCGACCCGCTTGAGTATGACCTGCTCTTTGAGCGTTTCCTCAACCCCGACCGTATATCGCTCCCCGATATAGATACCGACTTTGATGACGAAGGTCGCGGTCGCGTACTTGACTGGGTGAGCCGCAAGTATGGTGAGACGCACGTGGCGCATATCATCACCTATGGTGGTATGGCTGCCAAGTCCGCTATTGCCGACGTGAGCCGTGTTCAGCGCGTACCTTTGCAGCGTGCCAATGAGATAAAAGCACTTATACCCGACCGTGGTTTCCCGGAAAACATAAAAGACGAAAAGGGCAAGTCGCCTAAAGTCAATCTCAAAAACTGCTATCAGTACATAGACGAACTCCACCAAATGCTCGAAGGCGGTGAGCCGGAGATACGCAGTATGCTTACCTACGCAGCCCAATTAGAAGGTACCATACGGCAAGTGGGTATCCACGCTTGCGGCGTGATAATAGGAGCGGACGACCTGATGAACTTCGCGCCGCTCTCGTCCGTGGAAGACAAGGAACTCGGCAAACGCGTACTCGTTACCGAATATGATGGTCACGTGGTGGAGAGCGTAGGACTGATAAAAATGGACTTCCTCGGCTTACGCACACTTACTATTATAAAGGAGTGCCTCAAAAACGTGAAGAAAGCGCGCGGCTTGGACATCGACATTGACCATATACCTATAGACGATGCCGAGACGTACAAACTCTTCCAAGAGGGCAGGACGGTTGCCGTCTTCCAGTTTGAGTCCGCCGGTATGCAGAAGTATATGAAGGAACTCAAACCCACCGTTATGGGAGACCTTATCGCCATGAACGCGCTCTACCGCCCGGGACCTATGCAGTACATACCTCGGTTCATCCGCCGCAAACACGGACTTGAACCGGTTACGTACGACATCCCCGTTATGGAACGCTACCTCAAAGATACCTACGGCGTTACCGTCTATCAGGAGCAAGTCATGTTGCTCTCACGTCTGCTTGCCAACTTCACGCGCGGCGAGAGCGACATACTGCGTAAGGCTATGGGTAAGAAACAGATGGCTACACTGCAAAAACTCAAAGGTAAGTTTTTGGACGGCGGCAAAGCCAACGGACACGATGAGAAAATACTCGAGAAAATATGGACCGACTGGGAGGCTTTCGCTTCGTATGCTTTCAATAAGTCCCACGCCGCCTGCTACTCTTGGGTGGCATACCAGACGGCTTACCTCAAAGCCCACTTCCCCGCCGAGTTTATGGCTGCCAACCTCACCGTGTCCAAAGACGACATAAAAGAGGTAACGAAATTTATGGACGAGTGCAAGAACCTCAAAATCAAAGTGCTGGAGCCGGATGTCAATGAGTCGGAACTGAACTTTACCGTCAATAAGAACGGCGATATACGTTTTGGTCTCGGTGGTATAAAAGGTGTGGGTGAAGCCGCCGTGGAGGCCATCATCATCGAGCGGGAGAAAAACGGCAAATATAAAGATATATTCGATTTTATAGAGCGTGTCAACCTCCAAGCTTGCAACCGCAAGACTATCGAAAGTCTTGCTTTCGCCGGTGCTTTCGACTGCTTTACGGACATCTACCGCGAGCAGTTGGTAGGTATAAACGACAAAGGTGAGAATATGCTTGATGTCATTATGCGCTATGGCAATACCTATCAGCAGGACAAGTCTATGCAGACTAATTCGCTCTTCGGCGACATGGGCGACTTTGCCGTGGATATACAGCGACCCAAGATGCCCCTCGCACCTCGTATGTCGCCTATCGAAAGGCTCAACATAGAGAAAAACCTCATAGGCATCTTCCTCAGTGCACACCCGCTTGACGAATTTGAGTTTGAGGCAAACTATATGTGCAATATCTCCGCCGCTGAACTGCAGCAGTTTGACAGTTGGCGCAGTCCCGCCGCAAGAAAATCCTCAGATCAGACAAAAATGGACAATAACGTCAAAACGGAGCCCGATAACGAAAATGACGAATTGGACACACAAGCCGAACCGGAGGAGGAAAAGCACGACATCGACCCCAACCAATGGCTCGCAGCCAAAGAGAATATGCCCCTGCGTTTCGCCGGTATTGTAACGCAGGCGGAAGAGGCTGTGTCGCAGAAAGGTAATCCCTACGGCAGATACGTAATAGAAGACTATACGGGCAGTTATCGCCTTACGCTGTTCGGCGATGCCTACAAGCAGTGCGCACCTATGCTCAAGCCTAATCTCTATGTCTATATCACCGCCACCATTCAGCAGCGCGGCACAGGTACGCGCTGGTTCAAAGCCAAACCGACGGCAGAGGCGGAGTATGAACTCAAAGTAACGCAGGTCGAACTGCTAAAAGATGTGCAAGACAAACATTTTGAGAGACTTAGTCTGTATCTCCCCGCCGAGCATATTGTACCTGTACTTGTGGATGAATTAGATGAGGCAGTATCTAAAAGTGTAGGAAAAACGCAACTGCAGGTAACGGTAATAGACAGCGATTCACGCATTTCCGTTACCTTCACCTCTCAAAGAGGCATACGTATGACCACGCAACTGTATTCCTTCCTCAAATCGCAGATTGCAGAGGGCGTGCTAAAAATGGAGGTGTCTTAAGTTGGGGCTGATTATTGTATAAAATTTCTGAAAAATGTATTATCGTTAAGATTTCTTTGGCGATTTATAGTTAAACCACTACTTTTGCAGGCTTTTTTGCCCGCGATTTTATAGCCAACTATAGCAAGTGAGCGAAAACAGCGTAATTAACAATACCTTAAATATAAATATAATAATGAAAAAGAAAATTTTGTTTGCCGCTTTGTTGCTTGTGAGTACGGCGGCAGTAGTATCAGCCCAACCGCGTTCAGTAGGTCTTAACCTCGGTCCCTGGACCTCCCTTTCATATCAACACGGTTTCGGTGAAGCCAACATGCTTGACGTAGCAGCCAACATCATCCTGCCTTTTAACGGCAATTTCGGTGTCGGCGGACACGTAACCTACGATTGGATTGACCCATTCAACGCCGCCGTGCCTTGGCAGGAAAGAGGCGAATGGCACTGGTATATGGGTGTCGGCGGTAGCGGCGGTTTCGTCTTTGGTAACACCGGCGGTTTTTACGCAGGCGTTGCCGGTCATATCGGTATTGAATACGACTTTTGGTTCCCGCTCCAACTCTCTCTTGACTGGCGTCCCTCTCTCGGCGTTGCCGACCGTGGCGGAAAAGTAGGCTTCAACGATGGCGGTCTGTGGGGTCCCCTCTCGCTTGGCGTTAGATATAAGTTCTGATTAGAAGTTAGAAAAGCGTAAGGGCTTCGCCTACAACGTAATTGCTTCCGCCGATGAAGATTATATCTTCGTCGGCGGCTTCTTTTTGCGCCTGTCTGACTGCATCTGTTACGCTTGTACAGCACTTGCTGTCGGTGGCAAAACCGGTATCTTGTGCTGCATGTTGCCACATCTGCTGCATCTTCTCCGCAGGTATGGCGCGATGTGTGGCTGCGGCTGCAAAATAGTAAGTCGCGCGGCGCGGCATAAGGCGCAGCACTCGCTCCACATCTTTGTCGTCCACCATCCCGAATACTATCCTCAGCCTGCTTTGCGGCCGCTCCTCTTGCAGTTTTATAAGTGATGCAGCTACATATTTCAGTCCGTGGGAGTTATGCCCTGTGTCGCAGATGGTAAGAGGCTTGTCTTGCAATGTTTCCCACCGTCCGCGCAAGCCCGTGAGCGTACATACCTCGGCAAAACCTTTGCGTATCGCCGCTTGGTCAAGGGTGGGAAATGTGTTCCGTAGTGCGCGCAGAGCCACGTAGGCAGTCTGCTTGTTCTTCTCTTGGTAGTTGCCTTTCAGTTGGCAGTCTGTTATCTCGCGTCTGCGGGTGAGGTTGAGGTAGTTGCATTGGTCGGCAAACCAAAGTCTGCAACAGGTCGTCTCAAGCCCCTCGCCGAGTATGCCGCATTCCTCGGCTTTCTTCAAGAAGACGGGGGCTGTCAGCGGGTCGGTCTCGCCTATTATGCAAGGCGTGCCGGGCTTCATTATTCCCGCTTTCTCGGTGGCTATCTCCGGCAGTGTGTTGCCGAGAAACTCCGTATGGTCAAGTCCTATGTTGGTGATGACGGTAAGCAAGGGGGAGAGGATGTTAGTGGAGTCGAGCCTGCCGCCAAGCCCGGTTTCCACTACCGCTATATCCACTTCCTCCTTGGCAAAATAGCAGAAAGCCAACGCCATAGTGGTCTCGAAAAACGACGGACGAACGGCATCAAGAAAATGCTTGTTTTCTTCTAAAAACCGCGCCACCTCCTTTCTTGGTATCATCTGTCCGTTGATGCGTATGCGTTCGCGAAAATCCACAAGATGTGGGGATGTATATAGACCTGTTTTCAGTCCTGCCGCTTGCAAAGAGGCGGCTATCAGATGACTCACAGAACCTTTGCCGTTGGTACCGGCTATATGTATGGAGCGGAACAGCCTATGCGGATTGCCCGTATGCTCCATAAGGGCTATGGTGTTGTCAAGCCCGGGCTTATACGCCGCCGCACCTACAAGGTGAAAAGGCGGCTGCGAAGTGTAGAGATACTGTATAGCCTCTTCGTAAGTCATTGTTTCGCTATGATTTTGAATTATTTCACCTGCAAAGGTAAAGAGAAAAAACAAACTGTGCAAATCTCTGCACAGTTTTTCTTCTTACGCCTGATTCAGATACAAAGTAGCGCAAAAGGGGTCGTTTGATTGACACCATCCGTTCGCTTTTATCGGTTTCATCTTTTTCCGGCTGCAAAGATAGTGCAAACTGTGCATAAATGCAAGTTTTTTGTAAAGATTTTTGCATTTTTATGTAGCATTTTGCTTTATTTTTGTGCTTTTTGTGGAATTTTAATCAGAATTACACGCCTTTACCTGCAAATTTATCAACATCTTAACAGCCGCGTGTTTGTGGTTTCGCCTTGATTTTTCCGGTTAATAATCCTGCCTGTTATTGTCGTTATGGGGTGGAGCAATCAAACGACCCCTTGATTGCTCCACCCCTGTGGTAATTTGAAGTGATTATTTATGCTATAAAAAGCACCATTACCGCTTGTATTTGTGTCCGTTGAGCATCGATATGAACAGGAACTGAAACGGAACTGAACGGGAACCGAGCCGGAACACTATACGGATACTATATCCTTACTTATAGGATAGCCATCCCATGCGGACAGAAAATTGGATATGAAATTACCGTTTTTATCCCATCACCGATTCAATCGGTGATACCCACACCCACTGCGAGTGTCAATATAAATCAAGCAATACCATTGCTTGAACCATATAATGCTAAAACTAAACCAAAATAATATTAACCCTCAAAAACCTTACAACTATGAAAAAACTATTCTTGTTATTAACCGCCGTACTGCTGTCCGCAGGGATGGGGACGTATGCGTGGGTGTCAGTAACTCCCACGGGAAGTGCCAATACGGCACCTTCTATTAGTTATGTCAAACTGACAAGTAAAGGCAACACATCCTGGCAAGTGGATTTTTTCGGAACATCTGGATATAGTGAATTCAGGGTAGTGAATCTGACTGTTTCCACGAAACCATCTGGTGTACTAAACGGTCGTTTCCCATATTCGCAAAATAATTCAAACTATGCATACAATTCAAGCGGAAATTCATTGTTCAGTAAAAATTTTAAAGGTGAAATTGGTTTTGTTTACCTCGGTTACGAGGATTCCAACGGATGGCCCGTTTATCATGTAAGTGGAATTGCAGTTTCTAATTCAAGTGGTAACTATTGTATTTATGCCGGAGATTTTCCTGTTAGAATGTATGATTCAAACGGATCAACAAGATATACAGGTTCTATAGACAATGATACTTATGATCATACTGCGGCACACTCGCAATATACATTCACATCTCCTAATGTGATTAACAGTACTTGGTGGCAATATGCAGATTGGGGATATAATGATGATTATCTGTTAGAAATTGAAGCATATAATCTCAGCAGAACTACCAACAACTATTGTAAAATAAACTTTTGGGTTGATAATGCTGGACGAAAAGATTATAATGGACGTTCCGGTCCCTTGGAGGGAGCATATCCAGTTCAATCACCATACATTAGTGGTAACTGTAATTATGGGTGCTATTGGGTGATTGATAATACAATAAATACATATGCGGTAGGTTATTCTACAAGTAATCAGGTTGGTGATTGTCAAGCAAATTCATATACTGCGAATGTTGTTCAAAGTGGGAGTTCGTATAATTTCTCTTCTATATCCACCTTTGAAGAAGTGCTTGTTGATGTTGGTAAAGATGATAAATATTACATTAGAGCATACAAATCAGCAGGTCAATTATGGGCTGTTATCGGAGAACCTGCATATTATACTATCACTTTCAATGACTATAATGGGACTCAACTTCAAAGCAGTAATTGGGAGCGTAAGTTTACACCTAAATATACAGGTTCAACACCCACACGTACAGGTTATACATTTACGGGATGGAGTCCTACAATAGAAAAAGCCATGGGTAATGCTACTTATACGGCATCATATTCAGCCAACACCTATACCGTTCATTTTGATGGCAATGGCAGTACGGGCGGAAGCACGGCGGACCAGGGTTTCACCTACGGCACAGCGCAAAACCTCCGTGCCAACGGCTTCACCCGCACAGGCCATGCTTTCCGTGGTTGGGCTACATCTGCCGATCGTGCAAATGCCGGTACGGTGGACTATACAGACTGTCAGAGCGTAAGCAACCTTACTACCACCAACAACGGCACATACAACCTCTATGCTGTTTGGAAAGTCAATACCTACACCGTCACCATCGCCAAGAACGAGGACGGTTATGGCACGCTGACAGAAGAAAGCGACAACGTTCGTGTTATCAATAATGTTCCTTACGGCACGGTTATCACAACAGGTACGGGTGAGAACGCCAACAAGGTAACCATCAATGGCACAACCGTAACCGCTACGCTCGCTGCAAACGATGCGCAATACTCCTACGCTTTCAGTGGATGGACCAATGGCGCGGCTACTGTTACCGGCAATATGACCGTTACCGCCAATTTCACCCGCACCGTCAATACCTACGACATCACCTTTAAGAATGCGGATGGAACGACACTGAAGAAATCCGATGAAACAACCGATGCGGTTTATTCCGTAGCCTACGGCGAAATACCCGCCTACGATGGTGCCACACCCACTAAAGCCGCCGACAGCGAATACACCTACACGTTCAACGCATGGACACCGGCTATTACATCCGTAACGGGTGCTGCCACCTACACTGCCACCTACACCTCGACTAAGAAACAATACACCCTTACTTGGGACTTTGCAGGCGGTGAGACAGAGACAGCAGAAGCTAACTACACTCACGGACTGATAGATTGGGGTACAGACATCACCGCTCCTGCCAACCCGACCAAAGTAGGATATAACTTCACCGGTTGGAACGTAACACCCGCCGCCACTATGCCAACCAACGATGTTACTTACACCGCTCAATGGGAATCATCCGTTACCCCCGAGATAGTGTTGAACGAAGAAGGCGGACAGCATACGCTTGGCGGAGTGGCTACAAATAAGACTCTCGATGACCTCGCCTCTGACTACGCAAGCCGAGATGTGAACGTTACGATAGACAGAACACTATATGGTGGCAGTTGGAACACAATCGTCTTCCCGTTTAGTGTTGAAGATATGGAGGGCAATGTATTAGACGGCAGTCTGTATGAACTTAATACGAGTACGACAACTGCAACGTCAGAAGGTATGGTTATTAACTTCGAACCGTTAAGTGGTGATGGAAAGATAGTAGCCGGTGTGCCTTATCTTATCCGCACAAGTGCAGATGTTAATCTTAACAGTTATCCGTTTAATGGTGTTCACCTGACATCAGAATTCAGTTCTGTAACGGATGGTGATGCCGTTGACTTTGTTCCGATAAAAGAGAAAGAAAAGATAAACTATGATGCAGCGAATCTTGCTATCTTTATAGTAGGTAACCGTCTGTACTATCCTAACAAGACGACAGGTACTAATCTTCGTGGTTTCCGTGCCTACTTGCGGATAAAGAACGGCACTTACTATGGTAGTCCTGTCCGCATACGTATAGCCGACACGGGTGAGACAATCACGCTTGACGAAGAGCAGGAGATAGAGACGCGCAAGTACGTAGAGGATGGCATTCTTATTAT
>DJXH01000008.1 GCA_002449665.1 Bacteroidales bacterium UBA7009
AGGGGGTCGTAGGTTCAAGCCCTACAGAGACCACTCAAAAAATTAGCGATGAACATTTGTTCGTCGCTAATTTTTTGTCTTTTAATTTGGTTACTCCTGTGTTGTGATTGTCTGCAATTTGCTTTCCATCTGCTTTGTAACGCCGTAGCCGAAGAGGGCGAAGTCGGCTTTGAGCGGGTCGTCAGAAAAAACTTCTGCCAAAGTGGCTGTAAGTCTTTTGGCTGCTGACATAGAGGCAGTGCGAGATGATATAAGTGAGAGCGATTGTGCCTCTGTCAGCACGTGGGTGTCAAGAGGCATAATAAGCGTAGAAGGGGAGATGAAAGTCCATAGACCCAAATCAACTGGCGAACCTGTTCTGACCATCCAGCGAAGAAACATAGCGACACGCTTGCAGCACGAAGTCGTGTCCTTTGGTATTATGCCTCCGCTGCCGTGCTTAGCAAAGAAGCGGCAAAGGCAGTCTATCGCTTCAAAGCCTGTCTGTGCGTTTTGCCTTACGTAGTTGCCTATGCTGCCGTGCTCGTTAAGAAGAAGACGGCAAGAAGTAAGAAACGCGTTCATATCGGCGTTCGTGTAGAGGCGGTAGAAACAGGTGTGGTTATTGGCTTTTATGACAGAGTTAAATTTGCCGGACTTAATCCAATTGTACATATCACCTCCGCTCGCCTGCAAGAGAGATTCAATCTTGGGCATAAACTGCTTGCGGCTGCCGTAGCTCAGTGCCTGTGCAACAAAGGCGGTCGTTTCTTGGTTTTCAACCCCGCTCACTTGATGCATAAAATACGAGGGGTCGCCGATGATAAAATCGGCGACCTCGTATCTGTCTGCATATTCTTGCAGTTGTCGTTTTATAGTCTGTGGGATATTCACTTACGCTTTTCCGTCCGAACCGAGGACGTTGATGATTTTGTGTTTATATAGTTCTGTCATCAGGTCGCGAGCAGGACCGCAGTATTTGCGCGGGTCGAACTCACCTGGTTTCTCGGCAAACACTTTGCGAACGGCTGCCGTGAAAGCAAGGCGTGAGTCGGAGTCGATGTTGATTTTGCATACTGCCGACTTGCTTGCTTGGCGCAGTTGTTCCTCAGGAATACCTACTGCATCGGGCAGTTTGCCGCCGTATTTGTTGATCATATCAACATACTCTTGCGGTACGGAAGATGAGCCGTGCAGTACGATGGGGAAGCCGGGCAGTTTTTCCATTACGGCATCAAGTACGTCGAAAGCGAGTGGGGGAGGAACGAGGCGACCTGTCTTCGGGTCGCGGGTGCATTGTTCGGGTTTGAATTTATATGCGCCGTGGCTGGTGCCGATAGAGATAGCGAGGCTGTCGCAGCCGGTGCGGGTGGCGAAGTCAATTACCTCTTCGGGTTTGGTGTAGTGGCTTTCTTCTGCCTGTACCTCGTCTTCCACGCCGGCGAGAACGCCAAGTTCTGCTTCAACGGTAACATCGTATTTGTGAGCATACTCAACCACTTGCTTGGTCAGAGCGATATTCTCTTCGTAGGGCAGTGCGGAGCCGTCAATCATCACGCTTGAGAATCCGAAGTCAACGCAGCTCTTGCATAGTTCGAAGCTGTCGCCGTGGTCAAGGTGAAGACATATCTGCGGGTTCTCCCAACCGAGTTCTTTAGCATATTCCACTGCACCTTGTGCCATATAGCGGAGCAGTGTTTGGTTGGCGTAGTTGCGTGCGCCTTTGCTCACTTGAAGAATGACGGGTGATTTGGTTTCTGCGGCAGCCTTGATGATGGCTTGGAGTTGCTCCATGTTGTTGAAGTTGAAAGCGGGGATGGCATAGCCGCCTTTGATGGCTTTGGCAAACATCTCACGGGTGTTGACCAGTCCTAATTCTTTGTAACTTACCATAGTTTTGTTGTTTTACGTTGTTATTTTTGTTTTCAGTTAAAACGCTGCAAAGGTATAGAAAAAGGTTTATTTGCACAAATATTTAGGCAAATAAACCTTTTTCACTATGTCGGGTTGTCAAATCCCGATATGCTTACCGGCACTTATTTGGTGCCGATAATGCTGTATCGTTGTCCGTCCGGGAGGATGATATATAGTATTCCGTTATGTATTTCTTTTCTGACTGTGGTATCGTTGCTATTGACGGAGTCAAGAGCGGTAGGAGTACCTTTTGTGCGGAAAGGAATAGTGTTCTCATATATCACAGTATCGTCTTTAGTAACGAATACGGAGTAGGAGTATTCGGTGCCTGCGTTCAGACCGCGAATGGTGTATTGCCATCCGCCTGTTGCTTGGAGTGATTCTGCTGCTTGCGGACTGCGACCTGAGCGGTCTGGAGAGCCGAAGGCGATGGATATCAACTGACCTATGGAGTTGAACTCAAGTTCGCATATTATTTCCTCGCCTTTCTTGATGACGATAGTGTAGATGACGGCATTGTCAATAGCAGGCCAAGTAACGACAACGCTGTTTTCCGTTGCTTCGGCTTGCGGTTCGATGGCAGGTTCGTCCGTAGTTATCTCTTCGGCTTCGGTGTCGGGTATGTCAAATGAGTTTTGCCAGCCCCAACCGGGTACATAATATATGTTTTTGCTGTCGTGGCGCAGGTCGTCTGTCTGATAGACTTTGTTATTCCATGCTGGGTCAGACGAATCGGAAGGCATTGCGGCAAAGATAGCGTTCTCAAAACCTATAGGCACTTTCACTTCATACCATCCTTCGTGTCCCTCCACAGGTGTCATCCATTCCGTCCATTGTCCTGAACGATCATCAAGCCAGTACCAGACTACGAACTTACTGTCGGATGTGTCATAGTAATAGAGTGTGTAAGACGGTATCTCAGTACCTTCTATAGCGCGAATATCACAATTCCCCCAGATAGAATGGCTCTTATATGCGTAGAAAGCGTTTCCGGGGACATAGACTACAATAGAAATGTTAAGTTTGGTGTATTCGTTAAGTTCGCAAGGTATATCGCTTGTTGAGTTGATGGTTATCTCTTGCAGATTATTAGCAAAGATAAAGGCATTAACACCTATCGCCGTTACCGAAGCCGGCAGTGAGACAGACTCTACTTGAGCGGTAATAAACATCATAGCACTCTTGTCTTTGGTATATAACACTCCGTCTTCAAATACGAAATAGGGATTATCCTCGGCAAGTATGATGTTCTTGAGATAAAGAATACCGTCAAAGGCATGCGGGGACATGTTGTCGCCAAAGGCGGCTGTCTCGTCCCATACGCCGGTAACGCTCCAGTTTAATGTTTCTATTGCCGTATAGACAAAGGCTAACTGGCGGATGTACATTGCGCTTGACAGACTAATTTCAGTCAGAGACGAACACCCGAAGAAGGCAGAGGATCCAAACAGTATTACATTTTCGGTGTTGATGGATTTGAGATTTGTGCAGTAGTAGAAGCAGTTATTGCCGATGGTTATCACGGACGGAGGCAGTACCACATTTTCTATTTTGGTATTATTTGCGAACACTTGTTCTCCTATACCGCCAACGGTGTATTTTTTGGAGTCTATCGTTACCTGCTCGGGAATGGTGATTGTATTTGAAGTGAGCACATCGCTGTTAAATCCTGTTACAAAGACGGTAGAGTCGTTAACGATAGTATATTCCAACAGACTTTTGGCTTTCGTAACCGATGTAAGCACTAATGCAGGCTTATTGTCTTTAAGAATGACAACACCTGTTATATCTACGTTCCCCGATATGGGCTGACAACTGCTAAATGCCTCGTCAATAATACATTGTACCGTATCAGTATCGTTGTATATATTCAAAGCGTTGTCTGTTGCCATATTGACATTCAGTATTTTGACTAATGAGGCAAGGTATTTGCCGGATGTTATGTCGGTAATAGTGGCATCAAGGGTAGGTAGTGTCCACGAGTAGTCGTCAAAATCGATGTATGCTTCGTTGATGGCATGATAGCCGTTCAACGTAGATTTAACACCTCCAATATACGCTACTCTGTTTATATAATTGTTGTCAAGTTCTTCGTTGACAAAGGCAAAGGCTCCATTGCCTTCATCGCTAAGATATATTGTCTTACCGTCTATGTAAGTAATAACTCCTATTGTCAGCATATCTGCGCCGTCTTTAACTTTTGACAAATCGGCTAAATATCCCCTCCAAGTACATTTCTCATCTTCTTTGACGATAATCTCTTTGTCTTCGAAGACGGGATATGCCTTATAATCTTCAACGGATGTGCAAGGAGTAATATACACTTTGACATTGCTCGGCAACTCTATATTATGATTATTGACCTCAGGTACAAAACTTGTGCGTATGAAAAGAGTTTCAAGATTAGGTACGAAGAGGAACTCGTTAATGGTCCTCGTTGTGGATGGGAACTCAACATATTTGATATTCGGATAGCCGCTGAAACTGTTAAATCCTCCTATCTCTGTTACGCCTTCGGGTATAATAACCGTATCCCCTATACCTTCGGGTACATATCTAATGAGTTCAATGTCGCGGTTGTTATTTATCGAATAAACTATGCCGTCTATGGAAGTCAGGTTCGGGTTGCTCTCATCCACGTTGATGCTTACAAGGTTGGGGCATTTGTAGAACACCTGACTTGATAAGAAACTGACTCCTTGGGGCAGAGTGACACTGACAAGATTTGTACATTCTTTGAATGCTTGACTGTTAATTGTGGTAACGTTATACTCTTTACCTTGATATTCCACTGTGTTCGGAATAATAACTTTGCCGTCATCTGCTATCAGATGGTTATAACATTTCGTTACAGTTGCCGTCATTTCATCTTCATTATAACTATACACTAACGGGTCAACGGGCAGCAGGTCTTCACATTCGCCTTCAGTGGTATTTATGGCAAGTTTGCCCCAATTCTCACTATCGCTATATGAGGCTTTATCGGCACAGTCAAGTATGGTAAGCGTGCAGCCGTCAGCCACTCGTGTGAAAATTTCGCCACTCGTCTTGTGTGCAACTTTGGCGTTACATATTACTGACTTGAGGTTAGGACAGTAATTAAATGCCTCTTCTCCTATATAGCGTAATTGGGTGTTGAGCGTTATTTCAGTGAGATTATATGAACTTGCGCAGAATCTATCCGGAAGGAGCGTTACACCATCGCCTAAAACGATATTCTTAACATAATATAATGCTGAATTAATTACTATATTACACCTTTCGGCATTCCAATAGACCGTTTCGCAGTCTGCACCTACTATATAAGATCTTACATCGGTTACATTTTTCGGTATGGTCAGCGACTTGAGATTAGGCATATTAATAAAGGCAAAACTCCCTATTTCCGTGAGGCTTTCCGGCAGAATAACCTCGCTCAACTGAGAATAGGCAAACGCATCATCGACTATGGTAGTTATTCCGTTCGGCACTTCATACCTGCCGGTCATCTTTGCGGGAACACATATAAGGCGTGCTGGAATTGTATTCTTATTCATTAGCACACCATTGTCGCTTGCGTAATACTGATTGTTGGTATCTACATTTATATAACTCAAATTGGTGCAGCCATAGAAAGGTCTGTCATACTCAATTGTATTTATGCTGCTTGGTATATTTAGATATTTAAGTTTCTTTATGTCCCTAAAAGCACCGGCACCGATACCCGTAACTTTATACTCTTTTCCTTCGTAAGTGGTATATTCGGGAATGGTAACCGTGCTGTCGGTTATGAACTTTGCAGCGCAACTTGTTATTGTTGCAATCTTATGTAATTCGTTATACTTATACCCGAACAATTCTGTAACGTCTTTCAGTACCTCTATGCCGCCGGTCTGTACAAAGAATCTTCCATTTGGACGGCTGTCTGTGATATACATTACACCCGTAAGCCGTAGTATAGAGTTCTTAGGATATTCTTCCTCGCTGACATTATATATTTCTGTGTAACTATAATATTCAGTACCATTAACATTGTAACTGCGTTTGTCATAGCAATAAGGTATTGAAATATTTACATACTCGTCTATGTTTACGCTGTCCATTACTATGTATTGAAGGTTGTAGTCTGTATTAGGCTCGTATGGCTTGATAGTATCCTGCGGTATAAGTGGCGATGAAATCTCTTTAACACTCAAAATAGACTTAATTTCAAAATAGTCTGAATATGTTTTGATGGCGGCAAGAATGTGAGTCCCTTCTTGTGGCAAAGAGAGAGCATTGTTTGTGAATGCTATTGATGCCATACCTGTTTCATCGCCGACAAACAGAATGGTTCCTTGGTATGACAAATAGTAGTCGGCATCTATAATGGCTGTTTTACCATAGTCTATCGTGTTGAGTTCGTTTATCTTTGATGTCAAAAGCGGACTGACTGTAGCATTCTTTGCCAAAGACTGATAAGTCGTTACAAGGTCTACTTGTACGTATATGCGAGAAACTCCGTCAAAGGCGTTCTTACCTACTTGCGGCATACTGCTCTGAAACATCATTATGCTAATATCTCTGTTGTATCGGCTATAAAAGGCACTATCTCCCACAGATGTTATGTTGCTCGGGATATACAATTCTTGTAATCCCGCATCTACCATCGCCCCTTTGCCGATGGTGAGAACCTGCTCAGGGATGGTATAATAACTTTGATAGTACCAACGCGGGAAACAAACGAGTTCGGTGGTGTCGTTGGAATACAACACTCCGTCTAATGATATATATCGTTTGCTTCCTTCTATAGAAAAATACTTGAAGAATTGTTCGTTTATCTGAATGGCATCGATGTCTCTTATGGTGGAAGGCAGGTGCAATGTGTCCTTGTAATAAGAGGACGGAATAAACAGCAATGCCTCTTTATCTTTGTCATATAGTATCCCGTCTAACGAACTATAAACGATATTGGCAGCATCTACGTTGATAGCCGTGATATTCCAATTATATTTTAGTTGGGATAAATCATTGATGTTGACCAAACTTGCAGGCAGGTTAATTTCTCCCTTTTTCCCCTCCGGCACGAATATAAGGCTTGCCAAATCGCTGTCGTAAAGGTTGCCGTCATAGGAAGCGTAAAGGATATTATCTTCTGCTACGTAGATATTAGCAAGCGAAGAGCAACTTGATAAGGCTGTTTCAGAAAGATTGATAAGAGAACGAGGAAGTGTAATCTCCTTTATGCCGCAGTTATAGAAAGCCTCATCACCAATGGTGGTCAGATTGTTAGAGAGTTTGACTTCCTCAAGATTATAACAGCCCCTAAATGCTTCGCTATTAACTACTGTTACATTATCGGGGATGGTAATACTTCTTAAGCGTTCACAATATTTGAAAGTCGTACTCGATATTTGAGTAATGCCTTCAGGGATATTGATTTGCTCAAGATGAATGCACATTTGAAACGCACCATAGCCGATGGAAGTGATGCTGTTGGGCAATACCACTTGTTTGAGAACTCCGCAACCGTTAAAAGCATAGGAAGATATAGATGTTACCTTACACTCTATGCCGTCATAAAGCAGCACTTCCGGGATAATCAACACCGAGTCGGTCAATCCGTCTTCTACGTAACGGTCTATATATGCTGTCTTGTAGTATGTGTTAAAACCGACTTTCAGCGGGGCCTTGCCAAAACAAGCATAAAGGGTATAGTTGCTGCTTGCGGAGATAGTAGTGATTTGTTTGCCTAACCCCAATGCATCAGTAAACCACCCTCTAAATGTCTTACCCTCAAGATATGGAGCCTGCAAAACTACAGAGCCGGACTCTACTGTTGTAGGATTGGCAAAACCCATTTTCCAGTAGTCGAAATAGCCGGTTTCATTCTTAAAGTTCGCTGTCTTGGGATAGGTAGTGCGCTGCGTGGAAAGGAAAAAAGCAGAGAGCGAGTATCTGAGCGCAGACGAACTGCTTGAAGGCAAAGTGAGCGAAGCATCCTGCTCTGCTGTCAGAGCATCCATATAATCAAGCAGCCAGCCGAACTGCGCACTTACGGCGGCATCCTCGAAGAACGCTGTTGTCATCGCTGCGGCTTCTGTAGGTATGCCTTTTACTACACGCTCATTGTCATTATTCCCCGTTATCTCCGACAAAGGAGTCCAAGAGGATATACTGCCGCTGTATTTGTTCCAAGCGGCATTCAGTGCGTTGTACATATCCTGCTTGCTTGTCCAGCCGTAAGGGTTAGTTACGGCTCCCTCGGGCAGAACATAAGTTACCTCTGCCGATAGGCTTAATACCCATAGGCAGAGTGCTGATAATAAGATAAACTTGTTTTTCATAGAGATTGATTATAAGTTGGTTATTGTGTGAGATGACTGTATGTATATATACAAAAAAGTAGCGTGAAACTTCGCTGTCTCACTTGGGGTGTCCTGGCGTCCGGAATTGCCTATCCCTTCCAACTGATACGAACAAAGCTCACGCTAACGCGCAAGCAAAAGGCTTTGTCCTTGGAAGGGATGATTCTAAAATTTTCCGGACTTTAGACGTCCCCAAGTAATAAGCTTATGCTTTCTATATAAATATATGTAGTTTACGTAATATGCGTACTTTGTGTACTATTTTGCCGCAAAGGTACGGCAAAATTTTGAAAATCAAAAGGATTTTTCACTTTTCACCTTTCAATTTACCCGACTTTTCTCCACGCAATGCTCAAATAGATAGTGCGAACGAGCAAGTGTGCCATATAGGCAGCGTATAGTGCTTGTATGCCGACTGCGGGCGAGAAAACAAAATATACTACGCCAAACGCTACAGCCGACCAAATCATACAGTTGCGTACAGGAACGGCAGCCGTGGCACCGATATAAACGCCGTCCCACATAAATGCAAATGACGACACTACAGGCATTAGCGCAATCCATACTATATAATTCCTTGATGCCGCTAATACTTCCGCGTCTGATGTCATAATGTTCATAAGATAACCGTTTGACAACCAAAAAATAAGTGAGAATACAACGCCGATGGCGGCTCCCCATATCATAAGCGTGCCAACTACGTGCTTTACATCTTCCGTCTTATGCCAAACGCTGTTACTACCGCTGCTTTGTGCCTCCATACCGAGTCTGCCTGCAAGTGCCTCACCGGCGTAGGCAAAGCCGTCAATAAAATATGAGAAAAACATAAAGAGTTTCATCACTATCGTGCTGACAGCTAATTCTGTATCTCCATATATTGATGCAATCGCCGTATAGCCGACATATATGGCAATAAAGCATATAGAGCGGATAAAAATGTTGCCGTTAAGTGAGAACAGACGGCGCATCTCAGTGCCTCTGAACAGCGACTTGATGTCCACTCTGCCTTTAAGTAGTCCTAAATACTTGAAAAACAGTATGACACACACAGTCAAGAGACCCGTATATTGGGCAATCAGTGTCCCCCACGCCACGCCCATTGCACCGAGAGGTGTATAGACGGCAAGCGCGTAACTCGCAGCCATATTAGCCACATTGACAACAATATCGCTAACCATCGGTGATACAGTATCCTGCATACCTATGAACCAGCCTTTCAGTGCCATCAGACTAAGTGTGGCAGGGGCTGCCCAAATGCGGATGTAAAAGTACTCGCGGGCGAAGTCAGCCACAGCTTCCGAGCAGGGCATAACAGCCAATACTCCACTGACAAAGAGCCATTGCAACAGCCATATTACTACCGCCGCACTTAACGCCGTAGCGACTGAACGAAAAAGTATATCTCTCTGACTTTGTATGTCTTTGCTGCCGTATGCTTGTGCTGTCAGACCCGATGTGCCGACACGCAAAAAGCCGAAGTTCCAATACAGCAGGTCAAAAAGCATTGTGCCTATCGCTATGCCGCCGATAGCCGAAGAGTCGGAGATATGCCCCGTTATGGCAACATCCACTATGCCGACAAGCGGAATGGTGATGTTGGCGACAATGCTCGGAAGAGCCAAGCGCAGAATAGAACGTGTAAGTTGCATAATCACTGTGCAAAATTCGCTGCAAAAGTACTGCATATTTGCCGTCTTTGCAACATTTTTTTGCACACTCCGAAATTCCGTCGTAACTTTGCACTCTCAAATCGCTATATGTCCATGCACTCGCTTTATCGTTTTTTTGCATATATAAAACATTATCTTACTGCTTTTAACACCGGCGGCGAGGGCATTCATTCGCCTTATCTGTTCTATATAGTACGTATGCTGATGTATGACAACAACGGTTACTATATATGGCAGAATATCGAAAAATGTCGCTACCAAATGCTCTCGTCTTCTGATACGATAGATGTCCTTGACCTCGGTACGGGCAACGGCAGACAGAGCAGGCGCAGAGTGAAGGATATAGCGGCGACATCTATAGAAGAGCCTCGTATTGCGCAACTTATGTTCCGGCTGATACTATTCCTTTCGCAAAACTCCGTTAAACCGCTTAATATCCTCGAACTCGGCACCAACCTCGGTATTACTACTGCCTATCTTGCTGCGGCTGACAAAAGAAATTCGGTTACAACTATGGAGGGGAGTCGTTCGCTGCTTGATTTGGCAGAACAGAACCACAGACACCTTAATATAAATAATATAAAATATATAGTGGGGAATATAGACGAGCAGTTGCCGCGTTGGACAGCCAAGCAGACAAACAAGTACCGGTCTGTCGATTTCGCTTTTATAGATGCCAATCATACCTACGAGGCTACGATGCGCTATTTCAACGAGTTGCTGCCTTTGGTCGGCAAAAAGTCGATATTAGTCATAGACGACATCTACCACTCGCCAGAGATGACACGCGCTTGGCTGCAAATAAAATCCGACAGCCGCATTACTACCACCATGGACCTGTATCGTGTAGGGCTTGTCTTTTTCGATAAAGACTACATACATCGTCATTACAGACTGAGATACTGACAGATATTAAACATTAAGATTATGAAAATATATACCAAAGGCGGCGACAAAGGTCGTACGTCGCTTGCAAGCGGCGAGAGAGTAGGGAAGAACTCCCCGAGAATAGACACCTACGGGACGGCGGACGAACTAAACAGTTTTGTCGGTCTGCTGCGTGCCAAACTCGGCGAGAGCGAACAAGAAAAACTGAATTGGGTGCAAAACAAACTCTTCAACCTCGGTGCTCTGCTGTCCTGCGCTAAAGGAGAGTGGATAAAAGACGTTGATGTGAAGCAACTTGAAAGTTGGATAGACCAAATGCAAGCAGGTCAGCAACCCCTCAAGGCCTTCATCCTTCCGGCAGGCAGTGAGACTGTCGCACTCTGCCATATCTGCCGTACCATAACTCGCCGTTTGGAGCGGCTTATGGTCAGTCTTGTCAGCAGCGGCGAACAGGTGGACGAGGCTGCTATGAAGTGGGTAAACAGACTTAGCGATTTTTGGTTTGTATATGCCTTGGAATTGGCAAAAAATGACAAAATTGAGCAAATCTTGTGGAAAATGTGAAAAAAAAACATTTTTTTGACATAGATTTTTGTCAGTATAGAAAGAATTTTGTACTTTTGCACGCTAAAAATAGAAGGGGTATGCCATATAGGTACGTTAAGTACTACTTATTAGCATATTAGTTAGGTATTTATAATCTGTTAAACTTATGTATTGGACATTAGAGTTAGCATCAAAGATTGAAGACGCCCCTTGGCCCGCCACCAAAGAGGAACTGCTTGATTACGCCAATCGTATAGGCGCACCAATGGAGGTTATTGAGAACCTCCAAGAGATAGAGGACGAAGATGAGGTCTATGAGAGTATAGAAGACATCTGGCCCGATTATCCTACAAAAGAAGACTTTTTCTTCGACGAAGAAGAATATTGATTTGATTATAGCGGATGTGAAACGATATATTGTTCTTGCCTTCATATTGGCTGTTTGCTGTGTAGTGGTACGGTCGCAGACCGACCCGCAGATAGGACAATATATGTTTTTGCCGACCGCTTACAACCCCGCAGCGGCGGGGGACGGAGACCTGATGAGAGCCGCAGGTATGCATCGTATGCAGTATATAGGTATGGCTGATATGCCGATGACCACCTACTTTACTTTCTCCTCTCCGTTTATGATTGCCAAGACCAAACACGCAGCAGGTGTGAGGTTTATGAACGACAGATACGGTCTTTTCAGCAATCAGGCGTTCTATGTACAGTATGCTTATCGCCATCGCATAGGCAGAGGTTATCTCTCGGCAGGCGTGGATTTGGGTTTTGCAAACATAAGTTTTAAGGTGGACAAAAGCAACCTTGACTCCGTTGCCAAACTCAACCCCGACGGCTACCACCGCGAGACGGACGATGCCTTGCCGCAGGCTTCCGGCTCCGACGGCGTTACAGGGATGGGCTTTGATATGAGTTTAGGCTTGTATTATGCCGCCCCCGAATGGTGGGCATCGCTCAGCTACAGCCACCTCACGCAGCCTAAAATCAACTGGTCGGACAGGACTTTTATGACCTTGCAAGGTACGCTCTATCTCGCCGGCGGGTACAACTGGAAACTGCGCAATCCTGACTGGGTATTAAAGCCGAGCCTGATGATGATGACGGATTTTCGCTCGTGGGATGTGAACCTCACGATGCTTGCCGAACTTAAGCAGCAGTATCGTTTCGGAATAGGTTATCGCATAGCAGGAAGCGTGAATATACTGCTCGGCGTGGACATAATCCCCGGTCTGCAGTTGGGCTACACCTATGAGTTGCCCGCCAACGGACTGATAAAAGCCACCTACGGCTCCCACGAACTATTCCTCGCATACGGTTTTGATATCCTCAAACCCAAGCGGACGAACAAATATAAAAGCATAAGATACTTATAATCACTTAATGAGAACTACGAAAGGTAGTCTTGATATGGTGATAAACAGAATATAAACTTAAAAATTTGGTGTTTATCGAAACATTTTTACGTTTGTTACATTTATTATCAGGTATTATTTCAATACACTATAACGTATGAAGATCGCAAAGAACATTACTCTGCTTGTGTTAGTCCTTGTTATGGCTGCATGCGGAGGTCCGGCAGGAGAACTTGTAGGCGTTGTCAAGCCGGGTAATTTCAAAGAAGCAAACCCGTATGGTATGGTGTTCATCAGAAAAGGTGCTTTTATGATGGGTGAAAATACGCAGTCTGCCATCTTCGGTCAGCCTGACAACCCGTTTATGACCACCGTTAATGCTTTCTGGATGGACGAAACCGAGATTACCAACAACGAGTATAAACAATTCGTTTATTGGGTGCGTGACTCTATCGCTTTCCGCCGTCTCATATTCCAACAGGGTATGGATCAGTCGCCTTATGCTCTTTATAGTCAAGAGGATGACGACAACGGACTGATAAGCGATACTACCGTCAGAATAGACTGGCGCAAGAAAGTGCCTTGGGATAAAATGGGAAAGGACGAGGAGATAAAAGAGGCTCTTCTCCCGATGTTCTATTCCGACGGCAAGACCTTGCGTACCATTGACTTGCACTATCGCTACAGTTGGATGAACTACGATCAGGCACGCTTGCCCTACAACAAGTTTGATGTAGCCAAAGGTCGCTATCCCGCTAACGCTCGTGCACGTGTGGACACTTTCTGGGTGGACGAGGTGGAAGGCATAAAGGACAGTACTATTATCCGTCCGCTGCGCGAACCTAAAGATTTTCTTACTCACAAGATTATCAGTATCTATCCCGATACTATGATTTGGATTCGCGACTTCCAGTTTGCCTACAACGACCCGATGATGAAAGGCTACTTCGATTTCCTCGGTTATGCCGAATATCCCGTAGTGGGTGTTACTTGGGAGCAGGCACACGCTTTCTGCAACTGGCGCACCAAATACTTTGAGTCTTCCTCTAAAGTGGCTTCTCAAGTCTATCGTCTGCCCACAGAGGCAGAGTGGGAGTACGCGGCACGCGGCGGCAGAAAAATGGCAATGTATCCTTGGGGCGGCAACTACGCAAGAGACTCCAAAGGTTGTTTCCTTGCCAACTTCAAGCCCTATCGCGGTGCATACAATGACGATACCGGTACTATGACAATGCGCGTGGCACAATATCGTCCTAATGATTTCGGTTTGTTTGATATGGCGGGCAATGTGGCAGAATGGACGTCCACGGCTTTCAACCCCTCTACCAACACCTATGTCAACGACATTAACTCCAACTTCGACTATATGGCTCGCAAAGACGACCCTGATGTACTCAAATGCAAAGTGGTAAAAGGCGGTAGTTGGAAAGACATATACTACTATATGCAATGCGGTGTGCGTACCTACGAGTACCAGTACGAGAGCCGCGCTTATATAGGTTTCCGCTGCGTAAGGTCGTTCATAGGAGACTGATAACAGGGAAGGCTTAAAGAAAATTCAAATAGATTACAAAACTTAAAAACAAAATATCGCAATGGCAACAGAAAATGCTCCCAAAAAACAATCAGGTTGGGACAAAGTAGTAGCATGGTATGCAAGACAAGCATACGCAGTAGGTATCGTTTATAGCCTTGGTGCGGCAGTCGTTATCGTCGGTGCCCTCTTTAAGATTATGCACTGGCCCGGTGCAGGTATTGTGCTTACGGCAGGTATGTGTACAGAGGCTTTCTTGTTTATGATAGGTATTTTTGAAAAACCGCACGCAACATATCATTGGGAGCATGTTTTCCCGCAACTCGTAGGTGATGAGACCAAAGAACTTCTCGGTGGCAACGGCGTAGCAGGCGTTGCAGGTTCGGCGCAAACATCTTCTGCTCCCGCCGCTCCCGCTCTTACTGAGGGCGATATGCGTTCACTTAAGGAAGGCATTGAAAACCTCGGTCGCACAGCAGGTCAACTTTCCGAACTTGGCAAAGTGGCTGTCAGCACTACTAACCTCGTTGGTAAGATGGACGAAGCAACCAAAGCCGTTGAGCAGTTTGCAGGCTCTCAGGCACAACTTGTTGCCAACTCCGACAAACTCAACGGTAAATACTCGCAGCTCGGCAGTGTCTATGAGCAGATGCAGGCAGAGGCAGAGAAAATGGTGGAGGCTACTCGCAGCCAGCAGCGTAACGTGGAAGGAATTAACAACCAGCTCGGTTCGCTCAACGCCGTATATGAACTCCAACTCTCTGCCCTCAAATCTCAAGCCGATGCTCTCAAGGGTCAGACCGAGCGTATCAACGCCAACAACAGCCGCATAGAAGCAGTGGCTGCCGATATGCAGAAGATGCAGGAGAATATGAAATCGGCTGCGAACGGCGTTACCGCTTACGAAGACGGAGTGAAGAAACTCTCAACGCAGATTGCCGACCTTAACAAGATTTACGGTAATATGCTCAATGCTTTGGCATAAAGCGACTTTACACCTTATTTATATAATAACACTAATTCACAGTAAAACAGTATAACTATGGGTGGAGCGAAGAATTGTCCGGAAACCCCGAGACAAAAAATGATAGGTATGATGTACCTCGTACTAACCGCGATGTTGGCTCTTAACGTCAGTGCCGCCATCCTCAACGGTTATATGCAGGTAGATGATAGCCTTCATACCACTACCGTTTCCGTTCAGGAGGCAAACAAACTCCTGTACCAGAAGTTTGATGCCGCTATGGCTGATAACCCTGATAAAACACGCGAGTGGTACGAGAAGGCTCAACAGGTAAGGGAAAAATCAGACGAGATATTCAATTATGTTCAGTTCTGTAAAGACTCGCTTATTTATCTTACAGGTCAGGCTTCCAAGAAGGACGAGAACAATAATGATGTCCTTTTCTACAAGGGTGCTACCGTTCGTCAGATGAAAAAAGCCGATGATACCAACGAGCCGCAACGCTTTGGTATAGACCTCGGCTACGGCGATTCGATACGTAACAGAGTAATTGCATATCGTGATTTCCTCAATGAGATAACAGGCGGTGAAAAACGTGACGAGTTGTACCGCACATTCTATGTAGACTCCGTTGCCGGTGCAGAAAAAGGTTCTGTCGTATCTTGGCAGCAGGGTATGTTCCACGAGATGCCCGCTTGTGCCGTTATAACGATGCTCTCTAAGATCCAGAATGATATACGTACCGAAGAAGGAAATATCGTCTCTTGGCTTGAGAATCAGACTGATGCCGGCGACGTGCGTGTAAACAAACTGATGGCATACGTTATCCCAGAATCCAAGACCGTAATACAAGGTAGTGAGTATCAGGCTCAAATAGTAATGGCAGCCATAGATACAACGAAGGTGCCGGAGATATATGTAGAAGGTCGCAAACTTGACCGAGACGGCAAGTTCAAGGCTATAGCATCAGCAAAAGGTGTTCGCAAATATACCGGTGAACTCGTATATACCGACCCTTCAGGCGAGAAGGTTTCCATTCCTTTCCAAAGCGAGTATAATGTTGAAGAACCGAGTGTTACCATCTCCAACGATGACCTTGATATTATGTATCGCGACTATGAGAATAAGTTCGATATTTCTGCCCCCGGTATTACGTCCGACCGTTTGAGAGTGGAAGTTACTGGTGCTGACTATACTCGTAACGGCAAGTATTGGGTAATGAAACCCAAAGAGTCGGCTAAAACGGTCAAAGTAGTTGTAAAAGCAGACCTTAACGGCAAAATAACCACTCTCGGTGAGAAAGACTACCGCGTAAAGAAACTGCCCGATCCGAGTGCATTCTTCGTTACAAAGAAGGGTACAGCTCTTCGCAAGGGTTCTATCTCTATAGGCGAACTGACAGCAGATGGTGCCAAACTTGAGGCCAGTTACGGAGAAGACGGTATATTGAAAGTAAATTTCCAGATAGCCAGTTTCTCCGTGCAGATAGGCAAGCAGACCATTCCTTCAGAGTCTGAAAGGATGAACTCAAAGCAAGTTTCTGCCATCAAGAATATGCGCCGTGGTGATATACTCTTTATTCACACCATCTTCATTAAAACTCCTACCGGCAAGGTAGTGCCTATGGACGGAAACTTGATGTTTACAATCAGTTAATGATTAGTACTAACCAAAATCATTTCTTATGAAACGAATCCTTTTATTTGTCATATTTGCTTGTTCTATATCTCTCGTTCAAGCCCAACAGCAAGTGTTGTCGTTTTTTGATAAAAATGGTACTATCAGATTGGAAACACAGGAGTTGGATGCTGCAGCGGATACGCTTGTTACGGTCTTCCACCGTAAAGACGATGTGGTATGGGCAAGGCTTGTCTATAGAGTGATAGATATGCGCTACAAGCAGAACTATCAACTCTATTTCCCTCGCACGGCTGACGATCCTATCTATAGGAGTCTGTTCAAACTCATAGCCGAGGCTGTGGCTGACACTATGTCCGTTTATCGCCCCAATCCTCGTGAGTTTACGCCTATGTACAATGAGGATATGCGCGTGAACGCCTCGCACAATGCCGAGTTTATGAACGACTTCCACTTCTTTGCTCTCTCCGATGAGTTTGGGCAATATATAGATAAAGACGGCGACGGCAATTTTAATACCGACCCCTTTATCATCTATTATGACTCTGTTCAGCATAAGATGGTGTTCAATGTCCACAGTTATGATGACTATGTGCAGAATCAGATAAAGTACCTTATCCAAGAAGTGATTTTCTTTGACAAGCACACATCTCGTCTGCATCGCCAGATTGTGGCTATAGCACCGCTGCAATTGCATGGTCGTCTTGAAGATGATCCGATGGATTTCCTCAAAAACTCCATTACATGCTGGATACTTTACCACGACCTGCGCCCGTATTTGGCTAAAAACTATATGATTCCGCTTCTTAACGAAACGAAACGTGTTACTTTTGACGAGTTCTTCCAAAAACGTCTCTACACGTCTTATCTTGTGGGAGAAGGCAATATGTACAACCGTATGATTCTTGATTACGCCAAGAAGGAAGTGGATGCAAAGAAAGAGCAGGAACGCATAGAGGCGGAACTGCTGAACTTTGAACAAGACCTTTGGGAGTATTGATACAAAGAGGCAGGTTATACTTACAACCTGCCTCTTAAATTGATATTTCCGATTTCCCTTTTTCAGCCGGATAATCATATACGTTCTCTTGACTGCTATGAAAAAACATCGTTTCTTTACTATGTATCTGACAACGACACTAAGTATAATGCTCGTGTTGTTGCTCGTTGGTTTGGAAACCATTGTTGTCCTTGGTGCACACCATTTAGTAAGTCGTGTGCGTGAGAACTTCACCGTTACGGTTGTGATGAAAGCCGATGCCGACTCTCTTGCCGTATCACGTCTTAACAAGGTGTTGGAGGCTGTGCCGTACACCCGCTCATATAACTATATCTCCAAGCAGGACGCGCTCTTGGAGCATATAGATGCACTCGGCGAAGACCCGACCCGCTTTTTGGGCTACAATCCGCTGCCGGATTCCTACGAACTTCAACTGCGTGAGCAGTATGCGAATGCCGACAGCATAGCAGTTGTAAAGCAGCAACTTGAACAGTTGCCATACGTGGACGATGTGCTGTATGAGGAGGATGTCGTTCTTGCTCTTGACCATCAGTTGGGCTCCATCTCCGTAGCCTTGCTTTCAGTTGCTCTCCTGCTCCTTATTGTTGCTTGGGCACTCATAGTCAATACCATCCGTTTGCAAGTCTATGCCAAGCGGTTCCTTATCAACACTATGCGCCTCGTGGGTGCAACCTCTTGGGTTATTCGTGCTCCTTTTGTAAGGCGTTCAGTGCTTATGGGTCTTGAGGCTGCTGTTGCTGCCACTGCCGTGTTGTTTGCTATGCTCTATTATGCCAAATGGCGTATGGGTATTGTGGTAGTCCCGCTTACGTGGAGCAACCTTGCTATTATAGCCGCCGTCATTCTCGTTAGCGGTATAGTGATTACTTTCTTTGCTTCGCTTTTCGCTACGGGACGATATGTAAGAATGAAAATAGACAAGATGTATGAAATTTAATCTCCCTAAAATCAACGCTGTACTTATTGCCGTGTCGTTTGTTGTCATCGTCATCGGTTTTGCTCTTATGACGGGTGAGCCGAGCGGTGCTACAGAGTATAATCCCGATATTTTCTCGCCACGCCGTATTACTGTCGGTCCGATGATTGCGCTGTTCGGGTTTGTGTTGCTTGCCGTATCAATCATTGTTAAATTCAAGCGCAAATGAGTTGGTGGCAGGCTCTCATACTAGGTATTGTGCAAGGGCTTACGGAGTTCTTGCCCGTTTCCTCGTCAGGTCATCTTGAGATTGGTCAGGCTCTGCTCGGTACGGCAAGTGAGGAAAACTTGTTTTTCACAGTTGTCTTGCACATAGCCACTGTCCTTTCCACTATTGTTGTGCTGTGGGGCGAGGTCAAAACGTTGTTTAGCGGTACTTTCACCACGCCGGCGTGGAACAAGGAGAAACAGTATGTTTCGCTTATTCTGCTTTCCTGCATACCGGTATTTATAGTCGGGGTGTTTTTTAAGGAGCAGGTGGAGTCGTTTTTTGGCAGCGGTCTGCTTATAGTGGGAGTTTGTCTGCTTGTAACCGCATTTCTGCTTTGGTTGAGCGAGTATCTTTCCGCTCGGTCTTTGCGCGCACAGGCAGCCGCTTCGCAGTCAGATAAACGACCTCACGATGTACGTTGGCAGGATGCGCTTATTATAGGTTGCGCCCAAGCCGTTGCCGTCCTTCCCGGGCTCAGTCGCTCCGGCTCTACTATCGCTACCGGACTGCTCTGCGGCGTGAAGAAAGAGCAAGTGGCGCAGTTCTCGTTTCTTATGGTACTTATCCCCGTCCTTGGTGATGCTTTTTTAGAGATACTGAAGGTGCTGACGGGCAGTGTTGAAGTGCCGTCTATCGGTTGGCTGCCGCTTGTGGTAGGTTTTCTTTCCGCCTTTGTTGTCGGTTGTCTCGCCTGCAAGTTTATGCTTGCTGTAGTTCGCAGGCAGAAACTGACTTACTTTGCCGTCTATTGTCTCGCTGTCGGTTTGTTTGCCATTGTATGGAGTATGATGTAAACCGCCATTGGGATTTTGCGGCGGGTGAAGTGATAGCCTTTGACAAGCCGTATCGCTGGACGAGTTTTGACGTTGTAGGCAAGGCGCGTTGGCTGCTTTGTCATCGGTTGGGACTGAAAAAACTCAAAGTCGGTCATACCGGCACACTCGACCCTCTTGCCACCGGCGTGGTGGTCGTTTGTACGGGCAAGAAAACGAAGGAGATAGATGTGCTGCAGAACCACGTAAAAGAGTATGTGGCAACGCTTCAACTTGGTGCTACCACTCCGTCTTTTGACCTTGAGAAACCGGTAGATGCCACTTATCCCACAGAGCATATCACACGTGAGTTGATTGATGCCGTTCTGCCCTCTTTCCTCGGTGAGCAGTGGCAGGTACCGCCTATGTTCTCCGCCGTGAAGGTGGATGGCAAAAGGGCTTATAAGTTGGCACGCAAGGGTGAGACGGCTCAGCTTAAACCCAAACTGTTAGTCATAGATGAACTTGAGGCGCTTGATTTTGATGTCGCTCTTATGCAACTCACTCTGCGTGTCGTCTGCTCCAAGGGTACGTATATCAGAGCCTTGGCGCGTGATATTGGTGAGCGGCTTCGTTCGGGTGCGCACCTCGTAGCCCTGCGTCGCACAAGGGTGGGGAATATAAAGATAGACGACTGCATCGGTTTTGAGCAGTTTGAAAACATAGTTAATGCTCTGTCCCAAGAGACAGAAGATGATAAATAGAATAAAGATAAACAGATATATGAAGTTAAGTCAGTTCAGATTCCGTCTCCCCGAGGAGCAATTGGCGCAGTTTCCCACTCCTTATCGTGAGGATGCCCGTATGTTGGTTCTCCACCGCTCTTCCGGCGACATAGAACACAAGACCGTAAAAGACCTCCCCGGCTATTTTGATGAGGGCGATGTCTTTGTCTTTAACAACACCAAAGTTTTCCCCGCTCGTATGTATGCGCAGAAAGAGAAGACGTTGGCAAATATAGAGATATTCCTCTTGCGCGAACTCAACCACGACTTGCGCTATTGGGATGTACTTGTTGATCCGGCAAGAAAAATTCGTATAGGTAACAAACTTTTCCTTGATGAGGACAATACTATCGTGGGCGAGGTGATAGACAACACCACTTCTCGCGGTCGTACTCTGCGTTTCCTGACAGACTACGACAACAGTGAGTTTGTCGATCGTCTCTACGACCACGGCGTAACGCCTCTGCCCAAGTATATCCGCCGTCCTATGTCGGAGGAGGTGAAGGCGGAGTATGACAAACTCTTCCCCGATTATCCGGTGGAGAAAATGGACAGGGAGCGTTATCAGACTATCTTCGCAACAGAGATAGGTGCCGTTGCCGCTCCAGCCGCCGGACTGCATTTCTCCAAGCAACTGCTCAAGCGTATGGAGATACAAGGTATAGAGCAACTCTTTATCACCTCTCACATGTCGCTTGGTAACTTCAAGACGATAGAGGTGGAAGACCTTACCAAGCATAAGGTTGATTCGGAGCAGATAAAGGTGTCCCTCCCCGTAGCAGAGGCTGTGATGAAAGCGCGTGACACGGAGAAGCGTGTTTGTGCCGTAGGTACTGAGGTGATGCGCGCTTTGGAGCATATAGCCGGGATATCGGGTCATCTCAAAGCCTTTGACGGCTGGACGAGCCGCTTTATCTATCCGCCGTATGATTTCCAAGTGGCTAACACATTCTTTGTCAATCTCTATCAGAGTCAGTCGCAGCAACTGCTTATGGTGGCGGCTTTCGGCGGGTATGAGCAGGTGATGCACGCCTATGAGGTGGCTGTGGAGGAAGGCTATCGCTTCGGCGATTACGGCGATGCCATGCTTATAGTAGATTGACAGCGCGTTGTAAGGAACTAAACAAGTGAACGTCAGGATAGAAAATAGTTGGAAAGAGGTTTTGCAGCCGGAGTTTGATAAGCCGTATTTTGAACTGCTCACCTCTTTTGTGCGCCGCGAGTATCAGACGGCGCAATGTTTTCCGCCTGCCGCCGCTATTTTCCGTGCTTTTGATGTCTGTCCTTTTGATAAGGTCAAGGTGGTTATTCTCGGTCAGGACCCATATCACGATATGGGGCAAGCCAACGGTTTGTGTTTCTCCGTTGCCGATGGGGTGAGAATACCGCCATCGCTTGAGAATATATACAAAGAACTTCAGCGCGACCTTGGTTTGCCAATGCCTTCCTCGGGTAATCTGGAACATTGGGCAGAGCAGGGTGTGTTGCTGCTCAATGCCACTCTCACCGTCCGCGCCCATCAGCCCGGCAGCCACCAGAACAAAGGCTGGGAAGAACTGACGGATGCTGCTGTGGCGGCACTCAACCAAAAGCGCGAACATATAGTATATATGCTTTGGGGGAGTTATGCCCAGCGCAAAGGGCAGTTTATTGACCGTCGCCGCAATCTTGTCCTTACCGCTCCTCACCCCAGTCCGCTAAGCGCATATCGCGGGTTTATAGGCTGCGGTCATTTCTCTGAAGCGAATAATTATCTTGTCAAACACGGTCTGTCTCCTATCCGCTGGTAATCAGAGCCGATAGGGCAGCCGACAAATATATACGCTTATGTCTCGTCTTCTGCTCGTAGATGCATACGCACTTATCTATCGCGCGTATTATGCTTTTATCTCCAATCCGCGTACTACATCTTCAGGTGAGAACACAA
This sequence comes from Bacteroidales bacterium UBA7009, assembly GCA_002449665.1. Taxonomy (GTDB): domain Bacteria; phylum Bacteroidota; class Bacteroidia; order Bacteroidales; family Paludibacteraceae; genus Colicola. The sequence goes on from DJXH01000008.1 coordinate 22,490, forward strand.
GTGCGGTGTTCGGTTTTATCATCACCTTCAACGACCTTCTCAAAAGGCTGCAGCCCACGCATATAGCCGTTGCTTTCGACCCTAAAGGCAAGACTTTCCGCCACGAGGCTTACCCTGAATATAAAGCCCAAAGAGAAGCCACGCCGGAAGATATACACAAGGCCGTTCCTGTCATAAAAGAACTGCTTGCGGCGCGAAAAATTGAGGTCGTGGAGGCGCAGGGATTTGAGGCTGATGATGTGGTGGGTACGCTTGCCAAGCAAGCCGCCGAAGCAGGTGTGGAGGTGTATATGGCTACGCCTGACAAAGATTATGGGCAACTTGTGGGCGGCAATATCTTCCAATATCGTCCGAGACATACGGGCGGTTTTGAAAAACTCGGTGAAAAAGAGATTTGTGAGAAATACGGCTTGCAGTCGCCCTCGCAAGTAATAGACCTGTTGGCTCTTATGGGTGATGCGGCAGACAATGTACCGGGCTGCAAAGGAGTGGGGGAGAAGACTGCCGTCAAGCTCCTGACCGATTTCGGAACGGTGGAGAATATGCTTGCACATACGGCAGAAATAAAAGGTGCGCTGAAAGAAAAAGTGGAGACGCAAAAAGATGCCATACTTTTCTCTAAGTATCTCGTTACTATTCGTTTGGATGCTCCTGTCAGTTGGGATGCGGAGAGGTTTGCGTACCACGACAAGCCCGACACGCAGGCTCTGTCGCAGATATATAAACGCCTTGAGTTCAACTCATTGTTGCGCGACTTGCCGGGTGCTGCCGAGCAGCCGGTCGTACAGTCCAAAGCCAAGCCTGCCAAGCGTACGGCTTCTGATATGCCCGACCTTTTCAGCGGCGTTTCGTCTGATACCGCCTCATCTGGCACTGCAATTATTGAGGCACCCGCTTCGGACAATGACACCATAGAAAATCGCCTCTGTGCTTATCTGCTTAACCCTGAACGCAGTTTCAATCCGGCAGAAAAACCGGACTGGGATGCACTCAAAGCCGACTCATCGCTGTGGAACCTGTACAATGAGGTCGAACTGCCGCTTGTGGAGGTGCTGCGCGATATGGAAAAAGCAGGTGTCAGGATAGATACAGGCATTTTGCGTGATGCACAGACCAATCTTGAAAAAGAACTTGCTGATATAGAGCAGGATATATATAATATTGCAGGTATGCAATTCAACATCAATTCGCCTGCACAGGTGGGAGAGGTGCTTTTCGACAGACTGCACCTTGACCCCAAAGCCAAGCGGGGTAAGAACGGCAGATACTCCACATCGGAGGAAGTGTTGCTGTCGCTCAAAGGCAGAAATGCAATAGTAGAACGCATATTGGAGCAGCGCGAACTGAAAAAACTTATCTCCACTTACATTGCTGCTCTGCCAACGTATATCAATCCCGAAACGGGCAAGATTCACACCCATTATAATCAGACCGTTACAGCCACCGGCAGGTTGTCCTCGTCTAATCCTAACTTGCAGAACCTGCCTATCCGCACCGAGCGCGGACAAGTCATTCGTCGTGCCGTCATACCCGATGACGGCTGTCTGTTTGTCAGTGCCGACTACTCGCAGATTGAACTTCGCCTTATGGCGCATTTCTCCGGCGATGAACACCTGCTTGCCGCCTTCCGTTCGGGGCAGGATATTCACGCCGCTACCGCTGCCAAGATTTTTCAAAAGCCCATAGAAGAAATAACCAAGGAGGAGCGCAGGCGAGCCAAGACAGCCAACTTCGGCATTATCTACGGCATTTCCTCTTTCGGTCTTTCGCAGCAGTTGGGTTGCAGCAGAGCCGAAGCCAAAGCACTCATAGACAGCTATTTTGCTGCCTTCCCGAAGGTCGTAACGTATATAAAAAAACAAAAAGACTTTGCTCGTGCTAACGGATATGCCGAGACGCTCTTCGGGCGCAAACGCTATCTGCCTGACATCAATAGTCGCAATGCCGTGGTACGTGCTTTTGCCGAGCGCAATGCCGTCAATGCTCCTATACAAGGAACGGCGGCAGACATAATCAAAATTGCGATGGTTTCTATTCACCGCCGCCTCAAAACAGAGTATGCAGGTAAAGGTGTGGAGATGATAATGCAAGTGCATGATGAACTCAATTTTAATGTTCCTGCTGCACTTGCGGATGAAATTAAAACACTTGTTGTCAGCGAGATGGAAAATGCCGTCCATCTCTCCGTGCCGCTTGTAGCCGAGTGCGGTATAGGACATAACTGGCTCGAAGCACACTAACCTGAAACTATCGTTATCCAGAAATATCGAAATCCCGAAAATAGATAATATGATGAACCAACTCATAGAAATATCCCCGGAAGTAAGTAAAGCCCTTGCAGAGCATCGCCCTGTAGTGGCACTTGAGTCAACCATCATTTCTCACGGTATGTCTTATCCGCAAAACGTGGAGACGGCATGCAGAGTGGAGCAGACAGTGAGGCAGAACGGAGCCGTTCCTGCCACTATTGCCATACTCGGTGGACGGCTTAAAGTAGGACTGACCGACAGCGAGATAGACTATCTCGGCAGGCAGGGCAGGCGTGTGGCGAAAGTGTCGCGGCGCGACATGCCGGTCGTCCTCTCGCGGCATCAGGACGGAGCCACTACCGTTGCTTCCACTATGATAATTGCGCATCTTGCCGGTATCAAGGTCTTTGCCACAGGCGGTATAGGCGGCGTGCATCGTGGGGCGGAAACGACTATGGACATATCTGCCGACCTTGAGGAGTTGGCTCAAACGCCGGTGATGGTGGTCTGTGCCGGTCCGAAAGCCATTCTTGACCTCGGTCTTACGCTCGAATATCTTGAGACCAAGGGTGTACCCGTCATAGGTTACGGTACGGATACACTTCCCGCTTTCTATTCTCGCACATCGGCGTATAAAGTTGATTATCGTCTTGATACCCCGCAAGATATAGCAGGAGCCTTTGCAGCGGCAAGAGACTTGAATTTCCGAACGGGTATGCTCGTTGCCAACCCCGTGCCGGAGGAGTATGCCATGCCGGAGCAGGAGATAAACGCGGCGATAGAGAAAGCACTGCAAGAAGTACAAAATCAGAGTATAAAAGGCAAGGAAATCACTCCTTTCCTGCTTTCTAAGATAGTCAGTCTGACTGACGGCAAATCGCTTGAAACGAATATCCGTCTCGTACTCAATAATGCCGCTCTCGCTGCCCGCATCGCCGCCTGCCTGTAAGCAGGCGGATTAGTGGGGAATAAAGCCTATTTGATTACTTTGATGCTGAAAATATAGCGATCGTTATTTGTGCCGTCTTCGTCAATGACGGATAGCACTTTGATGGCACCTACTGCCTGTTTGTCTGTGCCGAAGAGAATAACATCGTCGGTATGCAAGTCCTTGATTATCTTGTTGGAATTGCTGCTTGAATATGCATTCTTTACTGTCAGTTGTGTGGCTTCACCGAAATTAAAACTCTCAAATCTTGAGAAATAGTATGTCGGTGAGTACCAGGCTAATGTGGGAGATTGCAATGTTTCGTCTTCGGACTGCAGTTCTGCAAAAAACAGCGAATCATTTTGCAGCGACATCGTGTCAGCCACAGCCATACGCGTAAGTGAGAATGCGCTGTTTTTGCCTGAGGCGGCACTGTACATAGTGATGTTGTCTATAGAGCGAAGTTCCACCTCTTTGGGCTTCACATCAAGCCATATAGTAGTCTGCTCCTGTTCTCCTGCCGTGTTGTATGCCGTAGCAGTCAGTTCGATTGTGTTAGGTTCGCTGAACTGCGGAATGGTATAGACAAATTTTGTTTCAAATTGTTTCACTGCTGTTTTGGGCATTGTATCTAACAGTGTGTTTTGGAGATACACGGGGTCGTAGGAAGTCAGGGTAAAACGATTGACCGGCATACCTGTGGATGTGGCGGTCAGGGTGAGCCTGATGTTGTCGCCGCTTTCTATGTAGTCTGCCATCCAGTTTTTGTCAGTGGTTTCCAAACCTATTGAAAACATCTCGGTATTTTGCTTGCAGCCTGTGAGGACTGCAAGCAAAATAAGTGTTATGTACAGCAATTGCTGTTTCATTGTCTGTAATTTTTTTGTTGTTATCTGCGTCTGTTTCTGTTTTGCTGCTGTTGCTGTTGCTGTTGCAAAGCGTCTTGTGCTTCTTGCAGTTGGCGGCGGAGAGTAGATATCTGTCTTTGCATCTCTTCGTTTTCCAAACGTTGTGATTCGGTTGCTTTGCGTTCTTGCTCCAATTCGCGTTGGTGCTCTGCCTCTATGTCGGCTTGTGTGCGTTGGCGGAGGCGGAATACTTTTACGGTCATTGTTTCGCTAATCTCTTTGCCGCCGAACATATTATTATGTACAACATTCTGGCTTGCGGGAATAATGAAGTCGGCAGTGGGATAGGTGTCAGTTACTTTATATAACGCTCTACGCATTACTTTGCTCATTTTTACTTTTTTATCCCACGAGATATTGGTCAGCCTGTAAAAACGCGGATTATATGCTTCGCCGTTTACAGTGAGTATTTTATGGATGGAGCCGAAGTAGGTCTTATAACTCACCTCCAACTGTATGTCGCCGAGATACTCATAGTCGTTCATAGTCAGATAGAGTCGTTTCTCGTCGGGTGTAAAGGGCGAGTATTGGTTGGTTGTTGTGCGTTGGCTCACGCAGGACGACAGCACAACCATAGCCGAGAGTAGTATAAATAGAATTTTCTTCATAGTCATTCGTTTTTTAGTGGTTGTTGATAAAATGTTTATGACTATAATTCTGTTTTATTGTTTGAAGAAATATGTGAACGTAATGGCGGCATCTGCTCCCCAAGTACCTTCCATATATGCACTTGATTTGATTTCTGATGACAAATCGCTTGAAAGGAATTTGGCTTTTGTGCCGTTAGTGTCGGTCTTGGTAATGGGGTTGGTGGCAACTCTGCCGATACCCGAATATCCGGTTTCAACACCGATTGCAAAGGGAAGGTCTGCTACAAAAACCTGCAAGCCGAGGAAAATGCCGGCACCGATAACAAAGTCGTTGTCTATAGTGATAGTTTTGTTGGTATTGCCTTTGAAACTGCCGTAGTTCTCGTTGTGGTTAAGATCGAAACCTACAGGTATCTGCGCACCGAGATAAACGTCTAAAATGTTGTTGGTGTTAAAGTGATAAGCCAGACCCGGTAAGAAACGGGTGTAATTGACCTCATCATTAGTCTTTACTACCAAACCGTCCTCTTTATATTTGACAGTGTTTTTGGTACCCTTACGTGCAAATTGGAAACCGATACGTCCTTCCCAGTTGTCTGTAAAGTAGTATTTTATGTTGATGGCAGGCAGAGCCCAGAAAGCGTTGCCACCTATTTTGGAGTTGAGATTTACAAGGTCCATTATCTGCGTTACGGAAGCACCGAAATACATACCGAAATCACCTTCTTGAGGGCGGTTGCCGGTGCGTGGTACTACGTTGGCGTGAGGCTCACCTGTGGATAACTGGGCAAACACATTGCCCGCAAAAAGCAGTGTAATAACTGCCAAAGAGAAAAGTTTTTTCATAGAATGAAAAGGTTAAGTTAGTATTTGTGTTAATTAGTTGTGTAAGTCAGCGTTTTTCACCCATATAATCCTCTGCAATCGGTGCGTGCATAACCTCTGTAATGCACCCCGCAAAGGTAGATATTATTTTGCATCTGCCAAAAAGATTGTTCAATTTTTATTGTTTTTTAATGCGATTCTCTGTAATAAAGAACTAAAAAAGCAACATTTGCGCAAATATTTGCATAGTTTGCAAAATTGCCGTAACTTTGCACGCTCATAAGTTATGCGCATTGCACTTGTAGGATATGGTCGTATGGGTAGGGAGACGGAAAAAACAGCCGTTGCCCGAGGACATATTATCTCCGCCGTCATAGATGCCGGGAATATGTCTGATGTACTGACTATTAACCCTTCCAATATCGATGTTGCCATTGAGTTCTCCACTCCCTCAACGGCATACGGTAATGTCTCGAATATTCTTCGTCAGGGGGTTCCTGTTGTATGCGGTACCACGGGCTGGGATGCCAAAGCGTTTGCCGACAGGTACGGTAAGTCGGTCATGTTGTCCTGCCAAGAAGCGGATGTGGCAGTGTCTCGTCCCGGGCTGATAGTAAGCAGCAATTTCAGCATAGGTGTCAATCTCTTTTTTGCTCTTAATAAGCATCTTGCACGTCTGATGCAAGACAAAAACTACAAGCCTTCCATTACGGAAACCCACCATATTCACAAACTTGACCGTCCGAGCGGCACTGCCAAAACGCTCGGTACCATTCTTCAGGCGCAAGGCTATGAGGGCGTACCGACAGAGAGCATAAGAGAAGGTGAAGTGGCAGGCATACATACGGTAGTGTGGGACAGCGGGGCTGACAAGTTGGTGCTGACCCACGAAGCCAAGTCTCGCACCGGTTTCGCTCTCGGTGCGGTTATGGCAGCAGAGTGGCTGCAAGGCAAGACCGGAGTACACACTATGGCGGAAGTGCTGGGGATAGAGGAGTGAGACGTTATAAGTTAGGAGTTAGTTATTAACGGAAAGATATAAAAATAAATCGATTATGAGTTTTAGCGAAAGACTGCAAAAAATATCAACAAAAGATTGGGTAAAGTGCTGTATATGGAGCCTTATTTATGTCGTTTTCGTCTTTTGGGTAGCCTGGGGCGATTGGGTTTCGCTCGGTTGGCTTGCGCTGCTGCCGCTCATAGCAGATATGTTCACTACCAAGTTTATCCCTTGGTCGTGGTGGCGCAAATACAAGCCGCTTACCAAGGAAGAGATAGCGCAAGGCAAGACTAACCCCAAAGCCAATGCCGCACTCTATACTTTGTTCTCATGGATAGATGCAATACTCTTTGCGCTTATAGCGGTGTATTTTATCAACCTTTATCTTTTCCAAAACTACCAAATACCTTCTTCTTCGCTTGAGAAGAGTCTTCGTGTAGGCGATTTTCTCTTTGTGAGCAAGGCGAGTTATGGCGCACGTGTGCCTAACACCCCGCTTTCTATGCCGCTTGTGCAGCACACTTTCCCCGCTTGGCTTGGCGGAGGCAAGAGTTATATAGAAAAGCCGCAGTGGAAATACAAGCGTCTTGCCGGTTGGGATAAACCTGAAAAAGGCGACATAGTGGTGTTTAATTTCCCCGCCGGCGACACGGTGTGTCTTAAGGTGCAAAACCCTGACTACTACACTCTCTGCCACTACTACGGCAGGGAGATCGTCCGGCAGCGTAAGCGCGATTTCGGCGAGATAATAACGCGCCCCGTCGACAGGCGTGAGAACTATGTCAAACGCTGTGTGGGTGAGCCGGGGGACACGTTGCAGATAAAGGACAACGTGGTCTTTGTCAACGGCAAAAGTGAGCCTGCACGCGAGGGGCTGCAACTCAACTATATAGTCTATACTGACGGTCATCTGCTCGGCGGCGCGTATCTCGACAAGATTGGTGTGAGCAAGGACGACCGCCATCAGTTGCAACCCGGTATATACCACTTCCCCCTTACCAAAGCGATGGTAAAGGAGTTGGAGAAGAACACGCATATCACCAAGATAGAAACGGAACGCCAAGAGCAAGGCGGAGCCGTCTATCCGCTTGGTCATAACGACTGGACGAGAGACAACTATGGTCCCATCTATATCCCCCGTAAAGGAGATAAAATCCTCATAACGGAGGATAACTATTGGATTTACAAACGTATAGGTGATGCCTATGAGCATAAACCTATGCGTATAGGAGAGGTATATGAGTTTGAGATGGACTACTATTGGATGATGGGCGACAATCGCCACAACAGTGCCGACTCGCGCTATTGGGGTTTTGTGCCGGAAGACCATATAGTGGGCAGACCTGTCTTTGTCTGGCTGTCTGTGGAGAAAGACCGCAGTTGGTTTAGGGGACATATACGTTGGAGCCGCATAGGTATGGCGGCTGAAGATTAATAAACGCTTGTTGAGAGATGCTCCTGCCTACCGCATATCTGCCGCCGCTCTCCTACTGCCGAGCCTGTCTTACGGCAGACGGCATAGAGATAGAGCAGATGGAGAGTTTTGAAAAGCAGACTTTTCGCAACCGTTGTACTATACGCGATGTTAAGGGGCAGACACTTACGCTCACCGTACCTGTAAAGAAAACGGAGCACAAGCAGTTTACACGCGATGTGGAGATCAGTTATCAATCGCGCTGGCAACACCAACATTGGATAACCCTCCGCTCGGCTTACGAACATACGCCGTATTTTGATTATTATGCCGACTATTTGCAGCCTTTTTATCAAAAGCAGATACGGTGGCTCATTGACCTGAATGACGGCTTGACATATACTCTGTTGCAGTTGCTGCGTAACCTGCCGCCGTCTTTAGGCGAGAGCAAACGGCAGTTCTGTTATACAGAAGACTGGCAGAATATGACTTGGACCGACCGACACCCATGGCAGAGGGAAACAAGTGTTGTAGATACGCTTTTTGAACTCGGTCCCCAAACATTGATTTAGCGACTTTTTTAAGGCTTTACGCCTACTATATATGAATATAGATTGGAAAGAACTCGGGTTTCACTATACCGAAACTGATACCATTGTGCGCTGCTCCTTTAGCGGCGAATGGAAAAACGGGGAACTGATAGGAGAGTGGGGCGAACCCTATATCACTACAGATAAATATATTAGCCTCCACGTTAGTGCCACCTGCCTGCAATACGGACAGGAGGCTTTTGAGGGACTTAAAGTGTTTCGTGGAGCCGATGGCAAGGTGCGTGTCTTCCGTTGGCAGGAGAACGCCAAACGTATGCAACGCTCCGCCTTGGCTCTGAAGATGGCAGCCCCTACGGAGGAAATTTTCGGTAAGGCTGTGCGTATGGCTGTCAAAAGCAACCTCGCCTATCTGCCTCCGTATGAGACGGGTGCGACGCTCTATCTTCGTCCGTTGCTCATAGGTACAACACCTCGGTTGGGAGTGGGTCCGGGGCGGGATTTTGAGTTTATCATCATCCCCTCGCCCATTGGTCCGTACTACAAAGGCGGCTTTCATACCACCACTTTTATCGTCAATAGAACTGTTGATCGCGCGGCACCGCTCGGGACGGGGCAATATAAAGTGGGAGGCAACTACGCCGCTTCCTTCCGAGCCACCGAAGCCGCTCACCTGCAAGGCTACGACTGCCTTTTTACCGACAGCAAGACCCACCGCTATATAGACGAATGCAGTGCTGCCAATTTTATCGGGATAAAAGAGTCGAAAGAAGAAAGTCGAAGGTCGAAAGCCGAAAGTCAAGAGCCGTTGATAGAGTACCTCACACCGCGCTCAACCGCTATCCTGCCGTCTATCACCAACGATAGCCTTATCACTCTTGCCCGCGAACTCGGGTGGCGTGTAAGCAGGCGCAGAATACGTATTGACGAACTTGACAACATAGACGAAGCAGCCGCTTGCGGCACAGCATGTGTCATCTCGCCTATAGACAGAGTGATTGACCCCGACAAAGGCAAAGTGTATAACTTCGGCTCCGAACCCGGGGAGAGACTTACGTGCCTGTACCACATGCTGCAAGATATACAGTACGGCAGAGCCGAAGACAAGCACGGCTGGTGCGAGATAATAGATTGTTAACAAATACTAATTATTCACCAATAAAAACTACAAGAGTATGTTCAAAAATCACCCAAAAGGATTGATTCCTGCCGCTCTTGCCAATATGGGCGAGCGTTTCGGTTATTACATTATGAACGCAGTTCTCCTGCTGTTCCTCGTCAGTAAGTTCGGTCTGCCCGATGGCGTAGCCGGTATCATTTACTCGGTGTTCTATTTCGGTATTTACGTACTCAGTCTTGTAGGCGGTATCATAGCCGACCGTACTCAAAACTACAACAAGACCATCCAGTGGGGCTTGATTATTATGTCGATAGGTTATGTATGCCTCGCCCTGCCGCTTTTCTCAAGCGACCTTAACGGCGGCAGCGAATGGTGGAGCATACTGGTCTTCACTTGCGTTGCCCTCTTTATGATTGCCTTTGGTAATGGTCTTTTCAAAGGCAACCTGCAGGCCATTGTAGGTAAGATGTATGACGAACTTGAGGCAGAAGAAGCCAAGAAAGGTCCGGAAGCACTCAAGATTGCGCAAGACAAACGCGACTCCGGCTTCCAGATTTTCTATGTCTTTATTAACATCGGCGGACTGATAGCACCCTTTGTTGCTCCTCTGCTCCGTCAGTGGTGGCTCGGCAAGCACAACTTTATCTACAACTCCGATATGGCTTCTCTCGCACACCAGTATCTGCGCGACGGACAAGTAACTCAGAAATTCACGGAAACAATGCAGGCTGCCGTTCAGAGCGGATATAACTTCATAGACAACGTTACTTTCTGCCAAGACTATATCACCGTCTTCAACACCGGTATTCACTACTCGTTCATAGCCTCTGTTGCCGCTATGCTTATCTCTTTCTGCGTTTTCCTCGCTACCAAGCACATGTACCCGCAGCCTGCAAAGAAAGAAGCGGCACAGGTGGTAGAATATACAGCCGAAGAGAAACGCGCTATGGCTACCGAAATCAAGCAGCGTATGTATGCCCTCTTTGCAGTACTCGGCGTGGCTATCTTCTTCTGGCTCTCTTTCCACCAGAACGGTCAGTCGCTCTCCGTCTTTGCTCGCGACTTTATTGAAACGGACAAGATTGCCCCGGAGATTTGGCAGGCTCTTAACCCCTTCTTTGTTATCATTCTTACCCCTGTGGTAATGTGGCTGTTCAGTATGCTTGCCAAGAAAGGCAAAGCCATCTCCACTCCGCGTAAGATTGCTCTTGGTATGTTCATCGCCGGTTGCGCTTACCTCTTCCTAATGATTATATCTATGGTCAATAACTATCCTTCGGGTGATGTCTTCCGCACTATGAGTGCCGACGAGCGTTTGGCAGCAGGTCTTGCCAAGTCCGGTCCGTGGGTACTGATTGTTACTTATTTCTTCCTTACCGTGGCAGAACTCTTCATCTCTCCGCTCGGACTGTCGTTTGTAAGTAAAGTGGCACCGCGCCATTTGGTAGGTTTGTGCCAAGGTCTGTGGCTGGGTGCAACGGCAATAGGCAACCTCTTTATCTTCGTTGGTCCTATTATGTTTAACGCTTGGCCTATACAGTACTGCTGGGCTGTCTTCTTCGGAATATGCCTTGTAAGTATGGGCGTTATGCTCGGTATGGTAAAATGGCTTGAAAAAGTAGCATGCTAAAATGAAAGATATATTCGAGAAAATGAGCGTGTACCTTGAGTCTCTTGAGCGGCGTATTGCCGTTCAGGAGACCCTTGTGCAGCAACTTACAGCCGACAAAGCCACACTTTCAGCGCGCCTCGCTGCGGCTGAAACACGCCTTGCCGCCGCCGAATCACAACTTGTAGGCAGCCACACCTCTATGCAGGAACTGCGCTTGAGGCTTGATGAAATAGCCTCTACTGCTGCGGCTCCGCAACCTGCCACTACTGCTGACACGGACGAACCCGAAGTGGAGATAGAACTTATTGTTGACGACAGCACGGATGAGATTGAAACAGAGGCTGATACTGTCGCTGCGGCTGAAACGGATAACATAGAGGAAACGAAAGAGGAACAAAAAACTGAGACTGAAGACAAAAGGGAAGAAGAAATAAAAGGCGAGCCGAAGGCTGAGCCGAAAACTGAAATAAAGGATGAACCAAAGGCTGAGATAAAAGAAGAGCCGAAGGCTGAAGATAAATCAACGCGTTTTGTTCAGACATCTCTCTTCGGTTCGCCCGTTCAAGACATACGCAAGGCCATCTCCCTTGGCGACCGCTTCCTCTTCCAGCGCGAACTCTTTGGCGGCAAAGGAGAACTGATGCAGCAGACCCTTGACCGCATCAACTCGCTCTCCACCTTCTCCGAGGCGGAAAAATACATCCACGACACCTTCTCTTGGGATAGAGAGTTGCCGTCATACGAATTGTTTATGAACGTGTTGCGCCGTCGCTTCGGCGATTAAACTTAAACGCGATATGCTGTACGTAGTGCCTACACCGGTCGGGAACCTCGAAGATATTACTCTTCGGGCTTTGCGTGTACTCCGTGAGGTGGAACTTGTCCTCGCCGAAGATACGCGTACTACCTCCGTGCTGCTCAAGCACTATGATATACATACTCCGCTGCGCTCACACCATAAGTTTAACGAACACGCCACCTCCGCTTCGCTCGCCGAGCAGATTGCGGCAGGCAAGGAGGTGGCACTCGTGTCCGATGCCGGTACCCCCGGTATCAGCGACCCCGGGTTTATGCTTGTTCGTGCCTGTGTGGAAAAAGGCGTGGAGGTGCAGTGCCTCCCCGGTGCCACTGCTTTTGTTCCGGCACTCGTGGACAGCGGTCTGCCATGCGACCGTTTCTATTTTGAAGGTTTCCTCCCGCAGAAAAAAGGCAGACAGACACGCTTGCAACTGCTCGCAAAAGCAGAACACACGGTCATTATATACGAATCGCCTTTCCGCCTGCAAAAGACCTTACAGCAACTTGCAGACACTATAGGCAAAGACAGGCGCGCTTCCGTCTCGCGAGAGATAAGCAAACTGCACGAACAGACCGTGCGCGGGACGTTGCAGCAACTCGCTGACTATTTCGGCGAGAACCCGCCAAAAGGAGAAATAGTGATAATAGTAGAAGGACAAAATGGAAAACAAGAGCAAGAATAACGGCAGTATGCTTTCGCTCGCCAAAGAGACAGCTATCTATGGGCTGTCGTCTATTATCGGCAAGTTTCTCAACTGGCTGCTTGTACCGCTCTATACCTATGTGCTTGCCGAACAGGCAGATTATGGTATAGTGACTAACCTCTATGCTTGGACTGCTCTGCTGCTCGTCATACTCACCTATGGTATGGAGACCGGCTTCTTCCGCTTTGCCAACAAGGACGGTGAGTCGGTGGCGACAGTATATTCCACGGCTCTTACCTCACTTTTCGTTACTTCTTTTCTCTTCGCCCTGCTGGCCGTTCTATTGCGCTACCCCATTGCTTCCGCCATGGGCTATTCGGGGCATGAGGAGTTTATAGCTCTGCTCGCTGTCGTTGTGGCTATGGATGCCTTTGCATCTCTTCCTTTTGCCTATCTTCGGCATAAAAAGAAAGCAATACGTTTCGCGGCTTTGAAGTTGCTGTTTGTCTTCCTTAATATACTGCTTAATATATTCTTCCTTGTCGTTTGTCCGCGCTTGCAAGACTATGCGTTCATATCCTCTTGGTATGACCCCGCCTATGGTGTAGGCTATGTGTTTGTGGCAAACATTATTGCTACGGGTATTCAGACCCTGTGCCTGCTGCCGGATATACTGGCAGAGAAATACAATTTCTCTTTTCCTCTGCTTCGGAGCATGCTCCGCTACTCGCTGCCGCTGCTTATTCTCGGCGTATGTGGCATAATGAATCAGACCCTCGACCGTATTCTTTTCCCTTTTTTCTATACAGGCAGCGATGCACAGACCCAACTCGGTATATATGGTGCCTGCTTCAAGGTCGCTATGGTGATGATGATGTTCACGCAGGCTTTCCGCTATGCCTACGAGCCTTTTGTTTTCAGCAAACATAAAGACCGTCAGTCGGTGGAAGCATACGCCGATGCGATGAAATACTATATTATCTTCTCCTACCTTATCCTTCTGCTGATGGTAGTCTATCTCGACCTCTTGAAGTTTATCATCGCACCCGGGTATTGGGAGGGGCTGGTTATCGTTCCCATAGTGCTTTGGACATATATCTTCCAAGGTGTCTATTTCAACCTCTCTTTTTGGTATAAACTGACCGATCAGACACGCTATGGTGCCTATTTCTCTTTGCTCGGAGTGGTTATTACTTTTGCTCTGCAGGCGTGGCTCGTACCTTACTTCGGCTATATAGCCTCCGCTTTCAGTTCCACAATATGTTTCTTCCTGCTTATGCTGTTGTCTTACTTTATCGGTCAGCGGCATTTGAGCGTACCATACGACCTGAAGCGTATAGGACTATATACTCTTGTCGTTGTCGCTATGCTCGCGGCATACTATGTTATACGAACCCTTACCGGCAGTGCCGCTGTCTCTATGACGGCAGGTACAGTGCTGATTATCATATATCTTGCTTTGTTGCTAAAACTTGATTTTCCCCTCTCCGCCCTCCCCGTAGTCGGGAAATACTTTAATCATTAGCCTATGTCTGTAAAGAGCTATATCGCCCAAGCCGTAGAAACAATAAAAACGGCAATTTTACAGAGCCAGTATGGTTCTGCCAAATTGGTCAATATGGGGCAATTATCCTTATATTTCGGCATAGGGAAATATATTTCCGAGAACTCGCGAAAGGGGTATTGGGGAACGGGGGCTATTGATCAAATAAGCGATAGATTGCAAAAAGACTTACCAGGACTTCGCGGTTTTTCCGCAACAAGCATAAAAAAATGCGACAGTTCTACGAGCAGTGGAACAGCATTTCAAAATCCAATGGGAGTGGCAACTTACAAGACACAGGAGGATATTCGTCGTGTGTTGCCAAAAGAAGAGGATTTGTTAAAATTGTTGAAGGATAGTGATAATGAAAATCTCGGCTGCGCAGAATAATAGCGTTCAGCCGACTATAACTATAATATTATGTTTTCAGGAATTGTTGAAAAAATGGCTCAAGTGGTGAAGATTGAGCAAGACCAAGGTAATAAACACTTCACACTGCGTAATCCCTATGATGAGAATATGGGTATCGACCAAAGTATCTCTCACAACGGCGTGTGCCTTACCGTAGTGAAACACGAAGGCGACTTATATACCGTTACCGCTATGCAGGAGACGCTGCGGCTCACCAACCTTGACGACCTCAAGGTGGGCGATTGGGTTAATCTCGAACGTGCGATGTCTGTTGATAAACTTCTTGACGGACATATAGTGCAGGGACACGTTGACCAGACTGCTGTCTGCATAGATGTTCACGAGACGGACGGCAGTTGGTATTACCGCTTTGAGTACGACAGTAGCGAAGAGATGATACGCCGCGGATATTTCTGCGTGGACAAAGGCTCCGTTGCCATTAACGGTGTCAGTCTCACCGTCTGCGAACCCGATGTAAAGGACGGCAAAGGCTACGTGTCAGTATGTATCATTCCTTTTACCCACGAGGTAACGAACTTCAAGTATATAGAGGTCGGTACGAAAGTGAATATCGAATTTGACATTATAGGCAAGTATATAGCCCGTATGAACCAACTGATACAGAAATAATTAATACTACTAAAATGGATAAAATAAGTTATGCACTCGGTCTGTCTATGGGGCAGAACCTGATGGGAAGCGGAGTTAAAAAAATAGAGTACACTGACTTCGCTGACGGTATGAAAGATGTTCTCGAACACAACCAACCCAAAATCTCTTACTCTGAAGCGCAGCAGATTCTCGGCAAGTTCTTCCAAGAACTTGAGCAGCAGGTGGCAGGCGAACAGAAGAAAGCCGGTGAGGATTTCCTGCGCGAAAACGCCAAGCGTGCAGGTGTCAAAACCACTGCTTCGGGCTTGCAATATGAGATACTTGATGCCACTATCGGACAAAAACCTTCCGCTACGGACAAGGTGCGTGTCCACTATGAAGGTACGCTTATCGACGGCACCGTCTTCGACAGCAGTTATCGCCGTGGCGAGAGTATCACCTTCGGTCTTAACCAAGTGATTCGCGGCTGGACGGAAGGTCTGCAACTGATGTCTGTCGGCAGCAAGTATAAGTTCTTTATCCCTTATAATCTTGCCTATGGTGAGCAAGGGGCAGGCGGCAGCATACCGCCGTATGCCGCACTTATCTTCACCGTCGAACTGCTCGGAATAGAAAAATAGACGTAAAATATAAAATCAAATCACAACTATAACAATGAAAAAAATCAGTATTTTAGCCCTTGCGGCTATGGCTATGGTATCGTGTGCCAATACCTATACCGCCAAAAATGTAGATCTTGTAAGCCAGTCAGATTCAGTCAACTATGCTGTCGGCTACCTCAACGGTACGATGATTAAAGCTCAACAACTCGCCGAGGACAGCAGCGAAACGGCCGTAACGGAGTTTATTGATGCCCTCAATCGCGGATACAATGCCAAACCCGTAGAAGACGTAAACGAAGCCGCCAATGTCGGAAGAAACTTAGGTATATATACCAAAAACTCCGAGAAGACAGGTCTTGCCGAAAATAAGGCTTGGACACTCAACGAAAAAATGTTCTTCCAAGGTCTCATTAATGGTCTGTATGAAGACACCACCGTTATGATTGCCGATTCAGCACGCAACTATTACCAGGTACAATACACCGCCTCAATGGGCAAGGAAGAAGGCGCAGGTAAGCCCATCAAGAGCAGTTGCCCGAAGAAAGCCAAAACAGTCAAACTTAAAAACTTCACAGACAGCATCAACTACGCGTTCGGTTACCTCAACGGCAGCGAGATAAAAATGTACGTCCTCGCCTCCGACTCCACCGGCGAAGACACCAAAGAGTTTATTGCCGCTGTCAATAAGGCTATGAAAGTGAGAGCCGAATACCCCCAACTCGTTAATATGGGTGAGCAGATAGGTGCTGCCATACGCAAACAGGAACCCGAAGGACTGCTCGGCGAGCCGAAACTCATCACCAACTTTGAACTTATCAAACAAGGCTTCATTAACGGTCTCAAAGGCTACGACAGCATACTTAACCAGCAAGATGCACAAGTGTATGTTCAGACCACTATGGACAACCTCAAATACGGCGAAAGTAAGGCTCAAAACGAGCGTTTCCTTGCCGAGAATGCACTCAAAGAAGGGGTGAAAGTTACCGAATCGGGTCTGCAATACGAAGTGATAAAAGAAGGCAGAGGCAAACGCCCCACAGCAGCTGACCGCGTCAAAGTACACTATCACGGCACGCTGATTGACGGCACTGTATTTGACAGCAGTGTAGATCGCGGCGAACCCATCACCTTCGCTCTCAGCCAAGTGATTCCCGGCTGGACAGAAGGTCTGCAACTGATGACTGTCGGCAGCAAGTACAAATTCTATATCCCTCAGGAACTCGGCTACGGCAACCGCCCTGCCGGTTCTATCCCGCCGTATTCAACACTCATTTTCGAGGTTGAACTGCTCGGAATAGAAAAATAAACTATGGGTATCATAGCACGACAAAGTATAAAAGGCACCATCGCAACGTATATAGGCGTTGCGGTGGGCTTTTTCACTACTTTCTTCGTGCTTACTCGCCTGCTCACAGCAGAGGAGATAGGGCTTGTGCGTGTACTGCTCGATGCCGCCACCCTCTTTGTCGGACTCGCGCAACTCGGCACCGCCACCTCTATTATTCGCTTTTATCCGCATTTCCATTCAGACAAAGGCGAGCACGGCTTTTTCTTCTGGTCGCTCCTCGTGCCGCTTGTTGGTTTTGTGCTTTTCTCCGCACTTTTCCTGCTTTGCCGCACTCCTGTTGAACACTGGTTCGGCGAAAAATCCCCCCTCTTTGTCAGTTACTATTATTTCGTCCTGCCTATAGCCTTTTTTATGCTTTATGAGGCTGTGGCAGAGACGTGCGCTAATGTTCGTATGCGTATCGTCTTCCCCCGCGCGGTAAGGGAAGTGGGGGTGAGGGTAGGACTGCTCGTGTGCTATCTGCTTTACGCTTACGATGTTATCACTATGGATGGGTTCGTCTTGGCTCTTTGTCTTAACTATGCCCTTGCCGCCGTTGCCGACTTTGTCTATATAGCCGTTGCCACTCCCCTTTCGCTCAAGCCGGATATGAGTTTTCTGCGCTCCCACCCCGACATCGTAAAGCAGTATATCCTTTATACCGCTTTCCTTATTGTCTCGGCTGTGGCATCCGTGCTTGCTCCTACGCTCTCGTCTTTCTTCGTCTCAGCGAAGATGGGATTGGAATACACAGGCATCTTCGCTATTGCCACTTATATGGCGGTTATGGTCTCTATCCCCAACCGTTCGCTTACCTCCATTGCCGCTCCGCAACTGTCGGCGGCTCTGCAGAAAAACAACTTGGACGAGGCAAATGCCCTGCTGCAGAAAGTTACGACCAACGCTATGCTTATCGGCAGCATCATCTTCCTCGCTATATGGACTAACATAGACCTTATCTATGCTCTTTTGCCTAATGGCGGCACTTATGCCGCTGCGCGTAATGCAGTCTTTCTCTTAGGGTTGAGCCAACTCTGTCTCGCTTCGTTCACTTTCTCCCTCTCCTCGCTTAACTACAGCCGTTTTTATGCTCTTTCGCTCCTTTTCTCGCTTGTCCTCACCGTCAGTTCCATCCTGCTCAACAATAGCCTTATACCCGCCTATGGTATAACCGGCGCGGCTTTGAGCAACCTGCTTTCCTATGCTCTCTATTTTGCTCTTATCCTGCTTGCCGTATGTTGTCTGCAAAAAGCAATGCCGCTTTGCCGACAACAACTGTATATACTCCTGCTTCTTGTTTTGTCAGTTGCCGTCAATGAGATAATCTGCCGCTCTTTGCCTGATAGTTTTGTTTTGGGTGTGGTCAGGAGCGGTGTCGTATTGTTGGGTTTTATGCTCTTGTCGTATCTCTTACGTTTGTCAGAAGACATCAATGCGCTACTTCGTTCTTTTTTCGTATCTCGGCACTGATTTCCACGGTTCGCAGCGGCAGCCTAACGGCATAACGGTGCAGGAAGTGCTTGAAAACGCTTTCTCTACTGTTATGCGCACGCCTGTGGCACTCACTTTTGCGGGTCGCACCGATGCCGGTGTACACGCGGAGCAGATGTACGCGCATTTTGATACCGCCAACCCCGTTCCCGATACACTTGCAGCCAGCCTTAATAATCTCTTGCCAAAGTCATTGGCAGTGGCAAATATATTCCGCGTAGCCGATGATGCTCATGCGCGTTTCTCCGCCGTGAGCCGCACCTACCACTATCGTGTCGTGGAAACGAAGTCGCCTTTCCTTGGTAGTCTTACCACTCGTGTGGCTCGCGGACTTGACTTTGATGCTATGAATGCTGCGGCTCGTCTTCTCTTGGGCAGACACGACTTTGCCTCTTTCTGCCGCGTGCATACCGATGTGAAAACGACTTTTTGTACAGTCAGTGAAGCCTGCTGGGAGCAAGTGAGGTGGGGCGAATGCGAGTTGTGGCAGTTTACCATTACCGCCGACCGTTTCCTTCGTAATATGGTGCGCGCCGTTGTAGGTACGCTCTTTGAGGTGGGGCGGGGCAGAATGACCATAGACGGGTTTGCTGCTGTTATCGAGGCGCGCAATCGCTGCCGTGCCGGTCAGTCGGCTCCCGCTGAAGGACTGTATCTCGTTCGAGTGCAATATCCGAACGACATATTCAATGTACAGAATATCAACTCTTCTGTGCAACTTCCCTGACTAAAAATCACTATATCCTCGCAATTTGTTTGCTAAAACGAAATTTTAGCCGTATCTTTGCACGCTATTTGTTAAGGAAACGACTTAATTCCTTTTATTAACGTTCTATGATAAACCGTACTTTGGTGCGTACAAAGGTCGTTCAGACTTTGTTTGCGTACTACAACGACCCGGGCAAAACGCCGATGGCAGCCAAGAAAGATTTGCTGCGCAGTTTTTCCGACACTTACAGCCTCTATATGATGCTGCTTGATTTTGTCAATGTGCTTACCCGCTATGCAGAGGAACAGCAAGAGGAGGCTAAGGCACGGGCAAAAGTAACCCACCGCGAGTATATCCCCAATCGGCGGTTTATAGACAACAAGTTTGCCGGTCAGATTTTCTACAATCGTACTCTTCGTGCCTATATGGAGGAGCAACACCTCTCTTGGGATGCGGGTATGAGTGCAGTACAGGCTGTGTATAAACGTCTTACGGAATCTCCTTTCTACAAAGAATATATGTCCGCCCCCAAAGCAGGGTACGATGACGACAAGCGAGTGTGGCGCAAAATCCTCTCCGACCTTGTAGCCACGGATGACTCCGTTGAGCCTGCTCTTGAGGAGATGGAGGTGGCTCTTGATACCAACCACTGGACTACCGACTACGATGTGGTCATCAGTTATGTGGTCAAGACCATCAAACGCTTTAAGGAAAACAGCGCAGCCGACGAGAAACTGCTGCCTATGTTTGAGACGGAAGAAGAACTCAATTTCGGCACGGAACTGCTGCTCAAGGCTATAGAGCATAAGGACGAGTATGCCAAGATGGTGGCGCAGTACTTGCGCAACTGGGATGCCGGTCGCTTGGCGTATATGGACACTATCATCATGCAGGTGGCTCTTGCCGAGATTCTTAACTTCCAGGACATCGCTCTCGAAGTGTCGCTCAACGAATACCTCGAGATAGCCAAAGAGTACAGCGGCGAGAAAAGTCATATCTTCATAAACGGTATTCTCGACGAGATACTCAAAAACATTGAGCAGGGAGAAATGGCTCATAAAACGGTAAATATGCATAAATAATAACTATAATTCAATCTCTTATGTTAAATTTTATTCTTCTCCAAGCAGAGACAGGCAATCCTCAGGGTGCTGCAGGTTGGTCTTTCTGGGTAATGATGATTCTTATCTTCGTCGTTTTCTATTTCTTTATGATTCGTCCGCAGCAGAAACGCCAGAAGGAGATTCAAAAACAGCGTGAAGCCCTTTCCAAAGGCGACAAGGTGATTACCGCCGGCGGTATATATGGTATCATTAAGGAAAAACAAGACAACACTTTCCTTATCGAGGTAGCAAAAGATATGGTTATCAAGGTGGATGCAGGCAGCGTATATGCTTCCGCCGAAGATGCCGCACAGGCTACAAAACAGCAGAACTAACATAACTATAAGGTATGCAGCGAAGTAAAGAGATACTGATTTACCTGCTCTTTGTGGTTTTTTCCGCTTTCCTTTGGTTGGTGCTTGTTCGTACCCAAAAGCCGTCTGTTTCAGCGCAGACAGGTGCAGAGGAGCAGACCGAGCAGACCGCCCAAGACCCCGTGACGGAGAAAAAACTGCAAGTGGATGTCTCTTTGCAGGATGTCCCGCAGGGCAAGAGTCTTCGTATCTTCCCTTCTCGCGTTACCGTCTATCTGCGTGTAAGGCTCTCCGACTATGAGACTATTGACGCCGAGTCCGTCCGTGTCTGGTGCTCCTATCCGGTGCGCGCCAAGCAGTCGCTGCCCCTTCACGCCGATGTACCCGACAGCCGCGTACTCAAAGTAAGAATAGTGCCCGATGAGGTGGAGTATATAATAGAACAAGAATAGCCTATGAAACCGATTCAGATGGTGGATCTGCAAACGCAGTACATCCATATAAAAGACGAAATAGACAGCCGTATTGCCCCCGTGATGTCAACAGCAACCTTTGTCAAAGGTCCGGAGGTGGAACTTTTTGCGCGTAACCTCGAAGCCTATACGGGTGCCAAACATATCATCCCCGTCGGCAACGGCACCGATGCGCTGCAAATAGCACTTATGGCTCTCGGTTTGAAACCCGGAGATGAGGTCATCACTCCCACCTTCACATTTATCGCCACCGCCGAAGTGGTGGCTCTGCTCGGACTAAAACCCGTGGTAGTGGATGTGGATTGGGAGACGATGAACATATCCGTTGAAGCCGTCCGCCGTGCTATCACTCCGCGCACCAAAGCCATCGTCCCCGTTCACCTCTTCGGTCAGTGTGCCGATATGGAGGCTATATTGACCCTTGCCCGGGAAAATGGCCTGTATGTCGTAGAAGATGCGTGTCAGGCTATAGGGTGTCATTATACATTCACAGATGGTACTCAAAAGCAGGCAGGTACGATGGGTGAGATAGGTTGCACCAGTTTCTTCCCATCCAAGAACCTTGGTTGCTATGGCGACGGCGGCGCACTATTCACGGACAGCGACGAACTGGCAGAGCGCATCAAAGTGATAGCCAACCATGGTATGACCGTCCGCTACCACCACGACCTCATAGGTGTCAATTCGCGCCTTGACAGCATACAGGCTGCCGTGCTTAATGCCAAACTGCCGCACCTTGACTCCTATACACTCGCTCGGCAAGAAGCCGCCGCCAGATATGACGAAGCCTTCCGAGATATGCCTTGTCTGCTTGTGCCCGGGCGCAATCCGCAGTCGGAACACGTCTTCCACCAATATACACTCCGTCTGCAAGGCTTGGATCGTGCTGCTGTGCAGGCTTATCTTAAAGAAGCAGGCATACCGAGTATGGTCTATTATCCCATACCGCTCCACCTGCAAAAAGCATACGCCGACCCGCGCTACCGTGAAGGCGACTTCCCCGTGGCAGAACGCCTCGCCGCTTGCGTACTCTCGCTGCCTATGCATACCTGCCTGACGGACGAACAAATGGACTATATAATACAGAACGTCAAACAGGCTGTAGCCAAGTCTGCCATATAAATACAAGAGATATGCAGTCATTCGGTCTTCAACAACAGCAAAAACTTCAGCAGAAACTCTCTCCTGCGCAGATTCTTGTAGTGCGCCTGCTCGAAGTGCCTACTTACGAACTCGGGCATCGTATCAACGAAGAGTTGCAGGAGAACCCTGCCCTTGAGGAGGTGGACAAGCGTATGGAAACGCCTGCCGACGACGGCTATCAACAAGCCGAGCAGGACGAATACCAAAACCCGCTGCAAAACGAAGACTTTGACTACGATGCCTATATCCAAGACGACGAGATACCCGACTACAAACTCTATCAACGGCAGAACAATGTAGCAGACGAGACTTTCGATGTCCCCGTCTCTGCCGGTGTCAGTTTTCTCGAATATCTCAAAAGTCAGGTCTATCTTACCAAGATGGACAAGCCCGATCGCCATATTGCCAAGTTTATCATCGGCAATATAGACGACAACGGCTATCTGCGCCGTACTGCCGACGAACTGTCGGACGACCTTGCTTTTAAGGAAGGCTTGGACGTGCCGCCTGCCAAGATACAGACAATCATCTCCGAGATTCAGCGTTTTGACCCGCCCGGAGTGGGAGCCAAAGACTTGCAGGAGTGTCTGTTGCTGCAACTGCGCCAACTCCCCGCTTCTCCTTCAGTTGATACTGCCATAAAAGTGCTGACATCCGCCTTTGACGATTTCAGCAAACGCCATTTCGACAAGGTGCGGCAGCGTTTGGACATCACCGAAGACCAACTCAAGGCCGCCATACAAGAGATAACGCGCCTCAACCCCAAGCCAGGCAGCGCGTGGACAGGCACTGTCTATGACCGCAATCAGACTACCGTCATTCCCGACTTTATCATAGAAAACGAAGACGGCGAGGTGAAAGTAACGCTTAACACCGGCGATGTGCCGCAACTGCGTATCAGCCGCGAATACAGCGATATGATGGAAGATTTCTCTGCTAACGAAGCCAACCGCACAAGCCAAATGAAAGATGCAGTGCGTTTCGTAAAACAGAAAATAGACTCTGCCCGCTGGTTTATAGATGCTATCGAGCAGCGCAACGAGACACTGATGCGCACTATGACCGCTATCGTCCGCCGCCAAAAAGAGTTCTTCCTCGAAGGCGACATCACTTACCTCAAACCTATGATTTTGCAGGACATAGCAGCCGACACGGGCTACGATGTGAGTACCATATCGCGTGTGAGCAACTCCAAGTATGCGCAGACCGACTTTGGTATCTTCCCGCTTAAGTACTTCTTCTCCGAGGGTCTGTCCAATATAGAAGGCGAGACGGTAAGTACGAGAGAGATAAAAAAGATAATACAAACTATCGTTACAGAAGAGGACAAACACAAACCCCTTACCGACGAGCAGATGGTGAAAGCCCTTGCCGACAAAGGGTACAAACTTGCACGGCGCACAGTCGTCAAATACCGCGAGCAGTTGGGTATCCCCGTCGCACGACTCAGAGTGAAGATGTAGCGGATGGATAATTTCCCGAAGATATTGTCAAGAGCGATAAGCATACTCCTCTATCCGATGTTTATCCCCACATACGGAGTGATTCTCTATTCCGTCGTTATGTCCGGCTCTGATCCTATGATTAGTAGTGCTTATTGGTATATGCTACCTATAGGCACGTTCCTTTTTACTCTCTTCATACCTCTTACTGCGCTGCTCCTTCTGCGCAAAAGCGGACGAGTAAAAGACCTCTATCTTGACAACCCATCAGAGCGGTTCTACCCCTATCTCTATACCCTGCTCGGCTACGCTTTTTGGATTTTTTACCTTACGCACACCCTCCGCGCATCGCCTTTCCTTATCTGCACCGCTATAGGTGCAACTTTGGCGTTGGCTGTAGTGATGCTCGTCAATAATAAGTGGAAAATTTCCGCCCACCTTACCGCTATGGGCGGACTGATCGGTGCCGTGCTCTCATCTGCTTACATTACAGGCGTTTTCCCTATTTCTGCAACCTGTGTTCTGCTTGCTGCTGCTCTTGTGCTGATGTACGCGCGTCTGTGTCTTAATGCCCATACGCCGTTGCAGGTGGTGGCAGGACTGATGCTCGGCTTAATCTCAACCTCTGTACCCGTACTCATTTACTATGCTTAGTCTGCTTACTGTCTATATATGGCTTCTCACCTGTGCCCCCGGCGAGCAACTGTATGAACACTACGGACATACAGCCATACGCGTGCTTGATACGGAGCGCAACCTTGACCTTTGCTTCAACTACGGCACCTTCTCCTTCAATACCGACAATTTCTACTATAAGTTCGTTCGTGGCGAAACCTACTATATGCTTGACGTAGAGCCTACCGAAGAGTTTATGTACGACTATATGGAAGAGTATCGACCTGTTTATGTTCAAGAACTTAACCTCCCTGAGGCGAACAGTATGGCACTATATGCCGACCTTATACGCAATAGCCGTCCGCAAAACCGCGAATATCTCTACAACTTCGTCTATGACAACTGCTCTACTCGCGCCTATGATATGATTGTCAAGCACTTGCCTGATAGTATAACATCCTCCTATCAGGGCTTTGCCTCTACGTCGTATCGCACTGCCATTGAGTATTATACGGGGCGCGGTTCGGTAGTGAACAGCCTTATCAATATGGTCTTCGGCAGCGAGGCTGACAAGCCAATGAACAGCCAAGAGAGGCTCTTCCTGCCCGAAGAACTGATGAACTACCTCGAACACGCAGTCTATAGCGATGGTATGCCTGTCGTTCTCGGTTCGGGTGCCGGCACATTTGAGGTCTATTCTCCGCCTTTTTGGGAGAAGACTTGGTTTTATCTGCTCTTGTTTGCCCTTTTCGCCCTCGCTGTCAGTCTCTACGATCGCCGTCGCGGCAAACTCAGCCTGTGGTTTGACATAACAGTGGCTACTGTCTATCTGCTCTTGCTCGCCGTAGTTGTTTTTATTGTCTTTTTCTCTATTCACCCCTTGGTCGGACTTAACTGGCGACTTATCGTTATTCCCCTTATCCATCTATGCGCCCGTCTCGTATATATAGTTCGCTTCTGACTCTCTGTCTTTGCATTTGCTGTGCTGCACGCCCATCGCTCAATATAGTGGCTGTGGTTGACGGTATGCGCGCAGAGGATGTGGAGAAAGTGCTGCCTTATCTCAACAAAGGCGGACTGCGTACCGTCTGCAGCGAAGGACAATCGTACATATCACAGCCTCGTCAAGAGGTCTATGGCGGCATAGAGACGGTCGTGTCTCTGCTTTCCGGCACTGCTCCCGCCGACAACGGCATAGCGATGAATACCTATATGACCCCCGCAGACAACAGTCTGCATCTCGCTCTTGAAGACAAGTCGGAGGCAGGTATCATCTCACGCCACCAACTCTCCCCCAGACCTATACTCACTCCGCTCCTTGCCGACCGTTTCCGTTTTCGTTTCGGTAAGCAGGCGGGTATATACGCTGTCGGGTTAGACCCGCAGACTACTATTGCACTTGCCGGGCACTCCGCCAACGGCTGCTGTTGGCTTGACGAGCAACAACACCTCTGGGCTACCACCACTTTCTATAAGCAGGGACTGCCGCCCGTAGCGGATGAGATTAACCTGAACGGTTCCATCTCGCAAACGCTTGCCAAGGACTGGCAGCCGAGGCTCAGCATCAATATGTACAACTCACCTACAGAGCAAGAACTGCAACGCGGTTTTCTCTACTCACAGTCGGTTTACCCCCTCTCCACACCCGCTGCCAATACTCTGGTTGTCAACCTCGCCCTTGCCCTTCAACGCCATTACCACCTCGGTAAGAACGCCGATCCCGATATGCTCCTGTTGCAGTTCACTGTCCTGCCGCCCGATGCCGAAGGTGATTATATATCCTCCGCTGCGGCTGAAGATATGTACCTATGCTTAAATCAGGACTTGGGCTATCTTATAGAGCAAGTAGAACGCTCTATAGGCTCTGAAAACCTGCAAGTAACGCTTATCGGTATGCCACGCCGAGGTATATCTCCAGCCGCTCTCACGGATATGGGTATGCCTGTCAAGCAGTTCAGCACCGAACGTGCCGCCGCACTATCCGCCGCATACCTCATGGCTCTTTACGGATATGAAAAATGGGTACTCGGAGGCTACGGAAATACGATCTATTTCAATCGCCCCCTTATAGAGAAAAACAAACTCTCGCTCTCAACTATGCAGGAGCAGGTGGCAGACCTGCTCGTGGAGTTTGAGGCAGTGCAGGCCGCATATCCCTTAAGGCAGGCTTGCGAAGACCCGAACCTTTGCCGCTCGCTTGCCAAACGCTGGGCAGGAGATGTGGTGTTTACGTTGCAAAAAAGTTGGCAACTGACCTACAACGAGCAGCATATCATTGACTTCGTTGCCGAACCCAACCCCGCCTTGCCTGTCTATGTTTGGCAGGGTAATGCAACAGGAGATACGGAAACAAAGACAAAAGACATCAGCGTTTATGATGTTCAACGTATCATTGCTAATACTTGGAAATAAATTAAAATACAGATAATTATGCTTTTATACGAAATCAAAGTTGACTATCAACGTCAGATGGGTGAGGACAACCCGGGCAGAGTAAAAGAAACATACCTCGTGGAAGGACTTAACTGCGCAGATGTGGAAACACGTCTTATGGAGCATATCAAGCCCTTTGTTTTTGGCGATTGTGAAGTTCCGAGTTGCAAGAAAACGCAGATTCGCGAACTCTTTACTTCTCCTGAAGCCGACCGCTGGTTTAAGGCGCGTGTCGAACTTATCACTATTGAAGACAGCGGCAAAGAAACACGCAAAGCCGTCAATATGCTCCAGCAAGCCACGACCATTGACCACGCTCTCAAAAACCTTAAAGAACACCTGCAAGGCTACGACTGCGAGATAATTTCCATAGCCAAATCACCCATCCTTGAAGTCTTCCGCGCCATATGACAGAGCCGCTGAAAATAGATGTTCGTGCCGCCCTCAATGCCAAACTGCCGGGCAAGCACATACCCGAGTTTATAGTTCGTTACCTTGAGCGTATAGTTCACGTCAAAGAGATGAACGAGTTTCTCAAGGTGCATACCACCGAGCGGGACTTCGATTTCGCTCGTGTATTCTTTGAGGAGGGGCTGCATTGTTCCTCTTCGATACAAGGTACGGAGAACATTCCCGCAGACCGCTCCCGACTGCTTTTCGTCAGCAACCACCCCCTCGGCGGACTTGACGGCATTGTGCTTGCTCTTATGCTCGGCGAACAGCGTAACTATCACTTGCGGCTTATCGTTACAGACCTGCTTATGTATATCAAGCCGCTTAACGGTATCTTCGTGCCGGTCAATAAAGTAGGCAAGCAGAGCCGCGAGTATGCGCAGCGGCAGCAAGAATTGTGGGAGTCGGATATGGATATTCTCTCCTTCCCGGCCGGTGCCTGCTCTCGTTTGCAAAAAGTAAAGGGTGAAGGATTAGTAATAAAAGACCTTGAGTGGCAAAAGTCGTTTGTGCGCAATGCCGTCAAGTATGAGCGCGACATCGTGCCAATCTATTTCGACGGCAAGAACTCTCGCTTTTTCTACCGCCTTGCCTACTGGCGCAAGAAACTCGGAATCAAGGTCAATATTGAAATGCTCTATCTCGCCGACGAGATGTATAAGGCGGCAGGTACGCATTTCTCCGCTCGTGTCGGCAAACCTATACCATATTCCACGTTCGACAACTCCCGCACCCCGCAAGAGTGGGCGCAGTATGTCAAGGATATAGTATATGCCTTGGGCAAAGAGAGTTGAGAAAAACTCTCTTACTGTATTACAAATTTCTGCACGGTCTCGGTACTGTCATCTGCCGTAAATACGCAGATGTAAGTGCCGACCTGCGTTTTTATGCCTGTCTCTGTCGGCTGCTGTGTGTGGCTGATGGTGCCGGTCGTGAGTATTCTGCCGAGTATGTCGTAGAGTGTATATCGTCCTGTTTTGTTTGCCGTAATCTGTATCGTTCCGCGCTGACTTGTCAGTTCCACTTGCGGCGCAAACACCGTCCTGCCGTTCTCTGTCCGCTCGGGTACATACTCGCAGGTGCATATACCTTTCGTCTCGCCGCTGCGTGTCAGTTCTGCCCAATAGGGAGAGCCGAACAGAAGCGTTTTTCTGTTATCTTCGCTGCCCTCGTATATATAACTGCTGTGTTCGCCGCGTGCAGGTATGGCTGTGCCGCTTCTGTACCACTGTATGGCGGAGAATCTATATCCGCCGTTGTAGCGGTCGTTGAGTATGGCAAGTACGTCGTTCCATTTCTGCATTATCAGCCACGACGGGTACTTTACGTGCAGCGGCTGTTCGTAGGTCAGCGGCTTGGCGTTGTCGCCTTCTATGGTCAGTTGCACGGCGTAGTCATCGGGGCGTATGTATCTCGTCGTGTCTGCTGTCCGCGTAAATAATATGTTCACCCGCTGTTCCGGCATTTGAGCAAGACCTATTACCGTATCTCTGAAATGTCCGTTAGGTTCCTTTGCGGGGAAATATACCGACAGTTGTTTGGGCGTACCTTTTGCGGTGCGCACCACTACCTGCAAACTCTTCTCGTTGGCGCATATAGTGTCTCGCACAAGCAGTGCCACACCCTCATAAGGTTGAGGCTTAGGCTCTGGTTCAGGTTCGGGTTCAGGCTCAGGCTCAGGCTCTTGGCAGGTCTTTGTGGAGAAGTGCAAGGTGATGACACTGTCGCAGCCGGCAGCATTGGTGAGCTTGCGGGTGTAGTCCTTTGCTTCAAAGCAGGAGATGCCGTACCACAAGAACGGCAGTTCGTCCTCGCAGACTACAGCCGTCGTGTCGGACGATGTGTCGGTGCAAGGCACGGTGCAGGTCTTCGTGGAGAAGTGCAGGGTGATGATGCTGTCGCAGCCGGCGGCATTGGTGAGCTTGCGGGTATAGTCCTTTGCTTCAGAGCAGGAGATGCCGTACCACAAGAACGGCAGTTCCTCAATGCAGACTACGGCCGTCGTGTCGGACGAAGTGTCGGTGCAAGGCACGGTGCAGGTCTTCGTGGAGAAGTGCAGGGTGATGATGCTGTCGCAGCCGGCGGCATTGGTGAGCTTGCGGGTGTAATCCTTTGCTTCAGAGCAGGAGATGCCGTACCACAAGAACGGCAACTCGTCCTCGCAGACTACAGCCGTAGTGTCGGGGCCGACAGACGGATACAGGACAGTGACTTCGTAGCGGACAAGGCTGTCCAGACCTTCTGTAGTCTTGAAGTGGCGCTGATAGGTGCCTGCGGTCTTGACTGTGGAGTCGTTCCAGAGTATGGCACTGCCGCCTTCGCAGAACTGCTCCGTGAGGTCGTTGAGTATGAAATCCCTGAGAGTCAGCTCGAAAGTGCAGACGCTGTCGCAGCCCTCGGCATTGACGAGCGTGTCGCGCAGGGAGACGGGCAGGCTGTATTCGGTGCCGTGCCATTTGTAGTTCTCGCCCGGATTGATGGTGACGACGGTGTTCTCGTAGGTGCGGCGGAGAACTTCGACGTTGTACGCCACGAGGCTGTCAGCACCCGAAGCCGCCTTGTACATGCGCTGGTAGATGCCTTCGGTCTTGACAATGGAGTCGGTGTCGAAGATTTTCGCGCTGTCGCCTTCGCAGAAAGTGACAGGGACGGTGTTGGTGATGAGGTCGTTCACCCAGAGGTCGAACACCACGGTGCTGTCGCAGCCGGCGGTGTTTTTCAGGTTCTTGGTGATATAGGTGGTCTCCTTATAGACAGTGCCCTCCCACGGATAACTCTGGCCGTAGTTGATGACGGCTTTTTCGGTGTAAGATGATGGCTCATTGACAGATACGTGTATGTGGAAGACGCTATCGCAGCCGTCCATTGTCTCGAAGCGGCGTATGTAGTCGCCCTCGACGGAGGTGGTGATGCCGTACTCGGAGTAGGTATCGCCCTCGCAGATGGAGGCGTTGATGTACCGATCGTAGGTCTTGTTCACGGTCAGCACGAGTGTAATGGTGCTGTCGCAACCGCCGATGCTGGTATGTTGCTGTGTATAAGTCTCCGCAACGGAGCAGTTGAAGTTGTAGTCGGTGTAGGTGTCGCCCTCGCAAATGGTGGCATAGACAGTGTCCTTATACACAGGCACTTCCTTCAGCTGCAGCACGCGCTGCCCCTCACGCCCGTCGGGGAGAGTGTATGGCGTGACGTAGGTGCCGCCGTGGTCATAGACAGTCCCCTGCCAGAGGTAGGAGCCGCCGGTGCAGATGGTCCAGTCCTCATACTCGGGTTCGAGAGGCGGAAGGACGGTGAGGTGCAGTGTGGTGGTGCTGTCGCAGCCTTCTGCGGTGAGGTCGTTGCGCGAATAATCGCCGTTCTCGTAGGCGATAAAACCGTTTTGGTCATAGACTTCACCCTCGCAGATGGTGGCGGTTATTTCGGCGGATTTGGGTGAGCAGACAGTGAGGTTGAGGGTGTAGGTGCTGTCGCAGTTCCAGACAGACTGGAAATCCTTGTGATATACGCCGGTCAGATTCTCGTCGAAGTTGTCGTCCTTGTAGCTCTGTCCGCTCTGTATGACCTTGTCGATGACGAACTTGTGAACGGGATGCACGCGGAGGAGCAGCTGGGTGATGTTGAAGCCCTTCTTGCCCTCCACTTTGGCGGAGTCGATGTATGTGGCGGGACGGCTTATCTCCTTGCCCGCAAAGGGATAGACATCGCCGGAGCAGATGTCCACGGTGTCGTACTTGAGGTCAAGGACGGGCTGTGTGACCGTGAGAATGACGGTGCTGTCGCAGCCGAAGCGCGACTTGAAAGTCTCGGTATAGACCCCCTCGCCGGAGATGGTCTGCGAGCCGAAGGTGATGGTCTCGTGCGGCGCGAGGACATAACTGTCGTTGGTGGTGCTTGCGCCCATGAGGGTGAGAATCATGCGGTATCGCTTGCACTCGTGCTTGTCGCGCATCTCCATGACGAAGTCGTAGGGATAGGAGTCGGGGACAGGCACGTCGAAGGTGTGGCCCCGGTAGGTGTAGGTGGTGGCGGAGCAGAGGGTGTCATAAACATCCTCCTCTAATCCTACTACCCTCCTCACATGTGCGATGTAGATACTGTCGCAGCCGTCTTTGGTGGTATAGGAGGCTGTATAAGTACCTTTTTTGTCTAACGTCTGCCCGTGCCACTGGCGGGTCTCGTCGTCGATGAGCTTGATGTTCTCCTCAAAGCGGTAGGACTGCGCCTCGGTCAGGACGAGGGTGACGGTGCTGTCGCAGCCGAAGCGGTTGCGCAAGGCACGGACATAGGTGCCGGGGGCTGTCTCCGAGAAGCCGTACTTGCTGTAGGTGGTGCCGGAGCAGATGACATCGTTGATGGTCCGGCTCTGCGGCTTGCAAACGTCAAGGTTCAGTGTGACGGTGCTGTCGCAGCCGTTCTGGCTGCGCAGGTACTGGTAGTAGGTGCCTGCCTCCGACACGTGGAAGCCGTTCTCTTCGTAGATTTCGCCCTCGCAGACTGTTGCGTTGATGACGTTGTGATAAGCCGTCTCCACAGAGAGAACCAACTGATGCACTTTCACAGTGCCGTCGGAGGCTTTTATCTCCTGATTATATGTGCCACCTTCAGTCAGAGTCTTTCCTCTGAACTCATAAGAGTCGCCATCGCAGATAGTGTGATAGGTGCGGCTGTTGACGGGTTGCGTGACTGTGAGCGTGACGATGCTGTCACAGCCGAAGCGGTTCTGCAGATTCGCCGTGTAAGTGCCGGCCTTGCTGATGCTCAGCCCGTGCCAGTCATACACCTCATCCGGCTCCAGCTTGTAGCTGTCGGTGAAGTACTCAACCTGCGGCAGTATGCGCAGCTGGCAATGGTACTCCCAGTCGCCCTCGGTCTTTTTGACGGTGTAGTCCTGCGGGAAAGTGCCTGTCAGCGGCAGGGCGAAGGACTCGCCCCGGAACTTGTAGAAGGCAGTGGCGCAGACGGTGTCGTAGGTGATGGTGATGTTGTCGTACTTGGCAATGAGTTTGTAGATACTGTCACAGCCGAACCGCGACAGGTGTTCGTCCTTGTAGGTGCCGGGCTTGCTGATGGTCTGTCCGTGCCATATAAAACTCGTCCCCTGCCTGAACTCACGTGTCTCCTCCTTGAGGAACGACTGATGCACGACCACCGTGTATGTCTTTATCTGGTCGCCCACAGTCTCCGAGAACGTGGTGTTGGTGCTGTACTGCTTGCCGCCTATGGTGACGCTCTGCCCCTCGCAGATGTCGAAGGTCTGCTCCACGGACACCTGCTCGATGATGTCGTCAATGTCCACATTGTTGATTTCACGCAGGTAGCCGCCCACGCAGTAGGCATAACTCTCGTCCACGCCCATGCCATAGACGTGTGCCGTGAACTCGGCATCAGAGTTGTAGAGGGTGTAAGTGCCGTGGTCTATTTTCTTGGTCAGGTAGGAGTATTCTGCATTGCCAGGCACGGTCTTGAAGCCGGTCAGAGCCGCCCCGTTGAAGGTCATGCTGCCTGCCGCCGAAGTGGGGACAACGACGTTCATATAGTGGTAGCGTATGACCGAAGTCTTGAACGTGGCGAAGGTTATCTGCTTGATTCCCTGCTCCTGCGGCGTCACCCACACCATTGACGGGTCACCCACGCGGCTGGAGTTGGCGGTGCGGCTGCTCTGGTAGATGTAACAGGCGCACGGGTCGGAAGTCTCTATATAGACCGCCGCGTCGGAGAGTTTGTAGAGGTAGCTCTCGCAGGTGTTGATGGTGGCGAGTGTGGAGCCGCCATTCATAATCTTGGTGCCGTCCTTCAGGGCGGTGAACATCACATAGTCCGTCGTCTGCCCCTGGCTCTTGGTCAGCACGAACTTCCTGCCCCATGTCTGCACGGGCATAGCCTGCTCAACGACGTGGTCGGAATAGCCCTTGTAGTCAGGTATATAGAGGTCGATGTCGCCGTTGAACACCGCCACAGGCTTGTCCGCCTTGATGACACTGCCCGCCAGACTGCCCTTGTCCGCCTCGGCCGTCACCTGATAGACCTGTCCACGGTTGAGGGTGAAGGTGTAAGTGCCTTTCTTGCGGTTCAGCGTCGGAGCCGAAAGCACCATTGTCACCTGCGTGTTGTTCTCGGTGGCGACCACCGCAAACTCCGTATTTCCCTCGCGCTGTGTGCGGTAGGCCTGTATGATATAGTCGGTGCCGAGCGATGAGGTTGGCACCACGTTGGTGGCATCGAAGGTGTAGTCGGCGAAGTTGGCTCCATACACCGATATGGGGGCGGTAGCCTGTATGAGCAGACCGGTGTTCTGCGTGAGGTCGGAGCCGTAGTTGTAGCACTGCACGGTTGGCACGGCTATGATGGTCACGCCGTTGGCCTTCACGCTGGTGGAGGTGCTCCAGCCTGTGTTGGGATT
Source organism: Bacteroidales bacterium UBA7009 (assembly GCA_002449665.1). GTDB lineage: Bacteria > Bacteroidota > Bacteroidia > Bacteroidales > Paludibacteraceae > Colicola. Next base: position 56,197 of record DJXH01000008.1, read on the forward strand.
GCTCACTGTGATGTTCGCCGCGTTGCGCGAGGAGAACACAAGCTGCATCTTCAGGTACTTGCTGGAGGCGTTGTATTCGTAGTTCTGGAGGAATGTGACCCAGAACTCCGTGCCTTCGGTGTTGAAGCCTTCGTCCTGCGGTATCCTTGCAGGGCGCAGTCCTTCTGTGGGCAGCGGTGTCTGCCGCACCTCGATGCCCTCACCCGGTTCACCGAGAGGATTGGCGGATATGAGATGGCGCGTCTGTGCCTGGAGGTTCAGTCCGGCAAAGAGAAATATAAGCGATATGCAGATTCTGTTTTTCATAGATGTATCTCCTTTCTCTTTGTGTTAGTCGCAGACCGCGCGCACCGACATGCCCCAATAGCGGACAGACTGTGTGTTAGCCTCGGGTTTATGATCTTCACCATACGAACTGTTTGTGTACCAGTACAATATGTAGCAATCCCTGTCCTTTGTGGAGGGCGAAGCTATGGATGTGGCAGTGAGGTAGCGCGCATATTTGCCTACGTTGAACACCGAGCTGCCGTTCTTGTAACCGGCTGTCGGCATGAAGATGGACAGCGACGTGTTCTCTTTGGAAGTGAATGTGTAGCCACGTTTCGACTGGTTGTAGGTGACTGTGCATTTGCTCAGCAAGTCAAGCATCTCGTCCCGTGTGGGCATCCTCCAGCCGCAGCCCCATGCCTGTGCAGCAGCGTCATCGCCCTGCTGGAGAATGATGTTGCCGTCAGCCGCCACGCCGTACTTGGTGTAGGGCGAGGAGTTCTGGTTTGAGCCTTTGTACGGGCAGTTTGACCAAGAGCAGGATGCCGGATTGGCGGTGTTGCCTGCGTACATGTAGTAGTTGCCCGCATCTGTCTCGGAGGAGGCTCCGAGGTTCACTGTAGCCCATTTCGGACCGCCGGCCCAGAGTTGCACCCAGTCGTGGTTGCAGTTGCTGCCCGTGGGAGCGGCGGGAGCCTCGGTGGTGAAGCTCTTCACTTCGCCCCGTGCTGTGCCGGAGCCGTTGGCGGCGTATGCCTGGAAGTAATAGGTAGTGGAGGCTGTCAGTCCGGAGAGCGTGTAAGTGAACGCCCCCGTGCCGCTGCCTGCTGTTGAGCAGTTGGCGAGGTTGTCCGACGCCGTCCCCCAGCAGAAGCCGCGCTTGGTGACGGTCAGTCCGCCGTCGGAGCTTACAAGTCCGTTCAGCACTGCCCCGTCGGAGGTGACGGAGGTCGCGTCGTTGGTCAGCACCACAGGCTTGGCGGCAGGCGTGCACTCAAATTCATTCTTGTCCTCGTCCTCCAGCTTGTAGCTGACAAACTCATAGCGCGGGGAGTCGGTATAGACCGCCTTGTAAGTCGCGTCCTCGGTGGCGGCAACTATCGCAGGAGTCCAGCCCGAGAAGTAGTATATCTTGTCCCCTACGGAGTAAGGTGCTGGGTCGGTATTGGGGTATGCGGGCACAGTGCCCTTTGCCACCTCAACCACCGCCAGCTCCTTGTTGTCGTGGTCAAGAAAGGTTATCTTCAGTTTCTCCACCTCGCCGAGCTTGACGTAGATGTTCTTAGTTATGTCCGACGAAGTCTCCTGCTGCGTGGCGAGGAAAGCTATTATCTCCTCCTCGGCAAAAGGCTGCGTGCATGCCGCGTCGTGCCAGTAGGAGGCCCCCGCCGCGTCCAGTTCGCGCATCCAGCCCTGCACGTAGTTGGTGTCGGTCTGCCATGTGTACTGCTGCGGAGCCGTACCGCCCGTGGGCCACTCGCCCTCAACAGGGATGTAGGTCAGGTTGTAGCTGAACACCGTCCAGTTGTCGGGGATATACGATGGCGTTGTCTTTGTGCCGTTGTATGTGCGCGGCAGTTCCGGCGGACAGTAGAATGCACCCTTGCCCGCTACGCCGTATGTCCAATAACTGCAAAAAGACAGGCTGCCCCATGCCTTGAAATACACTCGTATCTTTCGAAGGTTGCCCGACGAGTGGTACATATATTGCAACGGGTTACTTGCCGTTATGGTAGAGGCGTGTATGTCAGGACCTTCCGTGAGGTTGGGACAGTTGTAGAACATGTGGCTGTAGGTCATGTTATATCCCAATTTGCCTGCAAACAGGTGCGATGGGGCTTTCACAAGGGCTGTGCAGCCGGCAAACATATTGTCGCACGCTCCCTGCCCGGTGGCGGCATCCGCTTCGGTCATTATCTCCGGCGCGGTGGTAAGAGCGGTGCAACCCGCGAACATATACTGGTAGCAGAACTTCGGCATATTAGTTCCGGGCAGTGTGTCCTGTGCCGTTACGAGAGCCGAGCAGTTTTGGAACATATACCCGTAGCACCCCTCTTGCAGTGTGGTGGCAGGCAGGTCGGGTACACTTTTGAGCGATGTACAGCCGTTGAACATCAGGTAGTAGCAGTAAGGTGCAAGTTCTGTGGACGGTAGTTCGGGCGGGGCTGTGAGCGAGGTGCAGTTGCTGAACATAGAGTTGTAGCAGTAGTCTGCCATTTCTGTTGCAGGTAGCGCGGGAACTGACCGCAGAGTCGAGCAGCCGGTGAAAAGGCTTGAGTAGCAGTACTTGCCGAGCATAGTGGCAGGCAGGCTAAGAGCCGAAGCGTCTCTTATGGTGTTGCAGTTCTTGAAAAGTTGTGTAAAACAATAATTTCCAAGCGGATATTCGTCCGTATGTAATGTGCCGTCTTTATATGCTACGAGCGACATTATATCGCCGCTTACGGTGTAAGTGGTGGTGTTAGGCAGGCGGAGGTAGAAGTATATGGATGTGCCTTTGCCGAACTGCCAGGCGTTGCCGTTGAGGTTGTAGCCGCGAAAGCGGACATTCTGTCCTCCGGGCAGGGAGAAAGAGAGTTGGTTGTTGGCGGCAGTGCCGTAGGTGGTCTCTTCGCTCCAGTCGCCGCCGTTGATGCTGTAGGCAATGTTCACGTTGTTGGTCGTGTAGTTGCCGCCTTGTTTGGCAAAATAGACAGTGACGGTCGTGCCGCCGGTATTGGTTATCGTCAGATAGTCAGGCTCTGCCGCTTGTGCCGCCTGCGGACAAGTTACCATCGCAAGCACAAAGACGACAGCAAAAAAGAGACGTAAAGAAAAACCGATACGATGTAAAAATCCCTGCATAATATGTTGTTATTTGTTGTAAACTGCTGCAATACGATGACCTGCAATATATCCGCTTGCAAAGATATAAACTTTTGCCGGTTTGTGCAAATTTATAATCAAAAAGTTATGCAATTTTCCCTAATACCTGTATTCTTGCCTACAACCAACGAATGGTGCACCGCTTACCGGCGCACCATTCGTTGAATTTAGATTATTCCATATTTTGTTTCAGGCAGTCTTAATCGCCGCCCTCGTCGCCGAGATCGCCCGGATCTACCGTTGGTTTTTGTGATGGGATGTTTGAAACGCAAAGCGTTATGGAGGTCTCTACCTCCGTTGTAAATGTTTTTGGCTGATAGTATTTCATATTATACAAGTAGTTTTCGTTATTTACGTTGTTTCCGTAGTTTTCGTTATTATAAGTTGCGAGTATTCGGAGTACTCGGAATATTCCGAGTGCTCCGAGATAATCTCTATTCTAACTTCTTTCCCTGTGCATCGTATCTTACTCCGCCGCGCTCGATGATGAGAATGCCGTTTTCGATGTACTTAAGGGTTTCTGGTTCAGCATCTTCGTCAATGCTCATTACGTCTATCGTCTCGCCGCTTTCGCCACGAACCACAAGACGTACTCTCGGTTGAGCGTATTCCATACCATTGGCGTTCTTTATGTGCAGGTAGGCACGGAACGCACGCAACGGACTGCCACCGGCTTTGGGGTAGTAGAGACGGTTGTTGTTGATGAAGATGTCTTCTTTCTCCGTGAGAGTTGTTTGAGGTATGTTTGCAACGAAGTCCACGTAAGTTTTGCTTACTGTTAGAGGAGTGAAAGAAGTGAGTGTTACACCTTCAAAGCGAGGGTCGGTCAGTTTATTGTCAATTAAAACAAGGTAAGGTTTGCCTGCTACTATGTCCACTCCGTTTTCGTAAGGTGCTAAAGCAAAGGTGATAGTCATACCTGTTTGGTTATCGACATTACATTCAAGGAGTTCATATACTCTGCCGTCAAGTGCGCTGCCATCTGTGTCGAAGTCAAAGGGCAGGCATAGTGTAGCCCATCTGTTGGCGTTGAAAGTGCGTTTAAGCGTTACGTTCACTGTCTGTCCGGCGTAGGTGGAGAGCAGTTCAGTATATACGCTCGCATCGCTGTTGTCGTAAAGTTCGATTTCGGGAGTGGTGGTGACAACTTCTCTCCACTGTGCGGTGTAGGTAGTTTGGGCGGCAGGCATATTGGTAGCAGGGGTGGTATTCCAACCCGCGAACTCAAAGCCGCTTTTGGTCGGGTCGGCGGGAGCGGTGATGGCTGTGCCCCATGCAACATTACCGTGGGTATAGTCTGCTTCATTGGTCGTCGTTGCACCGCCTGCAAAGTCCCAAGTGAGGCTGTACTGCTTTTTGGCGGGAGTGAAAGTCGCTGTGTAAGTAGCATCGCCTGTTACGGTAGCAATGTCAGGAGACCATGTGTTGAAAGTGTAGGTATATCCTTCTGCTGCTGCATCAGCTGCCTTTGTCGGGGTTTCACCGTTGTACGAAGGTGTTGCGCCGTAAGCCACGCTGCTGCTCTGCAACTCGGTGCCGTTCCAGTTGAGGAAGCGGATAGTGTAGCTGGTTGTGCTCCATGTAGCGGTATAGGTTACATTCTCTGCGGGCATAGTCTCTGCCACGTCGGGACTCCATGCTTTGAACGTGTAACCTGTTTTGGTCGGAGTGTTAGGAGCGGTAATGGTAGTGCCGTAGGCAACTGTTCCGTTTGTGTATTCGCCAGTCAGGGCATCGCCGTCAGTGGTCCATTTCAGGGTGTAGTTGACGGGGGTTTCTGTCCATGTGGCGGTGTACGTTACATCTTTGTCAGGCATGGTGGCATCTAAAGCAGGTTCCCAGCCGTTGAACGTGTAGGTATATTGCGCCGTAGCGTTCTTGGTCGGAGTGTTCGGAGCGATAATGGTTGTGCCGTAATCCGTTGTGCCATCAGTGTATTCGCCTGTCAGCGTGTTACCGTCCGTTACCCAGCTTACGTTGTGCTGATTGGCAGTCCATATTGCCGTGTAAGTTGTATTGGTGGCGGGCATCGTGGCAGCCAATTCATCAGCTACACCGTCATTACCGGCATCCCATCCGGCGAAGGTGTGTCCTGTCTTAGTCGGGGTATTCGGTTGGGTTATACCCGTTCCGTATGCCACTGTGCCGTGGGTGTATGTGCCTGTCAGCGTATTGCCGTCGGTCGTCCATGCCAGTGTGTAGCTGACAGGAGTCTCAGTCCATGTGGCGGTGTATGTCACATCGTTGTCGGGCATGGTGGCAGCCACTGCGGGTGTCCAGCCGTTAAACGTGTAGGTGTATTGCGCCGTGGCGTTCTTGGTCGGGGTGGCAGGGGCAACAATGGTTGTGCCGTATGCCGTTGTGCCGTTGGTGTATGTGCCAGTCAGCGCGTTACCGTCCGTTACCCAGCTTACGTTGTGCGTATTGGTGCTCCAGTTGGCTGTGATGGTCTTGTCGCCGGTGGAACCGATTGTTATCTGCGTAATGGGGTTGCCGCCACAAGTCCAGCCTGTGAAGGTGTAGCCCTCACGTGTACCCGGATTAGCGAGAGCGAAGGTCGCTGTCTCTACGGTGTACTCCTCAGGGTTGCTGTTGGTTGCACCGTTCAAGCCTGCGTAAGTGAGGTTGTAGGTGACAATGTTCCAAGTAGCGACGTAAGTGGTCGTAGCAGAAGGCATCGTGCCGGAGAAGGCAGGAGACCAAGCATCGAAGGTGTAGCCTGTGCGGGTGGCGGTAGGAGCCGTGATAGCCGCTCCGGCGGAATAACTGCCTGCAGCGGTGTATTCGCCTGACAGTTCGCCGCCGTTGGCATCCCAAGCAAGCGTATATGAGGACACCTTCTGAACATAATAGTTTTTGGTCGTGGATGCTGACGACTCTTTCTGTGTTGCGAGAGCGGCGGTGATGTCGGAAACGCTGATCTCTGAAGTACAAGCCGCATCGGTGTAGAATTTGGCATTGTCTGCTGATTCCGCTCTCAAGAATGTCATCACATTGGTGGTGTCCGTCTCCCACGTGAACTGCTTGTTGGCATTAGTGGCATCCTCCCATGTGCAACTTTTCGGAATAAAGGTAACATTGTAGGAATAGACTGTCCAACCACTCGGTATATTAGCAGTACCTGCCGTTCTATCCAATGTCGGCGGGCAGTAGAAATCACCTGTGCTTTTTACACCATTTACCCAGTCGGCAGTTTTGCTATAAGTTCCTCCCAACGTTGTTCCATAGTAGCGGATATGCTTCAGTTTGCTACAACTTTTGAACATTTGTTGCATTCCGTAGTTTGCAAGAGTGGTAGCGCGTATTGTCGGAGCTTTTCCCAGATTGGAACAGCCGTAGAACATATTATTGTAAGTATAGTTTTGCAGAGTGGCAATTTTCAACTCCGAGGGTGCCTGTGTCAGTGCCGTACAATTGTAGAACATATAACGACAGGTTTGTGTACTCGTTGCACTTGTCGCTGCTATTTCAGGTGCTGTGGTAAGTGCGGTGCAATCGTAAAACATTTCGTAATAGCATTTTTCAGGTAATGTCAATGCAGGCAGTTGTTCTGGAACATTCGTCAATGAAGTGCAGCCGCGGAACATGTCTGAATAACACGAGGCTGCAAGTGTTGTAGCTGGTAATGCCGGTGCTGTCGTGAGTGAAGAACAATTGTAGAACATACTATTATAGCAGGAAGATACCATTGTCATCGCCGGCAATGTCGGTGCTGAAGTCAGTCTGGTGCAACCATAGAACATATTCAGGTAACAAGAATTTGCCAGTGTTGTCGCGGGCAATGTTGCGGGAGCATCCACCAGATTGCTGCAACCGTTAAACATATTCTGATAACAATACTGTCCAAGATTGGTGGCAGAAAGTTTCAAGTCTCCCGCACTAACAATTTTAGTGTTTACATAATTGATATTGTAAAAGAATGAATAAAAAGCGTAACTGGGGAGAGTAACAGAATTATTAATTTCTGTTTGAGTGCCAGAAAATATTGACATAAGATTTCCGCTCAAAGATGCTGTTCCATTTCCACTTATATAGAGCATCCAATATTTTATTGTACTCTGCGCGAAGCCAGAAGTATTTGTACCATACATTTGCAAACTTGCTCCGGCAGGTATAGTTGCTATATCTCTACCACCCGTATCATAATTAGTTGTTGTCAGACTATTCCAATCCCCATACGTGCCATTCGTAATTAAGCGATAGTAAATCGTAACATTCGCAGGAACATTACTACTTCTTTTAAGTTGCGCTGTAAGAGATTGTGATGCGTGCGTGTTGGTAATGGTAAAGTAATCCGGCTCCTCAACATAGGTGGCAGTGTAGGTGACATCACCCGTCAGAGCGGGCAGGGAGGCGTCCTTGTCTGTGAACGCGGAATTTCCGTCCGTCCAACCAGTGAATATGTAACCTTGCCTACTTGGGGTAGAACCGCTATATACCGGTATACGGCCTTCTATCAGGTCAAACGACTGAAGACCTGTGCCGTTCCAGTTTTGGAATGTCACCGTATAGGTGGTTGCTGTGGGGTCGTCCTTGAACAGGGCTGTATAGGTGACATTGCCGCTTACCGTGAAAGTACGGGTCGCATTGGTGGAATTGTTGTCCTGCCATTTGTTGAACACATATCCTTCCGCCGTGTTCGGATGAGCAGTGACAGTAACCTGCTGACCGTCCTGGCAATAATAGATGTAGCTATAATCTCCCACATTGATGGTCAAGGTGCGAACCGTGTATTGCGGAGAATAAACCGCACGGACTGTTGCGCCATTATATATAGAACCGGAAGTAAAGTAATATCCACTTCCTCCCTCTGTCGTACAGATTCCTCCTCCATAGTCAGAGTAGGAATAGTAATCTGTATTACTCAATTCACTACTCCAATAATATCCATGGGTATTATTGTTAGAGAAAGTACTATTCCCATAATAATTTGTAGTGTACCAGCCTTTATATGGCAGAGTTATCGATTTTGTTCCATCCGTTTTATTGGTAAATGTTGTGCCTGAAACTATCGAATTATCAAGCAATCCATTCCATTCTGTATTATTTGGCATACGCCAAGAATCACCCATATTGACAGTTGCTGCATCTTCTGCAGGCGACAATATATATCCTACAGAAATGCTTGCTACATTGGAATAGTATTTACTCGTAGAAACACTTGTAACAGGAGTTGTTCCTCCCCAAATATAGTAGCCTCCAGCATCTGTCGACAAGTTTGCCCCCACATTCTTATCAGCCCATGCCACACCATAACCCATATCTACAGGGGTGTAAGTCTTGCCGTCCAAACCGGTCTTGGCAGAGAGGTTATATACAATCTTCTGCACATCGGTTGTGGTTGCCTGATATGCGTCCACTGTGGCAGGCAGCGACTCCATCTGGAACTCAGCTGTGTAGGATGCATCGGCTGTGACGGACACGGTGCGCGGGTTGCTCGTATTGCCGCCCGTCCACTGCGTGAAAGTCCATCCCGCATCGGGAGTGACGGTCATCGTGAGCGAAGTTCCTGTCTTATACACACCTTCCGACACTTGGTCTGCCGGATCGGCGGGTGTGATTTCAATGGTGCCGTGCGCGGCGGTGGCGGTGACGGTATAGGTCTTTATGTAAGTGGCGGTGTAGGTGGCATCGCCTGCACCCAGTTTCGTTATTGCGGGACTCCAGCCGCTGAACACATAGCCGCCCGCTTTGGTAGGCGTTTCGCCATGATAAGTCGGCTTGCGGCCTTCCTTGAGGTCGAACTCGTCAAGCACTTTCACACCGTCCTCGTCATAGAAGGTGACATGATGTTCCTCTGCTTCGCTTTCTATAAATACGGCGGTAAACTCCTGGTCATCGTACATAATCACAGTCATCGGATTATCATTGGAAACGGTGTTGCCCGCTTCGTCAGTCCAATGGCTGAACAAATAGCCGTCATCCTCGTTTTCCACCGCCATGATATTGACGGTCTGATACAGTTCGCAGTCGAAATAATAGATGTGTCCGTCAGCATTGACGGTCAGTATTTTGCGCGGCATATCAAAAATGGGACGGATACCACAGCCATAATATATATAATTATTGTTATCCCTTGCATCTACATAATTCAACACTGGAGAATACACGGTGCTACTGTACATTCCTCCTCTATAACCATAGGCAGTTGATTGGGAATTAGTACTTGTATTCCAGTTATAGAATGTACTTGTCCAATAGTTTATAGTATTCGATTGCGATGCACTACCGCTAACAGAGTTTGTCCATCCATTTTTAGGCAATGTCATAGTATTGCTATTGCTTTTACTCGTGAATGTCTGGTTGTAGGATGCTGTTGCGACCGTTGTATTATCTAATAATGTCTGCCATTCGTCTTTGGTAGGTATGCGCCAATTATGACCGCAATAACGATAGGCGGCATCTGTTTCATCCGTAACAGGCAACGATTTCCCTGATGCCATAGAAGAAGCATCATAGAAATTTCCTGTTGTAGAGGCTCCTTGTGTCAGCTTGCCCCAAGCAAAATAACTTCCAGCTGCAGTTTCTGATGAAGCGAAACCTGTTGATGTGTTTGTTTTATCTACATTGTACTTTGCCCAGATACCGGCAGCACCGAGATCTACAGCCTCTGCAGGAAGATCAAAAATCTGGCTCTTACCCGCCCCTGTGCCTATTTGATAAACAGTTTCAGCTTTTGCAGCAGATGCAGGTGTTCCTGTGATAACAGCCCCTACCACGAGGTCAAGTTGTCCGTCTGCAAACCGCACGGTGTTGTCGGTGAAAGAGCCGCCTGTCCATTTGTAGAAATTCCAGCCTTCAGGAGTACCCGAGCAGGTGAAAGTGAAAGTCTGGTCGTTGGAGTTAAGAATGTAAGTGTTGCCTTCGGTGTAATTGTTGGTTCCGTCCGTAGCAGTAATGGTGGCTTTGTCGTTATTCAGAATCGTCAGCGTGTATTGGTTGTTGCTGACGAACTGCGCATAAACTGTCGTCGCGGTTGTGATAGTCTTGAGTTCTTCCTCCGTCACTTTCGCACCTCCTTCGGCAGCTGTGAACCAGCCGAGGAAGCGGGCGTTTTCCTTTACGGGTGGTGCAGGAATGGTCTTGGCGGTATAGTCAGCCCTGACCACGCGGCGCAGGTCAGTGTTGTACGAACTCCCCTCTTCCCACGTACCGTCATTGGCTGCACAGTTGAAAGTGAGGTAAGTGGGAGTTGTTGGATTGAGTGTTATACAACTCGGGAAATTGGTTCCAATGGTATAATAGGAATTGCTGTTTGCCACTTGTGTAGGAGTCAAATCACTATCATAATAAATTTGTGTTTTGGGAGTAGTACTTGTTCCACAATAAATCCCTCCAAACCAGTTATATGATGTATTTGTACTCGTTGTAGTGGCAGTAGGAGACCATTGCTTAAAATATATAAATAAATACAAGTTAATAAATTGTTGCTTACTTGCTGCCTGTGCCATTGTGTGACGGAACATCTCGCTTAATGAATATTGTATATCATTACCTCTCCTGTCAACCATTGATGTTGCCATTATTTCTACCTGCTTGTATGACGACCACGAACCAGGGGCGGTTTGGTTAATAAACATTCCTTGATAACACCCTTCAACTAACTCTTCTGCTGGTAAGCGAAACAGACAGCCAGAGGCAGAAGTTGGAGCAGAATAATTATTAGATGAATAAAGATTATAGCAATTGTTAAACATATACGCATAACAATACGGTTCCAAGTTGATGGCTGGAAGTTCAGGGCAATATTTCAGATTACCACAACCATCAAACATGTGGAAATAACAATGGGAAGCCAACACAGTAGTTGGTAATTGCGGAGGATTATAAAGGTATAAGCAGCCATAGAACATATAGGAGTAACAATAGTCTGTAAGGTGTTCGGCAGGTAATGAAAGTTCTGAAGCATTAAGACTATTTGTGCTAGTATTATTCCTAAATAAACTATAAAAACAATAGTCTGTCGGAATGGTTGAGTTTGTTATAAATTCCGTTGGATTGTCATTGGTAGAATTCACTAATGACATCACATTACCTGCCACCGTGCCACCATTCAGAATAAAGGATACATAATTATCCGCATCTTTACAAAAACCATTCGTACCATTGTCTCCTTTGAAATAATAGGTTTTAGTGTTGTTCCCTTGATAAACAACAGTACCCGATTCAGTAATTGGTGTCCATGTAGACTTATTTTCAGAATACCACAAGTCCACATTGGGTGTGCCAATGAAATTCACGGTAATTTTAGAACTCGTAAGTTTTAGGTACTCGTTCACCTGTGCCCGTGCTTTCTGCAATGGCAGGGTAAGTGCAAACAACAAAAGTGCCAAGATAGGCACAGAAAATGGAGAAAAGTTTTTCATAATCTGTATGATTTTAAGTTATTTGGGTCTTATTGGGTCTTAATCAAACGTACAGTCTCCCGACTGATAAGAACTCTATTCGCCGACAATCTTCGGCTTTTCGTATCCGTCAAAGGGTTCCTTTGATTGGTACAAGTCTGCCTGCTTTCGTGTGCAGAGTTCAATTCGCTTGCAAAGGTAGAGCAAAAAGTTTATTACTGCAAGCATTTTGCATAAAATTTAGCAATTTTGTATCGATTTGGCGAAAAATACTAACATTTTGGTGTTGTATTTGTCGCCATTTATTGTCATTTTGCTAACACTCGCGTAGGCTAAAACGTGGAGAAAATGTTAATAAATCTGTAGATTGTAAATGTCAAAATTGTAAATGCCTGTGGTCTCAATCAAAGGAACCCTTATGCGCTACCTAAAAAAACAGCGGTAATATCATCTGCTGATATTACCGCCAGAATTGATTGTGAACCAAATTGCAATAATTAGTTCAATGAAATAAGAAACTGTGAAGCTGTCATAACAGGGATAGCGGAATAGCGAAAATGTTTTTCATTTCGAGTCAATATGCAATCTGCATTAACAGATACCGCAGAAGCATATTGCAGTGCATCTTCAAAATCAGGATTTGCTGTGTTTATGGCAAAGTCAGTTTCGCTTGATGTGGAGGGAGCAATCTTTAGAACATTGAGGAGTTGTTTGATTGTCAATAGAAGTTGCTGCTCATTAAGTTGTCGTTTCCCCATCCAAATCGTCTTCAGACATTTTTATTATTCCGCATAATTGGCGTATGTTTGCGTTCAAATCAGATAGTGATTTGATTCGGACATCTTCTTTTTTTTCAGAACGAGAAGATGCGTTTGTATGTTTTTTGTTCAAAGCGTTCGGGTATGTATTACCCTTGCTTTGCTCAAAATCTGTCATTATATTCTTGTCCGCTACAGGCTGTCAACTACAGCCTGAGCCGCATAGAGAGGATAATTGGTAAGCCATTGCTGCTCCTTATAAGGCGACATAGAAAGGCGAACGCCGTGCAAACCCGTGTTCGCTTCCACGAACAGCCGCAGACTCTTGGCGTGCAGGTTTTCAGAGGCTTTGACCTCTACAGGCAGTATCTTGCCGTTCCTTTGTATGAGAAAATCTATTTCTCCCCGTGAGTTGTCTTGCGACCAGTAGTAGATGTCGTTGTCTTGACTTAAAACCAGTTGTTGGAAGACATACTGTTCGGTCAGTGCCCCTCTAAAGTCTGTGAACACATCTGTCGGCGTAAGCAGAGCCTGTGCGGGCAGTTTGGCGATGGCACTGAGAAGACCTAGTATCTGACATATAGACTTTGAATGCCGCGAAGTCTTCGTATGCGGAAAGCGGCAAAAGTCCTTTTTTGGTGCGATAGACTTTGTGTATCAGTCCGGCATCCTGTAGCCATTCCAATGCTAATTCAAAATCCTTTGCTCTTGCTCCTTCTTTGAGGAAACCGTAGATAAACTTCTTGTTCTCTTTTGCCAACTGACCGATAACACTTTGCCATACCATTCGTATTCGCGGCACCTCTTTTATGGGCGCGTGCTTCGAGAAATCGCGGTCGTAACTGTCTAAAATCTGTTGCTGTATAGCCCTTGCGGCAGTAAAATCGTTGTTCGCTGCAAAACTTGCCACCACTTCCGGCATGCCGCCGATAAAGTAGTATAGCTTGAGTAGTGTCTCCAAACGCGATGCTATAAAGTCAAGCCGATCCCACCTCATCGTGCGAACCAACTCCACCAATTTTTCTTCGCCCATTGCCTCTGCAAACTCGTAAAAAGACATAGGGTGAACCGTAACAAACGACATTTTCCCACAGGGAAACTGTCGTTTGTATGCAGAGATACACCGAGTAGTGACCCCGCTGCGATTACAGGTTGTGCCGGACGTTTCTCGTAGAAATACTTCAGTGCCGTAACCCCCCCGCTTCGCCTCTTGTATCTAATTTTTCTTGCTTTCCAAACATTTCCGCCTGAAAAGTGTGATTTTTTACAAAAATTCCGACTAAAAAGTGTGAATTTTTACAGAAATTCCGACTAAAAAGTGTAATTTTCGCAGTTATGGGGTAAGTTCGCCACCGTTGCCGTCTTCGCTCCCGGGGTTTATGATGGGGGAAATCGGATATGTACCACTTGATACAGTGTTGCCATCTTCATCGATATTAGCAGTAGAATTAACCACTATATATGGTTCTGCATCGTTTCTTCCTAATAAATCTTCCTGTTTAGCAGCATCCAATTGTCCCGCTGACATATAAACTATACTATTCCCTGCTAAAAGCATCTCCATAACAAAGAATAAGCATAAAATAGAGAAAACTTTTTTCATAAGATTGAGGCTTTATAAGGTTTGACAATATTCTATAATGTTTTCACACTGAAAAACAAACAACAATTTTTGGGATAAGATACAATATCGCTATGTAGAATTTAGGGAAAAGGAGCATTATTCAATTTAAAAAATAGGGGAAACGGAACAATAAAGATAAATAAATTTGCACAATTGCAAGATTTGCAGTACTTTTGCAGCGTTATTATAAATAGCATATATGAGTGAAATTATTTTTAGACGTAAAGCGTATCAACAGATGCTCCAATGGAAGCAGGAATCTCGGGGCGAAACGGCATTATTAGTAGAGGGTGCAAGGCGTGTGGGGAAAAGCACATTGGTGCGAGAATTTGCACGACGTGAGTACAAAACGTATGCCTTGTTCGACTTCGCCAAAGCATCTAAAGCAGACAAGGCTCTGTTTGAGGATTTGTCGGATATGGACTTGTTCTTCAGCAAACTGAGTGTTTTGAAAGGCGGCATCACACTCTACGAACGGGATACGGTAATCGTGTTTGACGAAGTTCAAAAATTTCCTATCGCACGTCAGGCTATCAAAACTTTAGTAGAAGATGGCAGATACGACTACATAGAAACAGGCTCACTCATCAGTATCCACAAAAATACACAAGATATCATCATCCCATCCGAAGAGGAAGTATTAGAACTTTATCCTATGGATTACGAAGAGTTCCTTTGGGCAATAGGCAATACCAATACACCGGACATAATACGCGCGACTCTGAACAAACGGCGTGGTTTTGGCGATGACATCAATCGCAAACTGATGCGCGATTTCCGACTATATATGCTCGTGGGCGGTATGCCGCAGTCTGTCAGCAAGTATGTTCAGACCAAGGATTTCGCTGCTGTGGATAAGGTGAAACGCACTATAATACGCCTTTATCAGTCTGACTTCCGCAAAATTGACAAGACCGGTAAAGCAGAAAGGCTTTTTATGGCTATTCCATCGCAGTTGTCAAATAATAGCAGACGATATATACCCTCCAATGCCATTGAAAAAACGCGCAGCGAGCAAGTAGAGAACCTGCTGTTTCTGATGCAAGACAGCAAGACGGTCAGCCTAACCTATCACGCCAACGACCCTAATGTCGGTATGTCGCTTACAGCCGACACATCTGCATATAAAATTTTCCTATGCGATACCGGCTTACTCGTTACGATGGCTTTTTGGGATAAACGCTTTACCGAAAACGTCATCTACCAAAAACTACTGAATGACTCGCTTGCCGTCAATGTCGGGTACGTGTATGAGAATGTGGTGGCGCAGATGCTGTTGGCAAATGGGAATCGCCTATTCTATTACACTTGGGCGAAAGACGAGAAGCACAACTACGAGATTGATTTTCTTTTGTCGCGGGGCAACAAACTTGTGCCGATTGAGGTCAAGTCGTCCGGCTACAAGACCCACAAGTCGCTTGATGTATTCTGCAATAAGTACTCACAGCGCATAGGTGAGCGAATACTGCTCTACACCAAAGACTATTGCAAGGACGGACAAACCACATGTGTGCCGATCTACTTCACGCCGTTCATCTGATTGTTTGTTTTCAGTATGTCAAAGGTCGCTTTTCACCGTCGTTCCTGTTCAGTTCCGTTTCAGTTCTTGTTCACACAGATGCTTAACAAACACAAAAACAAGCGGTAATATCGAATATTATGGTGCAAATAGTCATATCAATTTACCTTTAGGGTGGAGCAATCAAACGACCCCTTTGCGCTACAAGCATTAAAAAGACCACTGCCGCCCTCAATGGAGAACGGCAGCGGTCTTTTTAAGACAAATTTACAGAAGACTGCAAAATGTCTATACCGACTACTTATTACTTTCTTTCAATGACTTCGTCTATAAGTGTCAACAGTTGCTTACGATAGCCGTGAGGGTCGTAGGTACTATTGCTTTCCACCAAACTGTACGCCATATTAAGGGTGGCATCGCCTGCGTATTCCGACTCGCGAAGGAGCATACCGTATGCAGCCACACCGGCGGCGAAGTTGAGGTTCTCCGAACCACTACCTACCCACTCATTTATGTTAATGTGCAACGGCAGGCTCTCCTCGCCGAGCATACGCTTGTAGCGGAAATCGAAAGCGGCGACTTGCGCATTTTTGTCCCAGCCTTCAGGCAAAGTATTATCGGATAAGGCAGGTACAATCTCATAAAGGGCGGTGATGGTCTGACCGGCACCTATCTCCCCCGCATCTTTGCTGTCATTCTCAAAATCCTCGTTTTTCATCACACGGTTCTCATACCCTATCAGCCGGTACTTCGCCACCACAGCGGGATTGAAAGTAATCTGCACCTTGGCATCAGAAGCCACTGCAAGCATCTTTGAACGCTCGTGGCAGAACACTTTCATCATCTCGTCTTTGCTGTCTATGTAGGAGTAAGTTCCGTTACCGGCATTGGAAACACGCTCCATCATAGCATCATTGAGGTTCCCCATACCAAAGCCGCATACCGACATATAAATACCTTCCTTGGCACGACTTTCCACAATCTCAAGCAGTCCTTCTGTAGATGTAACGCCTACGTTCCAGTCGCCGTCCGTACCGATAATGATACGGTTGTTGCCGCCTTCTATATAGTTGGCTTTTGCCTGCTCGTATGCCATCTCAAGAGCCTTTGAGCCGGAGGTGGCACCTTGGGCTTCAAGTCTGTTTATTCTATTTATAATAGTTTCAGCCTCGGAGCAAGGGGTAGAAGGCAGAAGCAGATTTTCGCCGCTTGCATAGGTAACGATGGCAACACGGTCGTCCGAACGCAAATGAGAAACTAACTCTATGAGACCCGACTTTAGCAGATCCAACTTATCGTCGGAAGACATAGAGCCGGACACGTCAATCATAAAGACAAAATTGGCTGTCGGCATATCCTCGTCCGCCACCGTCCTGCCTTTTATGCCCAATCGCATAAGACGATGTTCTGCGTTCCAAGGACACGCACCTATCTCGCCGTTGATAGCCACATCTTCGCCTTGATTAGGGTCGGGATAATCGAATGTGAAATAGTTTATGAACTCTTCTATGCGCACGGCATCACGCGACGGCATACCGGCACGGGAAGCCTGCAAGCAGCGACGCATATAGGCGTATGAAGCACCGTCGGCATCTACGGAGAAAGTGGACTGCGGCTGCTCGGCGGCAGAGACAAACGGATTGTCGGCAAACTCCTCGAAGCTGTCACCTGCCTCAACAGGCAACACTGCATCACCTCCTTTCGATGCTTCGTAATACAACCCGGAAGAATAATTGTCGTTTTTGGTCGTACAACCGGCTAACAGCAGGGCTGTCAAGAATAAGCAATAAATATTAAAGTGTTTCATAATGGTATCGCAGATTTAGTTATGATGGTGATGTTCGTGCTCTTCCTTCTGCTCTTCTATTCCGGCGGGCGGTGTGAGAGAAGCGGGTTTGCCTATTTTTTCAAACGCTTTTTGCAGCGTGGGTATGTCGGTCTTGTTAGCATCGTAGGTAACGACCACCGTCTGGTTCTCAATCGAGCACTCAATGTCTTTTACCCCTTTCTCAAAGGCGATATTCTTCATTATCTTGCCCACGCACGCATCGCAGTGCAAATAGACGTAGAACGTAACTTTCTGCTTGTTCTGCTTGGCTTGTACTGCGGGAGAAGCCAAAACAAGCACTATGAGGCTTAAAATAAATGCAAGTCTTTTCATATCATCAACATTTTAATTAAACTGTCTGTATTTCAATCGTCTCTTTCGAGCGACCAGCGGAAGCCTGCATACAGTTTCCAGCCGTGAATGGGAGCCCATACGTTGGAAGCATCGTAGGCGGGATTATATGGATCTACAAATGTAGTACCTTCAAAATGTGTGCCGTAAACAGGTTCGTCCTGCGTGAAGTTGGTCATATTCTCCGCCCCAACATACAGCGACCAGTGGCGGAAGTTCTTCGTTACCTGTGCCATCAGTTGCGGATACCACTTGTGGTATATGCCGCGCGAGGTGGTGTAGTATTGACTGCTGCCTGTAGGTATGACGAAACCGTCGGGCATACGACCGAAGCCGTTAAACTGTGCAGTTATGTCAAACTGCCACTTTCTAAGCGGTGTCTGGTACGATGTGGTTATTATTCCCTTAAAACGGTTGGTGAGTGCTTTTTCGCGCAGTTCAAACTGCCCCGTCTTGGTGTTGAGACTGCTCTGGCGCGTGTCCGTATAACGGAAAGCGAGAGTCCACGTCCAGCCGCGAAGCACTTCCACGGATGCTTCCAACTGCGCCACGTGTGCGAAATACTGCAAGCCGTTGTCTTTCAGGTTGTAGAACCGCACCTCTTTGGGGTCGGCATCTATATCGGTAAGTACGGCATCAAGGAAACGAGTGTAGTAATATTCACCGCTTATTTGCAGTTCGCGTTTACCTATGGGGATATAGAAAGTCGTTGTAACGCCGGCGTTCATCGCTTTCTCCTGATTGGGATTATAAGGGAAAAGTTTTTTGCGGTTGTTGGCAAAGAGTGAAGCGTTGTCGGCTATCACGTTGGGCGAACGATAGCCGAGACCTATGCTTCCGCGCATTGTCCACCACTCAAACGGCGCGTATCTTATGTTAAAGCGCGGAGTCGTAAAAAAGCCGTAGCGGGTGGAGTAGTCCTCCCTTATACCTGCCAACACCGTAACTTTGTCAAGATAAGAGTACGTATATTCGGCAAACAGTCCGGGTGTGGCTTCCTGCCGCGAGTAGTCAAGCAGACCTTGCGGCAGGTCAAGGATCTCCTTAAAGTGGTCATAGTTAAGGCTCACGCCTGCCGACAGTTTATGCTCGTGCAGGTCTGCGGGGTCAAGCCTGTCATTCTCGAAGTTGGTTTGGAAGATGGCATTGAGGTAGGCATTGCCTTGAGCCGCATCCCAGTGTTTTTGCGGTCCATAGTCGTTGTTCAGGCTGTGATATGAACCTGCGGCGATGATTCCTATAGACATACCGGTCGTGTGGTCGAAAACATAGCCGTTCTTCACAAATCCGTCAATACGCCTGTTGCTGAGGTCTATTATATAGGGAGATGGAGAGAGTTTCTGCGCGGCAAGTGTCTGTCCGGCAAGGCGGCGGTCATAGACAGTGCGCACAAGCACCTGACCCGTATAGTCGCCGCGAGTTATATACCAGCGGTTGAGCAGGTTGAGATTGTAGTTACGCGGCATATCGGTAAAGCCGTCTTTGTTGTCGTCCATAGGCAGAAAGCCGCCGCCGGCGTGAACGAGCAAGCCGGTAGATACATCGGGATTGATATTCCAACCGCCCGTCAGGTTAATATCTGCCTGCAGGTCTTTGTTTATCATAGCGTTAGCCGTCAGTGAGTCGCCCGTTTGCGGTTTGCGGTACTCTACGTTGATCTGTCCGGTCATCGACTCGTAGCCGTTTATGACCGATGATGTACCCTTGCTCACTTGTATGCTCTCCATCCACGGACCCGGTACGTACTCCATACCAAAACTCTGTGCAAGTCCGCGTATGCCGGGCGTGTTCTCCGTGAGCAGTTGCACGTATGTGCCGCCTAATCCGAGCAGGCGTATCTGCTTTGCACCGGTGGCAGCATCGGCGTATGCTACATCCACCGAAGCGGAGGTCTCAAACGACTCGGAGAGGTTGCAGCAGGCGGCTTTACACAGTTCCTGCCCCGTAACACGCTCCGTGTTAAGCGGCGATATGCGCGATTTGACGACCGAAGCGCGGCGTTCCACCACCGTCACCTCGTCAAGATTAAAGTCGGAAGGACTTATAGTATCCGTCTGCGCGCTTAAGGTAGCGGCAAGGCTGAATATAAGACAGAAGAAAAATAATCTGACCCTCATAACAAACTCCCTATTTGATATACGGCAAAGCACAGCACCCAAGCGAGGCACAGGCTGTGCACAACGGTAAACCAAGCCCAGCGCGCTCCCGCTTCACGGTGTAGAGTGGCAATAGTGGCTATGCAGGGGAAGTAAAGAAGCACAAAGAGCATAAAAGTAAAAGACGTAAGCGGCGTAAACGCCACCAGTTCGCTCTGCCCGGGATAGAGAATACCCATAGTGGATATGATAGCCTCCTTGGCGGGCAAGCCGGTGATAAGGCAGACGGTCATCTTCCAGTCGAACCCGAGCGGTGCCATCACAGGCTCCACCGCCTGACCGATAACCGTAAGATACGATTCCTCAAGGTTCATACTACGGCTTGGGAAGTAGGTTAAAGCCCAGATGATGATAGATGCCCAAAGAATGACCGTGCCGATTTTTTGCAGGTAGTCCCATACGCGCAGCCATATATGTTTGCCCGTTTCGCGCCAGTTAAGCGAGTGATATTCCGGCAGTTCGCTTACGTAGTCGCGTTTCTCCTGACGGAACCACGGCGTATGTTTCATAACGAGCGCAAAGAGAATGGACAGCACTACACCAATGGCGTATATAGCAATCATCATCAAAGCCTTATTGCCGGGGAAGAACGCGCTGACGAACAACATATATACAGGTATGCGGGCGGAGCAGGACATAAAAGGTATCATCAGCATGGTCAGCGTGCGGTCTTTCCTGTTCTCTATGCTCCGCGCTGCCATAATAGCCGGTACGTTGCAGCCGAAGCCCATCAGCATAGGTATGAATGAGCGGCCGTGCAGACCTACGAGGTGCATCACCTTGTCCATAAGGAAAGAAGCGCGAGCCATATAGCCCGTATCTTCCATCACCCCAAGACAGAAAAACAGGATAATAATGTTTGGCAGGAAAGACAGCACAGCCCCAACGCCCTGTACAATGCCGTCCACAAACATACTCGTGAGCCAACCCGCAGGCAAGACAGAGTTGAGCCACTCGCAGAGAGCATCCACGCCGCTTGCTATCCACTCCTGCGGGTATGCGCCTATAGAGAAAGTAAGAGAGAAAACGAGATAAAGAATAAGAATGAGTATAGGAAAACCGAGCCAGCGGTTGGTCAGCACCTTGTCCACTTTCTCCCAGAAGGGATGTCCCGTGTCGTGAGGCGAGTGGTGAAGTGTCTCGGCAAGTGCACCGCGAACGAAAGCATCTATCGAATCGACATGCGCCGGATTGAAATACAGCGGCATCTGCAGCACTTTCTCCTTGTCTTCTTCAAGAGCGACACGCACCCCCATCAGTTCGGAGAGAAGCGTATAGTCAAGATAATGCTGCGTTCGGAGCAGGTCATCGTAGCGGGACAAAAGTACCACCACGGGCTTACCCGCCGCTATCAGTGCTGCCGTACGCTTCAAGCCGTCCTCAAGCCGCCGTGCATCCACCGTCTGAACGGTAATGCCGTCTTTTACGTATTCTATGCTGAAACTTTCGTGTGCCATTTTTCGGGCAAAACCGCCCCTTATTATAAAAAGTGCGCAAAGGTACGCACTATTTGATACGCACACAATCCCTATTTGTGGTTAATTTGCCCAAATGGAAGAAATTTATAACATAAAAGCAGGCACGAAACCTGCAAAAGCGGTTGCGGCAGAATAAAAAAAACAATATAGGCATAATATATTTGGCTTGTTGTAAAAAAAGACTTACATTTGCGCCGTTTTTTGTGCAATGGCACATTGAGATTGCACTTTTTGTCTAAAAAACAAACCAATAAAACAAAATTCTTAAAAAAACATTTTGTCATGCAAAAACAAACTGTTGTAGTTCGCTTCTGCGGAGACTCCGGCGATGGTATGCAGCTGACGGGAAATATGTTCTCCTCGCTCAGTGCCATCTTGGGTAACGAGATTTCCACCCTTCCCGACTTCCCCGCTGAAATTCGCGCCCCGCAAGGTACCCTCGGCGGCGTAAGTGGTTTCCAAGTATGTCTCGGCAACGGAGTTTATACCCCGGGCGACAAGGCAGATGTGATTGTGGCTATGAACGCCGCAGCACTCAAAGTATGCACCCTCGGCAGCAAATTCAACGTACCGGGAGCCAAATACGATGATACGGAGACAATGTACACTCGCAATGCCGTAGTCATTGTAGATACCGACTCTTTCACCGCCAAAGACCTTGAAAAAGCCCTCTACAAGACCGACAATCCTTTCACCGAACTCGGTATCCCCGAGACGGTACAGATCGTTCCCGTCGCTCTGACCGAACTGACAAAGGAAAGCCTCAAAGACAGCGGACTTGACAACAAAGCCATTCTCAAATCGCGCAACATGTTCGCCCTCGGCGTTGTATGCTGGCTCTTCTCGCGTCCCATAGACAAAGCCATTCACTTCCTCGAAGGCAAGTTCGCCAAGAAGCCCGCTCTCATCGCACCCAATGTCAAAGTGCTGACCGACGGCTATAACTATGGCAACAATACGGCTATGAACATCAACACCATCACCGTTGAGAAAGCCGAAGACCTTGAGCACGGCACATATACCTCTATAGCCGGTAACAAAGCCACGGCTTGGGGTTTGATAGCCGCAGCGCACAAATGCGGCAAACGCCTCTTCCTCGGCTCATATCCCATCACCCCCGCTACCGACATTATGCACGAACTGGCAGCACGTAAGGATATGGGCGTTATGGTCGTTCAAGCCGAAGACGAGATTGCAGGTGTCTGCACAGCCATCGGTGCTTCCTTCGCAGGCGACCTTGCTTGTACCTCTACTTCCGGTCCCGGTTTGAGCCTCAAGAGCGAAGCCGTAGGTCTTGCCGTTATGGCTGAACTGCCGCTCGTAGTGATAGATGTACAGCGCGGCGGTCCTTCCACAGGTCTGCCCACCAAGACCGAACAGACCGACCTTATGCAGGCTGTATATGGCAGAAACGGCGAATGCCCGGCTGTAGTGATTGCAGCATCCACCAGTGCCAACTGCTTCCAATATGCCTACGAGGCTTGTAAGATTGCCCTCGAGAATATGACCCCCGTCATCCTTATGACCGACACCTATCTTGCTAACGGTACGGGTTTGTGGCGACTGCCCAAACTTGCCGAACTGCCCGACATCCGTCCGCAAGGCGTTCCCGAGGAACTGAAAGGTCATTACAATGCCGCCCTTCGCGACGAGAACAGCATTCGCTACTGGGCATACCCGGGAATGGAAGGCTACGAACACCGCAACATCGGTCTTGAGCGCGACAGCAAGACAGGTGCCATCTCCACCAACCCCGAGAACCACGAGCGTATGGTGAAAGCACGCCAAGCCAAAGTGGACCAAGTGGCAAACAAGATACCCGAACTCAAAGTACAGGGCAACGCCGACAGCGACACTCTGCTTGTGGGTTGGGGCTCAACCGAAGGACACCTGCACGCAGCAGCCAACGAACTGAACTGCGCACTCGCTCACTTCAACTACATCAACCCGCTGCCGAAGAACACCGCCGAGGTGATGAAACGCTACAAGAAAGTGGTGGTTTGCGAACTCAACAACGGTCAGTTTGCCACACTGCTCCGCTCCAAAGTACAGGGCGTGAACTTCTTGCAGTATAACGAAATAATGGGTCAGCCCTTTGCGGTTGAACGTATTGTTGAACACGTAAAAGCCTTATAACTATGGAAGCAAGTCAATTCAAATCAGACCAATACGTACGTTTCTGCCCGGGTTGCGGCGACCACGCTATATGCGCCGCTCTGCAAAGAGCAATGGCGGAAATAGGTGTAGAGACATATAACACCGTTGTTATCTCGGGTATAGGCTGCTCCAGCCGTATGCCCCACTACCTCAATACATACGGATTCAATACCATACACGGTCGCGGCGGTGCCATCGCTACAGGTGTCAAAACCTCACACCCCGAACTCACCGTATGGCAGATGTCGGGCGACGGCGACTGCCTCGCTATCGGCGGCAACCACTTCATTCACGAGATTCGCCGTAATGTTGACCTCAATATCTGTCTGTTCAACAACCGCATTTATGGTCTGACCAAAGGTCAGTATTCGCCCACCAGCCCCAAGGGCTTCACCTCCAAGTCCAGTCCTTTCGGTACGGTAGAGCGTCCGTTTATCCCTGCCGAACTCGTAATGGGTGCTCGTGGCACTTTCTTTGCCCGCACGCTTGACGTGGATATGCCCAACACTGTTGACTGCCTCGTCAAGGCTCAGCAACACAAGGGCGCATCGGTAGTGGAGTGTCTTGTCAACTGCGTTATCTTCAACAACGGCACACACAACTGGATTGCCGACCGCGAGACACGCGCCGAGCGTACCATACTCCTTAAGCACGGAGAGAAGATGATCTTCGGTGCAAACAAAGACAAAGGTCTTGCTCTCGACTACAGCGCAGGCATTATGCCTAAACTCATTGTGGTCGCTGCCGACGACGAGCGCGTGCTCACCCACGATGCCAAGACCGAAGACCCCACACTCCATCGTATGCTCGCCCTTATGGGACAGGAGCGTTTCACGGACGTTAGCAACGCCGACATCGAGTGCGAACTGCCCGTAGCCCTCGGCGTTATACGCGATGTAGAAGCCGAGACATACGACGAAGCCGTAGGTCGTCAGATTGAGGACATACGCGCCAAGAGCAAAGCCAAGACCTTTGACGAGTTGCTCGGCACGCTCGAACAATGGGAGATGTAAATGCAGTTATCCTAATTAACTACAAAAGAGGATGTGTCATAGTTTTTGACACATCCTCTTTTGTATTATCAATTGCAGCAGATATTCCACCGCATAGATTAACATCTTTATTCATAACCATCGCACTTTAAGCGATAAACATCGGTTCGTCTTTCTGTGAGTTGATCCAAAAGCGTAGTTTTCCCCGTCTGACGAGGCCCGAGAATAACTATCACTTTACCACTGCCAAAATCTTTAAGTATGTTGCTAATTATATCCCTGCGTATCATAATAACTATTTTTTTTACGATGCAAAGGTACAACGCTTTTTAATAATATACAATATTTTTTTAAAGATTTTACGATTATAACCGCAAAATTTATATAAATTTTGGGATTAAAATCACAAAATCTATATAAATTTTGCGGTTGATGATTTATTCTGTACGGCTTATTCTGTTATTATTTCGTCGCCGAATAGAGGGTGGCGATGCCAAAGGTGAGTTCTTTATATTCCACGTTATCAAAACCTATATCGGTCAGTTTTTGCTGCATCTGTTCGCCCCAAATAAAATTTTTCACCGAGCGATTGAGATAGGTATATGCCGTCTTGTCGCGTGAGAAAAGTCTGCCTGCAAGTGGCATTACCCGCGAGAAATAGAAATCATAAAGCCGCCTTATTAACCGGTTGGACGGATAGGAAAACTCAAGAATCCGCAGTTCGCCGTTTCTTTTAAGTACGCGGTACATCTCGCTTAGTCCCTTGTCAAGGTCGGCAAAATTGCGGACACCGAAACCGCAAGTAACGGCATCAAAACTCTCGTCATCAAAGGGCATATCCTGCGCATTGGCATAGACAAAACTTACTCTTTCCGCTGCTTTTCCGAGTTTGGCTTTCACTTTCTTCTCGCCTATAGCCATCATCTCGCGGCTGAGGTCTATTCCGGTTATCACCTGCGCCTTGTCTTGTCGTATCATCTCAAGCGAGAGGTCGGCAGTACCGATAGCGACATCAAGCACTACGTCGCAACTACTCATCGTACTGACCGTCTTGCGCCGCCAGAGTTTGTCTATATTGAGCGAGAAAAGGTGGTTAAGGGCATCATACGAATGTGCAATGCGGTCGAAAAGCGAACCTATGGAATCCTTCGTAGAAGACATATTATGAGCGTTTTATTTTCCTACCAATGCTTTTATTTCAGACAGTTTGTTCAGCGCCTCAAGCGGGGTGAGCGCGTTGATGTCAAGTGCTTTCACCTCATCTCTTATCTGCTCAAGAACGGGGTCATCGAGTTGGAATATACTCAGTTGGAAACCCTCTCGTTCGGCAGCGGCTGCGAGAGCACCGTTACGCTCTATCTTATTTTCTTTTCCACCACTTTCAAGTTGCTTCAGTATCTGCTCAGAGCGACTGACGATAGAGGCAGGCATACCTGCCAACTTGGCTACGTGAATACCGAAACTATGTTCCGACCCGCCCCGCACCAGTTTGCGAAGAAAAATCACCTTACCGCCGCTTTCTTTTACGGAAACATTGTAGTTGCGAATGTGCTTGAAGGTCTGCTCCATCTCGTTAAGTTCGTGATAGTGAGTAGCAAAGAAGGTCTTGGCGTGGTGCTTGTTCTCGTGTATATACTCCACTATCGCCCAAGCAATGCTTATGCCGTCGTAGGTGGATGTGCCGCGCCCGAGTTCGTCGAACAGCACAAGCGACCGTTCACTCAGGTTATTGAGTATGCTTGCCGCCTCGTTCATCTCCACCATAAAAGTGCTTTCCCCGAGAGATATATTATCGCTTGCTCCTACACGCGTGAAGATTTTATCCACCACACCAATGGAAGCACTGTCGGCAGGGACGAACGAACCCATCTGAGCCATCAGCACTATGAGTGCCGTCTGCCTTAGCAGAGCCGACTTACCCGCCATATTCGGACCGGTAAGCATAATTATCTGCTGACCGTTGTTGTCCAGCAACACATCGTTGGGGACATACTCTTCGCCGAGCGGCATCTGCCTTTCTATCACGGGGTGTCTGCCTTGCTTGATGTCAATCACCAAACTGTCGTTTACATCCGGACATACATATTTATACTGCGCCGCAACATCGGCAAAGCCGAGCAGACAGTCAATCTGCGCTATGACTGTTGCATTACGTTGCAAATCGGTAATTATTTCAGTTAGAGCCGACAGCAAGTCTGTGTATATTCTGTTTTCTATAATCTGTATCTGATTGGCTGCCGTCAAGATTTTGTCTTCATAGTCTTTCAGTTCGGCCGTGACGTATCTCTCAGCTCCTGTCAGTGTCTGCCTGCGATGCCAGTCCTCCGGCACTTTGTCGCGGTACGTGTTTCTTACCTCAAGATAATAGCCATAGACATTGTTGAACCCCACTTTGAGACTTGGTATGCCCGTGTTTTGGCTCTCGCGCTGCTGCAAGTCCAAGAGGTACTGTTTGCTTGTGCGTTGCATCTCGCGTATGTTGTCCAGTTCGGTATCCACTCCGCTTGCTATCGTACCCTCTCTTCCTTGTGCCAAAGGCGGGTCGGGGACGATGGTCTTGTTTATCCGGCGTTTCATCTCTGTTGTCGGCGAGAGTTGCTCTGCCAACATTGCTATATATCCGTTGTCCGAAGCGGATGAGAAGACGGCTTTCACCTTCTCCACGGCATCCATACTTACCGCCAATGCCCTAAGGTCGCGCGGACCTATCCGTCCTGTAGAGATTTTCCCGGCGAGCCTCTCAAGGTCTTGAAAACGAGAGAGTTGGTTTTTTATCTCGTCTCGTTGTTCGGGGTGCCGGAAGAAATACTCTACCACCTGCTGACGGTTGCGTATCGGTCTTACCTGCTTGAGCGGCAGTGCTATCCAGCGGTGGAGCATACGACTCCCCATCGGCGTGAGCGTATGGTTGAGTACGGAAAACAATGACATACTCTCCGCGCTCTGTCCGCCTACGAGTTCGAGGTTGCGTATGGTAAACTTGTCAAGCCATACGTATTTGTCTTCTTCTATACGGGCAAGGTGCTGTATATGACCTGTTTGCAGGTGTTGAGTAATGTCAAGATAATGCAGTATGGCACCGGCTGCTATAAGGGCATACGGCAGAGAGTCAAAGCCGAAGCCTTTGAGGGACGAGGTGCCGAACTGCTTTTTCAGACGTTCTTGGGCGGCATCGTCGGTAAACATCCAGTCGTCAAGAGCGAAGGTGAAGTACTTGCTGCCGAACAACTCTTCAAACATCTGTTGCTTGTTGCGGACGAAGACAACCTCTTTCGGTGCGAACTGCGAGAGGAGTTTGTCTATATGCTCTTTGCCCGCCTGTGTGGCTACAAACTCGCCCGTGGAAAGGTCAAGAAAAGCAAGTCCTAAATCAGCAGTGGTCTTGTCAGAGGGGAAATGCACGCAGGCAAGGAAGTTGTTCTCTTCGGACGTGAGTGTGGAGTCGGAGTAACTGACAGAAGGCGTAACGAGTTCGGTAACACCGCGTTTTACAAGTTTCTTCGTTAATTTGGGATCTTCGAGTTGGTCGCAAATAGCCACCCGAAGCCCCTCTCTTACGAGTTTGGGCAGGTAGGTATCAAGTGCGTGAAATGGGAACCCCGCCATCTCCACGGTCTTGGCATTGGCTCCGTTGTTGCGGCGTGTAAGCGTGATATTGAGTATCTTAGCCGCCTTTACGGCATCGTCTGCATAGGTCTCATAGAAGTCGCCGCAACGAAAAAGCAGCAGTGCATCGGGGTACTGCTCCTTTATCTTGCGAAACTGCTCCATCATCGGGGTTTCTTTCATATAGTAAGGACTTTATTATGTTTGCGTTATGCGGTACTACTGTAAATCAATAGAGAGCCTGAGGTTATACATGCGCCCTGTCAGGTAGTTGGGGCTTGCCCATTGTGTTCCATCGGCGGCGGTGAGCCAATAATAACTGTTAACGTTCTTCCAGCCCACTACATTAAAAACCTCAAAGTATATGCTCCACGACGCTATATGCTTGGCGGCATCGCTGCGCATAAAGCGGTCAGTGGAGGCGGAGAAAGTGCGGCTCAGACCGAGGTCTATGCGCTTGTACGCACTCAGTCTGCCAAGGTATCTCATAGAAGCCGAACGTGGATAACCGAAAGGCAGTCCGTCGCTGAAGACGAACTTAAGGTGAAGCCTATACTGCGGCAGACGAGGTATATAGTCTTGGAAGAAGAACGTTACTGCCCATCGTTGCTCCTGCGGTGTAGGTATCCAGCCCAAGCCGAGACTATCCTCGTTGAGGTGCATACGGCTGCGCATCAGGCTAAGGCTCACCCACGAATCCACCCCGGGGACAAGTTCGCCGTAGAGTTTGAAGTCTGCTCCGAGCGTATAACCGTAACTGTCGTTCTTACCTGAATAGCGTACACGCACGTTATCAACCGAATAACTGACCATACGGTCTATGTATTTGCCGTATAGTTCAGTGGTAAACTTAAACGGTCTGCCCCAAGCGCGGAAATAGTAGTCGGCTCCGAGCAGGGCGTGCACCGACCGCTGGGCTTTGAGGTCTTCGTTCAGTTTGATCCTTGTAACGCCGTCTGTGGTAACGGTGTCGCGCAGTTCCTTGTAGAAAGGCGACTGATAGTACAATCCAGTGGCAAAGCGGAAAGTGAAATCGCGTTTCCACCCGGGCATCCATACCACATTGGCACGCGGCGAGACAAGCAGTTCGCGATTGAACGACCAGAAGTTAAACCTCACGCCGCCGTTGAGCGTAACGCTGCCCATATCAGTATGCCATTTGTACTCGTCCTGTACAAAGCCTTCGGTGCGCAGTGTAGCCATTCGGTTAGTGCCTTTGAGCGAATAGAGCAGTTCCATCTTATCGGTCGCTGTGGGCATACTATAGCCTGCCGAGTCGCGCCATTCCCACTCGCTTATGCGGTCATTGATAATCTCTGTCTGCAGTTGCAGTCCCCACGAAACGAGTTGGTTATGCCTGCGCCAATCGCCTCTGTGGGACAGCGTTACCACTCCCGCTTGGAGACTATTGCGCGCATGTTCGTGGCTGTTGCCCGTGCCGAGTATGCCCTGCTCCGTAACATCTCCCGATATGGTTTCGCCTTCCGGTTTTGCGTTTGAGGAAGAACCGTCAAGCGACTGCTCCGATAACACATACTCGCCTAAGATGTCATACGTCTCTTGTTCTCGCGTATAGAATCCGCCTAAGGTGAAATGGACGTTCAGTCTGTCGGTGCTGTTAAGTTGATATTCTCCTTTGGCTGACACGGCTGCAAGGGCTGTCAGAAAGCGGTCTTTCTCCTGCCCCTGATACCAGATGGTCTTGTTAAGTGCTTGTGTATAAGTGCCGAATCCCTCACTTTCGGAATCGGGGATAAATGAGTAGTTGTTTAGCGAGAAGTTGCCGAGAAAATTCATCTCCCATTTCTTCTTTTCCGTCTGTTTGCCCGTCGCCCAAGTCATATATGTCTGATAGTCAACGAAAGTAGGCTGGTAGTTACCTTTAGTCGGCAAGGCTCCGAGCATATATTTAGATGTCTTATATCTTATGCCGTGCATTTGACTTTGCGTACTATCGCCCCAGCCGATATATGCATTCGCACCGAGCAGAGACACCGACAGGGACGATTCGAGCCGTTTGGGTCTTTTGTACTGAATATCAAGCACGGATGCCATCTTGTCGCCGTACTGCGCATTAAAACCGCCGGCACTGAACTCAAGCCTGTCCACCATATTGGGATTTACGAAACTCAATCCTTCCTGCTGACCGCTACGAATAAGCAGCGGACGGTGAATCTCCAAACAGTTGACATACACGCTGTTCTCGTCATAACTGCCACCGCGAACGTTATATTGGGTGGACAGTTCGTTGTTCTGGCTCACTCCTGCAAACGTGATAAGCAGGCTCTCTATGCTGCCGCCCGTTGCATCCGGCATCAGCCTTGACACGGTCGCATCTGTTGTCTCCATCATACCCGTCTGCCGTTGCAGTCCGCGCACCTCCACCTCCTCAAGTATGGCGTTGTCTTCGGGCAACACGACGTTGATATTCAGCACATCGCGGTCAGTGTATATCTGCTGACTGAGAGTCTTGTAGCCGAGCATTGAGAATACTACCGTCACCGTATCGTTCATCGGTACGGTAAGCGAATAGTAGCCGTTGCGGTTGGTGGCAGTGCCGGTAACGCCGTCGTCAAGATAGACGTTTGCGAGTTCTATACCCACGTTCTTCTCGTCAAGTACATAGCCGTATATGCGTGCTTCGCGGGCTGAAAGAGGCAAAACAGTCTCAAAAAAAAACACCAAGAGAAAAGCCAATACCGTCTTGAGAGCAGACGAGCGAACGGACTGATTATCTGTAGGCGAGGCAGTAGCATAATGGCGTTCGCCGAAAATAGACGAACCTATACGTACCATAGTGCTTCCCTCTTCTATCGCCGTTTGATAGTCGCCGGACATTCCCATTGATATGATTGGTTTGTCTATTCCGAGCGAGTCGCCTGCCGCTTTTATCTGCCTGAAACAGCGGCGTATCTCCGTCTCGTTGTCGGTGTTGGTAGCCATACCCATTATCCCGCGTACACGGATGTGGGGATAGGCGGAGAAGTCAGATGGCAGTTCGTCCGGCGAAAAACCGGTTTTCGTTTCCTCGCGCGCCACGTGAACTTCAAGCAGCACGTCCACTATCCGCCCCGCTTTGGTGGCTTCT
The DNA here is from genome assembly GCA_002449665.1 of Bacteroidales bacterium UBA7009. Taxonomy (GTDB): domain Bacteria; phylum Bacteroidota; class Bacteroidia; order Bacteroidales; family Paludibacteraceae; genus Colicola. Next base: position 87,231 of record DJXH01000008.1, read on the forward strand.
TTCTCTATGGTTTGCAGCAACTTAACGCTATCCACGCTGTGAATAAGGTGAACGAAAGGAATGATATACTTGACTTTGTTTGTTTGCAGGTGTCCGATAAAGTGCCAACGTATATCCTTGGGCAGGACAGCCTGTTTTTCCACAAGTTCCTGCACCCGACTTTCGCCGAAGTCGCGTTCGCCTGCGCAGTATGCCTCACGCAGCAGTTCTATGGGCTGAAACTTACTCACACACAGCAGTGTAACCCCCGCGGGGATATGCTGTCTTATCTGTTGTATGTTTTGTGATATGTTACTCACGATTTTTTTGTCGGAAATGCGGTTTTCTTTCTCCTTCTGCCGTTAAAGAGGCGTTTGAGATAGTCCATATATACCTTAATGTACCTTGCCTGTTTGTCCTCGTTGATGTCCTCCACGTTCACCATCATACCTGTTTCATACACATCTGCAAGTTCGTCGTTTACGGCATTGCCGAAAAACATCAGATTTGGAGTCAGGTTCAGATACGCGGAGAACATCGGCGGCACCACTGTCCCGCGAGCGCGCACAGCCCGTTGCAGCAACTGGTAGTTGAAAGCGGGGTCATCGCCTATGAATATATCGTCCGCAAGTTCCTGACCTTCAGCAGATATATCCACGGGGTTATACGGTCTGAACAAGCCCTTCGGGTCGTTGTGATAGCGGCGCAGGTAGGCATAGATAAGGTTGCGCGACAACTCGTCGTACTGCGGATAGATAGTAACCTTGCCTATGAGATACTTCACCGTCTTGCGGTGGTTGTAGAGTACGGCTCCTATGCCATCCCATATATTGTCAAGCGCAAAGAGTGCCTTGGGTCCCAACTCCCGCTTCTGGTACATAGGCTGTACAAACGCCCTGCCCAGTTCGATGGTCTGCGGCAGATAGTCGCGGATAAAATAGTCGGAGTAGTGATACAGGTGCGACGAGGTTATATTAGGCTGACCGTCTTCTCTGAAACTGCACTGACTGCAAACGAGATACCTATAGCCGCCCACTATCTCTTCGTTGGCAGGGTCCCATACTATGAGTTGGTGATACGGATGAGGGGACATCGTGTCCATATCATCCATATCCATCTCTTCACCTGTTGAGCCGCCCGACTCGCGAAAACTCAGTTCGCGCAGACGTGCCACCTCACGCATGAGGTTAGGTGCTTCCGGCGCGGTAAAATCGTATATCTCGTTATCGGCTTTGTTGGTAGGACGTACAAAGATTTTCTTTGTCAGTTCTTTCTTTAGCAAATCGCGTTCCACGCGAGGTATAATATCTTTCATCTGACAATTGTAATTATCGTTTCTGCTTACTTACATAGTCTTTCTCTCTATGCAAACTGCAAAGGTATAGTATTTTTAGCAATCTGCCAAATTTTTGCACAATTTGCCTGCTTTCATTAGCAAAAATCATACTAAAACCACACACGCATATCCGACTACCGGCAAAAAGCAGTAACTTTGCGCAAACTGTTTTTATATGAAACTACTGCATACAAGCGATTGGCATCTCGGACATACCCTCTACGGCTACGACCGCACCGACGAACACCGGCAGATGCTCTGCCAGATGGAAGATATTATCCGAACCGAACAACCCGATGTCTTTCTGCTTGCGGGCGATGTCTATCATACCGCTCAACCCTCGGCTGCCGTCCAAACTGCTTTTGCCGATGCCGTCAGCCGCTTCCACGCTGCCTGTCCCGATATGACGATAGTGCTTACCGCCGGCAACCACGACAGCGGCGCAAAACACGACATCTTCCGCACTCCGTGGAAAGCACTTAACGTGCATACTATCGGTACTTTAAGCAAAGACAGTATAGAAGAGCATATCATCCGTATCCCCGACAAGGGCTTTGTTATCGCCGTCCCTTATACCCACGAGCGGAACCTGCCGGAGCATTTCTTTTCTTCGCTCCTTGCCCTTACCAAAGAGCGGAATACTTTAGGTCTGCCTGTTATCCTCACCGCCCACACCACCGTGCGCGGCTGCGACATCACAGGACACGACAACCGCGATGAATACTCCGTCGGCGGCATTGACTATATGGATATTGACGAGTTCGGCACCGGCTACGACTACCTCGCCCTCGGGCATATCCACCACGCACAGTTCGTCCACACCGGCAAACACAACGTCCGCTACAGCGGCAGTCCGCTGCCCGTCAGTTTTGACGAGACCTATCCTCATTCGGTCAGCATAGTGGAAATAGACCGACATGGGAGCGAACCGAAAGTGAGAACAATAGACATCTCCAATCCCCGCCCGCTTGTATCCCTGCCTTCTCACGACTTTGCTTCGTTTGACGAGGCTATAAGCCTGCTGCGCGACTTCCCCGCTGACAACGAAGCATACATAAGACTGCAAGTTCTGACCGACACTCCTCTGCCCTCAGATGCCAACGCCATAGCCGCAGCGGCTCTCAACGGCAAGCACAGCCGCTTCTGCCTTATCAACGCCAAAAGAAAGTCGGCAGTCGGTGTGCAAACCGACACGCTCTCCATTCACGACTTCCAAACACGCCAACCCGCAGAGATTGCCGAACATTTTGCCAAGTACTCCGGCTTTGATTTTGACGAGGAGATGCAGCAACTCTTCCGGCAGGCACAACAACAAGCTCAAAACGACATACGCGAAGGACAATGAAACTCGGACAACTCATCATACACAATATCGCATCCATAGAAGATGCCTTCATCGATTTCGAAGCTGCCCCGCTCGCCGACAGCGAAGTTTTTCTTATCACCGGTAAAACCGGTGCAGGCAAAAGCACCATACTCGATGCCATCTGCCTTGCCCTCTACGCCGACACCCCCCGCCTTGACGGCACACACGTACAAGGCAATATCATAGACGGCGACAAAGAGATGCGAGTGTCCGACACCCGCCAACTGATGAGGCGCAACACCGGCGAGGCTTTTGTCAAACTGACATTTACGGGCACTAACGGCATAGGCTACGAAGCCACGTGGGCTGTGGCAAGAGCAAGGAAAAAGCCGGACGGCAACATGCAGTCAAAGACTTGGCAACTGCTCAACCTCAAAACGCAAGTCACCCTCACCAAGGAAGATGACATAAAAACGGAAATACGCCGCGCCGTCGGTCTCGACTTCAGTCAGTTCTGCCGCACCACAGTCCTCGCACAGGGCGAGTTCACCCGCTTCCTCAACTCCAAAGATGACGAAAAAGCCGACATACTCGAGAAAATAACGGGAGTGGATATATACACCAAAATAGGCGCGAAAATTTACGAAATAACCAAACAAAAAGAGCAAGACCTCAATCAAGCCAAGCAAAAAACGGCAAACATAACCCTGCTTACAGAAGAAGAAAAAGCAGACAAAAAGCAGAATATCACTCTAATAGACGAACACTATACAAATCTCAAGGCGGATGCCGATGCTGCGCGACAAGCCAAACTGCTGTCCGACAATATACGCACCTTCTCCGAGACCATCTCTGCACAGCAAAGCGCACTTGCAGGACTGAAAAACAAGTATATACGCTTGCTGTCAGGGGTTAATTTCGCCCGAGAGCAGGCAGTCTCTCTACAAGCCTCTCTCGCTGCCGACCAAGACTTTATAACCCGCAACGCCCCATACGCCGCCGCCTACGCCAACTCACAGACTATATGCAGCCTTATAGCAAGCCTGACCGATGACAAACGAACCATAGACAAGCAGCAAGACTATATAAGCACAGGACAAAAACAGCACGAGCAACTGCTGCTTGACGAGCAAAAAGCGGAAACTCTGCTCGATAAAACCTCCCGACTACTCGCCGAGCAGGACAAGTCCGTAAGCGAAAAAGAACAGGCACTTGAGCAGATGAACCTGCAGCGAACAAGAGACCGACTGAACACTCTCCAAAAGCGGCTGCAAGACATCAAGATAGCAGATATTCAGTTGGATACCCTAAAGCAGAACACCCTCAAACATTCGCAGACAGAGCAAATGCTACGACAAGCCCAAGAGCATATCGCCATACTTCAACAAAACGCCGCCACACTGCTGCCACAGAAAGATTTAGCCCAAACAGCATTCCGAAACAGCAAAGAACTCTACGAAAAACAAAAAGATACCATCCACGGCTTTGCACAAACCATCCGCGCAAGACTCACACTCGGCGACACCTGCCCCGTCTGCCTGCAACCCATAGCCGGTCATCTGCCGCTCGAAGAGGAAATAAAGCAGTTGGCAACGCAGGCACAAGAGAAAATGAACAACGCAGAGCAGACCTACAACGACCTCAACAACCGCCTGCAATCGCTTAACGCCGAGATAAAGACAGCCACCGACCGCTACCGCCGCGACCGACAAACGTTTGAGCAAGACTGCTCCGTCAAAGAAAGCCTGCAAAAAGCCCGAGAAGCCTGCCTGAACTGCGGAATAACAGACATAGACGACAACACACCGACCCTACTTCATAGTCTCGCTGCCGATGTGCAAAAAGAGATAGACAGCATCAGCCAAAGCCTTGCCATAGGTCAGACAAAAGAGTCCGAACTAAAACAACTGCGCCTTGCCGTACAACAAACACGCCGACAATCGGAACAACAACGGCAACAACTGCTCCTCTGCCAAAAAGCAGTGGCAGACTCGCAAAACCGTCTTTCCAACGCTCAAACACTGATTGATAACCGTCTTAAGAACATAGAAACGACCTCACAAAGACTGCAAGAAGAACTGTCGGAAGAGTTGTATGCAGCCTTGAGCAAGGCCTCGCCCGAAACTTTCGCCACACGCCTTACTGCCGCAGCGGAGAAATACAACAACACACTACGTAATATCCAAAACTTGACACACGCGATAGAAACAGTGCAAAAAGAACTGACTGACACTCAACTTTCTATAGACAACATCACCGCCTTGCAGCCGCAGTGGAAGACAGACGAAGTTGCAAACAAACAGCAAATGCCTGACCTGCCGCGTTTTGCCGTAACACTTTATACCGATGTCAGTATCGCCGTTTCCACTATAAAAGACACACTGCAAAAAAAGCAGACGAGCGATGAACAACTGTCCGCCTATCTTTCCGCCAACAACGCAGAAGGGGCTGCGGCTGCGTTTATAGCCGACCGTCTTGCCGTCCTTGAACAGCAAATGCGGCAAGCAGAGCAACAAAAAGGTGCATTGCAGCAGGAGTTGAACACCGATGACCAAAACCGCCGACTTATGGGCGAACTACTGCAAGAAACGGCAGAAAAAGAAAACGTCTACCGCTCTTGGGACAGACTCTGCCGACTTTTAGGCGACCAGACGGGCAAGAAGTTCCGCACCATAGCACAGAGTTATGTCCTCTCCGACCTTATCCGCACGGCTAACGGATATATGGCGACCCTCACCGACCGCTATACCCTCTATGTCCGCCCGGGGACGTTCGTCATCTACATAGAAGATGCATATCAAGGTTTTACACGCCGCTCTGCCACCACTATCTCCGGCGGCGAGAGTTTCCTTGTCTCTCTTTCGTTGGCTCTTGCGCTGAGCGATATCGGTCAGCACCTCGCAGTGGATACTCTCTTTATAGACGAGGGATTCGGTACGCTCAGCGGCGAACCGTTGCAAAAAGCCATCAGTACGCTGCGAACACTGCATAAGAAAGAAAACCGCAAAGTGGGAATTATCAGCCACGTGGAAGAACTCCGCGAGCGCATTCCCGTGCAGATACAAGTGCTCCAAGAAGGCCACAGTTCGTCAAGTATCGTCAAAGTTGTAACGCAATAGAATAATACGCAGTTCTCTATTTTTTTCAGTTCAATAACTCGCGCCTTATCCAAAGCTCGAAGAACTTGTCATACAATTGATATTCTCCGTTTTCATTGGTAATAAAATCTTTCTCCAACAGCCCGTTTATGCCGGAGCGTACACTACTGGCAGACGGCAGGTGATGCGAACGGATAAATTGACCGCTTGTGATATTTTTTACTTTACCCTCTTGGGCAATCGCCAAAAGCACATCTTTCTGTTTTTGTGGCATTTGATAAATCAAAGACAAGTATGTGTCGTTAGAAATATCAAGAAGCATATTTATCACAGGTTCAATCATTTCCGCAACACATATTTCTCCTATCGCTGTCTGCATAAAAAGCACATTCAGAACCCGCTGCATATAGGAAGTGATACCATCAAACTGCTCATATAACGTTTTTACCACTTGATCGTCCAAAGTTTTGCCGTTTTCGGCGAAATGTTGTTTGGCAAAAACCGTATATTTATCCAATGCAATCAGGGGAAGATTTATAATGGTCACAGACTGATAAAAAGGTCTTGCAGGCGAAGTAAACATAGCACCCATCAAATGGCGTTGTGAACCGGAAAATACAAAATTCGCATTGGGAGTACGCTGAATATACGTACGGAGCAGTGCTTCTATGGTTTGACCTTTATCATATCGTGTAATTTGCTGGAACTCATCAATTGCAACGATACAGGGTAGTGAAGCCTCATTTAAGAATCGGAAGATTTCGTCTAATGTAATCATCGGGTTTTCTATTGCTCCCAATCCGATGCTCCACACCGGCATACCATTGATGTCAAAGGATATGTCTTGACGTAGTGACTGAAGAATCTGAAGGAACTGCTCCCATATTTGCCTCCCCTTCGATTGTAATTCATCGATGATTGCCTTGCCAAAAACATTTACAAAATCTCTGACAGAATGTGTTGCATAGATGTCAATGATAAAGGTGTGGTAATTTCTTTTTATCTGCAGCTGTTCAAAACAATGATGCAGCAAGTCCGTCTTGCCAACGCGTCTTGGCGAGATGAGTGCCACATTATGACCATTCGTGAGAAGATTGGTAAGCAATTCTGTTTCTCTTTCACGATCACAGAAATACTTTGAACCTGCATAACCATTGGTAATAAACGGATTTTTCATACGAAATCAAACTAAAATACGCTGCAAAAATACAAAAAACATCTCAATTGCCAAAAAATAATTATCATAAAATGGCAAAATGTGTGTTTAGCAGCAAATTTATGCCTATTCATAACACCGTAGCGGCTTCGTCCATAATACCGTTGGAGCAATAAATGACTCTATACAGGATAGAAAAACGGCAGTATTACATAGTTGTTCCTTAAAAGTTTATCAAATTTTAGGAACAACTTATAACACACTTTATTTCCTCGCTTTTCGTAGGTATTCCGCTGCTCGTTGCTGCGCATCGCGAGCATATCGCAGTTGGGTATTATACTTATTCCAAGCATCATCGGCATATCGTTTTTGAGTGCGTGCTTTGTCCATTGCATCGCTTGCATAGCGGTTTGGGGTATTGGCACGGCTCATATCGCCTCTTTTAGTGTAGTACTCCGCTTCGCGTTGGTAGCCCTCGGCTTTTTTGATATAGTATTGCGCCTCTCTTTCGTAACCTTGCGCTTTCTTCTGCCAGTACTCCGCTTCCCGCTGATACCCCTCTGCCTTCTTCTGCCAATACTCCGCCTCGCTCAGGTAATCCGCAGCAAAAACATCACTGAAAGCCCCAAGCGTCAATAGAGTGCAAATAATTGTGATTATGCGGTTCATTTCATAAGAGTTAATAGTCATACATCCACGGCAAGTCCTCAATTTTACGTTGATCTTCACAATGCTTTATTGCTTCTTGAATATGACTGCCTTTGATAACCTCTGAAAAAAACTTTGTTGTTATATTTCCTCCGTATGTTTCATACGGCTTGATAATGTTTACTTTCTGTACTTCATAGTCTTTGTCAGTGAGATAATATTCAGAATACTTTTCACTTGTGAAGGTACGAATACCATTGGTGGTTTGAGAAAGGCGATACTCTCTTTTCTCCACATCCATTGATCCGATAATTGTGTTGGCAACAAGAATTTTATCTTGATAAAATTTTATGTATATCTCCATAGCAAAACATGGTTCATAAGATGTCTGACCATTCTCGTCATAACTTCGTCCCGTAATGGTATAGACATTTTCATATACCGGCTGTTCTTCCTTTGTCTGCCAAGGATAGACGAATAGCAAAATCGCTATAGTAAATACTGTCTTCATAATGTTGTATTGGATTTGAAAATCTATGATTCTTTTTTCAAATTATGATATTCCATAACACTCATTTATCAAATATAAAAATGCATAATTGTCATACAAAAGATTAACAGGAATGACTATTTTCTTTTGATGCTTTATTTGCGAATACAAAATCAAACTGCCATCATACCATCTATATTTAATCGCGCTTATAGTTAGAGTATTATCTTTATATTTTATATAATCATTTCCGAGTTGATATGATTTCTCGGGGCTTTTACTATAAAACTCTGTATATCCTTTCCTCCTAAATTCTGAATAGTGCCTATTCAAAGCTATTGGAGTCCACATATTAATAATAGCTTTTATGACAAGGGCAGTTAAATTGGGTTTATCCGAAATTTCAGATTCATTATAATAACTACCTGAATAGAAAAGGTGTCTTTTATTGTCTTTGCTACCAAAGAATGATGCGGAACAAGCAGTTCCTGTATATATACCATTTGTATAATTGCGTGTTTTTGCGATATTAATCCCATTTATCTCATCAAATTTAACTATTTTTCCATTTGATGATAAGGATTTGTTCCTACTTTGCCTAATAGTAAGTATTCCATTCTCATAAATCAGAAAATAATACGGATTTAATATCTTAAACAAGTATATTAACACAACAATCAGCAATACAACTACCCCTGCAATAGGTAAAAGCAACCACCACAACCAGTTAAGATTAAACGCTATATTTCTCGTTGTGTAGCCCTCTATAAACTCTCCTAATCCGACATCGGGGACTTCAATGTCATTCCGATTCAAAAGAAACGTATTAATGTCATTATTTTTTTTCATAGCATTAAAGTTTTAACCATATTTATTTTCATCCGGATCACCCGGAGTTACAAGTAGTACAAAGTAATATATCGGACATAGTAACCACCACCCGCTATGATCTGTATCGTGGTATCGTCTTACTAAAACTGCCAAAGTCGGGATGAATATAATTAGAAAGAAAATGAGATCACTTATCAGCAAAAAAGCCACAAATGTTTTATCTGTCAGCCTATTATATCCGCATATAAATGCAGTCAGGAACAAGCCGCCGCATACAATACACATAAACAGCATCCACCACCAAAATTCCGAACGGCTTGCACGTCCTCTAAATGTCGCATATTTCTTAAAACAATTATCTATAGATGCTTTGAATGTCATAAGTCTCCTCCTTTAATGTCAAGTGATACCTGATGTTATAGAAATATGAGTAGTATCTGTGTTCTCTCTTGCTACTATGCCTACTACTATAATCCGTTGATCCATAAATTATTAATGCGCCACCTAAATATTGTGAATATTCTAAATCATTTGAATAATGAAACTGAAGATAAATACCATTAAGTATTTTTATATAGTATAATCCTGTTTCCAATACCGTGTTAAACTTGATTGTACAAAATTTTTCGGAATTTAATGATACGGATTTCATGGCTACAAGTGTATCATTTTCATTAAATATACCAACATCCAGAGTTGAACCCACAGAAGAGTTTATACATCTTACCATAACGCTTTCTAATGCGACTTTCTGCATGGCCTTTATCCACATAACATCTGATCTCGAAAACGTCCCTGTTTCATTTAAGCTTGCCCCAAGAGAAAATGTATAAGCCGGAATTGTTTGTATCGTATTAGATTGTTTTTGAATATGTCCGTATAAAAGTTCGTTCTCTCGTTGTAAAGATTGATACTCATAGCACAAGGTATCAATGGTACCTTCAAGTTGTCTAACTCTCTCATCAGCAATCTTATCTGCCGTCATACAATAAACTGATAATGCTATTGTAAATGGGGCACACAATAAAATGACAAATACCATTCCCGTTATAAACCAACCCTCTTTTTTGTTCCATTTCTTTGTTTTTGCGTTCAGTTCTTTTTCGTGTTTCTTTTCCGCTTGCTCTAACTGATATTTGTATTGATCAAAGGCATCATCTCCCGGGAATATAAAGAAATGCTCATCTTGATTATTTCTGTCAGATTTGTGTTTTGTATGCCGCTCATACTCAATGTTGGCAGACAAGATGGTATTGAGTGTATATGAAGATATACCCAAATCATTTATCAGTGCTTTAAGCGACAGATATTCTTCGGAAACTTTAGATGTCTTGACGATATAGTCTACCAAATCTAAAAGACTTATAAATTCTTTTTCTATTTCAAGAGGTGTCAGTACTCGGCGTTCGGTTGCTTTATGTTTTTCGCCTTTTTTGTATGTTCGATTTGAATCTAAAATGTCGTGAACAACTGATGGCGAAAATAGAACAACTGACACCAATTTGCCCAATCTTATAGTAAGGTTGGTTACTATATTGGATTTTAGGCTTTTCTTGTAGTTGAAGTCTATATAGCAATCCGCATTCCATAGGTTCGTTTTAGGTAGGAGAACTGTACCATAACTCAACCCGACTATTGACGAATGTAAAACGAAAAGCCCATCAATAAGTTTTACGGCTTCCAACCACTGAAAACCCTTGTCCGGATGTTTGATTTCAATTCGCAAGTGTTGCCCTAAGTTGGCAGAAGAGAAAGAGAAGGTAGTTGTAAACACCTGCCTATTAGGGGTCGGCTTTATATCAGACGCAGTAGCCGAAATAAATTCTCTCGCTTCTGTTTCTTTCAGTCCATACCTTTTTCCCTCAATCTCTATGCTCCTTATCAGGTCATCCGATATAGTATATTGGTTAAATGTATAAGTATCATTCACAGCATCATAATCCACTTGTTTTACGATGCTGCGAATGATAAAATTACGGAAATTAGTCAGATTATCGTCCATACTCTATTCCTAATTTTTCTAACACCTCTTTTATGATGAGAATATCTACTGCATAAGATTGTCCACGAGCAAGTTTTTCTGTTCCGCTTTCATCAATTTCTGCAATAGGAATACTGACATTTATACCGATTACTTCCCCACGCATATTGCAAAGCGGTGAACCGCTATCACCGCCATCAATACCAATAGTATGCGTAAGGAAACCATCATTGTAGCGACTAAGAACACCATTATTGAAGGTTGCTCCGTTTCCTAAACCACATCCGAGTTTTGCAACCTCTTCACCTATAGTAGCCTGTTGTCTAACAATTGGCAGATAAGCGGATTTCTCTCCATTATCTAATTGTACCATAAAGATGGTAAAATCAACCTTTCCTTCTCTGTACGTGGTTATCATCCTTGATATCAGGCGTGTGTTAAATGTGTCGTAACTGCCATCATCGTTTATTTTATATATAATTGCGCGCTCATTTCCATTCCAAACGTGATTATTAGTGATGGCAAGACCATTATCATTTATGAAGAAACCGGTTCCTATGCCGCTTTCAGTTCGTATCAAAAATGTAGCAGGTAGCATCACCGTGCGAAGTTCACTTAACTTTAATTCGGATCGAATATTTGTTTTGACCAAATCGGAATATATTTTTAAACTATCAAAACGTAGCGTTACGTCAAGTTTTGCCATACGTGTTAGCAACAACTTACGTTGAATGCTTACATTCCCTGCCGCTACGTTAACATAGGCTCGAATAGTGGTTAGAGGCGAACTTATAAATTGTTGCTGCTTTGAGTCAGCAACAATGTTTACTTGCTTGCCCTTAACATTCTGCTCAAGATACTTTTTGGCGTTCTCAGAATCTTGTACGCCAAGTAGCACCACTTTCGTTCCGTTTTGTAATTCCACTTGATTTCCGGATATAACTTTTATAACGGTACTTTGCATACCATTTACTTTGATGTTATCTGCAAAACCAACGGATATAAATGTAAAAGTTAAGACTAAACTATAGAGAATTCTTTTCATGCCATTTGGATTTTTTGTTTGTTAATTATATGCCACACTTCGCCGGAAAGATGTAATATCCCCGGCTGAACTACACGGATTTCGGAAATATGAGCCGGAATACTATCATATTCCGAACTCTCCGAAATAACAGGATTAAACATACTTATAGCAGCATCCTGTACATCTTTACTCTTAATAAAACTATATGTTGCCTCGGTAGCATTATTGATGGTTATTACAAAAATACATTTATCAGATTGTTTATATAGTTTGTTCACACTAAAACCTAACGGCGAGTGAGAATCAACACCTTGTGAATAAAAAACTTGGGGGTAGATAATTAGAGGGATGGCTTGTGTTTCCGTCCTTTCTTGCGCTTCTCTCTTTTCTAATAGAATGCTTTGTAATGTAGAGGAAATCCGCGTAATATCCTCTTGTAACGCTCTGTACTGCAGCTGTTTTTCAGCCATCTGCCGTTCCATAGTTACTATTACTGCTTTCAAACTCATTATATCATTTTTTAGAGGTTGAAGGTCGTGCGGTAAAACAAACTGTTCTTTCTTTATTTCATTATTCTTTTCTTGAACTGATAACTCATCTGCTGTACTCTCTACATTTTTAGAACGAAAATATACCAATAAGCCAAAAGCAATGATAAACAACACAAGACAACATATACCTGCTTTGATGTCGATGAAGAATGAAATTATAATCGCTACGAAAGCAAATATACCTATCAGTAAATCCTTAAATTGTTCATTGCTCATTTTATATGACATTTATTATAAGTTTGTTATTAGCATCCACTCTATATATCCCATTGTCGGGAATTACAATGCCATCCTTTACCACTTCTACACCTCTTGCTACCCCCGCAGGTTTGCTATTGATAGTGATGTAGTTGTCAGTACCGATTAGCATACTTTGAAAATAGGGTTTTATTCCTTCAACAAGTGTATAGTAGTATGTATTGCCTTGTCTATAAAGACGGAATATAGGTTTCTCGGCAGGCTGCAAAGTGAAATAATTTTTTCCCCAATCGCATTGCACTTGGTCTGTGTCGAACGGTAGTTCAGCAGGTGTAGTAGTTTGAGCTTGAATGGACGGCTTTTGATTATTGAGAGATTGAATATATGACTCCAAGCGTTTTTCTTGAGAATTTATCGCCTTATTTATCTCTTCTGTTATCAACGATTTGATTTGCTGTTGCGATAAGATTTTTGCAGATGGGCTTTGGGTTACTTCATTCTTATTGATATTATCACGTCTTTCGCTCAAATAATCTAATCTGCCTTTCACTTTTTTTATGCTATTTGCATTATTTTTTGAATAAAGCAAAAGTATGATGATTATTAAAAGAAGTACTATAGTTACTCCACAGAAAATATAATATACAACAGATAATTTATTATCAAATAATTCAATCATATTATATATGTCAGTTTTGGTAACATACGAAGTCTGAGCCACCCTATTTGTTATAGTGTCTCCTTTTGATATATCTTTTCTTTTTAGTTGAAAATACAACCATTTTTCAGGCGAGACTGTATCATTTGCCGTTTTTATTACATAATATAATATATTCTCATTTACACTATCATTTAGAGGTAAATATAGAATACTTCTGGACTCCTTGTCATAACCAAATTTAAGATTCGGAAGTGAATAGAACTTTGTAAAAAGAATAGAATCTCGCTTGTCATTTTTTAGGGATCTTCCATTTAGAAAAACTTCCTTTGAAATATCACTTAAGAACAAGGTATCCGATGTCTTTGTCGCATCGTATTCTACTGAAATAGTAGGATAAGAAATGATTTTTTTTCGTATGCATAAAGTGATATGCAAATCATCAATGCTGTAATTATCAATATTAAAGACTTTTTCATGTGCGTAACGTTTCTATTGGAAGTGGAGAATCAACTCCACTTCCATAAATTAGACATAACTAAATTTTTAGCCTTCATATTTAATCAATTGCGTACAATCAATCAGAGCTTCTTTGAGCGGATAGAAGAACAGCGTCTCTCGAAGACTATGGGCCGCATAACTTTCAGGGATGGCTGTAGCAAGAGAATTATAGCTGTTCTGCGCCTTACTCTTAAGAGTTTTTATAACTTCATCAGACATAGTCAGACCATATTTTTGATGAATATAGTCAAAGATTGCCTTATCCGTAAGAGTAGATAGAAATTTATTATACTCTTGCATAACATTTTCTTGTATCTCGTTACTTCTAACCTCGTTGTAGGTAATTGCTCTATTAGTATCAAAACCATAATCCACCGTTTCTGTTATCGTTCCATCAGGGATAACGTAGGTTCCGATTGGTGTAGTCAGTGTCCCCTTGGCTGTTATTTCTTTTGCTTCGGCGATATTGGCTATGATGGTGAAGTCTTGTGGTGCCATTTTGCCTACGTACTTTTCAAGTAGCATTTTAGTTAAGTCTTTTATATCAGCGGCATTGGGCGAGATAATATTTATATATTTACTTCCCATTCCGGTGAAGGAAATATAATTAGGAATGCCTACATTTTGTTTTTTTATCAACCGTGCTACGTGGTACATTAGTGCCATATAGTGGATAAAGACAATACTATATGCCGTTTGGTTGTTACGAATAAAATTAGTAGTGTTAAATATCCGTTCGTTGCTAAACAGATAGCCCATTATGTCGCTCGAAGTATTTGCTACTCCGTTTCTTAACAAGTCAAGTGTTTGCAACGATTGACTGTCATAATGATTTCTATTGCCATCTATATACTTATATAGTATTTCTGCAAAACCATTTCGTAGCGTAGGCGGATTTGTTAAAGCCATTCCGTCTCCCCAGAGGTCATTGCCTGCAAAACGAGTACTTGAGAAATTGGAACTGATAAGATTGCCGGCATTGTCTCTATTGACAAAGAGCATATCGTGTGTTCCACCGCCGATATCTATATTAAGAAAACTGGATGCTCCAAATTTCGGTAGTAGTACGTTATATGGTGCTATAGACTCGCTATAATCAGGTGCGATAATACAACCATTCAGCTGCAAATCGTTTTGGGCATCTTGCCAACAGTTTATGATGGCATTTTTAAGAGGGGCTATCATCGTTTCCGGGAAAGTTAGTCTGACTTCAAAATTAGTGCTTCCTCCATCTTGCAATGCTTTATTTTTCAGCATCCACAGTATTTGCTTAAAGTACAATTTGATGATTGCTGTATTGTGAGCATCTGCTGCATTCTGCTCCAATAACCATTTAAGCTGGGTTATATAACGCGCATTGTCAAATTGCGTCTGCTCATACATCATATTAAATCCGGCAGAAACAGTTCCGAAAAGTGCAGATTGCCCGGATACAGGGTTAAGTTCGCAAACTGCCGAAGTAGTCGGGAGTGAGAATCGTTCACCTTTGCCGATAGTTTTGGGAGCAAACTCACGACTGATGTAGTTCTCTGACATATTTTGCAATAATAGCTCCCCTATTGAGCCGGTATGCAGATATACTGTTTGTTGTTCACTTCCGGTAAACTCTAACGACCGTGGAGCAGCATTACCTTTGGTATATGCAATATGGGTATTAGATGTTCCGAAATCGACAGCAAAGACAAAGTTTTCATTTCCCTGAGTTATCTCTTCCAGTTTTGGAATGACAAGAGCATGCCACGTTTGATTATTGCTATTATCATTTATTTCTATTATATCAAAAGTACCATTTATGTCGTAATAGCGTGTTTGATATGTAGCAGTCGTTTCTTGTGTGCGTACATTATCTTGTGCCATAACTTGCGTGCCTGTCACATCATAGAAACTTGCAGACAAACTGCTTCTACTGCATTTTAATATGCTGTATCTGTCATTATTCCCTGTCTTATAGAACGGGAATACACCTAACGTCATTACCGCGCTTACAATATCTTCCTCGTTATATTGGTGGCTGATAATGAACTGACTATGTATATTGTTGTTTAACGGCACATTAACAGTAACCGTTACAGCATTACCATTAGCAGTAACCGACACCATTGTTTCCACATCGCTTATATTAAAATAGTCGAAGAACTTGCGGCGCAACGGCAGCAGATAGTGGGCATCGCCGACAGTTGCTGTAATAAACTTGTCCTTATCTATTGCAAATGGCACTTTTACTATCTTGTCTTCCAAGAGGTCGCTCCAGATAAGGAAAGGATATACAACGCCCATCCCGCCGGGCAACTGACGTTGATGTAATTCTTGACGACGAATAACGGGTTCATCGATTTGGCAAGTCGTTGAATTCCATTGGGTATGACCTATATAGGTTACTCCTGTCAAGCCGTTCCTGTCAAGCATAAGCGGAATATGTTGTTCTTCTCCGGCTGGTATATGTTGCTTGTATCTGTCGGAGGTGGGTACTATTTCATAACCGCTTACTACCTTAATCTGCTTATAACATAGGGGTAACTGGTAGGCGACTACATTCCCGCCGTCTATATCTCTAACCGACACATATTTGCTATAAAACACAGCCGGATTACCACCAAACTCGTTAGTTATAGCATTCATGTTATTATAATTAGCAAAGAGTACTCCTAAATATGAGTTAAAGTACTGCGCCTGTGCAGGAAGGATAGTATTAAATGCTACATATAGAGCATATATCATTTCCACAAAATCGGCATCACGATTATTTAAGAACGTTGTATTGCCTGTGAATAATGCCGTTCCGCCGCCTGCGCTGGCAAATCCAAGTTGCTTATCATTCATCGTTCTTTTCCAGTTGGGGGAAGTAAAGACGAGAGTAAAGGGTGAGGTGCCGCCAATTAGTATCTCCTCGCCAAGGTGTTCCCAATAGAAAAGATATATATCTTGAAGTCCCGTTGTGTGTGCTATCTCATCTTCCAATACTTGTGCTAAACGTGTGTGGTTGTCGTTTCCGGCAGCCCGCAGTGCTGCTATTTGCGTTGCTGCGTTCCAACGTTTAACTTTCAGTTTATTATCTCTGCCGTGTTGGAAAAGAAACTCTAAAAGGTCGAAACATTCAGAAACAAGTGTTGCCTCCATCTTAAGAGTTTGAGGAGGGTTGCTTAACACACCATAACCTTTACCATTGAAGGATTGGAAGGCTACATTAAAGAGATGAATACGAGCAAAGATAGAGGGTATGGAAGTACCTATCTTGCCGTTTACATTGTTGATTGCGATATTTTCGAGGAGAGCCTCACTAATGTGATTTGTTTGAGTCCATCCGTTCATTGTTGCCGCAGCAGTTGGGGTAACACCGGCATCGTTAGTTTTAGGTTCGTGGATACGAAATGCATAGGCTGTTTGCCCATTCTGCTCTAAATTATTATTTCTTGGCATAATAAATCAATTTTACTTAACTTTTGAATAAATATTTTTGGCTACATCGCGAAGCACTTTTAGGAAAGTTGTGTCATCTCCATTCTTGACGGGGTCACTAAAAGTGTCAAGTGCATTTCCGATGTTATCATCCTTAATGGGACTTCTACTAAAGAAACCGGTACTTATTTCCTTATCAGCAAAGAGTTTTCCTAAATCTTGTTTATTATTTTTATCATCAACACTTTCCATGTTATATAGATGAAGTTTATGGACATGGTCGTTCATCTCTTTGAGCCACGAATAATAGCCCCATTCCTGAGTGTTTTTCAAGAATTCATCAATGTCTTTATATACATATACATCCTTTCCGAGTTTACGGGCAAGACCGAAAGCGTTATAATAGGCTGCACTGTCGCGAATTTTATCTCTGTCTCCACAAACCACATCACGATAGTATTTCATAGCAAGTGAGAATATGGAGAGATTATTCAACACCAGTTCGTGTGTAGTATCAAAGAAATCGGGAAGATTGATTTGAGTTGTTAATTTTGCATCTTTTATGCTAAACTCATAAGGATTATGATTAGCCCCAGTGAGAGTATTATCTTTCAAAAACTGAATGATAGATGTGGCGGCAACAAATTCCACAACGTGAGCCTTGTTTTGCTGCCTTTGTTCACCCTCAGCATAAACATAGTTATCCATATTTTCATCGCCAACATAGTATATGGCGTTAACTATATCATTGATGCCGGCCGACTTGTAGTAGCCTAAAGCCGCTTTTGTCTTGGTATTGAACAGTGTATGGTCTATAGCGCCTGTATCAGCAGAATCTGTAGGCGTATCTAATTTGAAATAGGGCAATATCAGACTTGCACCTATGACTGCACTTTGCAAATCATGATGTGTGTTATCATGTCTAATTGCTTTGACAAGTTCGGGGAAACCGCTTGCTCCTGTGCCGCCGAATATGGAACTGACTATAAAAACTTTATCGCCGGGTTGGAATTGACTTGCAAAGGTAGCATATTCCGGACTGTCTTTCAGTTTGTGAAATACTACAGACCCGATATTAGGATTACCTTTGAAGCCTTTTGCCATATCAAGTTCTAATTCTGTCTCCTTAGTATTGTCCCCTGAAGTATCATATAAGGCTTCTAATAGCGATCCTGTCAGTTTAGTTGTAGGATTAGTGTTAAGAGCATTTTTGTCAAGGTACTGTGAGAATTTCTCCGTTGTATTAGGTCCAAAGTAGAACTCGTATGGGTGTTGAGTGTCATTAGAAGGCAACGGATGAACCCGTGTCATAAAGAAATGGTCATTATAAATTACTCCTCTATGAGCATCCGGATAAAGACGGTTTTGAATCTTTTATATGTTTCTATCGCTTTTACGCAGCGTGTTTTGTCGCCGTTTGACAAGTCATAGTCTATAATGAGCGGTACTATCTCATAGGAACTGTCAAGTCCATCTATGCCGGAAGCAAGCATCATAGTGAGCGAGCGCAACACACGTGCCCCCGTACCGCCGATTGCAAATATAAATAGTTTCATATAAGTTGGTAGTTAATTGGTTTTTAGAAAGGAATGGCTTTGCAGTGTATGCTAAAACGCTTACAAATGAGAGAGAGGATAAAAAATATTATCACTGCATACAACCCGTTAATTAAAGATACTTCAAGTGGTATATCCTCGTTCATTGTAAACATACCATAAGCAAGAGTATGTTCCGTTCTGAATTTCTTTGCATAGTCCTCTGCCACATTAGTACAAAATTCTCTATACTCTTCATCTTCAATAATAGAGATTGTATTGCTTAATGTATTTTTAGCGGACTCGAATAGCCGTGTATTATTTTGACCGTCCCACAAACCGTTCTCATCATAGTGACCTACAATGTAATAGGGAGTTATAAACATTGTCGCTAAAAAACTAACACATAGTAGTATCAGCCATATATAACGTTTTGCCGCATTGAAGAAAAGGTTCCCGCATACCCAATAGTAAACAGCAGTTATTACAGCCGCAACGATAAGTGCCACTAAAAACACATGCATAAACACGTTCCCCTCTTGAAAATAGTCAAGATAATACTGTGTGTCATCCACAACTTCGTCCAACCTGTTTTTCAAAGCAGGAACCCACTTATACAGGTAAGTGAATACATTAAGAAAAGTCATCATAATTTTAATAATTAAAAATTAGTATTTATAAATTGCATTTCAGTTTTTATCACGACATCGGTATTATTCAATACTTTAAAACCATCTATAAGATATTGAAGATTAAAGGTCTTGTTCTTTTTATCTTTGTTCTTAAATATATCGCTATCGTCATCATCTGTAAGGGTGCTTATCCACGTAGGCACAGCGTATTTAAGTTCAAAACACAGAGTATTGCCTGATACGTAAGTTGTCCTACTTACTTTCGAAAATGAGACAATTACTCTATGCTTTCCGGCATCTACATAAAGGTTATATTTATTACGTGGAACTTCTGAAAATTCATCTTTAGGCTGTCTTTTATACTTCAAGACAAAGTTTGACTCAAAATACTCCGATGTCTGCATATAAGCGGGAAGCGATTTTATATCACAAGAAAATGATATAGTATCTTTACTTTGTATCTTCAGTGCACCTTTCTTATCTTTTGCGGGAATAATACCGGCAAGACTGCCGAATTTGCAGTTATTGTATGATGCAGCATCGCCTATCATTATAATGTCTGTATATTGATATACTGCATCACCTGAACTTTGGGATTGCCCTGTAATGACGTTTTGCTCTATCTTTTTTACTTTGTCATGCTTACCTATAAAGATAGCAAAATACGGACGAGACTTTGCTTTCAGAGTTTGATGATCATTATTGTAGCAATAATATATCCCATCAAAAGTTGCTTCATATCTTAATATAAGTGCACTGTAGGTACTATCCAATTTTTCAAGAGATTCTGATATTTTATCTTTCATTATGTCTCTTGACTGTATATTATACATTCTGTTCCTACTGTTTCGTATTTGCGCATCTGTTCCGCTCATTATGCCGTCTGAAACAAGGCAAGCCATATCAACGGAGTCAGATAACACTTGCTCTGTCATATAGCCGATAGTTCCTAAAAAATCAGAAACACCGGAATAATCGAATTTACCTTCTGAGAGATTTTTTATAAAAGCCTTGCTTTTATTCGGTTTTGCTCCAACCTCATAGTATTCTGCGGCATTTATCATTTTGCTATAACCGGATATAACCCCGCGAAATTCGGGACTAAGCCCATCTATATACCCTTTCATACTTTTAGATATATCAAAGAGCATGATAGCATTCTTTGTCGTTTGGCTTTCAACTTGACTAAATTGGTCAGTTGTCTTAATTCCTGTTTTCTTTACTTTCTGCTGTTGCGCAACTTCATTTGCAGCGTTTTCTGTCGGCTTTTTTGTACAAGAAGCCAACATAATCTGCGGCAACAATAAAAGAGTAACGATTTTAACAACGTAATTCATAATTCTGTGTTTATATTATAGTTAACTTAATTTTTATCGTTCAATTATAATTGATGATACCATCTCTTTCCGTTATTGTCGTCATAGTAGAAACGCTTGGTAGATTTTTCGTAATGGAAAGGACTACGAATTCCTGTCTTCGTTTTATAGACTTCGCGACCCGAACTATCAAGAATTTTATAGTATTCCCCATCTTTCACTACAAAGCAATGAATAGGATGGTATCCGATTGCTTTTATTTCTTGATAATCATCATAATTTACATCTATACTACCATATTTCTTTCCTACTTCTACTAATTTCCATAATCCTCCTTGCTCTTTACATTGTATAAAATCAGCATAGTCTGTGTCACCAAGATAATCATAATCTACATATGCTTCATCGTACACACGTTCTCCTCTTATGTAGTACTTTTTTGTAAATGGATGTTGCAAGACTGAAGCATAACCATATTGGGCATCTTCGTCAAAATCTGCATCAGCAATCATATCTCCATCATAATTAAATTTATAAACGTGCGTTTTTGTCTCTAAATAGACAGCAATGTCATCGTATCTAATCAGTCCGGAAACATTAATTATTTTATACCCCCATTTATTATAAAGATTAGCATGTCCATAGTATGAATCCCGTATTACGCTACCGCGATAAGAATGATCTTCCCCGAATTTAACACCAAGATTAACTGCATTTGCTACACTACTTATAAACAGAGACAGAAGAATTACAAATATATTAGGAGAGAGACCTTTCTTTTTGTGCATACCCCAACAAATATTAAGTGCTATCAAGGAAAGAAAAGCGAACACTAAAGGTGCCACAAAAGGAGGACATCCTACTAAATATGCCACAAAACACGATAAACTATAACCTAAAAGCAGCAACCACAAAGTGAATACTACCGTAAGAAGTATATTTTTCCACATAATGTTTTTGAAATTCAATATTTACTTTACAAGCCCTTATAAATATTCCATATCCAGTTGGCAATGACGACGATAGCGACTAATGCTGATGTCGGCAACGACCATTTGCCTTTCATTACGCTATTCAAGCTATTTGTTGAACGATAACAATCAGCAAACAGCCAAATCGGAGCAATTATTGCAAAACAAATAACTGCAACGGACAAAGGATTGATATAAACGGCTTCTGCTATATTGCCGTGCAATATAGCAAACAATGCTCTTTGACCACCGCAACCGGGGCAGGGGATTCCTGTAATCATCTTAAAGGGACAATATACAGGAATCCCTAAAGAGTGCATTGACACAACGAAGAGCAGCAAGCCCATCTCTAATGCCAATAATTTGCAAACGGGAACATACTTTTTCATCAGTACAAGGATATGCCTTGGAGCATCAATGTGTCATTTAGTTTCTTAAAATTGTACTCACGAGTCGTTTCCTGCACATTGATCATATCTATAATCCACCAGATATAAAGTCCCCCGCAAGTAAGAAGTTTGAGGACACCCATACCGGCATCGCCGAGCATAAAGCGATCTATACCGAGAGTACCAAGCAAAATGGAAATTATAAGCACTGTGTTGGGGTCTTTGTACTCTACACTCTGTAGATAAACATACTTACTGTCGTCTAATTTAGTTAACGCTTCTTTGAGTAACGGCAATTTGTTTGCCGGCAGCATCTTGGAATTTTGTGCAAGATACATGTCAACTTTGTTTTGATCCATAAAATTATGTGGTATTTGGTTTTCGCCTACTCTTTGTTCGGATTTTCGGCTTACTCCGTATTTGTACTTATCGTATTTGTTCGTTATCGTACTTATTCGTTATGCTTACAACTCTACATATGCACTTACAACTCTCACATATACACAAACAAAGCGTGAAGTTCTATTGTTCTTCACGCTCATCAAGGGCTTCGCAATCCCCGTACCAAGTAGAATAACAAACGAAGTCCACGCTGAAATATGCTATTCTCCTTTGCGTATGACCATTCATACTTGGTATGATACAATTGCAGCCCTATAAAAAGACCTTAAATATATACAATTCACCCGATGGGTAAATCGGTATATACACTCATACATAAAACGGAGATATAAACATACCCCGAGGACATTCATTGTGTCTGTTCGGACTTGGTACAAAATGTTGCGAAGATTTTGATGAGTCGCAAACAGCGTTCAATAAACGCCTTTAATATCTATGTCCTAAAACTGATAAACGCTCGGCATACACGCTGCAACACTATGCCGCGCTTCTGCTATATGCCAACGCTGTCAGCCTTATATATTCCACCCTTGTAAGACATATTTCCCTCCTGCGCAGAATACGGCTACAAAGGTACGATAACTTTTAATTACTGCAAAAATTTACACACAATTTTATATTTTTTGCGCGTAATAATAGTTTTTTTTGAAGGTTATGCTTTCTGCCTTTTAACGACTTGCCATTCAAATCAGTTTGGAGAATAACGAAATGAGTAGCGAAATCGAAGAAAAAAACACCGAAATCGCTACTTATTTTCTTGTGAGATTAGTGAAAATCAGAAACTAAATCAGCCGTAGGGCGGTGTCTATTCGGCGAAGGGTCTCTTGTTTGCCGAGGATGTCGGTGATGGCCCAGATATGCGGACCTCGGGCGGCACCGACAAGGCAGATTCGGAACGCATTCATCACAACGCCCACGCCGTACTCTTTCTCTGCTATCCACGGCATAACAACGGTGTCAAGCAGCCACTCCGTTGTACCGTCCTCTTTCAGGTTCTTGCGTGTCCAGTCTTCGTCTGAAACGGACGAGAGCAGTTCGCTCAGTTCCGTAAGATGTTTGGGGCTATCCTCTTTCCAGCGTTTCTTAAGCGACTTCTCGTCATATTCCATCGGTGCCTCAAAGAAGAAACAAGCCTGCTCCCACAGTTCTGGTACGAAGTTCACACGGTCTTTGACAAGACCTATGATTTGAGCAACTTTTTCTATGTTAACATTCTGATAAACAGATGAGTCAAGTTTCTTTTCCAAGACGGGCATAAACAGACGTGCCAACTCTTCGTCAGAGCGTAGTTGGAGGTACTGGTGGTTGAACCAGCGGCCTTTCTCGTAGTCGAACTTCGCGCCGGACTTGCTGACACGTTCGAGCGAGAACTGCTGTATGAGTTCGTCCATAGAGAACATCTCTTGGTCGCCGCTTGCGTGCCAGCCGAGCAGAGCGAGGAAGTTGATGACCGCTTCGGGGAAATATCCGCTCTCGCGATAACCGCTGCTGACGGTGCCGTCTTTTTGGTTGTGGAACTCAAGCGGGAAGACGGGGAAACCGAGCCGGTCGCCATCGCGCTTTGAGAGTTTACCGTTGCCGTCGGGCTTGAGTAGCAGCGGCAGGTGGGCGAACTCGGGCATAGTATCAGACCAGCCGAAAGCACGGTAGAGTAACACGTGGAGCGGAGCGGAGGGCAGCCACTCCTCGCCGCGAATGACATGGCTCACCTCCATAAGGTGGTCATCCACGATATTGGCAAGATGGTAGGTGGGCAGGTCGTCGGCTGACTTATACAGCACCTTGTCGTCTATTATATTGCTGTTAATCACCACTTCACCGCGAATAAGGTCATTTACGTGTATATCCTCGTCAGGCTCAACCTTAAAGCGAACTACGTATTTTTCGCCTGCTTTTATCCGTCTATCCACCTCCTCTTGGGGGAGGGTGAGGGAGTTGCACATTGTGCCGCGCGTATGAGCATCGTACTGGAAATTGGGAACCTCCTGACGCTTGGCTTCAAGTTCTTCGGGAGTGTCGAAAGCGTAGTAGGCGTTGCCCGACTCAAGCAGTTGGTTTACGTACCTGTGGTATATCTCCCGTCTTTCGCTCTGGCGGTACGGACCTTTGTCGCCATATTGTCCGCAAAGGTCATGGGTCTTGGCACCATCTTTTTTGCTCCACGCACCTATACCTTCATCAATCTCTATACCGAGCCATTGCAGGGCTTCTATTATATATTCTTCTGCTCCCGGGACGAAGCGTGTGGAGTCGGTATCTTCAATACGCAGAAGCATATCGCCGCCGTGCTGGCGGGCAAAAAGATAATTGTAGAGGGCAGTGCGCACGCCGCCGATGTGTAGAGCACCGGTGGGACTGGGCGCGAAACGAACGCGTACTTTTCTTGTCATAGTAGTGATAATATGAAAATTTTACGGCGCAAAGGTACGGAAAATTTTATATTTGAGCAGCAAAAAGAGAGAATATATACTAAAAATTTGCATATTTTTGGATAAATTGTGCAAATATCGTACCTTTGCAGCCAATTTCGGAATTATGGCGTAAGACCTGTCGCCGAAGAACAAACGAAAATATAAACAAAAAGATATAAATTTATGCAGATTACATTATCGGAGGTAAAAGACCTCCAAGCAGTGCTCACGATGACGGTTGAGCCGAAAGACTATGAAGAGAAAGTAGATAAAGAGTTGCGCCAACTGCGCCAGAAAGCCCAAATGCCCGGTTTCCGCCCCGGAATGGTTCCGCTCGGACTCGTAAAGAAAATGTACCGCAAAGGCGTTATGGCAGAGGTGATAAACAAAGAGATAGGCGTAGAGCTCGGCAAATACATAGAGGAGCAAAAACTCAACGTCCTCGGCGACCCGCTGCCCAATGAGGAACTGACTCCGCAGGTGGACTTTGACAACCAAGACACCTTCACTTTCGCTTTTGATGTTGCTCTCGCTCCTGAGTTTGATGCCAAACTTGACGGAAATACCACTCTCAAACACTACAATATCACCGTTACGGACGAGATGGTGAATCGTCAGGTGGAGAGTTACCAAAGCCGTTTCGGCGAATATGTGGAGGCTGACGATGTACAGGAAGGCGACGTGCTGAAAGGTACCATAAAAGAACTCATAGAAGGCGGCATAACGAAAGACAACGCTATGCTTAACCCGCAGTATATGAAAGACGAAGAGCAGAAAAAACTCTTTATCGGCGCAAAGAAAGGCGAGACTATCACCTTCAATCCCGCCAAAGCCTTTGACAGCGAAGTGGAGGTAAGTTCGATGCTTGACATAAAGAAAGAGGAAGTAAAAGACCACGCCGGCGACTTCACCTTTGAGATAACCGGCATCACCCGCCACGAAAACGCCAAGATTGACGGCGAACTCTTCGCCAAGGTATATGGCGAGAACAACGTAAAAGACGAAGCCGACTTCCGCACCCGCGTCAAAGCAGAGATAGAAGAGAATATGCGCGAAGACAGCGAGTATAAGTTCGGACTTGATGCAAAGGATGCCGTTATGAAGAAGATGGAAGGTCTGCAGTTCCCCGAGGCTTTCCTTCGCCGCTGGGTGAAGACCACCAACGAAAAACTGACAGATGAGGAACTTGACCGCGACTTTCCGAAGATGGTGGAAGAACTCAAATGGCACCTCGCCAAAGACCAACTGATGAAGCAGTTTGACATCAAAGTGGAGAAAGAAGACGTAGAGGCATACGCCAAGCAAGTGGCTAAGATGCAGTTTATGCAATACGGCTTGATGCACGTGGACGACCAGTATCTCAACAACTTCGCACAGGAGATGCTCAAGAAAGAAGACCAACTGCGCGGACTTGTAGAGAGAGTGGCTGAAAACAAGATTTACGAGGCTCTCAAAGGTGTAGTCAAAATGGACGAGCAAGCCATCTCACACGAGGACTTCGGCAAACTCTTTGCCTAAAAAACTAACAGAATAATCTCCTATCAGGTTCCAGACCATAGGAGATTATTTTTATTATATTACTCATACTCAAACTACTATGCGTATTCATTTTATCGCCATCGGCGGTGCGGCAATGCACAATCTTGCTATGGCAGTAGCAAGCAAGCCCGGATATACGGTTACAGGCTCTGACGATGAGATTTTCGACCCTGCTCTGACCCACCTTCGCGATGCCGGACTGCTGCCTAAAGAGTTCGGTTGGCACGCCGAGAACATCACTCCCGACATAGATGCAGTCATACTTGGTATGCACGCACGTGAGGATAACCCCGAACTCAAGCGGGCGCGCGAACTCGGACTGAAAATCTACTCCTTCCCCGAATACCTCTACGAGCAGACTCGGGACAAGACACGCATAGTGGTGGCAGGCTCACACGGCAAGACCACTACCACGGCTATGATTCTCTACGTCATGCAGCGGCTCGGTATAGAAGCCGACTACATGGTAGGGGCGCAGATAGAGGGCTTTGAGCGTATGGTAAGACTCTCTACCACAGCCAAGTACGCCGTCTTTGAGGGAGACGAGTACCTGACCTCACCGCTTGACCGAAGGAGCAAGTTCTTGTGGTATCACCCGCACGTTGCCATACTCACCGGTATCGCTTGGGATCATATCAACGTCTTCCCAACCTTCCCTGAGTATGTGGACACTTTCCGCCGATTTGTGCATAGTTTTGAGCCACAGGGCAAACTTGTCTATTACAGCGGCGACGAGAACTTGAAGATGTTGGCTGCAGAGGCACCTACAGATATGACTTGTATTCCGTACAGCGAATACACCGGCGAGGTCAAGATGCAGGTTTTCGGCAGACACAATATGCAGAACCTCCAGGCTGCCTGCCTTGCCCTGCAACAGATTGGAGTAGAGCCTGAAGATTTCTACCGTGAGATAGCCTCATTCACGGGCGCGAGCAACAGACTTGAGAAAATATGCGAGTCCCGGACGGCAGTTGCCTATCGCGACTTTGCCCACTCGCCGTCCAAACTCAAAGCGACAGTAGAGGCTGTGAAAGAGCGTTATCCTGAAAAGCGATTGGTGGCTTGTATGGAACTGCACACTTTTTCTTCCCTTATGGCGGACTTCCTGCCACAATACAAAGGCTGTATGGACAAGGCTGACACGGCTTTGGTCTATTTCAACCCTGAAGTGGTAGAGCATAAACGGCTTCAGTCGTTCAATCCGAGTGATGTACAGACAGCCTTCGGCGGCAAAGTGGAGGTCTTTACGGACAACAGTGAGATGCTCAAACGCCTTCAATCCATCAACTACGACAATACGGCTCTGCTTATGATGTCGTCCGGCACATTCGGAGGCTTGGACGTAAAAAGTATGGCTACAGAACTGATAAACAGCAAATAGAACTTATTATGAACGAAGCAAAACAACATCAGTTTGACGTGCGTTATATGCGAATGGCACGAGTGTGGGCGGGCAACTCCTACTGCCGCCGCCGTCAGGTAGGTGCACTGATGGTGAAGAACCAGATGATTATCTCCGATGGTTTCAACGGTACGCCGAGCGGGTTTGACAATAACTGCGAAGACGAGAACAACACCAGTTTTCCCTACGTCCTCCACGCCGAGGCAAACGCGATTACCAAAGTGGCACGCAGCAACAACTCCGCTGACGGAGCAACGCTCTACGTAACCTCTTCGCCGTGTATGGAATGTTCCAAACTGATAATACAATCGGGCATAAAGCGTGTCGTTTACGGCGATGCTTATCGCCTGCAAGACGGTGTGGAACTGCTGCGGAAAGCAGGAATAGAAGTGATACAACTCAAAGACGATTTAGACTGACAAAAACACAAATAAAATGAAAAAGTATATATATCCGACTATCGTGGTGGCAGTGCTGCTTATCGGTCTGCTGCTCGGAAACGCTATCTCCAACAAAGCCAATGCACAGCGTTTTGTCTTCCGTAACGGACAGATAATGATGGAGCAGAGCGACAAGATTTCCCAACTGCTGCTGCTCCTGCAACAGGCTTACGTGGAGCCGATAGACCTTGATTCGATAACTGATGAGGCTATGGCTGAACTTGTACAGAAACTTGACCCGCACTCGTCGTATATCCCCGCCAAAGACCTCGAACTCGTCAATTCCGAACTCTCATCTTCCTTCTCGGGCATAGGCGTACAGTTTAATATTCAGCAAGATACGGTATGCATAGTGGCTGTCATATCGGGCGGACCGAGCGATGGCGTGGGTGTATTGGCAGGCGACAAGATTGTGGAGGTGAACGACTCCGCTTTTGTAGGTAAGAAAATCAACAACGAGAAAGTGATGCATACTCTTCGCGGAGAGAAAGGTACGGAGGTCAAACTCGGTATTGTCCGCTCCGGCGAAAGCGAGATGCTGCATTTCACCATAACCCGCGGCGATATACCCGTTTATTCCGTAGATGCCAAGTTTATCATTGATGTTCCGCAAAGCAAAGAAAAGATTGGTTATGTGCGCGTAAACAAGTTCGGCGATAACACCTACAAGGAGTTTCTTTCAGCACTCAACTACCTCAAAGAGCAGGGGGCAACGTCTTATATAGTTGACCTCCGTGAGAACTCCGGCGGCTTTATGCAGGAGGCTATACAGATGGCAAACGAGTTTCTTGCAGCAGGCGATATGATTGTCTATGCCCAAGGTCGTGCCTATCCGCGTATGGAGAGCAGAGCCAACGGCGGCGGCAGGTTTAAGAATGTCAAACTTGCAGTACTGATAGACGATTTCTCCGCATCTGCAAGCGAGATTTTCGCGGGTGCGATGCAAGATAACGACCGCGCCACTATCATCGGTCGCCGTTCCTTCGGCAAGGGCTTGGTACAACAGCAAATGCCCTTCGACGACGGCAGCGCACTGCGTCTGACCGTAGCACGATACTATATACCCTCAGGCAGGTGCATACAAAAACCCTACAAGATGGGCGAACAGGCAGACTATGCCAAAGACCTGCTTGAGCGTTTTGAACACGGCGAGCAGTTCTCCAAAGACAGCATACATTTTGCCGACACCACCCTCTATTTCACCAAAGGCGGCAGGCGCGTATATGGCGGTGGAGGCATAATGCCGGATATCTTCGTCGGACGTGATACTACGCTCTATACCAAGTACTTCAACCGTGTTGCTAACCGCGCTTATACTTATCAGTTCGCTTTCCGGTATACTGACCAACACCGCAAGGAACTGACACGATACAAAGACTGGCAGCAACTCGAGAAGCATCTTAACAATGCAAACTGGATGCCGCAGTTCATTGCCTTCTGCAAGGATAAGGGCATAGAGCCGGACCAAGCCGACATCGCCAAGTCGGCTCCGCTGATACGCCGTCTTGTCAATGCATACATTGTTCGCAACGTCCTCGGCGACGAAGGTTTCTTCCCGCTCTTTGAGCGCGATGATGATATTACCAAGCGCGCCGTGGAGTATCTTTCTACAGGCAAGTAAGACTATGTTGGGAGTGATTATCAATCCGCTGTCTGGCAAGTCGGCTCTGCGGGCGCAAAGACTGTACCTGTGGAAGACTCTGCAAGCACGGCATATACCATTCGACTTTCAAGTAACGCGATATGCGGGGCATGCCGAGGAGATTGCACGCACTTTTGTGGAAGACTGCGGCTACCGCCGTCTGCTCGTCCTCGGCGGCGACGGTACGCTCTCGGAGGTGGTAAACGGAATAATGCATGCAGGTATAACAGACGAGGAGCGAAAGAAAGTGACCTTGAGTATTGTCCCCCGCGGTACGGGCAACGACTATGCCAAATACTGGGGACTGACAACAGACTACAAGAAAGCGATTGAGCGTTTCCTCTGCGGACAGCCGCGAACGATAGACATCGGCCGCCTTGAATACACAGACAACGAGGATGTCTATGACCGCTATTTTATTAACTCCGTAGGTTTTGGAGTGGATGCGCTGTGCTGCGTGAAAGCCGACAGACTGAAAGAGCGTTTCGGCAGCCGCAAACTCAACTATGTCATCGGACTTGTACTTGCCATAAAAGAGCAACCCGCCCACGCGGTAACACTTTATGCTGACGACAAAAAAGTATGGCAAGACAGACTCTTTACAATGAATATAGGTATCGGTCCATACTCCGGTGGCGGTATAAGACAAAACCCGCTGGCAGACCCGACAGACGGCATTTTTCACGCTATGTGCGCTCGTAAGCCGTCTGCCGCAGAGGTAAGGAACGCATTGCGACACCTCAAAGACGGCAGCCTGACAAGTCTTGACTTTATTCATACTTTCACGGGGAAAGAAGTGCGATTAGAAACGGAACAGACTTTCTGTTTTGAGACGGACGGCAGGACGGGATATGCAAAAGGCAACTGCAATATCAGTTGCCTTCACGGTGCTATCCAAATATGCTGTTGAATATCAGATAAGTGTTTTCGCAAACTCCTCCGCTTTGTCCAATTCGCCTATCTTGCCGATGTCCATCATCCTGTAATCGACAGGTATATACGCGCGAATTGGCAAACGCTGACAAAGAGAGAGATACAAGTCCATTATAGGGAACACATCCGGCTCTTTATCCATCAAAAGGAAGAGAGCCGGTGATATGATATGCATACCCGAAAAAGCAAGTTTGGTCAGTTCGCCCTTTTCCGTTTCGCTACTCAAAGCCTCTTGCACTTCGCGTGGTTTGTATTCACCGGTGGAGATATTGGTCCAGCCTTTTAGCCGGTTTTGCTTATCAAAGAGCAGATAACGCTGTGTCTGTCTTGGGCTTACAACGAGAGTGGCAAGTGCATCAGATCGATGACTGTCTATAAGCGAGCGGATGTCAATGTTGCTGAGTACGTCCACGTTGAGCGCAAGCAACGGCTCATCGGTTCCTATCAAGCGGGCGGCTTTTTTCAGTCCGCCCCCCGTCTCAAGCAGACGGTCGCTTTCGTCGCTTAAGAGAATGTTGCAGCCGAAGTTGTTGTTTGCCTGCAAGTACTGCCGTATTTGCTCACCGAGATGGTGGATATTGATTATGATGTCAGTTATGCCCGCCTGTTGCAGTTTTTCTATCTGCCACAACAGCAGCGGTTTGCCCAAAACGGGCACAAGGGCTTTGGGCATAGTGTCAGTCAGCGGGCGAAGGCGTGTGCCGAGACCGGCAGCAAAAATCATTGCTTTCATTTAGGGTCTGAACTATTGAAGTAGTTTTTATTTGGCGTGTGCGGGGAAGGTGCGTTCCGCATTCTGCTCGCGGTGGATAAGTCTCACTTCCACGCCGAAAGTGTCGTTGATATGCCGTGCCATTTTCTCCGCCGCATATACGCTGCGGTGCTGACCGCCGGTGCAACCGAAACATACCATAAGATGCTGAAAACCACGCTCTATATAGCGTTTGACACTTGAATCCACGAGTTTATACGCCTCTTCGAGAAATGGTTTCATCTCGCCGTCTTCCTCTATAAAGCGTATCACGGGTTCGTCCATGCCGGTAAAGTGGGTATAACGCTCATACCGTCCGGGGTTGTTGAGGGCGCGGCAGTCGAACACGTATCCGCCGCCGTTGCCGCTACCGTCCTGCGGAATGCCTTTTTTGTAGGAAAAACTGTAAATACGAACTACGAGCGGCTGTTTGATACTAATCTCCTTAAACTGCTGCATTTCAGTCATCTGCCGCAGCACTTCTATCAGATACGGATAGTCCTCGCTTTGGGTGGAGAGCAGTTTGCGCAGGTTCTCTATGGCAAAGGGTATGGACTGAAGGAAGTGGGGTTTCTTTTCAAAGTAACCGCGGAATCCGTATGCTCCGAGTACTTGCATAGTGCGGAAGAGAACGAAATGGTGCAGCCGTTGGCGGAAGTCGACTCTATCAATAGGTATGTATTTCTCAATCTCATCAAGATAGGAAACAAGCAACTCCTCACGCAGTTCGTCGCTGAAGTTGGCTTTTGCCTGCCAGAGGAACGAAGCCACATCGTAGTGTATTGGTCCGCGCCTACCGCCTTGGAAGTCTATGAAGTACGGCACTTCTACAATTTTGCCGTCCGCACTCTGTTCTGTATGAATCATTACGTTGCGGCTTTGGAAGTCGCGATACATAAATGTACTCATACGCTCTTCGAGCAGGATATAGGCAAGGCGTTCAAACTCGTCTTCGAGTCTGTTTTCCTGGAACTCTAACCCTGTGGCTTTGAGGAAGCAGTATTTGAAGTAGTTGAGGTCCCACAGTATGCTTCTGAGGTTAAACTCCGGCTGGGGGTAGCAGTAGCGAAAGTCCATACCTTCCGCACCTTTGGTTTGCAGTCTTGCCAAGGCTCTGATTGTCGTATGGAGCATATCTTTCTCCCGCTGCGAGAAAGTGCCGGTCTTGCGCCCTTCGCTTATGTAGTCGAAGAGTAGGGTATTACCGAGGTCCTGCTGCAGGTAGCACATATCATCTTCGCTTGCTGCCACCACCTGCGGCACATTCAGTCCTTTGCCTGCAAAATGCTGTGCCATATAGAGGAAAGCGCGGTTTTCCTCTTTGGCTGTCCCTGCCACGCCTATGAGCGATTGCCCGTCTGTGCTTGTCAGACGGTAGTATTGGCGGTTGCTGCCCGAAGCAGTAAGTGCGGCAGCCGAAGCCACCGCCTTACCTGTATATTGCTCAAAAAGAGATTGTAATACGTCTTCCATACTGCTGCCAAGGTACGGCTATTTTTTCAGCGACTCCATTATTTTGGCTTCTATCTCGTCTGCCAAGTCGGGATTGTCGGCAAGCACTTTCTTCGCGGCATCACGCCCTTGTGCAAGGCGATTGCCGTCATAACTGTAGAAAGAGCCTGATTTGGTCAGCACGCCGGTCGTTGTACCGAGGTCAACAAGTTCGCCTACCTTTGATATGCCTTCGTTGAACATAAGGTCGAACTCCGCTTTACGGAAGGGAGGAGCCACTTTGTTTTTCACTACTTTGACACGCACTTGGTTGCCAAGTACCTCGTCGCCGTTCTTGATGGCGGTTACCTTGCGTATGTCGAGGCGCACAGAGGCGTAGAACTTCAGAGCGTTACCGCCGGTTGTCGTTTCGGGGTTGCCGAACATAACGCCGATTTTCTCACGGAGTTGGTTGATAAAGATGCAGGTGGTCTGCGTCTTGTTGATAGTGGCTGTGAGTTTGCGCAGTGCCTGCGACATAAGTCTTGCCTGCAAGCCCACTTTGTTGTCGCCCATATCGCCCTCTATCTCGGCTTTAGGTGTGAGGGCTGCTACGGAGTCGATTACTACTAAATCAACGGCACTGGAGCGTATCAGTTCGTCGGCGATGTCAAGTGCCTGTTCGCCGCAGTCGGGCTGGGCAATGAGCAGGTTCTCCACATCCACTCCGAGTTTCTCGGCATAGAAGCGGTCGAAGGCGTGTTCGGCATCAATAATAGCGGCTATTCCCCCTTGGCGTTGCACCTCTGCCATAGCATGGATGGCGAGGGTGGTCTTACCGCTGGACTCCGGACCGTAAATCTCAATTATCCTGCCTCTTGGGTAGCCGCCGACACCGAGCGCGAGGTTAAGACCTACGCTGCCGGTGGGGATAACGGCAATATCTTCCACTTTATCTTCTCCAAGGCGCATAATGGCACCTTTACCAAAGTCTTTGTCTATCTTAGCCATTGCGAGTTGCAGGGCTTTCAGTTTCTCTGCTGACGGCATTTTCTTCTCTTCACTCATAGTTTTTATCTTGTTTATGTGTTTTTATTTCGGGATTTCGATATGTCTTTAATTCTTATTCCTCTGCATCTTTGCGCGGTTTGCAGCCTTTGAAGGGGTTCTTGCCGTACTCTACGTACTCGTCAAGTTCCGGTTCTTCGAGTTTGATACAGTTGAGGAAAGCCTCTTGGTCGATATATTCAAGTTCGAGGTCTTCCGCCCATATCACCTTCGTGAGGTACGTACATTCGGCAAAGGCTCTTATACCTATCTCTTTGAGTTGCAGGGGCATTTTCACTTCTTGCAGACTGCGGCAGCCGGAGAAAGCATAGTCGCCTATTCGCTCAAGTTTCTTTCCGAAGACCACTTTGCGCAGGTTGGTGCAGCCTTCAAAAGCACTCGGGCGAAGTACCTCAAGGTTGTCAAGCAACGTAAGTTCAAAGATACGACTACAGTTCTTGAAAGCACCGTCTTCTATGGCATTCAGTCGCTCCTCAAAGCGCACTTTCTCAAGTCCTTTGCAGTCCATAAACGCTTGTTTGCCGATGCGGAACAACTCCTTCGGGAAAGCGATACTCTCTATCTGCAGGCAACCTGCAAAAGCCTCATCGTCAATAGCATATAGATTTTCCGGGAAACGGACGGTGAGCAGATGTGAGCAGTCGCGGAACGTACCTTTGCTTACAGTAGTCAAGTTGGCAGGCAGTTCCACTTTCTCAAGTTTGAGGCAATTAGCAAAGGCCATCTCGCCTATCTGCTCCACCGATACGGGGAAATCAATTTTCTCCAGTTCCACGCAGCCGGTAAAAGCACCGTCTTCTATCGCACGTAGGGTAGAGGGCAGTGTTATCTTCTTAAACTGGCGGCAGGCAAAGAAACAGCCTTTGGGTATCACCTCTATGCCTTCCGGCAGGTTCTGCTCCAAGAGATTGACACAGCCGTAGAAAGCACCCGCTCCCACCTCTTTTACCGTATTAGGCATAGTGGCTTTTCTCAGGAGCGCGCACTCATAAAAAGCGTACATTCCTACTTTCGTAACGCCTTCGGGTATAACCACCTCTTCGAGGGCGGCACAGTGGTAGAAAGCGGCGTTCGGAATCTCCTTGACGGTGGCAGGTATGGTGATGGTCTTCACTTTCTTATTGCCGGACAGTGCGCCGCTTGCGATGATGCGTGTCGGCACTTTGGTCTTAAACACGTATTTGGCAGGTGCATCGTCATTCACGCGGATAAGACAGTCTTCTATAAAGAGCGAACCGCGTTTCCATTTCTTCTCATTATTGTATATTCCGCAGCCGGAGAAAGCATCTTCGCCTATCCAAGTAACGGACTTGGGTATGTTGATTTTGGTGAGCGACTTGCAGCCCTTGAAGGTGTCGTGGTCTATCATCGTCAGTTTGTCGTGCAAAACTACGTTGGTAACGGTCTTGTTGTTCTCAAACGCACCGGCGGCTATAAGTCTGACATCGGCAGGAACAACGTATTTGGGCTTAATGGACTTGTTGGTAGAGAGCAGAATGCCGTCAATTATCATTGCGCCGTCTTTCCAGAGGTTCTTGTCCTGAATAAAGGCCGTACCGTCAAAAGCACTGCGATAGATGTGCTTAATCGTAGGCGGCAACACTATGGTTGTCAGTTTTTTGCAACCCTTGAAGGCTTTGTCGCCTATCTCGGTAACGGTATAGGTGCGTTGCCCCACTTGTATCGTTTCGGGGATAAGCACCTCGCCGCTTGCCAGCGGATTGCTTGTTACCTCTGCCGTACCATCGGAGGGGTTAAGCAGATAAAAAATGTCGTCAACCTGCGCTTTCTCCTGCTGCGCATACACCAAAGCCGACAGGCTTACAAAAAGAAGAGTGAAGAAGTGTTTCATAATTTTATGGGATTGTGCAATAGTATGCGCAAAGGTACGGATTATTTCCCGTTTTGACAAAAATATGCAGCAAAAAAATCAGCAGAGCCTGTATGCTCTGCTGATTTTTATACGTATTTCCACAGATAATCAGTTGAAGTAAGTTTTCACTTTTTCGTTCTCAACTATTTCTTCTTGGAAGATATAAGCACCTGTCTTGGGCGATTTTACCATCTTAATACATTTGGTATGGTTACGTCCTGCATTACCTGTTTGAAGGGTAGCGACCGCTTTCTTTGCCATAGTTTAGTCCTTTCTTTAATTACTTGATTTCTTTGTGGATGGTATAACGTTTCAAGATGGGGTTATACTTTTTGAGCTCAAGGCGATCGGGGGTGTTCTTACGGTTTTTGGTCGTAATGTATCTTGACATACCCGGCATACCGCTTGCTTTCTGTTCGGTGCATTCAAGTATTACTTGCACGCGAGCCTCTTTAGTTTTCTTTGCCATTGCGATTTTCCCTTTCGTTTATTCGTAAAGATACCCCTTTTCTGCCGCCTGCTTCAAAGCCGCATCTAAACCGATTTTGTTAATAGTACGCAGACCTGCTGCACTGACGTTCAGCGAGATCCAACAATCCTGTTCTACCCAGTAGAACTTCTTGTGGA
This sequence comes from Bacteroidales bacterium UBA7009, assembly GCA_002449665.1. GTDB lineage: Bacteria > Bacteroidota > Bacteroidia > Bacteroidales > Paludibacteraceae > Colicola. Next base: position 123,749 of record DJXH01000008.1, read on the forward strand.
AGAGGTTCACATCGAAGGTGCGCTTTGTATGGCGCTTCGAGTGAGACACATTGCATCCACCCATGGCTTTCTTGCCTGTGATTTGACAAATTTTTGACATTGTAGTATATATTTTTTAGTTTCTTTCAATAACCAAAACGCTCTCTTTCAAGAGCCTATCCACACCATAATACGGCACAGGTGTGCCTACTTCAAGCGAAAAATCGTGCAAAGGTACGAAAATGTTTTTGTTTTACCAAACTTTTGCACGATTTTCTTTATATTTTTATCAAAATGCCTTGATTATTTATCTATCTCCATACACACAAGACATTATATTCTTCTACTGATATACTATACACAGCCCGGCATGGGAGAAGTTGTCCACACTGCGGAACATACCATACGGGCAGTTGCCGTGGTAGGCTCTCACCCCTATGGAGAAGCGGGAGAAATAGCCGTCATAGTGGGGCATATTATATCTCATTCCCACGAACACACTGTACGTGAATCGGCGGCGGTCGGCTGCTATATACTGCGGCTCGGCGGCGATAGTTGTCTCGGTAAGCGAATAGGCGTACATTGCGCGGTTTCTAACCTCTGCGGACACTATAGCCTGAAAGCCGTGCTTGCTGCACGCCGACTGATACTGATACTGCAACCACACCTCAAAGGGCATACCGCTCGGACCGAACCGCTCCGGCATTCCGGCTTTGTTCTGACTTACGTCGCTGTTAGAGGGGAGGTTATTGACCGCGCCATCGGCACTATTGACAAAGTACCAGCCTTGTTTAGGGTCAAGCAGCACGTGCGCGCCCAAGCGAAAAGTGTGGGTCTCGGCGTAGCGGTTCTCAGGCTCATTGAGAGTGAAAAGCAACTCGGCGTAGTTGTAGTTAACATTAACTCGGCGCAGGGCATACCCCTTGTCGGCACGCTGAAGCACCATCTCGTCGCCTATATGAGTTGATTCGTGTTTGAAAGGACATAGTTGTATGCTGTAGTTTTTGAGAAAAGTCTGCCTGTCAGCCGCTGCGTTCTGCTGTCCGAAGCGTTGAATAAAAGTAAAAGTGGGCATAGCGATGCGATAGTCGGTGTTTACTACGGGAGAAGTGGTACGCTCTGTAATATCCATCCACAGGTTGACACTGAAGGTCTGCGATATGCTCATTCCGTAGCGGCGTTGCTGCAAGTCCATACTCCATACGCTTATCCTGCCGCCGAAGACTGCCATTATCTGGTTGCCGTACTTATGCCCCGAACCGGCATAATCGGTAGCGGGCGAATAAGATACGGGTCCCAAGTCCATACGAACGAAGTCGGGGTGCTCATCGGCATAGAGGGAGTGTCCATAGGGGACGTAGTGGAACCACTTGCCTGTGCGATATGCGGCGGAGTCGGCTGTTGTCTGCGCGGCTGCAAAAGTAAGCGGAAAAACAGCAACAAGCAGGAGTAGTATATTTTTTACAGTCATCTCTTTAGTCAAGTTTGAGCACGGCAAGGAACGCTTTTTGCGGCACTTCCACGTTGCCTATCTGCTTCATTCGTTTCTTTCCGCGTTTCTGTTTTTCAAGCAGTTTGCGCTTACGGCTCACATCGCCGCCATAGCACTTGGCAAGCACATCTTTTCTTACCTGCTTGACCGTCTCCCGCGCTATAATCTTCGCGCCTATGGCTGCCTGAATGGCTATATCAAACTGCTGGCGCGGCAGCAACTCTTTGAGTTTCTCGCACATACGCCTACCAAAGTCCACAGCGTTGTCGCGGTGGGTTAGGGTAGAAAGTGCATCCACCTGCTCGCCGTTAAGCAAGATGTCAAGTTTGACGAGGTTGGACGGACGAAAACCGTTCTGGTGCCAGTCGAAGGAGGCGTAGCCTTTGGAGATGGATTTGAGGCGGTCGTAGAAGTCAATCACTATCTCGCCGAGCGGCATATCGAAGAGCAGTTCCATACGGTTGCCGCTGATGTATTCCTGCTTTACGAGTTCGCCCCGCTTGTCAAGACATAGGGTCATGATAGGACCTATAAACTGCGAAGTGGTTATTACAGAGGCTCTTATGTACGGCTCTTCTATACGGTCAATTTCCGTGAGGTCGGGCATACCGGCGGGGTTATGCACCTCTTTCATTCCGCCCGACTTGGTATATACGTTGTAACTTACGTTTGGCACGGTCGTGATAACGTCCATATCAAACTCTCTATCAAGTCTTTCCTGCACTATCTCCATGTGGAGCAAGCCGAGAAAACCGCAGCGGAAACCGAAGCCGAGAGCCACAGACGACTCAGGTTGGAAAGTAAGCGAAGCATCGTTCAGTTGGAGTTTTTCGAGCGAGGCGCGCAGGTCTTCATAGTCTTCTGCCTCAATGGGATAGACGCCGGCAAAGACCATCGGTTTGGCTTCTTGGAATCCGTCTATAGCCTTGTCGCAGGGGCGTGCCACATGGGTGATAGTGTCACCCACTTTCACCTCTGTGGATGTTTTTATGCCGGAGATGATATATCCGACATTACCCGCCGATATTTCCTGCTTGGGCTGCATATCGAGTTTGAGTACGCCTATCTCGTCAGCATCATACTCCTTGCCGGTCTGGAAAAAGCGCACGCGGTCGCTGGTATGCAGGGTGCCGTTCATAACACGGAAGTAGGCGATTATTCCGCGAAAAGAGTTGAACACTGAGTCAAAGACGAGACATTGCAGCGGAGCATCGGGGTCGCCTTCGGGGGCGGGGATACGGTCAATGATAGCATCAAGTATGGCTTCCACACCTTCGCCGGTCTTGGCGGAGCAGCGCAGTATCTCCTCACGCTTGCAGCCGAGCAGGTCTATTATCTCGTCTTCCACCATATCGGGCATAGCCGAGTCCATATCGCATTTGTTCATCACGGGGATTATCTCAAGGTCGTGCTCGAGAGCCATATAGAGGTTGCTTATGGTCTGTGCCTGAACGCCTTGTGTGGCATCGACCACGAGTAGTGCGCCCTCGCAGGCGGCTATCGAGCGGCTTACCTCATAGGAGAAGTCCACATGCCCGGGAGTGTCAATGAGGTTGAGTGTATGACCCTTGTACTGCATCTGTATGGCGTGGCTCTTGATGGTGATACCGCGCTCTTTCTCAAGGTCCATATCGTCCAGCACTTGGTTCTCCATCTGTCGTTGGTCAACGGTGCCGGTGAGTTCGAGCATGCGGTCGGCAAGTGTACTCTTGCCGTGGTCTATATGAGCGATGATACAAAAATTGCGAATGGTGTTCATTGTGTGATAGTTATTTTTGTCTGAAGAGTTGGTTGAACACTTTGGGAAGAGGCGATTCAAACCTCATTTTCTGCTCTGTGGCAGGGTGTATGAACTCCAGTACACGTGCATGCAGGCACAGGCGGTCGGCGGGCGAATAGGTGTTGCCGTGTCCGTACTTGCGGTCGCCTACTACGGGATGTCCTTTGGAGGCAAGGTGTACACGTATCTGGTTGGTGCGCCCCGTGTCAAGGTGTAGACTGACAAGCGATAGCGGCTTTTCAGGAACGCTCTGTCCATCTTCGGTATGGGCTACCGGAGCGAAGGTTTTTACTACGCGGTAGTGGGTTACGGCGAGGTCGCCTCCGTCGTCCACAGGCGAGGAATAGACCACGGCGTTACGCTTGTCCTCCGTAAACCACGAGCGGATAGTACCCTCTTTGTCAGTGATTATACCTTCCGCCACGGCTATATACTCACGTTCGGTTACGAGTTGCTTCCAGTAGGTGCGCATATACTCCTGCAATTCAGGTGATTTAGCAAAGACGAGCAGTCCGCTTGTCTCACGGTCAAGGCGGTGTACTACGTATATGCCGTTTCTCTTGTTTTGGCGTTGAACGTAGGCTTTGAGTATGGAAAACGCCGTTGTCTCTCTGGAGCCGGGCTTGGAGGGGATGGTGAGCAGTCCCTCTTTTTTCTCCACTACGATGAGGTAGTCGTCCTCATAGACAGTCTTGAGTTTGGGGTGGGTAAGACGGGTATTGCCTTTGTCGCTTACCACCACTACCTCATCGCCTGTTTTAAGGGGCGTGTCGTGGCGTGTTTGGCAGGCTCCGTTCACCTGCACGCGGCGGTGTGAGAGGAGTTGCTTGACGGAGGTGCGAGTAGTCTGCATGCGCTCCATAAGAAAGGAGAGCAGTTCGCTCGGCTGCTGCACGCGGAAGACGGTATCGTTTTTTTTCTTTATGTACATAGTTATATATAGCAAAGGGGCGGACACTTGCCCGCCCCTCTTGCAACCTGTTTATTTTCTCTTGCGGTTGCCGTAGCGCGACATAAATTTATCAACGCGACCGGCAGTATCCACGAGTTTGGATTTACCTGTATAGAACGGGTGTGAGGTATTGGAAATCTCCAATTTGATGAGGGGATAGGTGGTACCCTCTATCTCGATGGTATCTTTCGTAGCGGCGGTTGAGCGGCTGAAGAACTGCGTACCATCAGACATATCTTTGAATACTACCACGCGGTAGTTTTCGGGATGAATACCTTGTTTCATAATTTCTTGTCAAAATTTTACGTTATTATTCAGCGGCTACAACGTTGAGCTTGATTTCTGCTTTCACTTCGCGGTGGAGACGTGCGTAAGCCACGTGTTCGCCGAGTTGCTTGATAGGCTCAACCGTTATCACTTTCTTATCTACTTCAACGCCCTGTTTACCAAGAGCCTCGGCGATGTCGGTAGTTGTTACCGTACCGAAAATCTTGCCGTCCTCGTTAGCCTTAACGGCAACGGTAAGAGGAGTGGCTGCGAGTTGCTCTGCCAGACGCTGTGCTGCTGCAAGAGCCTCTGCCATTTTCTTGGCTTGCTGACGGAGGTTTTCTTGGAGTTGCTTGCGGTTGCTGTCGTTGGCGATGATTGCCAATTTGTTAGGAATAAGGTAGTTGCGACCATAGCCGTCTTTTACCTTAACAATGTCGTTCTTGTAACCGAGATTGGCTACGTCTTGTATAAGTATAATTTCCATAACGTTGCTCTATTTATTTTGGTTACAAACTTACTTCATCATATCCGTTACGTATGGGAGCAGAGCCAAGTGGCGTGCTTTCTTGATGGCTTGAGCCACCTTGCGCTGATACTTCAGGCTCGTACCGGTAATACGGCGGGGCAGGATCTTACCTTGCTCGTTGAGGAATTTCTTGAGGAACTCAGGATCCTTATAGTCAATGTACTTGATACCCGACTTGAGGAAACGGCAGTACTTCTTTTTTCTCTGATCTTTCGTTTGAGGGGTCAGATAGCGGATTTCATCATTCTGTGCCATAGTTTATGCCTCCTGTTGTTTAAGATGACTGTTACGACGTTTCTCTGCATACTCGAAAGCATACTTGTCAAGACGGGTGGTGAGGAAACGAATGATTCGCTCGTCACGACGGAACTCGGTCTCGAGAAGTGCAATCACTGCGGGTTCTACATCAAATTGAAGCAAGGCGTAAAATCCCGTAGTTTTGCCTTGGATAGGATATGCAAGTTTCTTCATACCCCATTCCTCACGGTTCAGAATGGTACCGCCTTTCTGCGTGAGAAAGTTCTCGAACTTGTCAACCGCTTCCTTCATCTGTGGCTCAGACAAAACGGGAGTTAAAACGAAAGCGGCTTCGTAATGGTTTAACATAATGTTTTGGTTTAATTATTAGTATTGATATTTTCGCTCCACCGCCTATACTACATCGCATAAGAGCGGAAAAAGCGTGCAAAGGTACGGCTTTTGTATAAACTGTGCAAGAGAATTGCGAAAAATTTTGCACATTTAGTAAAATTCCACTACCTTTGCACCACTTTCAACTATCAATTGTCAATTATCATCTGATATGGAAAAATGTATTATTATCGGCTCCGGTCCTGCGGGCTATACGGCTGCCATATATGCCGCGAGGGCCAATATGAACCCGCTTCTTATAGAGGGTCCGCAACTTGGCGGGCAACTGACCACCACCACCGAGGTGGAGAACTTCCCCGGCTATCCCGATGGCGTTGAGCCGTTCACTATGATGGACGATATGCGCCGTCAAGCCGAGCGTTTCGGTACGCGTTTCCGCAGCGGCGAGGTAACTTGCGCGGAATTTGCTCTTACAGCAGCCGACGGCAAGCCCGCCGTACATCGTCTTACCATAGACGACACGGACACTGTTGAGGCACAGACTGTTATTATAGCCACAGGTGCAAGTGCCAAGTATCTTGGTATCAGTTCGGAAGAGGAGTATCGCGGCAAGGGTGTGAGTGCTTGTGCCACGTGCGACGGCTTTTTCTATCGCGGCAAGACCGTTGCCGTAGTAGGCGGCGGCGATACGGCGTGCGAGGAGGCAGGATACCTTGCAGGACTATGCAAAAAAGTGTATATGATTGTGCGCAAGCCCTACCTGCGTGCAACGGATATTATGCAAAAGCGCGTGCTTGAAAACGAAAAAATAGAAGTTCTCTTTGAGCATAACACGCTCCGCCTGACCGGAGAGGGCAAGGTTCAGGGAGCAGACCTTATATATAGAAAAGGCGAGCCGGACGAAGAGATAAGGCATATAGACATTGACGGCTTCTTCCTCGCTATCGGACACAGACCTAATACTGAGGTCTTTAAGGACTATATTGCCCGTGATGCAGAGGGGTATATAGTATCCGATGGTTTTACCACACGCTGCTTTGCCGAAGGCGGCAAGACGGTCATACCGGGAGTGTTTGCGGCAGGCGACTGTGCCGACCCTCGCTACCGTCAGGCGATAGTAGCGGCAGGCAGCGGCTGCAAGGCGGCTATGGAAGCCGACAAATACCTGCAAACAGCACGATAATACAAAACACCCACAGCCCTGCATCTGTAATGCGGGGCTGTGTTTTGTGATATATTGGCAGACAGGTCAGTATGCCACAGAAGCATCGCCGCCTTCGTCTCCGCCGTGCAAATCTGTGTTGCTGCTAACTCTGCCGCCTGAAATAAGGATAACTGACATCCGGTAAGGGGCTATAATAAGATTAGGGGATATATATGATTTTTTCATGGATTTCAATATGTTTCTGCTATTAAACTGACTGTAATCAAACAACTTGACATTTATTTATTCTCTATTTTACCTTACCGCCGAGGACATTATGTTCTTCGCCGTTACGCTTGATAATCAGCTGTTCGTTCTCGAGTGTCTTTTACTGTTTTGCTCTTGTGTGTCTGTGTTTCTTATGTCGGTCGGTGTTTGTACCTCTTGCGCTATACGTGCGCGTACTGCTTGTACTCCGTCTTTGATGTCAAAGTATGCGCGGAAGCCTTTGATGTTGTTGGCTGTGTTGTTCCAATAGAGGGTGTTGCTTGCTCCGAGGAAGAGCAGATTGAGATTGCCCTGCTCCAAGACGGTAGGTGAATATACTCCTACGAAGTCCACGTCAGCGGTAGTCACGCTAACAAACGCTCCGATGGACTGTATGAAGCCTATAACCTGATTCGTTTTACTGGCAGTAACATAGAAATCACACACCTCTACCCGATGCTCGAAGGACAGGTGGCTGTTCTATCTTCGGGGTTGCTGTCCGCCGGGGAGGCTGCCGACCTGTTAGATGCTCTGCGTGCCTCCGCTCTTTATCGTGAAGACCAACGCTCTTATATGCTCTATCCCAATAGACAACGCAAGAGTTTCTTGGAACTTAACAATCTGCCCGAAGACGCCAAACAACTGCCTGTGGTACAGAAATATATAGGCTCTGTTCTTAAGCAGGATGACGATGGCGGTATCCACTTTGATGCACGTTTCCGCAATGCCGACAGCCTGCCTGATGAACTTAAAGACCTCTATGAACAAGTCTTCAACCACCACGACACCGGTCGCCCCTCATACGAACCGCCTATGCTCATCGACTCCATACCTGTCGGCTGCCCGCAGTTCTCTATAGGACAGTCTTCTTATTGGCTTGAGACCCCTACCGAACCACTCTTCCCATTCGGCTACGGCTTGAGTTACACCACTTTTGAGTATGGCTCCCTGCACATAGATACACTCCGTAGCGGGAAAGAGTACGACATCTCTTGTACTATCACCAACACCGGCAACTTCGATGCCTAAGAGACCCCGCAACTCTATGTACGGCAGTTATGCGGCGAACTTGTACGCCCTATATGCGAACTCAAAGCCTTTAGCAAAATCTTTATACTGGCAGGTGAGAGTCGAATGGTAACATTCAGACTTACTCCCGATATGTTGGCATATTGGCACGAACAAAAACATAACTGTCAGTCCAAAGTATGGCTTGCCACAGACAAAGTCTCCTTCAGCGTATGGATAGCCCCTGACTCAAGGTGTATGACCGCGCCCGGTACTTTCCAAATAAGGTAAAATGGACGCACCTTGTCAAAAATAAGACGAGAGGTATCAAAAATAGAAAAAAGTTTGGCGAGTTTTGCTGTGTCCGAATAAATGCACTATCTTTGCCGAACCTATATATGCGTAAAATTGTATGAAGAAATTTTTCCTCTTGTCAGCGGCTCTGACTGCTGCTTTTTGTACCGCCTATGCCGAGGTAAAGGCGGTAACTCTCCCGGATGAGATAAAAGCCGTGCTTCATAGCGGTGAAACAGTTCTTCCGCCCCCGCCCGAAATAGGTTCGGAAGTGTGGCTGAACGACTCGGCGTTGTATAAACTCTACAAAGAGCCATCGCTCAAAGACGGAGCGGAGAACTGGGACTCCGTATGGGCGAAAATGAACGAGCAGTACTATTTCTCCCTCTATCGTCTAAGTGCGGATTCGGTGATGAACGTGCCGCTTATCACTGATTTATCGTGGACACGCTACGCCAATGGCGTATATAAAGTTACTACTTATAACCGTAATACGACCGACTTCCCCGAGATGAACCTGTTAGAGCAGATGTGCGAAGAGATGAAGGAATATCATACCGACCTTTGGCGTACACGTCAGCGTCCATACTACTATTTCAACGACTGGTATAGCGGCAAAAAGTATTCGAGAAGCACTGCTAATGCAAGTTCTTATCCGTCGGGGCATGCCTATTTCAAAGGCTTGTTCGGCAAGTGTTTGGAGGTCATTGACCCCGATAATACGGAAAAGACGGATAAGATGATGGAGGAGTGGCTCCACTGCCGTCTGCAGTTGGGCGCGCACTGGAACACCGACCTTATAGCAGGCAGGCAGTTGGGACAGATAGCGTTTGACAGTGCCATGACCGTTGATGCTTTCCGTAATCAGGTCTATGCCGCCAAAAACGAACTGAAAGCCTATCGCTCGGCTCATTCCCTACCTATGAGCGAACAGAAAGAGGCTTTAGATACTGATGCTGACATAGAGACTTATATCGCCGGTCTTGAAGGCAGTACGATAGACTTCACTATCCACCGCCTGCTTTACAAAGACGGCTTTTTCAATACCCTCTGCTTGCCTTTCAGTCTGACTGCCACGCAGATAGCACAAAGTGTGCTTGCCGGTTGCGAACTGTATGAGTTTGAGAGTGCCGCGAAGAACGGCGATGCGCTTGAACTCGTCATCAGCCGTGCTGACAACATCGTTGCCGGTCAGCCCTACCTTATACGCTGGCAGGGCGGTGAGAATATCCTTTCTATGACTTTCCGCGATGTCCTTATCTCGGCTTCTTCGGGCACTGCTGTCGGCACTGGTGTGCAGTTTGTCGGGACCATAGGTCAGAGCGAACTGACTGCAGGCAACCAAAACATTCTATTCGTTGGTGCTAACAACACCCTCTACTGGGCAGAGTCTGACAATGCCCTCAAAGGTTTCCGTGCATATTTCCTTGTAAGCGAAGATACGGCACCTGTATATTCGCCTGCTCGCATAGTCATTCGTTCACATACGCCGACAGGAATAGATGTGCCGCAAAACGAAGCGCAGACCTGCAAACGGCTTGAGAACGGACAGATGATAATCTTGCGAAACGGCGTGAAGTACAATGCTCAAGGGCAGATTGTGGAATAATAAATGCGGCAGGACTATGAAAAAGAATCAGTATATCTTACCCATGGTGCGGATTGTGAGTGTGAGCAACGAGGGAATGTTATGCGGCAGCACCGTACAGGCGGAAGTCATCAGTATCGGAGGTCAGGGAAATCCCGGTAAGGGCAGATAACAAAAAAAGGATTTCTTTGAAATCCTTTTTTGTTGCTTACGCTGTTGCTTACGTTGTTTTCGTAGATTACGTAAACAACGTGAAACTTTTGCGGAAAGAGAGGGATTCGAACCCCCGGACCCTCTCAGGTCAACGGTTTTCAAGACCGCCGCGATCGACCACTCCGCCATCTTTCCTTAAAAAGCGTGCAAATGTACGGCAAAATTTGCAACCGTGCAAATTTTTGCGGCAAAAGGTGATGATTTTAGTCTGAAAACTTGAAAATTCCCTATAACTCTATCGTTTTTGAGTTTACATTATGCCCGAGGAAGAGCGAGGCGGCAGAGTCAAATTTGTCTGTTCGCTCCGTAGTAAGGAAAGTGCAAGTGCCGCCTCGGCTGCAAGTGCGCTCTATCTCCGGATGCCGGAATAGATAGTCTTTCAGGCTGCTGGACACAATCTCGCCTTGCGACATGACGGTCGGCACTTTCTTCCCGTTGAGCCACGGCTCATCGTTGTAAAGTATATTAAGGACGGCTTGAATCTTGTCCTGTATGATAGGGTAGTGGGTGCAAGCAAGCAGAATAGTATCTATATCGGGGTCGCGGCTGACGAGGGACTTTATGTACTTGTTTATAAACCACGCAGCACCGGCTTCGTCTTGTTCGCCCGCCTCTATGATTGGCACCCATAGCGGACAAGCCTGCTGTGTGATGTTCAGTCCGTGGTAGCGGAGCGTGGACTGCTGGTCGGGCATAGTCAGTATCTCGTCCTCGTCCCTCTCGGGTCTCCACTGCTTGCATAGTTCTATTATATAACTCGTACTGTTTACCGTCCCTTCCGTGGCAAGCACTCCTATATGTCGCTCCTGTCTGTCGGCAGAGGGAGCAAACGCACAGTTGAACACGGCTTCAGCCGTCGGACGGATAACGCCGAGTACGCGCAGCCGGTCGGGGTTGATGTCGTGCATCTGTATGCTGCGCAGGGCTTTGGCGGAGGCGGTGTTGCAAGCAAGCAGTATAAGGCGGCAGCCGGCGGAAGCAAGATAACGGACGGCTTGCAGAGTATATTCGTATATGACCTCGTAGGAGCGCGTGCCGTATGGCGCACGAGCGTTGTCGCCGAGGTAGAGATAGTCGTACTCGGGCAAAAGACGGCGAATGTGCTTGAGTATGGTCAAGCCGCCGTAGCCGCTGTCAAAAACACCAATCATAACAGCCGCAAAGGTACAAAAAAACGACGATATTGCCAAAAATATAACGAATATTGCACAAAAATGCGCAAATTCTTGCTCGTTTGGAATAAATGTTGTAACTTTGCGCACTTAAAATGGAAAATTATATAAATATATACGATTATGAAATTTACAGTATTAAGTTCCAAACTCTTCAACCAGCTTCAGGCGGTAAGCAAGGTGGTTGTGCCTAAAAACAGTACTAAAATCCTTGAGTCGGTATTGTTTGACCTGCAAGACAGCAAGCTTACACTTACCGCTTCCGATTCGGAAACGACCATACGTACTGCCGTTGAGGTGGAGAACGTAGAAGGTGCAGGCAAGGTGGCTTTTGCTGCCAAACTGCTGATAGATACTCTCAAGGAGTTTCCCGAGCAGCCGCTGACCTTTGATATAGACGACCAAAGTTTCGGTATGAACATCACCTCCGATAACGGTACTTACAGTTTTGTCGGCGTAAACGGCAACGAATATCCCGAGATGATGATTGAGACGGAAAATACCACCACATTCGTTATGCCCTCGCAGATGTTGCTCGACTCCATCAACAAGACCGTCTTCTGTACTGCCGATGACGAACTTCGTCCCGTGATGAACGGCATATACTTCGATCTTCGGGAGAATTATCTTGCTCTTGTCGCTACCGATGCCCACCGTCTCGTCCGCCTCAAACATTTTGACATCACCTCCGAGCAGCCTATCAATTTCATCTTGCCTAAGAAGCCCGCCGCTCTTTTGCGCAATGTCCTTGCCCGTGAGACGGACGATGTTACCATCGTTCGCGGCGAGAAGAACGTATGCTTCAGTTTTGGTCAGACTATCGTTCAGTGCTTGCAGATAGTAGGCAGATACCCCAACTACGATGCCGTTATTCCGCAGAATAACCAGAACAAAGTTACTGTTGACCGCCAGACTATAGTCAATGCCTGCAAGCGTGCTGCAGTGTTTGCCAACTCCTCCACGAGCCTTATCAAACTCTCGCTCTCGGAAAACACTATCCGCATATCTTCGCAAGATATAGATTTCTCCACGAGTGCGGACGAGACCATCACCTGCTCCTACGAGGGTACGCCTATGTCTATAGGTTTCAAGGCTCCGTTCCTTATAGAGATACTCTCGGCTGTGCCATCGTCGGATGTGGTGCTTGAACTTGCCGACCCCGCTCGTGCCGGACTCATACTCCCCGCAGAGAACGCAGATGGGGAAGAATTATTGATGTTGCTCATGCCAATGCTGCTTAACGACTAATGAGACTCAAACTTTCGCGCCCCTTGGTTTTCTTCGACTTGGAGACCACGGGGCTTAATATATCCCAAGACCGCATTGTAGAACTCAGTTACTACAAGCTTTTTCCCAACGGTACCTCCGAAAGCAAAACTTTCAGAGTCAAACCCGTTGTGATGGATATGAGCGGCAACAAAGTGCAGATGCACATCCCCGCCGAAGCCTCCGCCATACACGGCATATACGATGATGACCTCAAAGACTGCCCGACCTTCGCCGAGATAGCGGCCGAAGTGGCAAACATCATTGCCGATGCCGACCTTGCGGGGTATAACAGTCTAAACTTCGACCTGCCGCTTCTCGCTGAGGAGTTTATCCGCGCAGGGGTGAACATAGACCTCAAAAGCAAAAAGATGATAGATGCTTTTGCTATCTTCACCCGCTTTGAGCCGCGCAACCTCAGTGCCGCTTACCGTTTCTACTGCGGCAAGCAACTCAACGATGCCCATACCGCCCAAGCCGATACGCTGGCTACGTATGAGGTGCTTTGCGAACAGACCGAGAAATATACCGACCTGCCCGATACCGTCGATGCCCTCGCCGCATATTTGCAGACAGGACATAAGTATGCCGACTTCGCCGGGCGTATAGGCTATGACAAAGACGGTAAGGAGATTTTCAACTTCGGCAAATACAAGGGTATGCGCGTGGAGGATGTCTTCCGCCGCGACAAAGGATATTACCAATGGCTCTATTCCACAGACTTCCCGCAATATACCAAGCAAGTATTTACGCGCATATACCTTAATTGCAAATAACTAAACCTACATTTCCTCAGATGACATACAGACCACTTACAGACAGCGAGCGACAGCAACTCACGGCGCAAGGCTGCTCCGCAACAGACTGGCAGACCATACTCGTCAAAGACGGCTTTCAGCCTGAATACGTACACCATACACGCTTTTCCGGCGAGGTAAGGCTTGGGCTTTTCCGCCGCTCTATCCCTTTCCCTGGCGGGGTGGAAGTACATTCGGGTATATGGCACGCGATGATTCACAACTGCACCATAGGCGATGACTGTCATCTGTATAATATCCATAACTATATTGCCAACTACGACATTGGCGATAACACCTGCATAGAGAACGTCAACTCTATTCTTGTGGACGGGAAAACAACTTTCGGCAACGGAATGCGTGTGCCGGTGATGAATGAAGGCGGCGGTAGAGAGATACCTATCTTTGACCGCCTCTCCGCCTCTCTTGCCTATGTACTCACGCTCTATCGCCACCGCCCCGAACTTATACGCCGTGTGGACGACCTCATTGATGCATACGCTGAAAGTCAGGCAAGCGAGCGCGGTACTATAGGCAGCCACGTGCGCATACTCAATGCCGGCTCCATAAAGAACGTCCGTATAGGTGACTATGCACAGATAACAGGTACTTCACGTCTAAAGAACGGTTCTATCAACTCCAATCAATATGCTCCCGTCAAACTCGGCTCGGGGGTCAAGTGCGCCAACTTTATCATCTGCTCCGGAGTGGAGATAGGCGACTCAACCATCGTGGACAAGTGTTTTGTAGGACAGGGCTGTATCTTCGACAAACATTATTCCGCAGGCGAATCGCTCTTCTTCTCTAACTGCCAGGGTATGCACGGTGAAGCCACCGCCATCTTCGCCGGTCCTTTCACCGTCACTCACCATAAATCGACACTGCTTATAGCCGGTATGTTCTCATTCCTCAATGCAGGGTCGGGCAGCAACCAGTCGAACCACATGTACAAACTCGGTCCCATCCACCAAGGTATAGCCGAACGCGGAGCCAAAACGACATCCGACTCCTATCTGCTCTGGCCGAGCAAAGTTGGAGCATTCAACCTCGTTATGGGACGCCATACCAACCATGCCGACACGAGCGATATGCCGTTCTCGTATCTGATAGAGAACAGTTCGGAGTCGTATCTTGTGCCCGGGGCTAACCTCAGGACGGTAGGTACGATACGCGATGCGCAGAAATGGCCCAAACGCGACCTTAGAAAAGACCCTGTCAAACTGGACCAAATAAACTACAACCTGCTTTCGCCTTATACGGTGCAAAAGATGTGGAACGGGCGCGAACAACTGCGTGAACTGCAACGTCTTAGCGGAACCAACACCGAGGTCTATGGCTACCACAACTGCAAGATTCGTAACTCCTCGCTCAAACACGGCATACAACTCTATACGATAGGAATAACCAAGTTCCTCGGCAACTCTCTGCTCACACGTCTCGGCAAACAGGATATAACGACCATCGGACAACTGCATGCCGCCCTACGTCCTGACTCGGATAAAGGCAAGGGCGAGTGGATAGACCTTGCCGGACTGATTGCACCCAAAAACGAAGTAACGGCACTTCTTGATAAAGTGGAAGCCGGGAAGGTTAACCTCGAGCAGATACAGCAGAGTTTTGTAGAGATGCACGCAAGTTACTATGATTATGAGTGGACTTGGGCAGCAGATAAACTGCAAACGTTATGGGGCTGCGCCGTGGACGAAGTGCCGGTGGAGAAAGTGATGCAGACAGTCAAGGACTGGAAAGAGGCTGTTCTCACACTCGACCGTATGGTCTATGACGATGCCCGCAAGGAGTTTGACCTCAACAGCCGCACCGGTTTCGGCGTGGATGGCGATGCATCGCAGCAGAAAGCCGACTTTGAGTCGGTTAGAGGCAGGTTTGAGGACAACGCTTTCGTATGCGCCGTCAAAGAGCACATGCAGCGCAAGTCAGACCTCGGCGACAGCGCACTGAAAAAACTGCAACAGATAAAAGACTGATATACACGCTCTATGGAAGGCTCACTTACTATATTAGGCTGCGGCTCGGCAATGCCCACGTTCCAAAACTCTCCGTCAGGGCAGATACTCCGCCTTGCCGACAAGGCTTTCCTTATCGACTGCGGCGAAGGTACGCAACTCAGTATGCGCCGCCTCGCCGTCAAGACTTCGCGCCTGTATAGTGTCTTTATCTCCCATCTCCACGGCGACCACTGCTTCGGGCTGATAGGACTTATCTCCACTCTCGGTATGATGTCCCGTACACAGCCGCTGCATATATACGCTCATTCCGACCTTGAACGGCTGCTCACACCGCTGCTTGAATACCACTGCGCCGACCTTACGTTTGAAGTTGTTTTCCACCATATCAACCCGCGAAAAAGTGAGGTCATTTTTGAGGACAGAACCGTTACCGTTACCACTATCCCGCTTAAACATAAAGTGCCGTGCTGCGGCTTTCTCTTTACCGAGCGGCATCGCAAGAAAGCAGAAGACGGTAGTTTCAGCATAGATGAGCGCAAACGCTACGCCTACTGCTCTGATACTATGTATTCGGAGAAAATAGTGCCTATCATATCAGGTGTGGAAAACCTCTTTCACGAGGCTACTTATACCGAGGAATATGCCGACAAGTGTAAATATACTATGCACTCCACCGCCACGCAGGCAGCCGAGATAGCCAAGAAAGCGAGGGTTGGCAAACTCTTCATCGGTCACTATTCCGCCCGAGTGGACGACCATACGACTTTCCTTCGCGAAGCACAAGCCGTCTTCCCCGATACCGTTATGTGTGAAGAACATAAGACATATATCATCTGATATGGCTAAACCTACCGTCGAATATATATGCTCTGCCTGCGGAGCCAAGTCCCCGAAGATGATGGGCAGATGCCCCGTTTGCGGAGAGTGGGGAACGCTCGAGGAACACGTAGAGCAGACTGCTGTCGTTAAACAGGTCTTTCGCAGTGTCGGCTCTTCTCGCACTCCGCAGCGCATACAAGAGGTTGAAGCGGCGGCAGAACAGCGTATAGATATGCACTCTGCCGAACTCAATCGCGTCCTTGGCGGCGGATTAGTGCCGGGCAGTATGGTGCTTCTCGGCGGCGAACCCGGCATAGGTAAGTCCACACTCGCATTGCAAGTGCTGATGCAGATGAAAGAACGCAAGACCCTTTACGCCTCCGGCGAGGAGTCGCTACGCCAACTCAAACTGCGGGCTGAGCGACTTGCCGGTAATCCCGACAACCTTTTTATCGTCAGCGAGACCTCGCTTGAGAATATCCTACAGCAGGCAGGCGAACTGCAGCCGGACATAGTGGTGGTGGACTCTATTCAGACCATCGGCACAAGCACTATCGAGTCGGGCATAGGCAGCATAAGTCAGGTACGCGAATGCGCAGCGCGTATATTGCAGTTCGCTAAGGAAAAGAACATTCCGTTTATTATCGTCGGTCATATCACCAAGGAAGGGTCGCTTGCCGGTCCGAAGATACTTGAACATATAGTTGATACCGTCTTGCAGTTTGAGGGTGACCAGCACTATATGTACCGTATCTTGCGCTCGCAGAAGAACCGCTTCGGCTCTACGAGCGAGATAGGAATCTTTGAGATGCGGCAGGACGGACTACGCGAAGTGAGCAACCCGTCGGAGCTTCTGCTCTCCGCCAATCGTGAGGGCTTGAGCGGTATTGCCATCGCTGCGGCTGTGGAGGGTATCCGCCCGCTGCTTATTGAGGTGCAGGCTCTTGTGAGCAGTGCCGCCTACGGTACGCCGCAACGCTCATCTACAGGCTTCGATGGAAGACGGCTTGGGATGTTGCTTGCCGTGCTTGAGAAACGTGTGGGCTTCAAACTGCTGCAAAAAGATGTCTTTCTAAATATCGCCGGTGGCTTGCGTGTGAACGATACCGCTATTGACCTTGCCGTCTTGGCAGCGGTGTTGTCATCTAATATGGATATGCCTCTGCCTACAGACATCTGCCTGACGGGCGAGGTGGGTTTAGCAGGCGAGATACGTCCTGTCAGCCGTCTTGACCAGCGGATACAAGAGGCTGAAAAACTTGGTTTCAGCCGTATTGTAGTGCCTGCAGGCCAGCAGTATAACAGCAAATGGCGAAAGATAGAAGTTCTCTCCGTCAGCCGTGTCGCAGACGCTTTTAGGATGTTGTTTAAGAAATAACGAATAGAAGATTAGCAATATAGTTCCCGTTTAGGAATGACTTTTTATTCAATTAGATAATTTGAAAATGACGAAAGAGTTTTATTGGCAATAATGGCGTTTTTCACGATAATTTTTGTGTATTCCGCAAAAATGTCGTACTTTTGCCACTCAAAGAAAAATTAAGAGAGTTGGTCTGTATGTAACTATCTGATTATATGGTATTTACCCTCCCATATATTACCTGTTCTGCCAAATAAGGCTTGACATAAACAAAACTGACATATTCGCAGTCATATAGGCAGCGCATAGTTTCGTACTATGTGCTGTCTATATTGCGTGCGTCAGCAGCTTAGTAAAAAATCAAACAAAATATCAAACTATAACGTGGCGTAAGCCACATAGTATTAACAACTAACAAAAAACATTATGAGAAAAACAAAACTATTTTCTCTGTTGGCGGTGCTGCTATGCTCCGCAACAATGTGGGCAGGTGTAGCCGTTAACGGCAAACTGCCCGGTGCTTTCTCTGTCAGCGCAGACAAGCAGGTCTATTTCTCGCAAGGTAACTTGCAGTATAACAGCGACACGCAGGAATGGCAGTTTGCTGAAAACCAGTACACCTATGTGGGTGATGCCGCAGGTAACACTTCTGTTACTGTAGACGGCATTGCCGATAACAATGGTATCGTGGATATGTTCGGCTGGGTAGGTGCGTCTTCTGAATAGGAAGGGCTGAAGAAATATGGTATATCTTCATCCAGAGTAGTAAACAGCACCGACGGCTATGGAAACGTTGGCTCCGAAAGTCTCAAGAGCGACTGGGGTACGCTGATGGGTAACGGTTGGTTCACCTTGTCAAAAGATCAATGGGACTATTTGCTTAGCACCCGTACTCCCGGCAATAGCGTAAATGGCTCCTCCAATGCCCGCTATACACAGGCAGTGATTCTGACAGACGGAAGCGGTACTCCGTTTTTGACTTATCAGATTTTAGGTATCATTCTGTTCCCGGATAATGCTTCTCTGACATCCGTTGATGGTGTCACTTGGGGTGCCATTAACGCACCCTCCAAATGGGGAACTATATGTACTACAGCTGGCTGGACGGCTCTTCATGAAGCTGGCTGTGTATTCCTTCCCGCCGCAGGCTACCGCACGTATGATGAAGAATTTGGAAGCTACGTAAGCAATGTCAGTCAATGGAACTGCGGCTACTATTGGTCATCTTCGCCTTACACCTCAAGTGCAGTTAACGCATACGTCATGCAATTCCGCTCCCCAACGGTGAGTCCTATGTTCAATGACGGCGTTCGGAACGACGGCTACTCAGTGCGCCTTGTGAGTGAAACAGCACCTGCATCGACTCCAGATCCGACTCCCGGTCCTACTACTATAAGCGATGAGGCAACGAACATCGAGACTTCTATGGCGGCTCTCATTGGCGAAGGTCCAAAGGATATAACCATCAACCGCACACTTTACAAAGACGGTTTCTTCAATACCCTCTGCCTGCCGTTTGACTTGGCTACATTGGATGGTACGCCATTGGAGAATGGAGAATTATACGAACTCGCCGAATCTCAAATAGAAGGCGAATCTATTGCAATGAGATTAAGTAAGGTAACATCGCTCACAGCAGGCAATCCTTACCTCATCAGATGGACCGACGGATCTGATATCACCAACCCGATGACCTTCAGCAATGTTACAGTCAAAGTAAGTGAAGGCACAAAAATAACGAGCGATGTAGTGGACTTTGTAGGTAGCATAGGTCGTACAACACTGCCGGCAGGCGACGAAGATTATCTTTTTGTCGGAAGCGGCAACACACTCTATTACTCTGAAACGGGTGATGCCTCCTCTATGAAAGGTTTCCGCGCATACTTTGTCTTAAAAAGCAGTGCAAAAGCCGTCCTTCCGCACCATGCTCCTGCACGACTGATAATATCCGCCCAGACACCCACAGCAGCAGAGAATGTAAGAAACGACAATGTGCAAACTTCTAAACTTGTAGAAAACGGTTCTCTCTACATCCTCAAAGATGGAGTGAAATACAATGTACAAGGACAGATGGTGAAGTAAAAATACTTTAACTGTAAAATTAGAATGATTATGAAGAATATTATGAATACTGTCCTTGCGGCTAAGAAAAAGAACTATATTGTTCCGGTAATTGAGGCAATGCCCGTATGCAGTATGAGCGCACTCTGTGTAAGCGTAGGCGGCACAGGCGGTGGCTCCGGCACCGGCGGAGGAACACTTTCTTTCACCCCCTTCTCAACCGGCGGCGGGTCTATACAAGACCAATCAAGATAGTCCGTTAGCACCTATATAACGACACTCCGCA
>DJXH01000059.1:0-1355 GCA_002449665.1 Bacteroidales bacterium UBA7009
TATAAAACCGTTATAGTTATCCGGTTGTGTATATCATTCAAAATTTGTAACTTTGCACCATAAAACAGCAAATCCCCAGCCTGGAAACACCTACGCGAGTTGTGTATATCATTCAAAATTTGTAACTTTGCACTATAAAACAGCAAAAGAAATTGACAAACAACCGCATAGCCGTTGTGTATATCATTCAAAATTTGTAACTTTGCACTATAAAACAGCCAGGCAGAAAGTAGAACTGCAAGCGCTATGTTGTGTATATCATTCAAAATTTGTAACTTTGCACTATAAAACAGCTTAAATATACCGGGAGAAAAATAGAAAGCAGTTGTGTATATCATTCAAAATTTGTAACTTTGCACTATAAAACAGCTCATCACAATAAGAATCAAGATTAGCGACCGTTGTGTATATCATTCAAAATTTGTAACTTTGCACTATAAAACAGCACAAATACAGAACTAATACGCGCCACGTCGTTGTGTATATCATTCAAAATTTGTAACTTTGCACTATAAAACAGCCGATATAAACGATGTGCCTTTGCTGTTTGGTTGTGTATATCATTCAAAATTTGTAACTTTGCACTATAAAACAGCAGTTGCTCTTTTAGTTCCTGCAACTGCTTTTGTTGTGTATATCATTCAAAATTTGTAACTTTGCACTATAAAACAGCCAAAATAGCATAATAAACTAAATCATTACCAGTTGTGTATATCATTCAAAATTTGTAACTTTGCACTATAAAACAGCAAAGAGTTACAAGAGGAATACGGCGCACTTGTTGTGTATATCATTCAAAATTTGTAACTTTGCACTATAAAACAGCGGGCTTGCGTTATTTCCTCCACGAACTTAGTTGTGTATATCATTCAAAATTTGTAACTTTGCACTATAAAACAGCTAAAAACAAATGGGCGGAGCGGGCTACCGGTTGTGTATATCATTCAAAATTTGTAACTTTGCACTATAAAACAGCGTACTCACCATTGCACGCTTTGACAAACAGTTGTGTATATCATTCAAAATTTGTAACTTTGCACTATAAAACAGCGAAGAAGATGAGGAATATCAAGCCTTTTTGGTTGTGTATATCATTCAAAATTTGTAACTTTGCACTATAAAACAGCCAGGAGAAAAATAAAACGCTGAAAAACGAGTTGTGTATATCATTCAAAATTTGTAACTTTGCACTATAAAACAGCCTCAGCCAATCCCAAAGATACTGCGCCGCCGGTTGTGTATATCATTCAAAATTTGTAACTTTGCACTATAAAACAGCACGGACGGGCTCCGCTGGATAGGACATTGTGTTGTGTATATCATTCAAAATTTGTAACTTTGCACTATAAAACAGC